>CAWKMO010000012.1:0-255433 GCA_963850755.1 Ilumatobacteraceae bacterium | reverse complement strand
CCGGCCGCCGACCAGATTCGACAAGTCCTCCCGGAACGCGATCGGTGATGTGCTCACCCGAGGCGCACCGAGCACCGCCCGCGGTGGGAGATCACGTTCACGAGGTCGCCCTCCGGGTGAAGGTGAGGTGGGTGACGCCGCTCGGCGCGGAGACCGCCTCGATGGCGTACGCGTCCTCCAGAGCCTCCAACCCGTCCCAGATGCGGACGCCCCGGCCGAGGACGATCGGGACCTGAACGAGATGCATGTGGTCGACCAGTCCGGCGGCGAGGAAGTCCCGCACGACGGTCGCCCCGCCACCGATCCGGACGTCCTGACCGTCGGCCGCCTCACGGGCGGTGTCGAGCGCCTCGGCCGGGGCGGCATCGAGGAAGTGGAACGTGGTGCCACCCTCCATCTCGAGCGGGGGCCGCGGGTGGTGGGTGAGCACGAAGGTCGGCGTGTGGAACGGCGGGTTGCTGCCCCACCATCCCTTCCAGTCCGGGTCGTCCTGCCAGCCGGGTGGACCGAACTTGTTCGCACCCATGATCTCGGCGCCGATGCCGTGACTGTGACGCTCGGCGAAGGCGTCGTCGACCCCGACGGTCCCGCTCGCGTCCCAGAACCGGGTAGCGAACATCCACTCGTGCAGACGCTCGCCCGCGTGGCCGAAGGGTGCGTCGGCGGACTGCGGCTCGCCGGTGGCGAAGCCGTCGAGGGAGATGGACAGGTTGTGGATCCGTGTGCGTGACATCCGTGCTCCTGCCTGGGTGATGGCGCTCGGCGATCGACACCGGCGAACCTGACCAGGATGCACGAGATCCTATCGGCCGGCACGGCAGGTCGGCCCAGGGTGATCCGCGATCAAGCCGCCTTCGCGGGTCCGTCGGGCTGCGGCCTACCGAGGGCAGGTCGGCACGATGAGCCGGGACAGTCCGCCGGCTCCGTGACGGATCGTCCGCCGAGACGAGGCGAGCGTGGTGCCGGTCGCCGGGTCCTCAGCGGTGCCCAGGTTCCTGGCGCGACGCGGATGTGCGCCGCCGGACACCTGAAGGCGGATCCGGGTGCCGGCGACGAAGCGGTGAGCGAGAGACTCGAGGCGGATCGTGATCAGGTCGTCGGAGTCCTCGGGCCGAAGGCGGCGGAAGCCGTCGCAGAGGTTGACGGAGCGGCCGTCTCGCCGGACCTCGCAGAGCCGGACGAACAGGTCGGCGTACGGGTTGTCGCTGTGGTGCGCGAGCTCGACCTCCGGGGTACCGATGATCTCCAGCGGCTCTTCCAGCGGGGAGCTGGTGAAGGTCAGCACGTCGGTTCGCCGCTCGAGTACGCGGTTGTCGCGTCGACCGCCGATCACCGGGTTGATCACCCGACCGCCCACGCTCGGGGTGGGAGCAGCGGGGTCGTACGTGAACGTCGAGGGCCCGGCACCCGAGTCGGGCGGCTGGCCGGCCAGCCCTCCGCCCGGCTGCAGGAAGAACACGTGGGGCTTCGTGTCCGGCGGCCACCCGGGCAGGTCACGCCACTCGTCGGCTCCGGTCAGGTAGACCCGCACGGCAGCCGTCCGTGTCCGGCTGCCGGTGCCGGCCAGGTGCTCGGCCAGCCAGTCGAGGGTCTCCGGCATGGTGACCCGGGCAGCCTTGGCGGCCACGTCCACGTGGGTCCACGGCCCGATCGTGAGGGCGACGTCCACCCCGCGGCGCCGCAGCACCGCGTACTGCTCGATCATCTGCTCGACGAAGGGGTCCGACCATCCTTCGTGCAGCAGCACCGGAACGGCCGTTCGCTCCAGCGCCTGGTGCAGTCGCAGGGGTTGCCAGACCGGATCATCGGCGCTCGGGAGCCTGGAGCCACTCGGCGTACGGCATCGCGGTGCCGGCGAGCACCGTCTGCTGAGCGCGAACGAGGGGCAGCTCCTCGAAGCCGGGGCCAAGCCGGCGGGTCGCCGTGGGGAAGCGGGCGAGACCCGCGAGGAAGCGGTCCTCGACGTGCGGCAGAGCATCCAGCACCGCCAGGGTGGCTTCCAGGGCGAACGCGCCGTCGGGATGCGTCACCTGGTGGTTGTCGTGAGCAGACACGGCGATCACGGCGCAGGCCAGCTCCGGGGGCGGGTCGGTCATCACGGCCCACGCGGTGTAGCCGAGGTAGGAGGCGCCGCAGAGCGCGAACCTGCCACCGAACCAGGGTTGTTCTCGCAGCCACGAGACGGTGTCGGCGCCGTCGTCGATCTCGGTCACGAACGGCCGCCAGTCGCCGCCGGAGCCGAAGGTGCCCCGGCAGCTCTGGTTCACGACGTGGTAGCCGTGGGTGGCGTAGTAGCCGGCTGTCAGCACCGCGATCGGGGTGCGGCGGCCGTACGGGGTGCGGATCAGCACGGTGCCGCGGGACGACCCCACGGGCGCGTAGACGTCGGCGAGCAGCTGCACGCCGTCGCGCATCGGGACGCTCACGTTCTCGGTCAGCGTGTAGTCACGGCCGCCGGACGGCATCTTCAGGGTCCGGGCGACCACCGCGTCCAGCAGCCGGCGCCGACGAGTTCGTGCCCGCGCCCGCTGATCGGCGTTCGATCCACCCGTCATGTGGACTCCTCACGCGGCGCCCCCGACGCCGGGAGCAGACGACTGACCGGGGTGACCGGCGCTTCGACGAGTCTAGTGCCGTGGGTCGTCGGCGGCAGGGGTCACGAGCCCGGGCTGTTGCCCGAGAGGGCAGTCGACGATGCACGAATCGACGCGCGGCTGACTCTCCTGCTCGGCAGGACCTGGCCGCAGCCTGGAGTCGGCGCGGCGTCGACAGGGAGATCTGCGTGACGGCCGCCTGGTCGTTCACGGGCGGAGCCCGCCCATCACAGAGAGACAGGTGAGCCGATGCCGACCGGACCCGCTCTCCGTGCCGGTGACATGGTCGTCTGCCCGCTGATGGATGGGCCCAAGCCGCATGTCGGTGGCCCTGTCACCCCGGCCGCCGCCGTGCCCACGGTGCTGATCGGCGGTATGCCGGCCGCCGTCGCCAACGCCCTTCCCGGCGGCATCGTCTGTGTCAGCCCGGCACCCAACGGGATCGCGATGGGCAGCATGACGGTGCTGATCGGCGGTTTCCCGGCAGCGCGGGTGGCGGACATGTCGCTGCACGGAACCCCGATCACACCCGGACCCGGCTGCCTGACGGTCATCATCGGCGGTTGAGGCCCGGGCGCAGGCGAGTGGGCTCAAGTGCCGGCTTTCCCGCAGAGGGGTGACATGATCCCGCGACGAAGGGCCACAGTGGTAGCTGGTCCGGCCGGTCGAACGCGGACCAGGGTGTCGACGAGGGGACAGACATGAGCGCGGGTACCGAGGCTGATCCGTGGCGGCTCACCACAGCGCCGGGGACGTCGACGTACGAGATGCACGTCGACCCGGCCGACGACGAGGTCCTCGTCTGCCAGGTCGGGTCGACGAGGCTCCGCTACCGACGTCGAGCGATCGAGGATCTGCGCGACTGGCTCGTGGCTCAGGGAGACTGGGTGGATCTCGGTGCACCTGCCGCCCCTGCTTGAGCACCTCGGGCTGGCCGAGCTCACGCACGAGGCCCGTGACAACCGGATGAGAGCCTCCGGCAGCAAGCTGACGGGCGGGCCTCCGGCAGGGGCTGGAGCAGACCATTCTCGGTGATCTCGGCCACCAGCGCGGGCGAGGGTGGCGTCAGGCGGTCTCGTCCTTCCAGGCCCGGGTCCCGGCCTCGGCAGCGACCCTGAGGTGGTGCAGGTGTCGCTGGGCCATCACCGCCGGTGACTCCTCCAGCTGGTCGATCCACTTCTTGGCGGCTTGCGCGAGCGCGACCGAGGCCAGTGCCGCGCCGGTCATCAGGACGGCGCCACCGATGCACAACAACGCCGCGCCCGTCCCCAAGAGCTTGCCGTTGACGTCGAGTACGGGCCGAGAGCTCATGCTCATGGTGTCCCTTCCACAGGTGGGTCGAGCAGATCCCGGTGTGGGCTCTGGCGACATGCTCCCACTCGGCCGGGGGGTTGCGCGAGGGATGGGAGCCGGAGGTTCGAGCTCACGCCTCGTAGCTCGCGATCCGCGACCGCAGCAGATCCTGCTCGGCCGGGTTGTCGGTCAGCGCGAGGGCGCGCAGGTTCGCGGCCCGCGCGCCGTCTCGATCGCCCAGGTCGGCCAGGAGCTGCGCTCGGGTGGCGTGCAGCAGGTGGTAGTCGCCCAGTCGATCCGCGATCAGGCTGAGCTCGGCCAACGCGGGCGCGGGTCCGGACACGTGGCTGAGCGCGATGGCGTGGTTGAGTCGGACCACGGGGGACGGGTCGTGGGTGAGCAGCAGGTCATAGAGGGTGAGGATCTGCAGCCAGTCGGTGTCCGCCCATCGCGCTGCATCGGCGTGGCAGGCGGCGATGGCCGCTTGGAGCTGGAACCGACCCGGACGCCGCAGCTCGGCCGAACGCCGCAGGTACGCCTCCGCTCGAGCCAGGTCGACAGCGCTCCAGTCGGTGCGGTCCTGGTCGGCCAGCAGGACCAGCCGGCCGCTGCCGTCGAAGCGGGTACGGGCCCGCGCCGACAGGTTCGTCAGCAGCGCGAGCAGCCCCCACGCCTCCGGCTCCTCGGGGAGAGCCCGAGCAAGCAGCTCCGCCAGCCAGGTCGCGTCGTCGGTCAGCCCGCCGTCCGCCCTCGACAGGTAGCCGGCGTTGTAGGTCAGGTAGATCGCCGTCAGCACCTCGTCGAGCCGACCGGCTCGCTCAGCGCCGACGGGGATCTCGAACGCGATGCCGACCGCCGCGATCTTCCGCTTCGCCCGGACCAGCCGCTGGGCCATGGTCGCCTCGGGGACGAGGAAGGCCCGAGCGATCTGGGGCGTCGTCAGCCCGACGACGGCCCGCAGCATCAGGGCGAGTCGGGCCTCGACGCGGAGCGCGGGGTGACAGCAGCCGAACAGCATGGGGATCCGCTCGTCGGCCCCGTCGCCCGTGGCCGTGGCCTCGGCCGGCGTCCCCGCGCCCGGGTCGGCGTCCTCCTCGGCCAGCAACCGGGCTCGGCTGTCGGCGAACGTGAGGGCGTCGACCGTCCGCTCCTCGCGGACGGATCGCCGCAGCCGGTCGATCGCCCGCCGCCGAGCGGCCAGCGTGAGCCAGGCGCCGGGGTTCGGTGGGATCCCGCCGACCCGCCAGGCGTGGAGCGCGGCGACCACCGCCTCCTGCACCGACTCCTCGGCGACGTCGAAGTCTCCGATCCGGCGGTACAGGGCGGCGACGATCAGACCGGCCTCGTCCCGGACGATCTGCGCGAGCGCCGCGTCCGGAGCGCCTTCGTCGGCCACCGTGCCCGGTTCAGTCCGGCATGTGGCTGTAGTCCTCGACCATCGGCCGGATCTCGATCGCGACGCCCGGAAGCTCCAGCGACGGCCAGGTCTTCACCAGCGCTATCGCGGCGTCGATGTCGGGCACGTCGATGATGCTGAAGCCACCGATGTTCTCCTTGGCTTCGGAGAACGGGCCGTCCACCACGACCGGAGCGCCGCCGTCACCCGACCGCACGGTGGTGGCCGTCTCCGGCCCCAGCAGCTCGGCGCCAGCGTCGACCAGGGCGCTCGCATTCTGACCGAACCAGGCGTAGATGGCCTGGTAGACCGCCTGTTGACGCTCCGGCGGGACGGAGGCGTCCAGGTCGGGGCGGTTCGTGTACATCAGCACGTACTTCATGGTGGTGGCTCCTCGCCTCGCAGTGATTCTGACACCCCTCCTACGCACCGCGGGCGGCCCGATCGACAGGACGGGAAGAATTCCTCGGCACAGTCGGTGCGCTTCCGTGGCGACTACGCAGCAGAAGTGCGCCGCCTGTCGCTGCTGCTCCGCCGGTGGTCCTCAGCACTACGCTCACCACCCATGGCCACACGCAAGAACTCATCCCGTCACGGGCGGAGCGGTGATCCGCGCAAGCGAGCCGCCGAGGAGGAGGCCCGGCGACAGGCCGAAGCCACCCCCGAGCTGGAGGACGAGGTCGCGGCGGCGTTGGAGTCCGGCCACCCGGTCGACATCGTGATGCTGGCCAGCTCACTGATCGCCGGTCTCGACCCGGACGCTCAGCCACCGGGTGAGGAAGCGACCGGTGAGCTCCCGCAGCCGGCGGAGTTCGTCCGGATGTTCGTCGACGCGGGCGACCCCCGGCTGCAGGTGCTCGCCTGGACCGTGGCCCGGCTGCTGCCGGACTCCCGCCTGCAGCACGACGTGGACGCGGCGCTGAGCCCTGGGACGGTGCCGTCGTGGTTGCTGCCGCTGGCCGATGCCGAGGCCGTGGCTGCCTGGCAGACCGTCGACCCGCTGCGGGACTCGACCGACATCGTCCTGTCGCTCCGCGTGGGCGAGGCCGATCTCACGGTGATCGGCCTGGTCGACCTCAACGCCGACGGCGCGCTCAAGGACGGCTTCGTCGTGCCGGCGCCGCTGACGGAGGTCCAGGAGGCGCTGGGTGCGAGCGGGGAGACGGGCATGGAGACCTGGGATCTCGCCCCCGCCGACGCGCGTACCTGGCTCAGCGAAGCGCTGGCCGTGGGCCGAGCGGTCGACCCGCCGTTCGAGTCCGACAGCTGGCCGCAGGCCCGTCCGCTGGTGGAGTGGGCGATCGGACTCTGCCCGCCCGGTGGTCGCGGCTGGCAACGGCGGGAGTGGTCGTCGGCCGACATCGAGGCCCTGGTCGCCGACTTCGCCGGGTCGCCGGAAGGGGTGGTGGTCGCCGACCGGGCCGATCGGAACGTGCTGGTCGACGCGCTGCACGGCATCGCCGCGGAGACCTCGGCCGACCCGGCGCTGATCAGTGCCGTCAGGCTCGAGCTGGGGCTCGGCTACCTCTGGCCGACCACCCTGCACCACGACCTCGACCGGCTGCTCGGGCTGCCGGAGACGCTGGAGCCGTTCGTCCGGTGGGCGCACGCCCGCCGGGGGATCCCGGCCGACGACACCGACCAGGCTCTGGCGGCGATCGCCCACTTCCGGGCCCCCTACGTACGCGACGTGGCGGAGGTCAACGCGAGCGACGACGGGTCCTGACCGGTCCCGCAGACGGCGGGGACGGGTGGGCGCGCCCGCGGTCGGGGGGACCGGAGCACCGAACGACGCCGCGATCGGGCCGGATCGGGCAGACTGCTGGTCATGCCCGCGCGACTCGAGTGGTCCCATCCGCCGCAGCGGCGGACCGTCCACTGGCTGGTGGGTCTTGCCCTCTCCCTGGTCCTCGTGTCGCTCGCCGCGATCGGGCTGCTCGCCGTGCGGCTGGACCGGGCCGGCGAGCCCGCCTTCCTCTTCCTCACCTGGAACCTGTTCCTCGCCTGGATCCCCTTCGTGCTCGCGCTCGGGGCGGCGGCCGTCCACGGTCGCGGCGGCCCGCGTCCGCTGCTGTGGGTCCTGGGTGCGGTCTGGTTGCTCTTCCTGCCCAACGCGCCGTACATCCTCACCGACTTCGTCCACCTCGGCCGGGCGGACGGGGTGCCGCTCTGGTTCGACGCAGCACTCATCGGCACCTTCGCCGGCGCCGGACTCGCCCTCGGATTGGCCTCGCTGCTCATCGTGCATCACGTCGTCGAGGCGAGATCCGGGCGCGTGGTCGGCTGGGCGTTCGCGGTGAGCGCCCTCGGGCTGAGCGCCATCGGGGTCTACCTCGGACGGTTCCCGCGCTTCAACTCCTGGGACGTCCTCACCGATCCCCACAGCCTCGTCGGGGTCGTCCTGCACCGGCTCGCCGACCCGTTCGGCAACCCGTTCCTGCTGCGCTTCGGCGTGGTGATGTCGCTGCTGCTGCTCGGCTCCTACCTCGTCACCTGGATCCTGGGCCGCGGCATCCTGGGACCGGTCCACAGCCAGGTCGCTCGCCACCCGGGATAGGTCCTCCACCGTCCTGGTGGTCGGCTCCTTCAGATCTTCAGCAGGTTGAGCACAGCTCGCTCGACCTTGCCGTGGGTGCTGCCGTCGGAGAGGTCGTCGTCCAGGGAGGCGAGCCGGGGCGAGATGGTCACTCCGTCGGCGAACAGGTCGATCACCCGCGGATCCACGTAGGAGCTCCGCGCCACGGTCGGTGTGTTGCCCAGGTACTCGGCCACCTGCTTCATGGCCGAGGCGACGGCCCTCTTGCGGGCGGTCGCCGTGGTCGCGTCTGCGTTGGCCCCGGCGAGCGCGACCGCGGCGATCACCGTGCCGTGCCAGGTGCGGAAGTCCTTGGCCGACACCTCACCGCCGACCTGCTCCTTCACGTAGGCGTTGATCTCGGTCGAGGTGACGTCCTTCCAGCGGCGCCCGTCCTTGTAGGCGAGCAGCTCGGGTCCACCGCCGCGGCGACGGAGGAGATCGGCGACGGAGGCTCGGACGAGGTCGTCGGCCAGGGCGACGTACCGCTCCTGACCGGACTTGGCGACGAAGTCGAAGACGACGTCGTGGTTCTCCAGGGTGACGTGCTCCTTGCGGATCGTGGCCAGACCGTACGACTGGTTGGCCTCGGCGTAGTTCTCACCGCCGATCCGGAAGAAGCCCAGATCCAGCAGGCGGAACGCAGTGGCCAGGGCGCGCTCGTACGGCATCCCGTCGAGCTGGAGGTGAACGGCCACCCGTCGCCGCGCCCGGGGCAGCCGAGCGGCGACCTCCAGCACCCGGTCGTGCTTGGACTCGTCCCGCTTGCGGCGCCACTCGGGGTGGTAGAGGTACTGCCGTCGGCCGGCGGCGTCGGTGCCCACCGCCTGCAGGTGACCGTTCGGACGCTGGCAGATCCACACCTCCTCCCAGGCGGGCGGGATGACCAGTCGCTGACAGCGCTCGCGGTCCTCGGGCGGGAGCCGCACTCCCAGGTGGTCGAGGTAGACGAAACCCTTGCCAGCGCGACGTCGCGTCCAACCGGGATCGGACGGGGAGACGGTCCGCAGGCGCACCATGGACCAGTTCTACATCCTGTTAACGCTGTAAACCAGCAGGTCGGCAGGGTCTTGCCCGAGCGCCCCGAGGAGCGCATGCTCAGATCAGGATCCGTACGGCGAAGGGGTGACGCGGTGGAGGACACAGACCGACAGACACCGGTGACCGGCTGGCGAGCCCTGTGGCTCCGGGCACGGGAGGTGATGTCGCCGCACCTGCACGAGCCGGCGCCCGACTACGGTCCGGACGCGCCGCAGACGGACCGGGAGCAGTGGCTGCGACAGCTGAGCCGAGTCCGGGATCTGCTCGAAGAGACGCGGTCGATCGTCGCGGCCGGCGGCTGGAGTGGTGGCGGAGCCTGGTTCACCGTACGGCAGGCCGACGGGACCGCCAGGCCGGCGACGCTGGCGGAGTCGTTCGCGCTGCGCGCTCCCGGAGCGCCGGTGGCCGGTGGCTGCCTGGTGGGCATCATGATCCGGCTGGCCGACGACCCGGATCGGGTGCCGGCCATCGCGGACGTGTGGCGCGCGACCGACGAGCTGCGCGAGGCGATGCACGAGCGGCTCGGACACGACGCGCTGCCGCCCGGCCGGGCCTACCCGATGACCCAGCGCCGGGCTCGGCTGCGCAGCCTGACGGCCTGGAACGATGCGCCGGACCGTACGGAGGCCGACGTCCTCGATCTGATCGACCGGGCCATCTCCCGCACCATCGTCGGGGCGGTGGCGCAGCCGCACGGCTCTCACTGAGGCGTCCCACGTTCTGGGGGTGTGCGGACGGAGCTGCCCGTACGACTGTCCTGGGGGACGCTTCGTGCTTACGCTGTCCCCCATGGCACTCGGGGGGCTCCGGATCGAGCCGGTCACCCCCGGTCACCTCCCGGCACTGGACGAGCTGTTCAGCCGCGGAGACCCGCGGAACTGCCAGTGCGCCTTCCTGCGGATGACCGCCGACGCCTTCGACGCGGCCGATGCCGGTGCTCGTCGCCACGTCCAGGTCGAGGCCATCCGGTCCGCCCACCGGGCCGGGGTCAAGGCGGGCCACATCGCCCTCGACGACCACGGACCCGTCGGCTGGGTCAGCATCGGCCCTCGGGTTGACTTCCCGCGGCTCGATCGCACCCGGCTGCTGACCGCGACGGCGTCGGAGCTGCCGCCGGTGGACGGACCGCTCTGGTCGGTGGTCTGCTTCGTGATCGCCACCCGGGCCCGCCGGCGCGGGGTCGCCACCGCCCTGCTGTGCAGTGTCGTCGAGTGGGCCGCCGGTCAGGAGATCGCGGTGCTGGAGGGCTACCCGGTGGACACCGAGGGTCAGAAGCGACCGGGTGCGGCGCTGTGGCACGGCACGGTCCGGCTCTTCGAGGGCGCCGGTTTCCTGGTCGCCGCCCGACACCGGGAGACCCCACCGGCGGCCGCGCGAGCGGTGGTCCGGCTCGAGCTCCGCTGAGTCAGCGTCGCCCGTACGGAACCGTCGGCGGGGGCGTCGTCGACTCGCCGGGCACCAGGGTCGACGGCAGCAGGACCGGAGCGGGGCGGGTGCCCTTGGTCATCTGCTGCACGAGCTGGTCGACGGCCAGCTCGCCGAGCGCCGTGCCCGGTGACCGCATGATGGTCAGCGAGGGCTGGGTGTAGGTGGCCATCTCGTCGGAGGTCAGCATCGACATGATGGAGACGTCGTCGGGCACCCGGACGGAGCGGTGGATCAGTCCGGTCAGCAGACCGATGGCGGCGAACTCGTCCAGCACCAGCACGGCGGTCGTGTCCGGGCACTCGGCGAACAGCCGTCGAGCGAGGTCGCGCCCGGCGGTGGTGTCCTGGCCGGACTCGATGATCACCGGTGCCACCCCGAGGCGTCCGGTCACGTCGCGGAACGCCCGCTCGGTGCGCACGTACGGGCCGTAGTTGTAGTAGCTCTCCCGATCCTGGGTGCCGGTGACGAACACGATGTGACGGTGCCCGAGGTCGTACAGGTGCTGGACCGCCTCGTTCGTGGACTGCTCGAAGTCGATGTCCACGTGCACGCTGTCCGACGGGTCCGCGGTCCGTCCGATCAGCGCGTACGGCGTCGCGGTCGCCTGCAGCGCCGGCACCCGTGGGTCGTCGAGCTGGACCTCCATCAAGATCACCCCGTCGACCAGCTGCTGACCCACCAGCTCGGTCAGCTCGCGGCCGTCGTTCGCCCCCGGCCACATCATCAGGTGGTAGCCGTACGCACTGGCCGTGCGGGCCGCCGCGATCATGAACTCCATCCCGGATCCGCCCAGGCGGTGGTCCAGCATCGGGTAGGCGAGCGCGAGGATCCGCGTCCGTCGACTGGCCAGGGCCCGGGCCACCGCGTTCGGCCGGTAGCCGAGCACCCGCATCGAGGCCTCGATCCGACTCCGGCGTCGCCTCGGTGACCGGCTTGGTGTTGTTCACCACGAAGGAGACCGTGGCGATCGAGACGCCGGCGTGATCGGCGACCTGCCTCATGGTCGGCATCGGCCTTCTCTCCCGCCCCCGGTGCGTACTCGATATCGATCCCGGCAATTCTGCACCGGGGGTCTTGACAGTGCTGCGATACAGGTTCCAGACTCGTGCAGCGGTGGTAGTTAATCGCTTTACCGCCGATCCCACAAGAGTCTGTCGATCCTGATCAGGCAGCGGTTAACCGCTTTGTCCGACGGTGGTCGACCACAGCAAAGGAGCTGGCCCGATGATCGCGACGCCCACCCTGAGAACCCGTCTGCTCGCCGTCGCCGCCCTGGCTGCCATCTCACCGCTGGCGCTGGCCGCGTGCGGTGGGGGTGGGGAGCCGTCCGGCGGTGGTGAGACCGGTGAGACCGTCGACAGTCTCACCGTCCTGGACTACTACACCGACGAGCCGGGTCACACCCAGATCGGCGACCAGCTGACCAAGTGCGGCAGCTCGATCGGCGTGGCCAAGGTCGATCACCAGTCGGTCCCGGGACCGACGCTGATCCAGAAGGTGCTCCAGCAGGCGTCCTCCCAGACCCTGCCGGACGTGCTGATGCTGGACAACCCCGACATCCAGCAGATCGCCGAAACCGGTGCGCTGGCGCCGTTGGAGGACTACGACATCAACGCCGACGGCTTCGCCGAGGGTCCGGTGTCGGCGGCCACCTTCGACGGCAAGCTCTACGGGCTGCAGCCGGGCGCCAACACGCTGGCGATCTTCTACAACAAGGATGTGCTGGAGAAGGCGGGCGTGGAACCGCCCAAGACCTGGGACGAGCTGAAGACGACCGCCAAGGAGCTCACCTCCGGCAAGCAGTACGGCTTCGCGTTCAACGCCACCGCCGACTACGAGGGTGCCTGGCAGTTCCTGCCGCCGATGTGGACCAACGGCGGCGACGAGACCGCGCTGACGTCGCCGGAGGTGGCGGGCGCCCTGCAGCTGTGGAAGGACCTGATCGACGACGGGTCGGTGTCCAAGAGCGTCGTCAACTGGAAGCAGTCCGACGTGAACGACCAGTTCATCGCCGGCAAGGCGGCGATGATGCTGAACGGTCCGTGGCAGATCCCTTCGCTGGACCGCGCGAAGATCAACTACGGCGTGGTGCCGTTCCCGGTCAACACCGCCGGTCAGACCTCGATCGCCCCGCTGGGCGGCGAAGCGTGGACGGTGCCGATGACCGGCGACGAGGCGAAGATGGCCAAGGCGGCCGAGCTGGTGAAGTGCATGAACACAGACGAGAACCAGATGCTGCGGGCCAAGCAGGGCGGACTGGTCCCGACCAAGCTGGCTCTGGCTGATCAGTACAAGTCCGAGGTGCCGTCGATGGCCGGCTTCGTCGACGCGGTGGGTACCGCTCGAGCCCGGACCGGCAAGCTCGGCGCCACGTGGCCGGAGACCGCCAAGACCATCTACACCGGCATGCAGCTGGTGCTGACCGGCCAGGCCACCCCGGCCGACGCCATGGCCAAGGCCGGCGCCAGCTGATCACCGGTCGGTAGCGAGAGGAGGTCCGACAGATGTCGGATGCCAGCCAGCTGACCGCCGACCCGCCGCTCCGGCCCGCCGCTCGCCGTGCGACGCCGGCTCCCCGCAGGGGGGGCCGGCGCCGCGAACGGATCGCGAAGGTCCTGTTCGTCGTCCCCGCGGCTGCCGCCCTCGTGGCTCTCTTCGGGTACCCGGTGGTCAAGAACCTCACGATGAGCTTCCAGGAGTACACCCTCCGCACCTTCTTCACCGGCAAGGCGCCGTGGGTAGGGCTCGAGAACTACGTGGAGGTGACCTCCGACGCCGTCTTCAACCAGGCGCTCGTCAACACCGCGATCTTCACGATCGGCTCGATCATCGGCCAGTTCGTCATCGGCATGCTGCTCGCGCTGTACTTCCACCGGAACTTCCCGCTCAGTGGTGTGCTCCGGGCGCTGTTCCTGCTGCCCTGGCTGATCCCGATCATCGCCGGTACGGCCGCTTGGCGAGCGATCCTCGAGCTCGACAGCGGGATCTTCAATCTGGTCGGCGAGCGCATCGGTGTCCTGGCCGAGCCGATCCCCTGGCTGACCTCACCCGACGTCGCCCTGCTGTCGGTGATCTTGGTCAACATCTGGCTGGGTATCCCGTTCAACCTGACGCTGCTCTACAGCGGTCTGCAGGACATCCCCGAGGAGCTCTACGAGGCCGGTGCGCTGGACGGTGCCACCGGGTGGAAGGCGTTCTGGCACATCACCTGGCCCAACCTGCGAGCCGTGGTGAGTGTGGTGCTCATGCTCGGGGTGATCTACACGCTGAAGGTGCTGGATGTGATCTTGGGGCTGACGCAGGGCGGACCGGCCAACGCCACCCAGACGATCGCCACGCAGTCCTACCAACGCTCCTTCGTGGAGTTCAAGTTCGGCGAGGGTGCGGCGCTGTCGAACATCTTGATCCTGATCTCGCTGGTGTTCGCGATCGTCTACCTGCGAGCCACCCGCCGCCAGGTCGACGAGTAAGGAGACGACGATGGCTGCAGGCGTCAAGAACACCCCGGTGCGCCGGGGACTGCGGACGGCACTCGCGATCGTGTTCCTCGCGATCCTGCTCTTCCCGCTCTACTGGATGTTCAACATCTCCCTCTCCTCGACGGGTGGAACGCTCACCTCGTCGTTCTTCCCGGCTCACCCCAGTCTCGACGGCTATCGGGTGGCCCTGGCGGACCAGGGTGGGAACCTGGTGACGAGCCTGATCATCGCGCTGGGCACCGTGGTGCTGACGCTGCTGGTCGCCGCCCCGGCCGCGTACGCGCTCGCCCAGTTCCGCTTCCGGTGGATCAGCTGGGCGCTGCTGGCGATCTTGATCTCGCAGATGATCCCCGGCATCGTCATCGCCAACGGCCTCTACTCGGTCTACGAGAGCCTGGGTCTGCTCAACTCGATCCCCGGGCTGATCGTGGCCAACGCGGCCAACTCAGTGCCGTTCGGCATCTTGATCATGCGGTCGTTCATGCTCGGCGTGCCGCCCTCCATCGTGGAGGCCGCTCGGGTCGACGGTGCCGGTCTGCTGCGCTCGTTCCTCTCGATCGTGATTCCGATCAGCCGGAACTCGCTGATCACCGTGGGCCTGTTCTCCTTCATCTTCGCCTTCGGTGACTTCATCTACGCCCTCACGCTCACCACGAAGGGCGACATCGTGCCGGTGACCCTGGGCATCTACACCTATCTCGGGTCTCACATCTCGAACTGGAGCGCGGTGATGGCCACCGCCATGCTCGCTTCGATCCCGGCGATCATCCTGCTGGTGATCGCCCAGAAGTACATCTCCGCCGGGATCAACGGCGGTGCCGTCAAGTAGCGCAGGCCCTCACCCTCGACCGAAGGAACAACCATGTCCAGCACGGATACCTCGACCCTGCGCGTCCTCGTCTGGGGGGAGAACCGGCACGAGCAGATCGAGCAGCACGTCCGCGACCTGTACCCCGACGGCATGCACACCACCATCGCCGAGGGCATCAGCGAGAACCTCGGCGCTCGCGCACAGGTCTCCACCACGACGCTCGACGAACCCGAGCACGGGCTCACCGAGGAGGTCCTGGCCGACACCGACGTGCTGGTGTGGTGGGGTCACGCCGCCCACGGCGAGGTGGCCGACGACGTGGTGGAGCGGGTGCACCAGCACGTGCTGTCCGGGATGGGTCTGCTCGTGCTGCACTCGGGGCACTGGTCCAAGATCTTCGGCAAGCTGATGGGCACCACCTGCACCCTGCGCTGGCGCAGCGAGCAGGACCGCGAGCTGGTGTGGACGGTCAACCCGACGCACCCGATCGCCCAGGGCGTACCGAACCCGATCATCATCCCGGCCCAGGAGATGTACGGCGAGTTCTTCGACATCCCCGCCCCCGACGAGCTGGTCTTCATCTCCTCCTTCACCGGTGGCGAGGTGTTCCGCTCCGGCTGCACCTTCCGGCGCGGCCACGGCAAGATCTTCTTCTTCTCCCCCGGCGACCAGGACTACCCCGTCTACCACCACGAGGACGTGCGCAAGGTGATCGCCAACGGGGTGCAGTGGGCCCGCAGCGAGCTGCCCTCGCGGGCGGTGCCGACCCTGCTGCGTTACGAGACCGACGACTTCTTCAACGGCCACGGCTACACCGGACCGATCGAGGACCACGGCTCCGACGGCCCAGCCGAGCAGTGATGGGGATGAGTGACGCGCCCCTGAGGGTGCGTCCAGGTCGGCGCCGGCGGGATGGGCCGGGCCTGGCTCGCCACCATCGCCGCGAGCACCGACGTGGAGCTGGTCGGCCTGGTCGACCTGTCCACCGAGACCGCGGACGCGGCCGCCGCCGAGCATGGGTTCGCGTCCGTGCCGATCGGCCGATCGGTGGCCGAGCTGCTGGCGGCGGGTGTCGCGGTGGATGCGGTGGTCAACGTGACCGTGCCCCGTGCGCATCACCCGGTCAACACCGCGGTGCTGGCCGCCGGGCTGCCGGTCCTGTGTGAGAAGCCGCTGGCCGAGTCGGTGGCGGAGTGCCTGTCCATGGTCGCCGCGGCCGAGCTCTCCGGACAGCTGCTGATGGTGTCGCAGTCGCGCCGCTACTGGCGGGCGGTGACGGCGCTGCGCGCTCAGCTGGCCGAGCTCGGTCCGGTCGGCGTGGCGTCGTGCCAGTTCTTCAAGGCTCCCCACTTCGGTGGCTTCCGGGAGGAGATGGCGTACCCGTTGCTGGTCGACATGGCCATCCACCAGTTCGACCTGGCCAGGCTGCTGATCGGCACCGAGCCGACGTCGGTGTTCTGCCGGTCCTACAACCCCGCCTGGAGCTGGTACGCCGGCGACGCCGCCGCCTCGGTGGTCTTCGAGTTCGGCAACGGGGTGACCTTCACCTTCGACGGAAGCTGGTGCGCCCCCGGGAGGGAGACGTCCTGGAACGGCTCCTGGCGGTTCGGCACCGCGAGAGGCACCGCGACCTGGGACGGCGACGACGCCCCCGTCGCGGAGACCGACGACGGCGTACGGCTGGCCGCCGAGCTGCCCGACGAGCCCGAGCAGATCGCCGGTTCGTTGGCCGAGTTCGTCCGCACGCTCCGGGCCCGGGCCGCCGGTGACAGCGTGGCCCCGAACGGCGAGGTGCACGCCAACGTGCTCAGCGTCGCCATGGTCGAGGCCGCCGTCCGCTCCGCCGAGACCGGCCAGCGGGTGGCCTTGTCCGCGGTGGTCGAGGACGGGTACGCGCAGGCGCTGGCGACGGAGCGGGATCCCGCGCTGCGCGCCGTTCTGGCATCGTGGTCGTCGGTGCTGGAGGTCGTGGGGCTCGACAGCGGCGGGTCGACGATCTCGGCACCCCAGGTGCTGACCGGTTCAGGAGAGGTGTGATGAGCGAGCAGACGCTGCGGGTCGGGATGATCGGGTACGCCTTCATGGGGGCCGCGCACTCCCAGGGCTGGCGCAACGCACCACGCTTCTTCGACCTACCGAGTCGGATCGAGCTGACCGCGGTGGCCGGCCGGAACGCCGACGCGGTGGTGGCGGCGGCCGAGCGGTTCGGGTTCGCCGGCACCGAGACGGACTGGCGGGCACTGATCGAGCGGGACGACATCGACCTGATCGACGTCTGCACCCCCGGCAACCTGCACGCCGAGATCGCGATCGCGGCCCTCCGGGCGGGGAAGCACGTGCTCTGTGAGAAGCCGTTGGCCAACACCGTCGCGGAGGCCGAGCAGATGGCCGCCGTCGCCCGGGACGCAGCCTCGCGGGGCGTGTTCGCGATGTGCGGCTTCACCTACCGACGGACACCGGCGCTGGCGTACGCGAAGCAGCTGATCGACGAGGGCCGGATCGGCACCATCCGGCACGTCCGCGGGCAGTACCTGCAGGACTGGCTGCACGACGCCGACGCCCCGATGACCTGGCGGCTGGACAAGTCGACGTCGGGCTCGGGTGCCCTCGGCGACATCGGTGCGCACCTCATCGACACCACCCAGTGGCTGACCGGTCAGTCGATCAGCGGGGTGTCGGCCCTGCTGGAGACGTTCGTGACGTCGCGGCCGCTGGCTGGCGAGCGATCCGGACTGGGCGGCCACGGCGACACCTCCGAGGGGGCACCCCGGGGTCAGGTGACCGTCGACGACGCCGCGCTGTTCACCGCCCGGTTCGACGGTGGGGCCATCGGCTCCTTCGAGGCGTCCCGCTTCGCCCTCGGCCGCAAGAACGCGTTCCGGGTGGAGATCAACGGCACCGACGGGTCGGTGGCGTTCGACTTCGAGGACAACAACGTGGTCGAGTTCTTCGACGGCCGCACCCCGGTGGCCGAGCAGGGCTTCCGCCGCATCCTCGTCACCGAGCCCGAGCACCCGTACGTGAGCGCCTGGTGGCCGCCCGGTCACGGCCTCGGCTACGAGCACGGCTTCACCCACCAGGTGGTCGATCTGGTCACCGCCCTCGCCGAGGGTCGGCAGCCGACCCCGTCGTTCGACGACGGGCTGCAGGTGCAGCAGGTGCTGGCCGCCGTCGAGGCCAGCGCCGAGAACTCGTCGGCCTGGACCGCCGTCTAGGCGCCCGGACCCTTCCGACCGGCTCTCCGGCCCAGCTGAGCCACCTCAGGTACCTCAGACGCGGTCGTGCGCCCGATCGGGCCGAAGATGGGGCACCTGCACGATGTCTGGGATGCCGCCTTAGCAGGACCGTAGAGGGGTCGGATCATCTACGGAGGGCCCACCATGAGCAACCACTACGCGATCAGCCTGCTGGTCGAGCAGCACCACGCCGAGCTGCGGGACGAGGCGGCGCAGGATCGGCTCGCACGCCTCACCCGGGCGGGACGGCCGCGCCGCACCCGCTGGTGGGAGCGCCTGAAGCTGTCCCGGGCCGCTGCCCCCGCCGGCCCGCAGACGCGGACGGAAGCGGCCGCCCGCCGGGTCTCGCACCGACCCACCGCTACCGTCGCCGCCGGCGACTCCCCCTGCTGAGCGGCGGCGGTGAGCGGTACGCCGACCGACGACGAAAGTGAGTCGGCAGCGTCGGAGGTCGGTGGCACGATGAGCACCGTGGTCAGACACCTGCCTCCCCGGATCGCCGCCCTGCCGGCGACCACGGGGTCGGAGACGGTCGGCGGGGCCCAGCCCGTTCGGGCGCTGGTGGGCCGGGCCGAGGAGCTGAGCCGGCTGCGTGACCTGCTGGACGGCGTGCTGGTCGACGGGAGTCGGCTGGCGCTGATCGGCGGCGATGCCGGATCGGGTAAGACGACCGTGGTCGACGCCTTCGTGCACGACCTGGCGACCACCGCGGCCGATCGAGGTGCGCAGGTCATCCGAGGACAGTGCGTGCCGTTGGGCGGTGACGGGCTGCCCTATGCGCCGATCGTCGGCGCCCTGCGCGAGCTGATCACCCGGCACGGTCGCGACCAGGTGCTGGAGTGGGCCGGGGCCAGCCGGGTCGGCCTGGGTGCCCTGCTCCCGGATCTGATCTCGCCGCCCACCGAGCCGGAGTCGCTCCGGCTCCAGCTGTTCGAGGCGGTGGCCCGCCTCTGGGAGTCCGCGGCACGGACCGGTCCGCTGGTGGTGGTGATCGAGGACCTGCACTGGGCGGACGAGTCCACCCGGCACCTGCTGCGCTTCCTGACCGGGGCCCTGACCGATGCTCCCGTGCTGGTGATCGCCACCTATCGCACCGACGAGCTGGACCGCCGCCATCCGCTGCGGCCCTTCCTGGCCGAGGTGGGGCGGTTGGCCGGGGTGACCAGGTGGGAGATCGGTGGCCTCAGCCGAGCCGAGGTCGCCGAGCTGCTCGCTCGCCTGCTGGGGCGGACACCGAGCGGAGTCGCGGTCGACCTGGTCCACCGCCGCAGCGAGGGTCTGCCGTACTTCGTGGCCGAGCTGGCCACGTCCGCCTCGCGCGGCTGCGTGGACATGCCCGACACCCTGCGCGACGCGCTGAACGTCCGCGTCCAGCGGCTGTCGGACCGAGCCCAGGAGACGCTGCAGGTCGCGGCCGTGGCCGGCCCTCGGGTGGACCACCTGCTGCTCGAGGCCATCAGCGACCGATCACCCGCGGATCTCGACACCGATCTGCGCGAGGCGGTGGACGGAGGCATCCTGATCGTCGACGAGGACGGCTACCTGTTCCGGCACGCCCTGCTGCGCGAGGTCGTGCACGAGGACATGCTGCCCGGCCGACACACCCGGCTGCACGCCCGGTTCGCGGCCCTGCTGGAGGAGCGACCCGAGCTGGCCGCGGGCACGGCGTCGGTCGAGATCGCCCACCACTGGTCGGCCGCGCACGACGTGGACAAGGCGTTCCGTTGGTCGTTGACGGCGGCGGAGGCCGGGTCGTCGGCCCACTTCGAGGCGTTGAAGATGTACGAGCGCGCCCTGGAGCTGTGGGACCGGGTGGCGGATCCAGAGCTGGTCGCGGGATCACACGTGTCCCTGCTGGACCGAGCGGCGATCAGCGCCCGGGACGCCGGGGAGATCGAGCGTTCCCTCGCCCTGACCAAGCAGGCACTGGCCGAGACGCCGGCAGACGCCGAGGTCACCGATGTGATCCGTCGCTGGACCGAGAGGGGGCAGCGGCTCTCGAGCCTGATGCGGCCGGGGGCGATCGAGTCGCTCCGCACGGCGGTCGACCTGCTGCCCCCCGACGCCGAACCGAAGTTCCGGGCCCGGGTGCTGAACCAGCTGGCGATGGTCTCCACGCTGTCGGGCGTCGACGCCACGGAGGAGGCCCGGGAGGCCGTGGCCGCCGCCGTCGAGGCGAGCTCGCCGGTGACCGAGTCCCATGCCCGCAACACCCTCGGCGTGTGCCTGGTCATCCGCGGCCAGGAGGACGAGGGGCTGGCGCAGCTGGTCCGGGCAGGCGAGCTGGGCCAGGGATCGCGCGGCACCATGCTGCGCTTCTACATCAACTACTCCGACGCGCTGTGCCTGGGCGGCCGGTACGCGGAGGCCGTCGAGCAGGCTCTGGCCGGGGTCGAGGTCGCCGCCGGTCTCGGGCTGGAGCGATCGACCGGGGCCATGCTGGCGGGCAACGCCGCCGAGCCGCTGCTCGCGCTGGGGGACTGGGACCGCGCGAGCCAGCTCATCGAGCGGTCGCTGGAGCTCGACCCGCCCGCCCACCACCTCGCGCACCTGCGCCTGCTCCAGTGCTGGTTGCGGCTGTGGACGGGCCGGCTGGAGGAGGCCGAGGCCATCCTCACCGAGTTCCGCGGGCTGATCACGGGTCCGCAGGTGGCCCCCCAGTACTCCAGCCAGGTGATCCGGCTGGACGTCGAGCTGGCCCTGGCGACCGGCGACGTCGAGCGCGCCTGGGCGGATCTGGAGGTGGCCTTCCAGCACTGGGACCGCTACCACGTGGCCCATCGCTACCCGCTGCTGCTGGTCGCCGCCACGGCTGCCCGGGCCGCCGACCGGATCGTCGACGGTGGACGGCTGGCGCGGGTGCGGTCGGCGTACGAGCAGGTCGAGCCGGTGCGGGCCCGGCAGATCTGGGGTCCGCTGATCGAGGCCGCCCTGGCGGACACGGTCGACTCCTGGCGGACCGCCTGGGCGGCGACCACCGCTGCGGAGCGACCGTGCTACCTCCGGCCGTACGCAGGTCTGCGGCTCGCCGAGCACCTCGTGTCGCGCCGCGAGCGGACCGAGGCTCGGGACGTGCTGGCGGCGGCGACGGCGGAGGCCGACCGGATCGGTGCGGCCCTGCTGGGCTCCCGGCTGGCCGCGCTCGCGGCACGCGCCGGACTCGCGACCCCGGGTCCCGCCGTCGGTGCTCCGGGCCCTCTCGCCGGGTTGACCACACGCGAGCGCGAGGTGCTGCGGTTGGTGGCCGCCGGCCGGACCAACGGCGAGATCGGGACGGAGCTGTTCATCAGCACCAAGACCGCCAGCGTGCACGTGTCGAACATCCTGGCCAAGCTCGGCGTCGGAGCCCGCGGTGAGGCGGCCGCGCTGGCGTACCGGGAGGGGCTGCTGCTGGAGCCGGACTCCGATGGCACCGTGATCGAGCTCCGGCCCGCCTGAGCCAGGGGCACCAGCTGGACGGAGCTACTGCCCGCCTCCGACGGCGCCGGCGAAGCTGACCGGCTCGTGGGTCTCGTCACCCAGGTCGACGGTCACCCGCACCCGGTCCAGCGCGGTTCTCGGGATCGCGAAGCCGTAGTCCGCGGTGTCCTCCCCGCCCGGCGTGATCGTCCCGAGGAACCCGTTGGTCAGACCACCGGTGGCGTCGTGGACCAGCGGTGCTTCGATGTCGTCCGGGCCGGACGCGGCGGTGACCAGCACCGTCGTCGCGTCGAGGTCCCGGCGGGACAGATTGCGGATCAGCACCGTCACCACGACCAGCTGGCCCTGGCTCGTCTCGGCTCCGGTCATCCCGGTCGTGATGGTGCGCGCCACGGTCCCGGTGATCTCGATCTCCGCGTCGCCGTCGTAGCTGGCGATGTCGTCGAAGGAGAAGGAGACGTCTTCGGCGTACGGCGACCCGGTGCTCGACTGCCCGCTGCTCGACGAGGGTGCCGGCTCCGTCGGCGCGGTCGGGGCGGTGCCCCCGGTGCCGGGAGCCGCCGCGCCTCCCCCGGGTGGGCGCCCGCAGCCGGCGAGCAGCACCAGCACCACGGCGGCCGCGGCACCCGTGCCCCGGGCCAGGCGGGCCGCACGCGTCATGAGCTGCACGGTAGCCGCTCAGTCCCCGCCGGGCGGGGACCTCCGAGGTAGACGGGCTACTCTTCACTCGTGAAGTGGACGTGGGTGCTGGCTCTGGGGGCCCTGGCTGGTGGGGTGGTCTGGGCGGCCTACCGAAGGAACCAACAGGAGCTGGCCGACGCCGCCCTGTGGGCCGAGGCGACCGACCCGGTGGTCCGGCACGGCGAGAACGGCTGACCGCGGCGCGTCCCCGACCGATGCGCACGGATCTGCGACCGCTTCCCACTCGGGCACAACGGATGGGTGACGTGCAGGTGTCGAAACGGAGAACTGTTCACTCCCGGCTGATACGTTCCATCGCACCATGCCGCTGAACGTGACCTTCGAGCCGCCGGTTCTGACGCTCGCCCCGACCGACGGTGCCGCGGCTCCGGAGTGGCGGTGGTCGCGCGGCGACCGTGCCGATCGACTCCGAGTCCCTGCTGGTCGAGGCGCTCGCGCCCGCCTTCACCGTGGCGGTGGAGTCGACCCGGACCGAGGCCCTGACCCACCTGGACACCGTCGACGGGCGGCTGCGCAAGGCCGGTGTCGACCTGGCGCACCTGCCGCGGCGGCGTCGGATCATCGCCCTCGCCCGGGGCCGCCAGGTCGAGCAGCCGATGACGGGTTCGTGGCCTCGACTCGCTTCGGAGCTGCCCGCCGGCGAGGTGACGGACCTGGTCGGTCGCGCTGCCTGGATCCGCGCGCTGATCCCGTACGCCAGCACGGAGGCCGAGACCCTCACGTACGCGATCCGCAACGGTGACGGCAAGACCGTGGTCCGGGTCCACTGGACCACTGGCCGGCTGAGCAGACCGACCACTGCCGTGCTGCCGGCCCGGGTGGGCATCGAGGTGCTGCGTGGCTACGGCGCCGAGGCCACCCGCGTCCGCAAGGCCCTGATCAAGAACACCCCGTTGCAGGAGGACGACCGATCCTGGTTCGAGACCGTCCGCAGCCTGCCGGCGCTGCGGCCCACGGTCACGCAGCGGTTCGGCATGCGACCCGATCAGGCCGCGGACTTCGCGGTGGCCGATGCGCTGCTCGGCTACCTGGCCGAGATGGACGCCACGGTCGACGGCATCGTCGCCGACATCGACACCGAGTACCTGCACGACTTCCGGGTCGCGGTACGGCGCACCAGGTCGGTGCTCAAGATGCTGGGCGACGTGCTGCCGCCGGGTCTGGCCGAGCGGCTGGCCCCCGAGTTCCGGTGGTTGGGCGACATCACCACGCCGACCCGTGATCTCGACGTCTACCTGCTCGAGCTCGACGCTCTGGCCGCCACGGTGACGCACCCCGACGACCTGGCGTCGTTCGGTGCGTACGTGCTGGAGCGCCGGAGCGAGGCGGCCAAGGAGCTGGCGCGTGGGCTCCGGTCGAAGCGCTACACCGAGCTGGTCAGCACCTGGCGGAGTGCGCTGGCGGAGGTGATCGCCCACCCGTCCCACGCCGACATGACCGCCTCGGCGCTGGCGGTGGAGCGGCTGCACGCGGTGTTCCGCAAGTGCCGGAAGCGGGCCGCCAAGATCACTGCCGACTCCGACTCCGAGCTGGTGCACGACCTGCGCAAGGCCTGCAAGGAGATGCGCTACCTGATGGAGGTCTTCAAGCCGCTCTGCGACAAGAACGCCTACCGGAACGTCCTCGCCGACTTCAAGGAGCTGCAGGACCTGCTCGGCGAGTTCCAGGACGGTGAGGTGCAGGCCGCCGCGCTGCGTCAGTTCGCCCAGGAGATGGTGGATGCGGGCCGGGTCGACGCCAACGCGATCCTGGCCATGGGGGAGCTCTCCGGCAAGTTCGAGGCCCGCCAGCGGGCCGCCCGGGAGACCCTGACCGCGCACCACGAGAACTACCTCGGACGCAAGGCGTCCGAGCACGTCGACCGACTGGTGACGACGTGATCTGCTCGGCCACGGAGGTGCCGTCGTGAAGGTGATCGCGAGCTACAACCTCAAGGGTGGGGTGGGTAAGACCACGGCTGCGGTGAACCTCGCCTACCTGTCCGCGCGGCAGGGCCGGCGGACCCTGCTGTGGGATCTGGATCCGCAGGGCGCCGCGACCTACCTCTTCCGGGTGAAGCCGCGCGTCAAGGGCGGCAGCCCCAAGCTGGTCCGCGGATCGCGCCCGATGCTGGAGGCGATCAAGGCCACGGACTTCGCCCACCTGGACCTGCTGCCGGCCGACTTCACCTACCGGCACATGGACATCGACCTGAACGACCGGCCCAAACCGCAGCGGACGCTCCGCCGCCTGCTGTCGCCCCTGGCCTCGGACTTCGACGTCGTCATCCTCGACACGCCGCCGAGTCTGTCGCTGGTGTCGGAGAACGTGCTGCGGGCATCCGACGTGGTCCTCGTGCCGCTGATCCCGACGGTGCTGTCGGTGCGCACGTTCGAGCAGCTCGCCACGTTCACCTCCGAGCTCAAGGGCCGCAAGCCGAAGCTGCGCGGGTACTTCTCCATGCTCGATCGGCGCCGCAAGCTGCACACCCAGATCCTCACCGAGCTGCCGAAGGAGAACCCGCTGGTCAGCTCGATCGCGATCCCGTCGGCCAGCGCGGTGGAGCAGATGACCGTACGCCGCGAGCCGCTGATCGTGTTCGCCGGCAAGTCCCCGGCCGCACGGGCTTTCGGCGACCTGTGGGACGAGGTGGCGGGTCTGCTGAAGCTGCCGGACGTGCAGGCCGCCGCCGACTGAGCCGACCGGCGTCAGCAACACCGCCCTTCCGGGTGCTGCTCCTCGTGCTCGGTGCGGTGCCGCCAGTACTCCTTCTCCGACAGCGGCTCGCCCTTCCCGTGCCGGGCGTGCCAGCTGAGATAGCCCTCGTACTTCGAGCCACCGAGCACGCCCGTGGCGTACCAGCGGATCCCCGCCCAGACCCGGCGCGCGGCACCGACGCCGCTCGCGGTCGGACCGGACGTCATCGGGTGCCTCCTCGTGGGCGCTTCGCGGTCAGTGGTGAGCCCGTCGCCTCGGGGGCTCGGGGACCTCCGTCGCCCACCGGGACTGCAGCTCCTTCTCCGCCGGTGTCGGCACGAAGCCCGCGGGGGCGAAGATCTTCGACTCCTGCCGCGGGTCCTCGGTCTCGGGCGTTTCTGCTCCCCTGAGCGTACGGACGGTCGAGATGAGGGCCGCTGTGATGACGATGATCGCGAGCGTCACGAAGATGATCGACAACGTGCCCTGGACCGTCGTGTTCCGAACCACGGCCGCCATGGCCTCCGGTGTCTTCGCCGTACCCTGGCTGGTCTTCCCGGCGGCGATGGCGTCGCGGTACAGCTGGTTCTGCGCCCAGTAGCCGACGGCCGGCACCGGCGAGAAGATCTTGTACAGCGAAGCGGTGATCGTCACCACCGACGCGAACGCCAACGGCACGGCCGGGATCCAGAGCCAGCGCACGAACCCCACCACGGGCGGCGAGCGACAGGCAGACCGCCAACGCGATCGCCGCCAGCAGCTGGTTGGCGATCCCGAACAGGGGGAAGAAGGTGTTGATCCCGCCGAGCGGGTCGGTCACGCCCAGGATCAGGATCGCGCCCCAGCCGGCGACCATCACCGCGGTGCAGGCCCAGGAGCCGAGCCGCCACGAGGTGTCGCGGAACCTGGGCACGATGTTGCCCAGGGACTCCTGCAGCTGGAAGCGGGCCACTCGGGTACCGGCGTCCACCGCGGTCAGGATGAACAGCGCCTCGAACATGATCGCGAAGTGGTACCAGAACGAGGTCAGACCGGGGCTGGTCAGCTGCTGCATGATGTTGGCCAGGCCCAACGCCAGGGTCGGCGCACCACCGGTGCGGGAGATGATCGACTCCTCACCGACCGCCTGGGCGGTCGAGGTGAGCATGTCGGGCGTGAGGTTGACCCCGATCAGCCCGAGACCGTTGACGAACGCGGCTGCGGTCTCCGGGGTGCCGCCGGTGACCGCGGCGGAGGAGTTCATCGCGAAGTAGATGCCCCGGTCGATCGACAGCGCGGCGACCAGCGCCATGATCGCCACGAACGACTCCATCAGCATGCCGCCGTAGCCGATCAGTCGAGTCTGTCGCTCCTTCTCGATCAGCTTCGGGGTGGTGCCGGAGGCGATCAGGGCGTGGAAACCGGACAGTGCTCCGCAGGCGATGGTGACGAACAGGAAGGGGAACAGTGGTCCGGCCCAGACGGGTCCGTCGACGCGGTCGGCGAACTCGCTCAGCGGCGGCACGGTGATGATCGGCCGCACGATGATGATCGCCACGGCCAGCATGACGATGGTGCCGACCTTCATGAACGTGGACAGGTAGTCGCGCGGGGCCAGCAGCAGCCAGACCGGCAGGATCGCGGCGAAGAAGCCGTACGCCACGATGATCCAGGCGAGAGTGAGTCTCTCCAGGGAGAAGACCTCGGACCAGTACGGGCTCTCGGCCACCAGCCGGCCGGCGGCGATGGCGGCGATCAGCAGGACGAAACCGATGATCGAGACCTCGCCGACCTTGCCGGGACGGAGGAACCGCAGGTAGCAGCCCATGAAGAGAGCGATCGGCAGCGTCATGCCGACCGAGAAGACGCCCCACGGGCTCTCGCCCAGGGCGTTGACCACGACCAGGGCGAGGATGGCCACGATGATCAGCATGATCAACAACGTGGCCAGGATCGCCGCGGTGCCGCCGATCCGGCCCAGCTGGTCACGTGCCATCTGACCCAGCGAGCGGCCACCGCGGCGCATCGAGAAGAACAGCACCAGGTAGTCCTGGACCGCGCCGGCCAGGATCACGCCGACGATGATCCAGATGGTGCCGGGCAGGTAGCCCATCTGCACGGCCAGCACCGGACCCACCAACGGGCCGGCACCGGCGATCGCGGCGAAGTGGTGGCCGAACAGGACCCGCCGATCGGTCGGCAGGTAGTCCAGACCGTTCTCCTTGTACTCCGCGGGAGTGGCCCGGGTGTCGTCGGGTCTGGTGATCTTGCGCTCCACCAGCCTGCTGTAGAAGCGGAACGCGATCAGGTAGCTGCACACGGAGGCGAAGACGAACCAGACGGCGTTGATGGTCTCGCCGCGGACGAAAGCGATCATCACCCAGGCCACGCCGCCGAGCAGGGCGATCGCGCTCCAGATGATGATCCTCTTCGGCGTCCACCTGCGTTGCTGCTCGTCCTGAGCGGCGACGTCGATGCTGGTGGGGGGAAGTTCGCGCGCGGCGACGGTGTCGGTCACGGGGCCAGGCTCCTCGATCGGGGAAGGATCGTCGCCAGCAGTTAACCACTGTGACCACCGGTAGGGAACGGTGCCGCACAGGAAACCTTCAGGTTCCGTTTCGCGGCGCAGGGCAGCTCGTCGCCACCGCCGCTGCCGAACCCGGACTGCTCGGGTTCTTCGGAGTTGCTCGATCTACAGACCGAGCGACACCGAGGAACCCGAGCAGATCATCGAGGTCACAGCCCGGCGTTCAGGGCACCCCACCGCAGCAGCTCGGTGAGGGAGCGGTCGCCGTCCGGCGGTTCGTGCAGCCCGGCGTCCCAGCCGTCGGGCCCGGTGATCCCGACCGTGCGGTTGACGAGGCTGAAGACGCCGAAGGTCACCGCGCAGTCGATCGCGCGTCCCAGCACGACGGCGGTGATCGCGGCGTTGGCGGTGACGGCCAGGTCGACGAGGGCGTCCCGGAACCCCGGAGCGTCGCGGATGTCGCGGCCGTAGGTGGTCACCAGAGCCTGGTCGGCCATCCGGACCCCGGCCAGCAGGGCGTCGACGATCGCCCGGAGCGAGGGATCGTGGATGACGTCCAGGTAGACCTGCGGAGAGAGCAGGGCGTCCACGGCGGCCGACACCGCCCCGCAGCTGGTGTGTCCCAGGACGGTGATCATCTTGACCGACGGCAGATTGGCCACGGCGTAGTTCAAGCTGCCCAGGCACTCGCGACCCGGCACGTTGCCGGCCACCCGGACCACGAAGATCGAGTTGCCGGCCTGGTTGAACAAGAGCTCCACCGGGGCCCGGGCGTCCGAGCAGGCGAGCACCGCGGCGAACGGCTCCTGTGCGAGACCTGCACCGTCGACCGGCGGGAGCCCGAACGCCTCCGGTCCGACCGAGATGACCTGCTGCCCGCCCTGGTCGCCGAGCTTGGCGAAGTCGGCGTTGCCGGTCTCCAGCCGGGCCCGCGCCTCGGAGGAGCTGCCGGGACGCGCCGGACGCTCCTCGCCGGGCAGCGCCTGACGCCAGACGATCTCCCGCTGCTCGTCCATGGTTCACCCTAACGAGCCCCGTGTTGCGGGCGGATGACGACGATTCGGTACGATATTGCGTAATACCGTAGACTGATCGGGAGATGGGATGAAACGCGGACCTCAGGGGCGCGCGCCTCGCCGTGGCACGGTCCTCATGACGGCCGCGTGCGCGGTGGTCGCTCTGGTGCCCGACGTCCTTCCTGGGCTTCGACCGGGACCGTCGGACCGGCGTGGTGATCCTGTCGGCTCGTCAGGACCCACCGAACGCGACCATCCGGGCCGGTTTCGAGCTGCTGGACCGGATCGGGGACTGCGCATGATCGTCGCCGTCGTGCTGTGGCTGATCGCTGCCGTCGGCGTCGTCGTGTTCGTCGGACGGGCCTGGTCCCTCGGACCGCTGGTGGCCAAGGGGCGGGGCCAGCTGCTGCGGTCCGGGGTGGATGCGGTCGTCGCCCTGGCTCTGGTCAGGGCCCTGGCGCCACCGCCCGGTCCGGGGTCTGGCTCTGGGTGGCCGCCACGGTCGCGGTGGGGGCGGGCGCGGCCGGAGTGATCGTGCGGTGGCCTGCGGTGCCCCCGGATCGGCGCCGGTGGTCCACGGTCCTCTACGGGCTGGTCGGCCTGGCGCTGGTGGTCGTGCTCGCCTGACGCGGGCCCTTGCCAGATCGACTGCGGGTCGCCTAGGTTATACGTATGCACCTGACCTCTGCCGACCGGGCCCGCATCACCGGCTCCTACACCGTCGTCCGCGAGCCGGATCGCCCCGACGTGGCGGCCCAGTCCGACCCCGGCGTGATCCGGACCGTCTCCACCATGCTGTCCGAGATCGAGTCCGGTGGCCTGGACGCCGTGCGCTCCTACGCCGAGCGCCTCGACGGCTGGACCGGCGGGCTGGACTTCGAGATCACCCCGGAGCAGGTGGAGGAGCTGACGGCTCCGCTCCCCAGCGATCTGAAGGCCGCCCTCGACGCCGGCGCCGAGCGTACGTACCGGTTCGCCGGCATGCAACGCGCGCACCTGCACGACTTCTCCGAGGAGGTCGTTCCCGGAGTGGTCTGCGGGCAGAAGTACGTACCCGTCGGCAACGTCGGCGCCTACCTGCCGGCCGGTCGCTTCCCGCTGCTGGCCAGTGCCTTCATGACCGTCGGTGTGGCGCGGGCGGCGGGGGTGCCCAACATCGTCTGCGCCACCCCACCGAGTCGGGAGGGTCGGCCCCACCCGGCCGTCCTCTACTCCGCACGGGCGTCCGGTGCCGACCGGATGTTCGCCCTGGGCGGGGTGCAGGCACTCGCGGCGATGGCCTTCGGTCTCCTCGACGGAGTCGCCTCCGACATGATCGTCGGAGCCGGGAACGCCTTCGTGGCCGAAGCGAAACGGCAGCTCTACGGCAAGGTGGGCATCGACGTGCTGGCCGGCCCCTCGGAAGTGGCCGTGATCGCCGACGAGACCGCGACCGCCCAGATGGTCGCTGCGGACCTGCTGGCCCAGGCCGAGCACGGCCCCAGCTCGCCGGCCTGCCTGGTCACCACCTCGGCAGAGCTGGCCGCCGCTGTCGAGGTCGAGATCGCCCGCCAGCTGGAGGGGCTGGCCACCCGGGAGATCGCCGGTGCGGCGTGGCGGGCCTGGGGTTCGATCTACGTCGCCGACTCGCCCAAGACGGCCATCGAGATCATGGACCTGCTGGCTCCCGAGCACCTCGAGATCTTGACCGATGACCCGGACTTCTACCTCGACAACCTGCGCAACTACGGCTCGCTCTTCCTGGGCGAGTGGTCGACGGTCGCCTACGCCGACAAGGGCATGTCCGGCACCAACCACGTGCTGCCGACCGCCCGGGGTGCCCGGTACACGGGCGGCCTGTCGGTCACCGGCTACCTGAAGCAGCTCACCTACCAACGCGCCACCCGAGAGGCTACTCAGATCCAGGCCGGACCGGTGGTCACGATCTCCGACTTCGAGGAGATGCCGGGCCACCGGGACAGCGCGCAGCTGAGACTGGACCTGATCGCCGGCGCCGATCGTTGAATACGTAGGACCGCCGTCCAAGTGCAGCGGACCAGGGAGCCCGTGACCAGCGACGCCGACGGACCGGGGACGGCCCTCGTGCTGCTGCCGGGGATGAACTGCTCGGTGCGGCTGTGGGCCGGTGTCGATCTCGGACCTGCACTGACCCCGGCACTCACGGAGTCGGATCTCTCGGCGCAGGTCGACCGGCTGCTCGACGAGCTGCCCCGGCGGTTCGACCTGGTCGGTCTGTCCCTGGGCGCCATCGTGGCCATGGCGCTGGTGCGCACCGCCCCCGAACGCGTCAGCCGACTGGGTCTGCTGTCGACGAACCCGTACGGTCCCACCGAACCGCAGCTCCACGCCTGGCGCCGGGAACGGGACCGACTGGCGGCCGGCACGACGGCCCGCGAGATCCAACGCGACCTGCTGCCGCTGCTGCTCAACGACGAGACGCGCGAGCGTCGCCCGGCCCTGGTCGACACCACGCTGGACATGGGCGACGAGGTCGGCGAGACCGCTCTGGATGCGCAGCTGGCCCTGCAGGCGACCAGGATCGACGAACGCCCGGGACTGCGGGCGGTGAGCTGTCCGACCCTGGTGGTCGCGGCCCGGGAGGATCGGTTGTGCTCGGTCGAGCGGCACCGTGAGATCGCCGTACTGGTGCCGGGGGCAGAGCTGACCATCCTGGACCGGGCCGCGCACCTGTCACCGGTGGAGCGGCCGGATGCGGTGACGGCCACACTGACCGCGTGGACCGCCGGCACCACCTCACACCCTCGCTGACGCACTCCGTGCTGTCACGCATCCGGTGCACCGCGTGCGTGACCAGCACCGAAGCGTGCGCCAGCAGGGAGGCGCGTCAGGCGGTGGGGAGGGCGGCGCGCAGGTCGGCCAGGTGGCCCATCAGGGTGTGGGCCAGGTTGTAGACCACCAGGTCGGCGCCGCCGGCGAAGGCGGCGGCGGCCATGTCGGGTCCGGTCACGATGTCCATCCGCAGGGCCGGGGTGGCGGCGAGCACGGTGTGCACGCGGGCGACCAGGTCGCCGACCGGCGGATCGGACGCAGTCCGGGAGGCGCCCAGATCGGCGGTGCCGATCATGGTCCCGTCGATGCCCGGCACGCCCAGGACGTCCGCGGCGGCGGCGACGCCGGCCGGAGACTCGATCATCCCGAAGAGCAGGGTCTCGCTGTGGAAGCGGTCGCGGTGGGAGGCGGCGTCCACGAGGCCGAACCGCCCCGCACGGGAGTAGGTGGCGAAGCCGCGGCCGCCGAGCGGCGGGTAGTGCACGGAATGGACCAGGGCGCGCGCGGTGTCCGCGTCGTCGACGTGCGGGGCCACGACGCCGGTGGCGCCCTGGTCGAGCACCCGGAGAGCCAGGGCCGGTTCGTGCGAACCGATCCGCACCAGCACGTCGACACCGTGCAGCTGGGCGGCGGCGATGTGCTGCCGGAGGGGGATCAGGTCGGCCGGTCCGTGCTCGCAGTCGATCAGGACGAAGTCGAAGCCGCTGATCGCCACCATCTCGACCAGCTCCTCAGCCGGCATCCGCAGCAGCGCGCCGAGGAGCTTCTCGCCACCCACAGCTCGGGATCGTAGAGACATCACGCCACCATTCCCGCCGACAGGTCGATGTCGGCGCCACAGAGTCCGGGCATCGCGAGCATGGCCACCACGGCCGCCCCGACCTCGGTCTCGGTCACCATCCGGCCCAGGGCCGCCCGGGTCACGAAGGTGTCCACGGCCTGATCGTAGGTACGGCCCGACCGCTCCGCCTCGAGCCGGAAGTTGCGGTCCATCCGCGGCCCGTCCACCGGCCCCGGAGACAGGCTGTTGACGTTCACGCCCGCCGGTCCGACCTCGAAGGCCAGTGTCGACGTCAGACCGATGACGGCCATCTTGGAGGCGCAGTACGGTGTCCGGCGCACCAGGGGGCGCTTGCCCGACACCGAGGCGAGGTTGATCACGTCGCCGTACCCACGGTCGACCATGGCCGGCAGGAACGCGCGACAGATCAGGAAGACGCCGCGGACGTTGATGTCGAACACCTCGTCCCAGGCGTCGACGTCGATCTCGGTCAACGGGGCCACCGGACCGGCGATGCCCGCGTTGTTGATCACGATGGAGATCTCCCGGTCGTCCAGCGCGGCCGCGAGGGCATCGACCGAGGTGGGATCGGCCACGTCGCACACGGAGGCGTCGACGCGATCGAGCTCGGCGGCCAACGCCTGGAGCGGCTCGGGTCGCCGGCCGGTGATCACCACCGAGGCTCCGGACACGTGCAGCGCCCGGGTGATGGCGGCACCGAGACCGGTGCCGCCGCCGGTGACCAACGCGGTCCGCCCGGCGAGCGAGCCGATCCCGGCGGCAACGGACGCTGCACCGACGGATGTGGGGGAGTCGGTCATCAGGACCGGTTCGCCTCCGCCAGGCTGGGCTCGAGTGCCGCGTCGATCCAGTCGTGCCGGTCGCCCTCGAGCTTCCAGGCCCGGACGTCCCCGGAACGGGCGTGGCCCTCGAAGAGCTCCACCCGGGCCGCCCGGCCGCAGACGCGGCCGAGCTGGGCGCTGGAGGCCTCGTCGGTGACTTCCTGGTACGTGACGGTCTTGAGGTACTTCCCGACCCACAGGCCGCCGGTGTAGCGGGCGGCGCCCAGCGTGGGCAGCACGTGGTTGGTGCCGATCACCTTGTCGCCGTACGAGACGCAGGTGTTCTCGCCCAGGAACAGCGCGCCGAAGTCGCGCATCTTGTCCAGCGCCTGCCGGGGGTTCTCGGTCAGCACCTGCACGTGCTCGGCCGCGAAGGAGTCGGCCACCGCGAAGGCCTCGTCGAGGTCGTCCACGACGATCACCTGGCCGAAGTCGCGCCAGGCCGGCTCGGCGTAGTCGCGGGTCGGCATGGCCGGCAGGATCTGCTCGATGTGCTGCATGACCTGCTCGCCGAGGACGGCGCTGGTGGTGACCAGGATGGCCGGCGACTCCGGGCCGTGCTCGGCCTGGGAGAGCAGGTCGACGGCGACCACGAACGGGTCGGCCTCGTCGTCGGCGATCACCAGGATCTCGGTCGGCCCGGCGAACAGGTCGATGCCCACCTCGCCGTAGAGCTGACGCTTGGCCTCGGCCACGTAGGCGTTGCCCGGGCCGGCGATCATGTCGACCCGATCCATCGACTCGGTGCCCAAGGCCATCGAGGCGACCGCCTGGACACCACCCAGGATCCAGATCTCGTCCGCCCCGGCCAGGTGCATGGCGGCCACGGTCGCGGCCGGGATCTCGCCCTTGATCGGCGGGGTGCAGGCCACCACACGCGGCACCCCGGCCACCTTGGCGGTGATGATCGTCATGTGGGCCGACGCGGTCAGCGGGTACTTGCCGCCGGGGATGTAGGCGCCGGCGGAACCCACCGGCACGTGACGGTGGCCGAGACGTACGCCCGGGAGGGTCTCGATCTCCACGTCGGTGAGGGAGTCGCGCTGAGCCTGGGCGAACCGGCGGACCTGGGTCTGGACGAAGACGATGTCATCGATCACCTGCTGCGGCAGCGTGGCCATGATCGCTGCGATCTGCTCGGCGTCGAGGCGGAAGTCGGCGGGGGACCAGCGATCGAACGTCTGCGAGTACTCCGCGACCGCGGCCGCACCCCGGGTGCGGATGTCCCCGATGATCTGGCGGACCCGCTGACCGACCTCCTCCTGCGCGCTGTCGGCAAACGACTTGGTCTGTGCCGTCTTGAGCGTGGTGGGCATGGCGGGGGAGCTCCTCTGCGTGGTGGTGCCTGCCACCCGGCCGATGGCCGGGGAGACACGTTGAATACGTATGCCAACAGTAAACCCGATGTCGTACGATGCCGTCAAGACGACTACTGTGCTCGGCGCAGTCGAACCGATCAGGGGTTGCGGGGAAGGGAGAGGGTCCAGTGGTGACCTCCCACGACGTGGCCCGACTCGCCGGGGTGTCGCAGCCGACGGTCTCTCGGGCCCTGCGGGACAGCCCCAAGGTCAGCGAGGAGACCAAGCACCGGGTGCGCGAGGCCGCCAAGGCCCTCGGCTACGTCCCCAGCGAGACCGGCCGGGCACTGTCCAGCGGCCGCACCCGACGGATCGGGTTGCTGCTGACCGACTTGGAGAACCAGTTCTATCCCCACGTCATCGCCCCGATGCACCACGAGCTCGAGGCCTTCGGGTATCAGCTGGTGCTGCTGACCGAGACCACCGACACCGCCACGGTGGCCGAGCGGTTGATCTCCAACGGCCTGGACGGCGTGCTGCTGGCCACCACCACCGTGGACTCGGTGGTGCCGGTGCGGCTGCGGGATCGCGGCGTGCCGTTCGTGTACTTCAATCGCACCGCCGACGCCATGGAGGCGGACTCCGCGACGGTCGACCCGGTGCCGGGAATGTCCGAGGTGGCCGGGCAGATCGCCGGCCTCGGGCACCGGCGGGTCGGCGCCATCTTCGGACCGCGGAACACCAGCACCGCGCTGCAGCGGGAGACCGCCCTGCGGGACGCGTTGGACGAGGAGGGGCTGGCCATCGGAGCGGGCGCCACCCACCGGGGGCCGTTCGACTTCGACACCGGCTACCGGGGGGCGAAGCTGTTGCTGGGCAGGGATCCACGACCGACCGTGATCGTCTGCGGCAACGACGTGGTGGCCCTCGGCGCCCTGAACGCCGCCAGCGACCTCGGCGTCAGCGTCCCCGGCGAGGTCTCGATGGTCGGCTTCGACGACCTGCCGGTCGCGGGTTGGCCGCTGGTCCGGCTGACCACCGTCGCCTTCGACCTCGACGCCATGGCCCGCAAGGCCGCCAGCCTGCTGGTCCGTCGGATCGAGGCGGAGGAGCCGCAGCCGTACGAGCACGCCGTGTTCAGCACCCGGCTGGTCCGCCGCGGGACCCTGGCCCCCGCCCCGTAGCGGCCGCAGCTCGCCGGCACCGGGCTTGCCAGCCGCGAATGCATACGCATACACTGATGATCACCGGACACCCCCGCCGCTGCTCAGGAGAGTCATGCCGCTCGACCCCATCGCCTACAAGCCGTACGCCGACCCGGACGACTTCATCCGTGAGGTCACCGACCTGATCTGGGTCAACCGGGCCATCGGCCACATCCGTGAGAACTACGAGGCCGACTCGATCGTGCACGGCTCGTACGGCACGTCGGTGGGTCGGGACGAGGTCATCCAGGGCACGCTGATGCGGATCTCCGACACCCCGGACCGCATCGGTCAGGCCGAGGACGTCGTCTGGGAGGCACGGGGCGACGACGCCTTCCTCAGCTCGCACCTCGTCCTGTCGGCGGACCCGCAGCACGACGTGGTCAGCCGGACCATCGCCAACTGCCTGTATCGCCGCGGCCGGATGGTCGAGGAGTGGGTGGTCCGAGACTCCCTGGCCATCGCCCTCCAGCAGGGGCAGGATCCCGACGAGCTCGCGCGGACCAAGGCGTTCCCCGGCTACACCGGCAGCTTCACCCAGCCGGCGCCCGCCGACGTGATCGCCGTCGGGGACAGCGGACCGCGGCCGGACGACTTCCGCCCCGAGGTCGAGCTGGTGCTGGAGCTGATCCAGCGGGTCTGGAACGGTCGCGAGCTGGAGAAGGTCGACGACTTCTTCCTCCGTGACCTCGTGCTGCACACGATCGCCAACAAGACGATCATCCGGCCCGAGGGCTACCGCCGTCGGCTGCTGACGATGCTCCGGCCCTTCCCCGGTGGCCAGTTCGAGGTCCGTGACGTGGCCACCAACTCCGACCCGCGGTACGCGGGACTGCGGATCGCCGTGGTCTGGAAGTTCTCCGGGCACTACGACGGCACCGCGGACTTCGGGCCGCTGACCGGGTCCCCGGTCGACGTGCTCGGCGTCTCTCAGTTCCTCGTCCAGAACGGGCGGATCGTCCGCGAGGTCCGGCTGTACGACGAGATCGCGCTGCGAGCGCAGATCGCCGCCCGGCGCGGTGACGTGCCCTACGCCGGCACCAACATCTACTGATCGCCCATCACCCGCCAGGTAAGGAAGCACGCATGACCGACCTCCTCGTTCCCGATCTGCCCGTCTCGGCCGACGAGCTGACTCGACGCACCATCCGCCGCGCGGACTGGGTGCCCTGCAACTCCGCCTTCATCGACTGCCGGACGCCCGGTTCCGACCGCAAGGAGAACTACGCGTTCATCGGCGCCGGCGTCTCACAGAACGCCGACCAGTTCGTCAACCTGAGCGAGCTGCACGGCTACAACGTCGGCGCGGCCGGGATGCCCAACGGGGTCACGAACAACCTGCACCTGCACTTCACCGCGGAGGTCTTCATCAACTTCGGCGGCACGTTCCGGCTGCGCTGGGGCGTGGACGGCAAGCAGGGCGAGTACGTGAGCCACGACGGCGACGTGATCACCGTACCCACCTGGATCTTCCGCGGGTTCACCAACGAGGGCCCCGACGACGGCATCCTGCTCACCGTGCTCGGCCACGACGTGACGGGCGGGATCATCTGGGGACCGTCGGTGCTGCGGGAGGCGGAGTCGTACGGTCTCCATCTCACCGCCGACTCCCGCCTGATCGACACCGTGGCCGGGGACGAGCTGCCCAGCGACGTGCCGCTGATCAAGCCGATGAAGCAGCGCTACATCGACGAGCTGACCCCGTACACGGTCGAGGAGATGCGGCAGCGGGTCATCCAGCCCGGCGACCGCGTCTACAGCCGGCGGGCCCTGCTCAGCGCCGACCTGCCCGGCGGCGGAGCCGAGCTGGCCCTGGGGATCGGCTACGGCATGAGCGAGGACCGGCGGCAGGTGCCGCGCGTGCACGAGCCGCACTCGTTCAACCTGGCCTGGCTGCGCGCCGTGCCGGGTGAGGGAGTGCTGCGACACCGCCACGACCAGACCCAGGTGCTCACGGTGAAGTCGGGCGTCTGGGACGTCACCCTCAACGAGGGTGACCAGGCGCAGACCGTACGGCTCGGGGTGCAGGATGCGCTCTCGGTCCCCGCGGGCAGCTGGCGCAGCATCACGCTGGTCGAGGCCGGAGAGAACGCGGCCACCGAAGGCACCGGTGAGCTGCTGGTCGTGAACAGCGGCGACGGACGGGTCCGGTTGGAATGGGCTGCGGAGGTCGTGGATGCCGCCTTCGAGGCCGGCTGGATGCTCGATCCGAACGGCTACCTGGCTCCGGTGGCTGTGATGATCACGGCCACCATCGACGACTGAGTCTGCGCCGAGTCACGCCAGGTCGACCCGCACGCCCAGCAGGCGTACCGGTCTGGTGATCTCGAACCGGCCCAGCACCTCCAGGGCCTTGGTCACCGCCGGCGCCGACTCGGCGGCCGGTGTCGCCAGCTTGCCGGTCTTGACCTGGGTGAAGAACGTCGAGGTGCGGACGATCACGCCGACGTGGGTCACGCTGCGGCCCTCGGCGAACACCGCTCGGCAGACGTCGTCGGTCAGCGCGGCGATCTGGGTCGCGATCTCGGCAGGGTCGGTCAGGTCCCGTGGGTAGGTGACCTGCTTGCTGCGTGACCGCGCCGGCCGCTCCTCCGGGTGGACGGTGCGCGAGGTGCCACCGCGCGCCAGGGCCCGGAGGCCCGGCCCGGTGGTCGGGCCGAACCAGGTGGCCAGGTCGTCGCGCTCCGCGACGGCCAGGTCGGTCACCGTCTCGATGCCGTGCTCCTGCAGTCGCGCCGCGGTGCGGCGGCCGATGCCCCACAGCTCCGTCACCGGGCGGTGACCCATCACCGTGATCCAGTTCGCCGAGGAGAGCCGGAACACCCTGTCGGGGGAGGCTTTCGCGAACCCGGTCGCCATCTTGGCGCGCTCCTTGGTCTCGCCGATCCCGACCGCGCACGTCAGCTGGGTCTGGTGGAGGACCCGGGCCCTGAGCTGCTGGGCCAGCTCCTCGGGATCGGCGACCGCGGCGCCGAGCACGGCCTCGTCCCAGCCCCAGACCTCGACGGGATGACCGAACGAGCGCAGCGCCGCCATCACCTCGGCGCTGGCCGCGTCGTAGGCGGGATGGTCCGACGGCAGGAACACCGCCTGCGGGCACTTCTTGTGGGCCCGGACCAACGGCATGCCGGAGTGCACCCCGTACGCCCGGGCCTCGTACGACGCGGTGGCCACGACCTGACGGGCTCGCGACGGGTCTCCGTCACCCCCGACCACCACCGGGAGCCCGCGCAGCTCCGGTCGCCGACGGACCTCCACCGCCGCCAGGAACGCGTCCAGGTCGACGTGCAGGATCCACGGCTCGGGATCGGTCGCCACGCACCTCAGACTGCCGCACGACGACCGAGTCATCGGGTCGCCCGGCAGACGACGGTCAGGCGGCGGCGGCCATCACGGGCTCGTCGACAGCGTCCACCGGCTGGGCCGCGGCCGGCTTGCGGGACAGGAAGTCGTTCGGCAGCGACAGCCGGATGACCTTGCGCCAGGCCGACGCCACCTGGCGGGGGAGGGAGCCGGTGGTGTAGGTGAGGCCGTACCGCTGGAACAGGTCGCGCACCTGCGGCGCGATCTCGGCGTACCGGTTGCTCGGCAGGTCCGGGAACAGGTGGTGCTCGATCTGGTGCGACAGGTTGCCGGTCATGAAGTGCATGGCCTTGCTGCCGGAGATGTTGGCCGAGCCGAGCATCTGCCGCAGGTACCACTCGCCCCGGGTCTCGCCGTCGATCGAGCGTCGCTCGAAGGTCTCGACGCCCTCCGGGAAGTGACCGCACATGATCACCGAGTGGGTCCACAGGTTGCGGACCAGGTTGGCGGTCGCGTTGGCGGCGACGGTGTGCAGGAAGGAGGGCCCGGACAGCAGCGGGTGGATGACGTAGTCCTTGGTCATCTGCTTGCGGATCTTGGCCAGCACCTGCTTGCCGCGGGTCCGGAACTCGGGGCTCTGGCGCCGCTTCTTGGTCTTCAGGTTCCGACCGAGCTCGAGGTCGTACGCCGCGATCCCGTACTCGAAGAAGCAGGCGTTGACGAAGTTCCACAGCGGCTGGGCCAGGTACATCGGCACCCAGCGCTGGTCCTCGTCGACCCGCATGATGCCGTAGCCGAGGTCGTTGTCCTTGCCGATCACGTTCGTGTACGTGTGGTGCAGCTCGTTGTGGGCGTGCTTCCACTGCTCCGAGGGTGAGGCGTGGTCCCACTCCCAGCTCGTCGAGTGGATCTTCGGGTCGCGCATCCAGTCCCACTGGCCGTGCATGATGTTGTGGCCGATCTCCATGTTCTCGATGATCTTGGCCACGGACAGACCGGCGGTGCCCAGCAGCCAGGCGGGCGGGAAGAACGAGACGAGCAGGACGGCCCGGCTACCCAGCTCGAGCTTGCGCTGCGCACTGATGACCTTGCGGATGTAGGCCGCGTCGTCCGCGCCCCGGGTGTCGATGACGGACTGGCGCATGGCGTCCAGCTCGACGCCGATCTGCTCGATCTCCTCGGGGGTGAGATGGCCGATCGGGTTGTGGGCCTTCTTCTGCAGAACAGTCATGGGTACCTCGGTTCAGGGTCGATCTCGCGTGTTCGGTTCGGTCGATCAGGTGGAGCGGAGAGTCAGTGGTCGATCTCGCAGGCACCGGCGGCGGCGTTGATGCAGGTCTGGATGCGGATCCCACCGTTCGCGGTCTCCCCCGCGGTCGCGGTGGTGATCTCGCCGTTGCGCAGGTCGCGGACGGATCCGGAGCGCAGCGGGAGCACGCAGCCGAAGCAGATGCCCATCCGGCAGCCCGACGGCATCAGCACCCCGGCCTCCTCGGCGGCGTCCAGGATCGGCGTGCCCGCATCGGCGGTCACCTCGGTGCCCGTGCGGGCGAACGCCACGGTGCCGCCGTCGCCGATGACGATCCGCTCGGTCCGGAAGCGCTCCGTGACCAGCGGCAGGTTGCGGGAGTCGTGGTGCTGCTGGAGGGCGTCGAGCAGTCCCGCCGGCCCGCAGGCCAGCGTGACCCGCTCGGCCAGGTCGGGGACCAGCTCGGTCAGGTCGTCCACGTCGAGCCGGCCGTGCTCGTCGCTGTGCCGGCTGATCAGCCGGATCATGCCGGCCGCGTCCAGCTCCCGCAGGTTGGTCAGGAAGATCGAGTCGGAGGCGCTCGGGGCCACGTGCAGCACGACGATGTCGTACGGCGCGGAGCGCGCGAGCCGGACGACGCCGGCGTCGGCGACCGGGAACAGGTTGCGGAGCATGCCGATCACCGGCGTGATGCCGGAGCCGGCCGTGACGAACAGGAACCGGCCACCCTCGGTCGGCAGCACGAAGTCGCCGGTCGCCTGCTCGAGGTGGACCAGGGTGCCGGGGCGGCCCTCGCGGACGAGGTGGTTGCTGACCTTGCCGTCCGGCACCGCCTTGATCGTGACGCTGATCCGGCCGTCGGCACGGGGTCCGTGGGTCAGCGAGTAGGCGCGCCACTGACGGACCCCGTCCACGTCGACGCCGATACGCACGTACTGGCCGGGTACGTGGCCGGCCCAGTCAGCGCCCGGTCGGATCTCGATCGTGGCGGCGTCGGCGGTCTCCGGGTGAACGGCCATGATGCGGCCGCGCAGGTCGGCGCCGCGACGCAGGGGGTCGAACAGGTCGAGGTAGTCGGCCGGCAGCAACGGGGTGGTGACCCGCTCCGCCAGCCGAACCAGCCGTTGCCTCAGCGACGGCCTCCTGGCTCCCGCCCACTGCAAAGAAGCGCTCATGCAATCCATCATTCCGGACTGTGAGGCTAAGATCATGACCGTCAGGCGTGAACTTGTCCGCCCCACTTGTTCGGAGGGAACAGTTGTCGCTCTCAAGCATCGGCGACCCGCCCGGAGGACCCGACGCCTTCCGCATCGACGACCAGGTGCTGCGCGCTCTGCGGGAAGGGCTGCCGTCCGTCGCGTCGCAGACGGTCGCGGCGGTGATGGCAGAGGTGCCAGACTACCGGGTCGGCTTCCGCGGTCCCATGGGCGAGAGCATCCAGGCCGCCGTCCAGATGGCCATCGGCGGCTTCCTCAAGCTGGCCAGCGGCTCCCGTGACGTCGACCCCAGCACGCCGCGACGCACGACGCTCGAGGGTGCGTACGCCCTGGGGCGCGGCGAGGCCCGGGCCGGGCGCTCCATGGATGCGCTGCTGGCGGCCTACCGGGTCGGGGCCCGAGTGAGCTGGCGGGGGCTGGCCCGGAACGCCGCCGAGGCCGGACTGCCGGCGTCGGCGATGGCCGAGTTCGCCGAGCTGCTGTTCGGCTACATCGACGAGCTGTCCGCCGCCAGCGTGGCGGGCTACAACGACGAGCTCAACACCAGCGGACGGGTCCGGGAGCGCTACCGCGAACGCCTCGGGCAACGGCTCCTGGCCGGAGCCGCTCAGGAGGTGCTGACCGCGGCGGCCGAACGAGCGGAGTGGACGCCACCGGGGTCGCTGACGGCGGTGCTGCTCCCCGCCGCCCAGGTGCACGGCGTGCTGGCCCTGGTCGGGGCGGACACGCTGCTGGTCACCGAGGATCTGCCGGGGGCGGACAGCTGGGACGTCGAGCAGCCGTACGCGCTGTTGCTGGTGCCCGACGTCGGCGGGGGAGGTCGGCGGCATCTGCTGCGGGTGCTGGACCGACGTGAGGCCGTGGTCGGTCCACCGCGCAACTGGACCGACGTCCGCGCCTCGTACGACCGCGCGGTCCGGACGGCGGCCCTGGTCGCCTTCGGACCGGAGGCCACCGATCCCGTCGACACCGAGGATCACCTCGTGGACCTGGTCGTGGGTGCCGATCTCGACGCCCTGGCAGACCTGCGGACCCGCGTGCTCGAGCCGTTGGCCGACCTCGGCGAAGCCACCCGGGAACGGCTGGCCGAGACCCTGCTGTGCTGGCTCCTGCACCAGGGCCGGCGCGACGAGGTGGCGGCCGCGCTGCACGTGCACGCCCAGACCGTCCGCTACCGGATGCAGCAGGTGCGCGAGCTGTACGGCGACCGGCTCAACGACGAGCGCCTCGTACGGGAGCTGGTGGTGGCGCTGCCTCCTCGGCGGTGACCCTGCAGCGAGGCTCGACGCGGCGACGGATGACGGAAACGCGTACCTCGACGCCTAGGTCCCCGGCGTGTCGCGGTCCCCATTCGTCGTGACGTGCGCGCTTGACGTCACTGTCCGCGGTAGACGAGTGCCCGGGTCAGCGCCTTCTCGTAGACCCGGTAGCCGCGCGCCGTCGGGTGCAGGGCGTCGGGCCCGTCGGCGTGCAGGTACGGGCGCTTGCTGCCGATGCCGTGGCCGGCGAAACCGGCGGCGACATCGACGTAGGCGATCTCGACGCCGGTGGCGGCGCTGGCGGTCACGGTCGCCCTGATGGTGGCGTTGAGGGCTGCCGTGGCCTTGTTGAAGGCCAGGACGGTCGCCGCGTTCGGCTGACCCTTGCATCGGGGGCTCGAACAGGAGCGGGTAGCCGGTGACCAGGATCTCCGCCCGAGGTGCCGCGGTGGCGACGGCCCCGTACGTGGTGGCGAGTCGGGTGGCCAGCACGCTGGGCCCGGTCGGCTGTGGGGCGAGCAGCGCGAGAGCGCCGTTGATGGCCTCCTGGCAGGCGACGCTCGGTCCCGGAGCACAGGTGGTCGCGATGGCCGCGAAGCCGAGGTCGTTGCCGCCGACCGTGAGCGTGACCAGCTTGGTTCGGGAGGTGAGGACCGACAGCTGGCTGTAGCACCGCCTGCGTGGTGGCGCCGTTGCAGGTCGCGTTCCTGCGCAGCGAGGCCCGGGTGTCCCGATCGAGCAGCGCCGGGTACCCGCGCCGACTCTGGTAGCAGTCGTTCAGGTACTTCCCGGCACCGAAGCCGGCGGCGTACGAGTCACCCAGCGCGACGTAGCTGAGACTGCGGGAGTGGCGGCTGCCGGCATCGGCCGGAGAGTCGTGACGAGGCTCAGACCGGTGAGGGTGGCGAGAGCAGCCAGGACGAGGATCAGCCTGCGGCTGCGTCGGATCACTGACCGGACGCTACTGGCCCGGCCCGGTGGGCGGAAGGGGGTTCGCGCGGATACGGAACGAAGTCCGGCCTCGAGTCACAACGGGTGCACATGAGCGGACTTGGCGTGACAGAGGTGCGGCTCAACCCGCAAGTCACCCACGACACGCCGAGCGCCAGCGATTGAACCCCCTGTTCGTCACCGTCCAGGTCCTCCGCCCGAACCGGGGCTAGCTCGGCGCGCGCGCCGCTCGTCGCAACGCCCGGTACACCAAGCCCGGGTGCCCGAGTCGGCGGCGGAGCTCCTTCTCCAGCGCCCCCACCGGATAGAGGTTCTGCGGGGCCCGGGGGTCCTTGAACTCCTCCGAGGCGAACCGGGGGAGCACGGCCTGGGACAGGCTCGCCAGCGCGACCACCTCGGCGGCGGTGACGTTGGCCGCGCACTCCAACCGGGCGATGCCGGACCAGGGTGGCTGGGAGGACCGGGCAGCCGGAGGTACCAGCTGAACCGGTCCCAGCTGCCGCCGATCAGGAACACCGGCGTCCGCTCACCCGAGGCCAGGGACGCGACCATCCCGTGCAGCCGCGGTTCCAGGTACGCGATCTGGTGCGACTTGATGAAGCCGAGGACCCGCGGCAGGTGCTCGCGACCGCGGACCGGTCCGTCGACCACCAGCAGCTCGCTGCCGTCGGAGGTCCCGTGCGCAGGGTCGTGGCGGCGGGCGTTGACGGCGGCGATCAGCTCGAGCTCGGTCAACCGCTGCTGCAGCGCCGTCGACAGGCTCAGCGCCAACCCCTGGTTCGGGTTCAGGTTCGCCGGGTTGACCGGGTAGTGCCCCACCCCGGTCTGCAGACCGGTGGCCCGCGGCTCGACGGTGAACAGCCCACGGCGGATCTCCGGCTCGAGCAGGTGGGCACCCTGCGCGCAGCAGCAGATGGCGCCGGCGGCGTACGAGGCGCACAGACCCATCGACGCCTCCGTCGCCCGGCCACCGGACCGCGGACGAGCCGGCGTCGATCCAGATCCGGGCGTCGACCCGTCGGACGCCGTCGACGAAGATCGTGGCCCGTGGGCCCTGGATCCGGCTCGAGCCGATCGCGGCGATCGGCGCCCAGTCCTCGGCTGGCAACCTCCACGTCGGTCAGCACCCTGGTCACCGTCTCCGGTGGACCGTCGATGCCGAAGCTGGTGCCGTAGCCGGGATCCCAGCTGTCGACGGCGAACCGCATGGCCGGCCGCTGCGCCTGGTCGCTCACCGCCTCGTCCCGAGAGCTCACGGGCCCACCCGTTCGATGGTCGAGGTCCGGCTGTCCCGGCTCACCTCGAAGCGGACCGGCACCCGGTCCGCGAGCGCCGCGACGTGGGTGACCACGCCGACCATCCGGTTGCCCTGCGCCAGGTTCTCCAGCGTGCCGGCCACGATCTCCAGCGCGTCCGGGTCGAGGGTGCCGAAGCCCTCGTCCAGGAAGATCGAGTCCAGCGTGGTGCGGCCGCCCGCGGCCAGGGTCGCCAGCTGCTCCGACAGGGCCAGCGCCAGGGCCAGGCTGGCCTGGAACGTCTCCCCACCCGACAGGGTCTTGACCGAACGGCGGGAGTCGGCGTCGGCGTGGTCGATGACGAAGAACTCACCCCGGTCGTGGGTGAGCTCGAACTGCCCGCCGGACAGCTGCAGCAGGGAGGCCGAGGCGTCGGTCACCAGCGTGTCCAGCGCGGCGTCGGCCAGCCACTGCGGGAAGCGCTTGGCCGACATCAGCTGCTGCAGGGTCCGGCTCACCTGCTCGGTCTCGACGTCGGCGGCGATCGTCGTACGCAGCCGGTCCGCGGCCGCGCGCTGCTGCACGATCGACGCCGTGGCGGCGCGGGCCCGCTCGAGCTGCAGCTCCACCAGGGTGGGGATCCGGGCGATGCGGCCGGCCGCCTCCGGGGACGTCGGATCGGTGACCGACTCCTCGGGGCGGTCGATCCCGTGCTCCTCCAGCAGGGCGCGCACCCGCCCGAGGCGCCGGCCCAGATCGTCGTCCAGGCGTTCCAGGGTGGCCGCCAGGTCGACCAGCTCGGACCTCCGCCGATCGGTCTCGAGGCCGGCCCAGTCGGCGAGCTCGGTCCACGCCCGCGGCAGGTCGTCGGTCTCCAGCGTCGGTACGCCGAGGGCGGCGAAGCCGTCCCGGACCCGCAGCAACGCCCGTCGCGCGCCCTGCTGCTCGGCCAGGGCGCGGTCCCGAACGGTCTCAGCCCGCTGTCGGGCGACCGCACTCTGCTGGGCTGCGGCTCGGGCCAGGGTCGCCTGGTCCTCCCGCCGGCGGTGCTCGGCCAGCAGGCGGTCGGTCTCGTCGGCAGCGGGGCGATCGGCCAGCAGAGCCTCCCGCTCAGCGATCCGCTCGGTGAGCGCGGCCAGCTCCGAGCGGGCCTTGTCGTCCGCCAGCGTCGCCACAGTCAAGGCCTCCTGCGTCCGCTGGTCGGTGACGGCGGCGTCCTGCAGCCGGACCGCCGCCTCCTGCAGCGCCGTCTGCGCCGTCGCCCGGTCCGCTTCGGCGGCCGGCAGGTGCTCGGTGGTCAGGTCCGTGATCAGCTCACCGGCCCAGGTCAGCAGCTCGGACCAGGCCGCTCCGAGGGTCTCGGCGGTGACGGTCGGCGCGCCGAGCGCGACCAGTCGTCCGTTGGTGGCGTGGAACTCGGCCCACCCGCGCTGCGCGGCGGCGGCCAGCCGGGTGCCCTCATGCTCGGCCTGCTGGAGGGCGGTCCGGGCGTCGTCGCGGGCCGCGATCGCGGCCCGCTCCTGCTCGGTGGCCAGCGCGAGTCGTTCGCCGAGCTCGGTCAGCGCCGCTCGATCCCGCGCCGGGTCGCGATCGGGACCGGCCGGGTGCCGGGGGAGGGCGGTGACGAGCGCGTCCTCCAGCTCGGTCAGCCGCTCGACGCTCCCGGCGAGCTGGGTCTCGACAGCGGTCCGGCGGGTGCGCACCGCCAGCGCCGCGGACTCGGCCTCGACCAGGCGCTCCTCGGCCTCGGCGAGGGCGGAGCGCGCCGCGGCCGAGGCGGGCACGGACAGCGGTGGCGGCAGCTCGGCCACGGTCTGCGTGCAGACCGGACAGGCGTGTCCGACCTGCAGGTGGGGGCGCAGGTCCGCCGCCGCCGACTGGCTCCGGGCGCGCTCGAGCTCCGCGGCGGCCCCGCGCTGCGCGGTCCGGGCCTCGGCGAGCGCCGACTCGGCCGCCGCACCCTGCTCGTCGACGGAGCCGAGCTGCGTGCGCAGGGCGGTGAGCTGGCCGACGGCCCCCTCGTACGACGCCAGCGTGCGCAGCGAGGCGGTCAGGGCGCTCCGCTCCGGCAGACCGGCGACCGTCGACCGGGCCTGCGCGAGGGTCGCCTCGGCGGCGTCCAGCGCGCGGCGGGCACCCTGCCAGCGGTCCCGGGCTGCGGTCACCGCGGCGTCCAGATCCCCGGCGCCCGGCGGGAGGGCGACCGAGCGCAGCGTGTCGAGCCGACCGGTCACCTCGCTGACCGCGGCGACCGCCCGCTCGGACTCTTCGGTGCCGATCGTGCCGGGTCCGGCTCTCCGCCAGCGCCTCGCGAGCCGTCGCCGCGGCCCGGCGCGCCTCCTCCAGCCGCAGCCGCCCCGTCTCGACGGCCTGCGTGGCCGCCGCGGTCCGTCCCGTTGCGTCGGCCAGCTCGGCGTGCCAGCGCAGGCTCTCCTCCAGCCAGGCTCGCGGCGGACCGGCGCTGACCGCCTCCTCCGCGGCGGCGACGTCGGCCGCAGCCGTCCGCTCCAGCGCGCCGGCGTCCCGGTAGGCCTGCTCGGCCGCCGTCACGGCCCGCTGCACCTCCTCGACGTCAGCCGGGACGGCGATCTCGGTGAGCCGGGTCAGCTCCTCGCCGGCTCGGGTCGCGGCCGTGGCGGCGGCCTCGCGCTCGCTCGACCGGGCGGTCACGGCGGTGATCTCCTCGATGACCGTCGGCCAGCACGCTGACCAGTGCCGCCTCCCGCCGCCGAGCGGCGGTCTCGGCCTCCTCGGTCGCGTCGGCGTACCCGGCCAGCTCTCCGCTGAGGGCGTCGATCCGGACCCGGGCGTCGTTGGCCCGACGTCCCGCCACCCGGCCGATGGCGTCGTAGTGCCGGGCGCCGAGCAGCTTGAGCAGGATGTCCTGTCGCTGCCCGACGCTGGCCTGCAGGAAGGTGGCGAAGTCGCCCTGCGGCAGCACCACGCAGGTGCAGAAGTCCTCGAAGTCCAGTCCCAGCAGCTCGGTCACCTGCTGGCGGACGGCCCTGGGGTCGGCCGCCAGGGAGTCGGTCGGCTCATCGGTCTCGGGGTCGCCGGTGGCGGCCGGGTCGGCGTACCGCTCCAGCCGGGCGTTGCGCTGCGCGATCTGCTTGCCGATGCGGCGGACCTCGCGAGCCGCCACGTAGCGCTGACCGGCGACGTCGAACACCAGCCGGACCGTGCAGCGGTTGGCGGTCGGCGCCAGGGCGTACTGGATGGCGTTCTCCCGGCCCCAGCGCGGCGCGGACCCGTAGAGGGCGAAGGTCAGGCGCGTCGATCACCGTCGACTTGCCCGAGCCGGTCGGGCCGGTGAGGGCGAAGTAGTCGGCGTCGGTGAAGTCGACGACGGTCGGGTCCCGGAACGCGGCGAAGCCGCTGAGGTCCAGGCGGACGGGGCGCACGTCAGGCCCGCCCGGAGGTCAGGTCGTCGTGCAGCTCGTCGAACAGCCGGCTGACCCGGGGGTCGTCGACCTGGACGGACGCGCAGTAGTCGGCGAAGAGCTCGGCCGGGCTCCGGGCCGCGGTCGAGCGACGCGGCCGGACGGCGTGCGGGTCGACCGAGAACTGCGGGTCGAGCCGGATCTCCAGCGCGTTCGGCAGGGCCTCCAGCAGCTGCTCGCGCATCCCGGCGTAGGTGGCCTGGGTGACCCGCAGCCGGAGGAAGTCCTCGCCGTACGCCGCCGGGTCGGCGAGCAGCTGGTCCACGGTGCCGGTCACCGTCCGCAGCCGCCGGCCGGACCTGATCGGCAGGTCGGTGACGCGGGCGGGCCGGTCCGGGTGACACCTCGACCAGGCAGACCACGTTGGTGTTGTCCTGCTCGCCGAAGTCGACGGCCAGCGGAGCGCCGGAGTAGTGCACCGGCGCGGCGGCCGGCACCGACTGCCGGCGGTGCAGGTGACCCAGCGCCACGTAGTGGGCGTCGATCGGGAAGATGGCGGCCGGGACGCTGTACTCCATGATCGACTGCGCCTCCCGCTCGCCACCGCCGAGCCGCCCGCCCAGCACGGTCAGGTGCGCCATCACCAGGTTCACGGTCTGGTCGCCGAACGGACCGGTCAGGTTGGCCAGCACGTCGCGGATCATCTGGTCGTAGGCGCCGACGTTCTCGGCCGGTGTCTGGGTGATCACCTGCGCGGCCCGGACGGCGTACCGCTGGGACAGGAACGGCAGCGTGGCGACCACCGCCTCCTCGCCGGTGGACCGGGCGCGGAAGCGATGCACACCACCCTGCTCGGCCGACCGTGGACTGCCGACCAGCCGGATGCCGACCTGCCGCATCAGCGGCCGGTACGCCTCGAAGGTCGGACCGTGATCATGGTTGCCGGCGATCACGATCACCTCGATGCCGGCCCGGGCGAGGCGCAGCAGCGTGCCGACCACCAGCTGCTGGGCGTCGGAGGTCGGTGAGACGTTCTCGTAGACGTCGCCGGCGACCAGCACGGCATCGACCTCGTGGCTGATCGCCAGCTCGACGATCTCGGCGAGCACGGCCTTCTGCTCGTCCAGCCGGGAGCGGCCCTTGAGGGTCTTGCCGACGTGCCAGTCGGAGGTGTGCAGCAGCTTCATGATCGCCGGGTCCCGCGAGCCGGATCAGAACGGCGGCGGGGGATCGATGCCCCCGTCGTCGTCGAGGTCCAGGGTGGGCAGTCGGTCGAACACGTTCCGCGTGGCCGGTCCGGTGGCGGTCGGGGTGGTCGGCGGCGCGGCGCACTCGCTGAGCCGGGTCGCCCAGGCCGGGAACGGGAACTCGATGGCCAACGGCACCGGGATCTCCGGCTGCGAGACGAACATCGCGCCCGGCTTGGCCAGGGTCGCGCGCTGCCGCTGGGAGGGCGGCAGGAACCCGTACTCGGGTCGGCCGGCCTCGGCCGGGTCGAGCCGGCCGACGATCTTGATCGAGGAGTTGGACACGATCCGCCGCTCGACCTCGCTGGCCGTCTGCTGCGCCCCGATCAAGATGATGCCCAGCGAGCGACCGCGCTCGGCGATGTCCAGCAGCAGGTCCTTGATCGGCGAGCTGCCCTCGCGCGGGGCGTACTTGTTGAGCTCGTCGATCATGGTGAACAGCAGCCCGCCGGGACCGGCCTTCTCCTTGCGGGCCGTCTCGGCGGACACGGTGACGCCGACCACGAACCGCTGGGCCCGCTCGGGCAGGGTGTTCAGGTCGATCACCGTGACCTGGTGGTCGGCGGTGTCGATCGTCCGGCCGGACGTCTCGGTGAGGTCGCCGCGCAGGATCGGCGACAGCGGCCGGACCGACGAGCGCAGTCGCCGGATGAAGGCGTTGACGGTCCCGATGCCGGTGACCGGTCCGGCCCAGTCGGCCCGGGTCGCGTCGTCGCTCACCTTGTCGGCGACCAGGTCGACCAGCTCCGGCCAGGTCCGGGCGATCCGGCCGTCGACGGACACCGCGCCGTCCCGGCCGGCCGGCTGCGCGTCGCGGGCCAGCCGGGTCGCGACCTGGTGGACGACCATCGTGTACTGGTTGCGCTCGTCCTCGACGTCGGCGAACACGTACGGCAGCAGCTCGTCCCGGCAGAACTCCGCCAGCGTCCACCAGAACGCGCTGACGCCCGAGGTGCGTCCGGTGACGTTGGGCCGGCCGGTCTGGTCGCACGGGACGGGTGGGGCGAAGAAGCCGACCGAGGCGAACGGCGTGGCCGGCAGGCCGAGGGCGGCGTAGTCGGCGCGCAGGTCGTCGTCCAGCCGGACGTTGGGCTGGTCGAGGAACAGCAGGTCCTCACCCTTGACCGAGAAGATCAGCGCCCGGGTGCTCAGCTGGCCGCTTGCCCAGCACACCGGAGGTGAACAGCGCGTGCAGCAGGAACAGGGCGAAGCTGGTCTTGGTCGCCACCCCGGAGATGCCGGAGATGGACACGTGCGCGCCGCGGGTCCCGTCCAGGAACTCCAGGTTGAGGTAGATCGGCTCGCCGTCGCGGCCCAGGCCGATCGGCAGCCTGGTGGCCATCTGGTCGAAGTAGAGCGCGCGGTCCCGGTCCAGCCCGGACGCGCGGACGGCGAGCGTCCCCGGTCGGGGCGGGATGTAGCACTCCGGCTCCACCCGGGTGGTGGTCACCTCGGCGATCTCCTGCAGGTGGGCGGGCAGCACCCCGTCGGCGATCAGGAAGACGTCGGAGCCGAAGGACGCGCCCTCGTGCCGGGCCCGGACCTGCGTGACCACCCCGGCCGTGCTCACCGGACCCACGCCGGGCACGTCGCGGACGGTCAGCACCACGTCGTCGAGCTGCAGGTAGGCGCTCTCGGCGACCGCGACCCGGAACAGCAGCGGGGTCGAGTCCTCGGTGCCGGCGACCAGGCCCACGGCGCGCGCCGGCACGAGATCGTCCGTGCCCGCCCCACCGGTGGTCGGGCTGATCCCATCGCTCACCGCTGACTCACTCCCACTGCCTCGACCGGTCGCCTCGTCCCGGCGTCCCCGCACCGTACAGCCGGTCGCGGACAGATGGGTGACGAACGCGTGGCTCAACGGCCGGATCGGGCCCGACACGCCGGAGCGACGCTCGTTGACCCGCTGGTTTGTCACTCAGACACCCGGCACGCCGGGTCGGGCGACGCAGCCTGGTCGACTCAGCCAGGCCCGCACCTCGTCGCCGTGCTCACCCAGGCCGGGTGGCGGCCGGCGGTAGTCCGCCGGCGTCTCCGACAGGGTGATCGGATGCCGGACGCTGCGCACCGGGCCGGAGGCCGGGCCGAGGCTGACCACCGGGTCCAGGCCGATCTGCTCGGCGAACGCGATCCCGCCGGCGATGTCGTTGATCGGACCGCAGGGCACCCGGCGCGGCGGTGAGTCGTGCTGACCAGTCGGCCGTGCCGGCGGTGCGCAGTCGCTCCTCCAACAAGGGGCCGCAATGCCTCACGGTGGACCGTGCGGTCCTGGTTGCGACCGAAACGCGGGTCGTCAGCGAGCTCGGGGAGCCCGAGCGTGTCCACCAGGGCCCGGAACTGGGCGTCGTTGCCCACCGCGATGATCAGGTCACCGTCGGCGCAGGGCAGCGGCTCGTACGGGAACAGGCTCGGGTGGCCGTTGCCCATCCGGTACGGGACCACCCCGGCGGCCACGTACGCGCTGGTGTGGTTGACCAGCCCCGACAGCGCGGAGGCCAGCAGGCTGACCTCGCACGTGCTGGCCCCGGCCGTGGTGTGTCGCGGTGGTGCAGGGCGGCCAGGATGCCGATCACCGCGTGCAGACCGGCGATCACGTCGAACACCGAGATGCCGGCGCGGGTGGGTGGCCCGGCTGGGATCCCCGGTCAGGCTCATCAGGCCGGAGACGGCCTGCACGAGGAGGTCGTACCCGGGCAGGGCTGCGCCGGCCTCGGAGGTGCCGAAGCCGCTGATCGACGCGTAGACGACGGCCGGGTTGCCGGTGGCCACCGTGGCGTAGTCGAGTCCGTAGCGATGCAGACCGCCGGGCCGGAAGTTCTCGATCATGATGTCGGCCCGTCGCGCCAGCTCCCGGGCCAGCGCGACGTCCTCGGCGTCGGTCAGGTCCAGCACGACCGACCGCTTGTTGCGGTTGATGCCGAGGTAGTAGGTGGACACGCCCTCGTGCACCGGCGGCTGCCAGTTGCGGGTGTCGTCCCCCCGTGGGCTCTCGACCTTGATCACGTCGGCGCCCAGGTCGGCGAGCAGCATGGTGGCGTAGGGACCGGCGAGGACCCGGGAGAAGTCCGCGACCAGCAGCCCCGCCAAGGGGCCCGAGGACTGCTCGGACGCCGGCACCGCGGACGGTCCGGTCGACCCGCCCGTCGCCGACGCGTGGTCGTCGCTCACGGGATCTCCTCTCCACCCCGGCCCTTCGACCACCACCACCGGTGGCGCCCGACGGCGTTTCCGCCGCCCACCGCGTCGATTGACACGCCCGGTGGGCTGCTCCAGAGTGACCCCATCCTCGCGCGGCCACGGTCCCGGCGGCGTTGGGGGAGGAGGAGACATGGTCCGCCGGACCGAGCCCACCGTGTTCGAGCGGCAGGCGCCCCCGGCCGCGGCGGTCGACCGCTGCCCTGGCCGGAGCCGCGCACGAGGTCTTCTGGCTCGACGGCCTGAGCCGCCCCACGCACCCGGAGCTGGTCGACCAGCACGCCGCCGACCTGGTGGTCGTCGGGGCCGGCTACACCGGTTTGTGGACGGCGATCCGGGCCCAGGAGAGAGATCCGGGCCGCCGGGTGATCGTCGTCGAGGCCGGTCGGGTCGGCTGGGCGGCGTCCGGTCGCAACGGCGGGTTCTGTGAGGCGAGCCTGACCCACGGCGAGGAGAACGGGCGGAGTCGCTGGCCGCGGGAGTACGACGAGCTGGAGCGTCTCGGCCGGGCCAACCTGGCCGACCTCGCCGCCACCGTCGACCGCTACCGGATGGACGCCGAGCTGGAGCGGACCGGCACGCTGTCGGTGGCCACCGAGGAGCACCAGATCGCCTGGCTGGCCGAGGAGGCCGGCTTCCTGGACGGCCCGGCGACGCGACGGCTGGTCGACTCACCGACCTTCCTTTCCGGCTCCTGGGACCGCCACGACACCGTGCTCGTCCACCCGGGCAAGCTCGTGCTGGAGCTGGCCCGGGTCGCCACCGAGCTGGGGGTGCAGATCTTCGAGGGGTCCCGGGTCGAGGCGGTCGACGACGGCCCTGTCGTCCGGACTGCCCGCGGCGAGGTGCACGGCGACCACGTCGTCCTGGCCACCAACGTGTTCCCGTCGCTGCTGCGTCGCAACCGGCTGCAGACCGTGCCCGTGTACGACTACGTGCTGGTCACCGAGCCGCTCACGGCGGAGCAGAAGGACGCGATCGGCTGGCGGGGCCGCCAGGGGGTCGCCGACCTGGCCAACCACTTCCACTACTACCGGCTCACCGCGGACGACCGGATCCTGTTCGGCGGGTACGACGCCGTGTACCACCGGGGTGGCAAGGTGCGGGCCGCGTACGAGGACCGCCCGGAGACGTACGCCAAGCTCGCGAGTCATCTGCTGACCACGTTCCCGCAGCTGGAGGGCATCCGGATCAGTCATCGCTGGGCCGGCGCCATCGACACCTGCTCCCGGTTCTGCGCGTACTTCGGCACCGCCCGCCGGGGGCGGGTCGCGTACGCGGCCGGCTTCACCGGGCTGGGCGTCGGGGCCTCCCGGTTCGCCGCCGACGTGATGCTCGACCTGCTCGGCGGCGTGCCCACCGAGCGCACCGAGCTGGCGATGGTGCGGGAGCGCCCGCTGCCGTTCCCGCCGGAGCCGCTGGCCTCCCTCGGGATCCGGCTCACGGACTGGTCGATGCACCGGGCGGACCGGCGCCAGGGTCGGCGCAACCTGCTGTTGAAGACCCTGGATGCGGTGGGGATGGGCTTCGACTCCTGAGACCCGACGGGTTCTCCAGAAAAAGATCCTCGGGCGGTGCAACCTGGTGGGGTCCCCACGCGTAGGTGTAGCAATCGAGTCCGGAGGGGGTGGGTCATGCTCTGCTGGCCTGCTGCCGGTTGCGGTGCGTAGACCCGTGACCGCCACCGGTGCCGTGCCCGCCCTCGCGGGGACCACTCGCACGCAAGGAATGGATGCTGATGCGTTCGACGCGCTGTACGCCGGGTCGTTCCGCCGACTGGTCGCGCAGATCTACGCCATGTGCGGGAACTTCGCCGAGGCGCAGGACTGCGTCCAGGAGGCGTTCGTGCGGGCCTGGGACAAGCGGCGTGCGCTGGACGTGGAGCAGAGTCCCGAAGCGTGGATCCGCACGGTGGCCTACCGGCTCGCGGTCAGCCGGTGGCGCCGGGCTCAACGGGCGCTGCGTTCGGCGGACCGCTCCCAGCTCGGCGACGGTGTCGCCGGACCGGACCCCTCGCGGGTGGCGCTGATGCGGGCGCTGCAGGAGCTGCCGGCCGACCAGCGTCGCGCGGTGGTGCTGCACCACCTGTGCGACGTGTCGGTCCGTGACATCGCCGAGGAGACGGGTGCGCCGGTCGGGACGGTGAAGGCTCGCCTCTCGCGCGGCCGGGCCTCGCTCGCCGCCCTGCTCACCGTCTCCGAGGAGGAGGCCGGCGATGGCTGAGTGGGAGGAGCTCGAGTCGCGGCTGAAGGATCTGGGCGCGGACGCGGCCCGGCTGGTCGACGATCCCCTGGAGCCGGCGAGGGTGCGGAGGATCGGTGATCGCCGGCGGGTGCGGCGGGCGGTGGCGGCGGTGCTGATCGCGGTGGCCATCCTCGTCTCGGGCGGGGTCGGGGTCTACGCGGTCACCGCCCAGCCCCAGCGGCACTCGCCCCCCAGCCCGGTGGGTGATCCCACCAGCACCCCGACCCCGAGTCCCGAACCCTCGGAGGAGGTGAGCGGATACGGCCGGCGGATCCCGCCGGCGACGTCGGGCCCCGGCGGGGCCGACAGCCGGTGCCGCCCACGTACCCGACGAGCAGCCCTGTCTCCCCCGATCCCACCCCGGAGTCGCCGACGCCGACGCAGACCCCCACCCCGTCACCGACCGACACGCCCGAGCCGACCGAGGCGCCGGAGCCGACGCCCACCGCGACGGAGGATCCCGAGCCGCCTCCGACCTCCGAACCGACCGGTGGGGGCGATGGCGGGCCCACGCAACCCGCCCCGCCACCGGGTGAGGGAGCACCGCCGACGGCTGACGCCGGTCCACGCCAGCGACGGACCCGGCTCACCGCAGGCAGGGCGTGCTCGCCCGATCGGCTGCTCACGGGGCGCGGCGGACGACTGCTTCCGGTCTCGGGAGACGCGGATGGCGTACGCGATCGCCGTGCCGAGCACGATGACCCCCCACAGCACCAGGAGGTTGATCCCGTAGTGCTGCAGCAGCATGGCCTTGCCGGCCGGCTGGCTGAACTGCCGGATCATCAGCGGGATGGCGATCAGCGTGACCGCGGCGACCATGATCAGACCGGCCTGCACGAAGCCGCGGACCCGGTCCGGAACCGGACGGACGGCTGCGCCGACGGCGAGCACGCCCGGCGAGAGCACCCCGTGGTGGACCACGAGAGCGGCGAGCAGCCACCCTCCGAGCACCATCAGGGTCGGCAGCGGCAGCCCGTGCAGCAGGCGGGCGGCACCGTACGCGAGCAGCAGTCCACCGACCACGGCCAGCCCGATCCGCAGCGGCATCATCCGAGCACCTCTAACGTGGCGATCCACTTGGTGTCGAACAGCTCGGCCCGGTTGGGCCCGACCAGTCGCAACGGATAGCCGTGGTCGAGCTCGAGACGTGACCCGTTGAGGTGGGTGGCCAGTATCGCCTGCTCCAGCTGCGATCCCGACAGCTCGGCCTTGGTGATGCCACCCTTGCCCAGCGAGCGGACGACCACCCGCGACTCGCCGGTGCCGCCCGCCCGCGTCACCAGGTCGAGCAGCCGGATGCCCGCGCCAGTCGGCCTCGGCACTCCAGCCCTGGCCGGCGGCGATCGGCAGCCGTACGTCCTGGGTGGCCAAGGGCTCCAGATCCGCGAGCCCCAGCGTGTACGGCCGCGGCCCCGTGACCTCCAGCTGCCAGCCGGGGTCCGTGGCCGCCGCCACGACGCCCGGCCTCCTCGGCGGTCCGACCCACCGGCACGCCCTGCGGACCCCTGCTCGGTTGACGCACGGCCAGCAGACCCAGGGGTTCGAGGGGGGTGAGGGTCTGCCCGACGCTGGTGACCACCACGAGCCCGATCCCGGCGCCGGTCGCGATCAGCACCCCGCGCCGCGAGATCCCCGGCGTCTTCGGCGGCGGCAGCGGTCCGGCGTTGCTGTGCGAGGCCGGGTTCTCGTGCCAGGGGATCTCGGTCAGCACGTCACCCTCGGCCAGCCGGGTGCTCAGCCCGTAGCGGATGTCGGGCAGCTTGATCGCCACGTGCAGCAGGACGGAGCCGATCACGACGTAGGCGAGGGCGTAGTGCACCACCACGAAGTCCCAGCCGAACGGGCGCCAGTCCAGCAGGTTGAGGAACCCGGTGACCAGCTGGACGAGGGTCGCCGACACCAGCACGGCCAGACTCAGGCGCTCGAGCAGCCGCTGGCAGGGACGGGATCGGCGGCCAGCGGAACGAGTTGGGGTAGACGGACCACAGCTTGACCAGCACCAGGGGGATGGACGCGATCCCTGTGGTCACGTGGATCCCCTGGGTGAGGCGGTAGCCCCAGGCCGGGACCACCGGCTTCGGCAGCCACGCCCAGGTCAGGTACTGGGTGTAGCTGAGCAGACCGGTGAGGAAGCAGACGCTGAAGGCGATACCGAGCGCGCGTCCCAGCCGTGCGGTCAGCGCGGTGGACCGCACGGTGCTGGAGAAGTGCGGCCACCAGGCGGGCCGCGCCGCGGCAGTCCCGGGCACGCTCTCAGTGTGCGGGCCGACGGCTTCCGGCGATAGGGCCTTCCGGGCAGACTTCGCGTCAGTCGATCGACGCGCCGTTCGCGGCGGCCACCGAGCCCAACCAGGCCAGGCTCGGCTTCGGGGTCCGGGCGAAGTCGCCGTGCCGGTCGACCTCGATCAGTCCGAAGGTCGGCGCGTAGCTGCCCCACTCGTAGTTGTCGAGCAGCGACCAGTAGCAGTAGCCGATCACCTCGACCCCGTCGGCCACGGCGGCCTTGAGCCCGGACAGGGCACCGGTCACGTACGCGATCCGGCGCTCGTCGTCGGCGGTGGCGATGCCGTTCTCGGTGACCAGCAGGGGCAGGCCCTTGAGCTCCCAGACCCGACGCAGGTTGATCGCCAGTGCGTCCGGACGGTACGCCCAGCCGGTCAGCGTGTTGTCGGGATGCGGCGGGTGCGGGACGGGACCGTTCGCGTCGACCGGCTGACTGGTGTAGCTCTGGATGCCGATGAAGTCGTCACCCTCGCTGGCGTCGAAGAACACGCCCTCCCAGCTGTCGAACACCTCCTGCCACTTCGCCTCGTTGCCCTCGGTGGGCATGAAGCCCTGGGTGGCCACGGCCCAGCCGACCTTGGCGCTGGTCTTGGCTCGGAGCACGTCGCGGGCGGCGTGGTGGATCGACGCGAGGATCGGGGCGAGGGTGGGGTCGGGCCCGCCGGCCAGCGCCATCTGCACCGAGATCGGGTCCTCGCCCTCGACGGGCGCGTCGTGCAGACCGGCGAACAGGGCGGCGATGTTCGGTTCGTTGATCGTGACGACCCACGAGACGTCGTGGAGGATCTCGCTGACGTAGTCGACGTAGGCCGCGAACCGCTCGACCGCGTCCGACCGTCGCAGCCCACCGCCCTCGGCGAACCAGCGCGGGCTGGTGAAGTGGTGCAAGGTGACGATGGGCAGCACCCCGTGCGCGTGACAGGTGTCGATCATCGCCCGGTAGTGCAAGAGCTGGGCGCGGCTGAACTCACCCGGTGCCGGCTCGATCCGGGCCCACTCGATGGAGAACCGGTACGCCCGCAGACCCGCTTCGGCGAGCAACCGGATGTCGTCGGGATAGCGGTGGTAGGAGTCGCAGGCGTCGCCGCTCGGCTCGCCGAACTGGCCGCGGCCGGCGTGCTCCAACGCCCAGAAGTCGCTGTTGGTGTTCCCGCCCTCGATCTGGTGGGCGGCCGTGGCGGCACCCCAGAGGAAGTCGGCGGGCAGGTGTCCGGTCATGAGCGGAGCGTAGTGGCTGTGGGTCGGGCCCGACCCGCCCGCCGCCGCAGCCGGGTCGGCCCGCCGCGGACCGAGCGGTGGCCCGCCGTCGGCGCTGATCCGTGGACTCCGCTGCTACCAGCGGGTGGTCGAGCTGCACCGCCGACGGTGAGGGTCCCGCACGGTCACACTCCGGCGGAAGCCGACGTGGCCGGTGTGATGTTCTGATTGACCCGGAACAGGTTGTCCGGGTCGTAGGCGGCCTTGATCCGGGCGAGCCTGGGGTAGTGGTCGCGATAGCTGGCTCGGATCCGCTCCTCACCCTCGTCCATCATCATGTTCACGTACGCCCCGCCCGCCGAGTACGGGTGCAGGGCTTCGAAGTAGTCGACGGTCCAGCGCCGGAGCTCCGCGGCATCCGCCGGATCGGCGCTGACGCCGGCGAACACGGATCCCCAGGTGGCGTCGCGGTAGGCCCAGGCGGTGTCGTCCGGTCCGACGTCATGGGCGGCTCCGTCGATCGGGTAGAGGTGCATCGTCGACTGGAAGGTCGGCAGATTCGATCCGAATCGCTGGTGGATGTCGACGGCTTCGTCGGGGATCGTGTTGACGAAGTCGGCACGCCAGTACCACTGCTGCCCCTTCGGGTAGAGCGCGTCGAAGGCGCTCTGCAGTCCGGCGTGCGGCATCGCAGCCACCCCGTGCAACAGCGGCTCCGGTAGGGAATCCAGCAACGGCGCCATGGCCCCGCGGGCACCGGGCTCGTCGCCGACGTAGGCCCACACCACGGCGCAGACCGGCCGCAGGTGGAGCTCCTCCGGAAACGGTGGGGCCGGTGGCACCTGGGTGTAGGCGAAGAAGCCGTTCAGCTCCCTCGGGGCATTCGGGATGAACTCCCGATAGGCCTTGAGGACGGCATCGCCCTGGCTCACGTCCCAGAAGGTGGGCCCGCCGACGAACCGGGAGACGTCGTGCAGCCGGAAGGTGAACGAGGTCACCACCCCGAAGTTGCCGCCGCCGCCGCGGAGCGCCCAGAACAGATCTGGTTCCTCGGTGGCGCTGGCCCGCACCTGGCGTCCATCGGCCAGCACGACGTCCGCCGCGAGCAGGTTGTCGATGGCCAGGCCGTACGCCCGCGTCAGGTGCCCTAGTCCGCCGCCGAGGGTCAAGCCGCCGACGCCGGTGGTGGAGAGGATGCCGCTCGGGGTGGCGAGGCCGTGGGCACCGGTGGCGGTGTCCACCTGACCCCAGGTGCAGCCGCCGCCGACCGTCACGGTCCTGCCCTCGGGATCCACCTCGACCGAGTGGAGGCCCGCGAGGTCGATGACCAGGCCGTCGTCACAGGTTCCGAGCCCGCCACCGTTGTGCCCACCACCGCGTACGGCGAGGAGCAGCTGCTGCTCGCGCGCGGCGTTGACGGCGGCGACCACGTCGGCCACGGTGTGCGCCTGGACGATGAGGGCGGGGGACTTGTCGATCATGGCGTTGTAGACGCGCTTGGCCGCGTCGTATCCGGGATCGCTGGGCCCGAACGTCGGCCCGGTGAGATCAGCCAGTGCCGCCTGCAGGGCGGCGGTGGGTGTCATGGGCGTGCTCCCTCGGTGAACGGTCGGAGCGACCGTCGCTCCACCCTTCACCGTAGGGACGACGGGCGGCGACCGCCTCGTTCAGAGCACGTACGGATGGTGCTCGAGGCGGGGCGTGCGCTCGGCGAGTTCTCGTCGTCCGATTGGTTGCACGAGATCGACGTGCCCGACCTCGTCGTGGTCACGATGCGCGACCAGGTCGTGCCGTTGCGGCGTCAGGCGAGGCTGTTCGAGTGGATCCCCGGCGCCGAGGCGTTCCGCGTCGACGCCGGCCATGACGCGGTCGTCGCCGACGCCGACCAGTTCGTGCCGCAGCTCGTGCGGGCGATCGAGTCGGCCGTCGCCGCATCCGCCGAACGCGTCGAGCCGTAGCCGCCAGCCGCATCGCCCGACCGCGCCGGTAGCGTCGCCGGCCATGCGCTGTCCGGGTCTGTGCCCTCGCCGCGTTTGCCGCGATCTCGCCGCCGCTCGTCGCGTCGGCGGCAGGCGGCGGTGCGGCGACGATGCCGATCGGCCGCGACCACCACTGCTCCGGTGGCGAGCGACGCGCCGCCGGCCTCGACCACGGTCCCTGCCGAAGACGTCGCTCACCGAGTGCGAGGACGTGCCCGACCCGGCCGACTACCCGGAGGGTTCGATCCCGCAGGCGCTGCGGCCGTGCACGATCGCCGACCGCACTCACCGTGCAGACGATCCGGCCCGGCGTCGGGCGGGCGGCCGCAGCCGGCGACACGGTGATCGTCGACTACACGGGCGTGCGGTCGGCAGACCGGCGAGATGTTCGACTCCAGCTACCTGCCGCGGCGTTCCGCTCGACTTCGTGCTCGGGCGCGGCGGTGTGATCGCCGGCTGGGATCAAGGCCTCGCCGGCACGCAGGCCGGCGCCGTCGTCAAGCTCGACGTGCCCGGCGACCTCGCCTACGGCGACGCGCCGCCGAGCGACGACATCCAGCCCGGCGACGCGCTGACGTTCATGGTCGAGGTGCGCGCCGTGGTCCCGCCGGTCACCGCCGCCGACGCGCCGCTCGACCTGCTCGTCACCCCGTCGCACGGGCGCCAAGGCGCTCGGCGTCGTCGACGTCACGGTCGGCGACGGCGCCACGGTCGAGGCCGGCGACACGGCCGTGCTGCACATGCTGCTGGTCCGCGGCGACAACCTCAAGGTGCTGCTCGACACCTGGCAGCGCTCCGACCCGCTGCAGGTCGTGATGGCCGAGGGTCAGAGCCTGCCCGGCCTGATCGAAGGGCTCCAGGGTGCGCCGCGTCGGCGGCACGCGGGTGCTCACACTGCCGCCCGACCTGGCGTTCGGCCCGCAGGGTGAACCCGGCCTGGGGCTCCCGGCCGGCAGCCGACCTGATCGTCGTCGCCGAAGTCGTTCGGCGTGTACTGACGAGTTACGCGTTAGCGTCGGCCGTGGACGTGCACGTCGCCCAGATCAACATCGGCACGATGGTGGCCGCGACCGACGACCCGCTGGTCGCCGAGTTCATGGACAACCTCGAGCGCGTCAACGCCATCGCCGACGCCGCGCCCGGTTTCGTGTGGCGGCTCCAGACCGACACCGGCAACGCCACCGAGATCCAGATCTTCCCCAACCCGCTGACGCTCGTGAACATGAGCGTCTGGGAGTCGGTCGAGGCGCTCAAGGACTACGTCTACCGCAGCGACCACATCGACTTCTTCCGGCGCCGCGCGGAGTGGTTCGAACCCGACGCCAAGCGGGTCGCGCTGTGGCACGTCACCGCCGGGCACGATCCCGCAGCTCGACGAGGCCGTGCGCCGAGTCGAGTTCCTCGAGCGCAACGGCTCCAGCCCCTACGCGTTCGGCTTCGCCAAGCCGCCGGTGCCGCTCGTCTTCGAGGCGACATCACCCGACGACGCCGACACCGGCGGACTTGATCGCACGCCTCAACCACGAGCTGGCGGTCGTCGCGACGCACCCCGACGAGAACCACTTCAGTCTCGAGCGCCGACGAGGTCACCGGCGACCGCGGCCGCATGATCCGGGCCCGGTTCGGCGAGCAGCTGGTGGGCTGCGGCGCCGTCCGCGACATCGGACGACGGCGCCGGCGAGATCAAGCGCATGTTCGTCGACCCGAGTCTGCCGGGGCTCGAAGATCGGCGCCGCGATCCTCGACCAGCTCGAGCTGCACGCCAGCGGCTTGGGTCTGCGCCGAGCTCAAGCTCGAGACGAGCGCCAAGCAGCAGGCCGCGCTCCGCCTCTACGAGGGCTTCGGCTTCGAGCCGTGCGAGCCCTGGGGCGAGTACGTCGACACGCCCGAGACGAGCCTCTGCTTCGCCAAGTCGCTCGATCGACACGAACCGTCACGTCAGTCTGCGCCGACAGCGCTGCGCCAGCGGCGGCTCGACGACCTGCGCGCCGAAGCGCTTGCCCGGTTGGCGGGTCATGCGGTCGATCGGGCCGGAGATGCTGACCGCGGCCACGATCGATCCGTCGGCTCGACGTCACCGGCGCGCTGACCGACGCCACGCCCGCCTCGCGCTCCTCGACGCTCTCCACCCAGCCGTCGCGGCCGGCCTGACCGGTCAGCGCCTGGCCGGCCGAGCCGACGTCGAGCGGGAACAGCACGCCCTCCGGGCACGATCCAGCGCAAGCGCGTGCGGCGACTGCAGCGACAGCACGCAGCGCCGCTGGTCACCCTCGCGCACGAACAGCTGCACGCTCTCGCCGGTCGTCGTCGCGCGAGCCGCTCGAGCACCGGCAGCGCCAGCGCCGCCAGCGGGAAGCGCTCCGCCGCCGTCCGACCCAGCGCCGCCAGCTCGGGGCCGAGATCGAAGCGGCCCTCGTCGTCACGCCGCAGCAGGCCGTGCTCCTCGAGCGCGACGGCCAGGCGGTGGGCGGTCGCACGCGGCAGATCGGTGGCCTGTTGCAGCTCGGCCAGCGAGCGCGGCTCGCTCGGCGACGGCGCGCAGCACGGCGACCGCCTTGTCGAGTACGCCGACGCCCGTTACGATGTCCATACCGCAAGAACTCTATCTCAGAAAGTGGGACGCATGTCGCAACCCGATGTCGCCCGATGACGCTCCCCGAGAAGATCTGGAACCGCCACCTCGTGCGCAGCGCCGACGGGCGAAGCCCGATCTGCTCTACATCGACCTGCACCTCGTGCACGAGGTCACCAGCCCGCAGGCGTTCGACGGGCTGCGCCTGAGCGGCCGCCACGTGCGCCGGCCCGACCTCACCGTGGCCACCGAGGACCACAACGTCCCCACCGCCGACATCCACCTGCCGATCGCCGACGAGATCTCGGCCAAGCAGGTCGAGACGCTGCGCCGCAACGCCGCCGAGTTCGGCGTCACCAACTACCCGATGGGCGACCCCGACCAGGGCATCGTGCACGTGATCGGCCCCGAGCAGGGCCGCACGCTGCCCGGCATGACGATCGTGTGCGGCGACAGCCACACCGCCACCCACGGCGCCTTCGGAGCGCTCGCGTTCGGGATCGGCACGAGCGAGGTCGAGCACGTGCTCGCCACGCAGACGCTGCCCCAGTCGCGGCCGAAGTGGATGTCGGTCACCGTCGACGGCGACGCTGCCCGCCGGCGTGACCGCCAAGGACATCGTGCTGGCGATCATCGGCCACATCGGCACCGGCGGCGGCATCGGGCACGTGATCGAGTACCGCGGCTCGGCGATCCGGGCGCTCTCGATGGAGGGCCGGATGACGGTCTGCAACATGTCGATCGAGGCCGGCGCCCGCGCCGGTCTCGTCGCCCCCGACGACACGACGTTCGAGTACCTGCGCGGCCGCGACCACGCCCCGCACGGGCGAGCAGTGGGAGGCGGCGGTCGCCGACTGGCGCGACGCTGCACACCGACGACGGCGCGGTCTGGGACAAGGAGGTCGTGATCGACGCCGCGACGCTGCGCGCCGCAGGTCACGTGGGGCACCAACCCCGGCCAGGTCGGCTCGATCGACTCCGTCGTGCCCTCGCCCGACGACTTCGCCGACGCCACCGACCCGCGAGACGGTCGACGCGGGCGCTCGAGTACATGGGCCTCGCAGCCGGGCACGCCGATCAGGCAGATCCCCGTCGACACCGTGTTCATCGGCTCGTGCACCAACAGCCGGATCGAGGACCTGCGGGCGGCGGCCGCCGTGATGCGCGGCCGCCACGTCACCGTGCCGCGGGTGATGGTCGTGCCCGGCTCGCACCGGGTGAAGGCGCAGGCCGAGGCCGAGGGTCTGCACGAGATCTTCCGCGCCGCCGGCGCCGACTGGCGCGAGCCCGGGCTGCTCGATGTGCCTGGCGATGAACCCCGACAAGCTCGCCGCCCGGCGAGCGGGCGGCGAGCACCAGCAACCGCAACTTCGAGGGCCGCCAGGGCCGCGGCGGCCGCACCCATCTCGTCTCGCCCGCGGTCGCCGCCGCGACCGCCGATCAAGGGCACGTTCGCCACCCCGGAGGATCTGTGATGAAGGCAGTACGCGTCGTGTCGGGCACCGGCGTGCCGCTCAAGCGATCGGATGTCGACACCGACCAGATCATCCCCGCCGAATGGCTCAAGCGGGTCGAGCGCACCGGGTTCGAGAAGGGCCTGTTCTCGACGTGGCGCGACGACCGCAACTTCGTGCTCAACCAGGAGCAGTACCAGGGCGCGTCGATCCTCGTCGCCGGTCCGGCGTTCGGCGTCGGCTCGTCGCGCGAGCACGCCGTGTGGGCGATCCAGCAGGGCGGGTTCGACGCCGTGATCGCGCCCAGCTTCTCCGACATCTTCCGCAACAACTGCACGAAGAACGGGCTCGTGCCGGTCGTGCTGCCGGAGGCGACGGTGCAGCAGATCTGGGCCGCGATCGAAGCCGACCCGACGACCGAGATCGTCGTCGACGTCGAGCGCCGGATCGGTCGAGGTGCCGGCGGCCGGCATCGTCGCCGAGTTCCCGATGGACGCCGCCGACCCAGCACCGCTTCCTCGAAGGACTCGACGACGTCGGCATCACGCTCACCCACGCCGACGACATCGACGACTACGAAGCACAGCCGCCCGGCCTGGATGGGCTAGCCGGCCGCGTCGGCGCACTCAGTCCGCGTGGCGTGACTCGGTCGTCACGTCGGCGTGGAACGACGGCAGGTCGCGGAGGTTCGGGTTGTTCGAGAACACCTCGACCGCCGGCTCGGTCGGAAGCCGCAGCGCACGCTGCAGGATCCGCATCTGGGTGTGCTGGTTGTACTCGACGAGCGTCACCGCCCAGCCGTCGCGACCGGCGCGTGCCGTGCGCCCCGAGCGGTGCAGGTAGTCCTTGCCGTCCTTGGCGGGCTCGAAGTGGATCACCGCGCCGATGTCGTCGATGTCGATGCCGCGGGCGGCCACGTCGGTGGCGATCAGCATGTGCAGCTTGCCCTCGGCGAACTGCTGCAACGCCCGCTCGCGGGCCTTCTGCGGCAGGTCGCCGTGGATCGCGGCGACGCTGACGCCGAGGTCGTGCAGGTCCTGCTCGACCCGGTCGCACAAGCGCTTGGTCTGGCAGAACACGAGCGATCTTGGGAATGCCCTGCCCGATCGCGCCGACGACCCGGGCCTTGTCCATGTGGTGCACGGCCAGGAACAGGTGGTGCATCGTGCCGACCGTGGCGGTGGCCGAGTCGACCGCGACCTCGATCGGATCGGACAGGTAGTGCCGGATCAGGTGCCCGACGTCGCCGTCGAGCGTGGCCGAGAACAGCATCGTCTGGGTGCGACCGGTGCAGTGGCGCAGGATCCACTCGACCTGTGGCGTGAACCCGTCGTCGGCCATGCGGTCGGCCTCGTCGAGGCACACGATCTGGACCGAACCGAGGTCGACCTCGTTCGACTTGAGCAGGTCGATCAGGCGCAGCGGGGTGGCGACGACCAGCTCGACGCCGCGTGCCAGGTCTTCGATCTGGGTGTGGCGGCTGGCCCCGCCGTACACCGGGAGCACCCGCATGCCGGCGTGGGTGGCGATCGGCTCGAGCACCTCGGCGACCTGCACGGCCAGCTCGCGGGTCGGCACGAGCACCAGACCGAGCGGCTTGCGCGGCTCGGCGTTGTCGGTGATGCGAGCCAGCATCGGCACGCCGAAGGCGAGCGTCTTGCCAGAACCGGTCTTGGCACGGCCGCACACGTCGCGGCCCTGCATGGCGACCGGCACGGCCTCGGTCTGGATCGCGAACGGCTGGGCGAATCCGCAGGCCGCCAGGCCCGTGTCGATCCGCTCCGGAACGCCGAGCGCGGCGAATCCGGTGGGTGCCTCGACCGGCGGCAGGGCGTTGATCGTGGTGAGGTTGCCGGAGCGGGCCGGTTCGCTGGACCGAGCTCGTGAGTCGACCGGAGCCGAACTCGTCGATGGCCACCGCCGCGGCGGCTGCTCCGGCGGCGGCCGGGCGGCCGGGCTGTGGCGTCGTTCATGGTTCGCCCAGGGTATCGGCCCGATCGCCGTCCGCTCCGGTACCGCGGCAGGCCAGTGTCGAGGTCGTGCGCCACGAGGCGCGCGTGATTCGATCATCAAGCTCAGCTCAAGCCTTGTCGGGATGGTTCGACTCGGCTGTCAACCAGTCATACGTTCGGTGTGCGTGGGATCACCGATCACGATCGGTGCTCCTTCGACCATCGCTCCGCCAGGCGACCCGAGGAGCGCTCATGTCCCGGCGGACGACGACCGGCGCGCTGATCGACGCCGTCCGTGGCGGTGATCTGCACGCCTACGGCGCGCTCTACGAGCGCCACGTCGGAGCGGCCGGCGTCTCGCCGCGCCGGCTGTGCAGCAATCGCGCCGACGTCGACGACGTCGTCGGCGACGTGTTCACCAACACGCTGCGGGCGATCACGTGCCGGGCGAGGCCCGCGCGACGACCTTCGTTCGTACGTGCTGACCGCCACTCGCAACACCGTGAACAAGCTCGCAGACCCGCGGCGATTCGAGCAGGGCTCGTCCCCACCGCCGACGACCAGCTCGACGCGTCCCGACGGAGTCGATCCGTACCCCTCGCGCGGGACCGATCGGACATGCGTTCGTGCAGCTGCCGGATCGCTTCCGGGACGTGCTCTGGTTGACGTGCGTCGACGGGCATGGCCCCGGCCGAGGTCGCCGAGCGCGCCTCGATGTCGGCCGGCGCGGTCACCTCGCTCACGCTGCGAGCCCGACGGGCGCTCGCCCGCTCGTACCTCGTGTCGCGGATCGAGCAGCCGATCGCTCGGTCCTGATTGCCGCGTCGACCCGAGAGCTGCTGCCGTCGATTCGTCCAGGGTGACGCGGCCTGCTCGACAGCGGCTCGCATCGAGCACCACCTGTCGACGTGCGAACCGTGCCGGCTGGCGTGCGATCAGATGCGGACCGTCGCCGGCGAGTTGCGATCGGCGTTCCCATGGCTGGCGGCGGCGCTGGCATGGATGCGAGCGGTGCTGCCGTTGCGCCGCTCCCGACCGCCAGCTGTGCCGGTTCGGCAACGGCCGGATCGACGATCGTCACCGCGATCGCACTGATCACGTTCGCCGCCGGCGATGGCGCCGACCCACATCCCCCGATCGAGGCTGCGTCGACACCAACCACCGTGACGGCGACTGCCGAGATCCACGAGCTTGCTCGAGACGGTGCCCGGCGCACGTGGTTCGGCGGATGTGGCGTCGAGATCGGTGGACACCGTCACGGCGCCGCGCGGATTCGGCCACGGACCTCCCCGGCGAACCGCCTCGACGGCGCCCCGACGCTCGTGCTTCCCGATCGCCTCGACGGCGTCCTGCCACGCGGCGGTCGCCGCAACGGTGGTCGCCGCGATCGACGCCGGAGTCGACATCGATCACGACCCCGGTCGAACCGATCGCCGGCGTGGTCGAGGGCACCGTTGTCGACGGTCGTCACCGACCCCGCGGCTGCGATCGAGGCCATCGTCAACAGCGCCGCTCCAACCGTGCTGCTCGTCGGCGACACGGTGATCGAGCTGGGAGCGGTCGTCGACGACGCAGTCGGCCAGGTGACGACCGGCACCGGTGCAGGCGGGCTGCTCGGGCTCGACGAGATCGAGCTCGCCGAGCCGGCCGTGGCGGTGGTGACCGACACCACCTACGACCTGGTGCACACGCCGGCCCTGCTGCCCTGAACCCAGCTCAGCGGCCAACTCGACGCGACAGCCGTGATCGATCGCGCCGTGGTGGGTGTGAAGGACTGAGGAACCCACCTCGACGAGAGGAGCGATCATGAAACCGGCACCACGATGGAACGTGGCGGTCGCCGCCACGGCGATCATTGCAGGACTCGCCGTTCCGACGACGGCGGACAGCCGCAGACCTTTGATCTGTGCGCCACACTCGGCATCTGCGAGGACTCGGATGACACGGACGACGTTCCGATCGATCTCGACGTCGAGAGTCGACGGCAGACCTCGAGGTCGACCTCGGGGTCGACGTGGACGGCGATCAGGTCGGCGGAGAGGGCGAGCCCGAAGGCATCCCCGTCGGGGACGTCGATCTCGATGCCGTCCTCGACACCACGATCGACGCCGGAACCCGACGGAGTCGTGCTCACGACCGACGCGGAACGACGGTCACGAACGCCAACGCAGGGAGCGATGGATGGCTGGGCAGTGCCGTTGCCGTCGCCCGCCTCTGCGGCGTCCAGATCGCCATCGCCGCTTCGTCGTCGTCGGCGGTGTGCGCCGCACCTACGGTCACCCGCGACGGGCGGCCGACTGACCGACGTCGACGTCATCGGCGACGTGTGCGGCGTCAACGTGGTGGCGCTCGGCTCGACCACATCCGACTGCGGCGCATCCTCGCCGCCTGCGGACGGTGCGAACGGCGACGACGGGCTGGGGGACGTGGCCGGCACCCTCGACCTGTGCGGCACGGAGGTGGTCGTGCTGGCCCGCTCGAGCACCAAGTGCGGACGGGCACCGGACGGGCCAGTCGATTCCGGGTCCGACTCGACGCTCGCCGCCGCCGGACGGGTCGCGACCTGTGGCCTCGGCGTGGTCGCCTTCGGTAGCTCGGACACGATCTGCGCCGCTGACGCGCAGCCCGATGCCGCCGGCCCCGCTCCGATCGACCCGGCGCTCCCTGGCATCGGCGATCCCGGCGGACCGACCCACCGGGGACGGACCCGGGTGCCGGCGGTGGCCAGGGCAACGGGCAGGCGGACGGTCGGGGCTCGCAGCCGTCCGCTGCGGCAGGCGACGTCGGCGCCGGTGACGGCGGTGCTGCTTCGCTCGGTTCGCTCGCCGCTCACCGGTCGCTCGCTGTTCGTGATCCTGTGGAGCGCTGTGGCGCTGGTCGTCGCCGGGGCCGGTCTGCACGTCGCGCGACGACTCCGCCCCCACGACTGAGTTCGCACTGGAGCCCGCGGCACAGCCGCCCGCCCGCGGGAGCCAGGCAGACCGGGCACCTCGGTGAGCCGGACCGAGGTGCCCGGAGATCGCGCGTCGGAACGATCGCGGGAATGTCTTGTGAGCGTCGCCCGCCGACGAGTAGGCTGGCGACGATGACGACACCGCGGGCTGCTCCTCCTTATGTAGGGCGAGCGCCACATATCCGCGTTCGCCCGCCCCCAGCCTCCGGCCGGGGGCTTCTTGCTTTTTCCGGCCGGTTCCCCGTTCACATTCGCTCGCCGACCCGAACCGAATCCAGGAGTTCCTGCCATGCCTCCCGCAAACGTCACCCCGAAGAAGATGCCCTTCGAGAAGTACCAGCCGTACGTGCCGATCGTGCTCAAGCGACCGCACGTGGCCCAACGTCGTGATCGACAAGGCGCCGCTCTGGTGCTCGGTCGACCTGCGCGACGGCAACCAGGCGCTGATCGACCCGATGGACCCGGCCCGCAAGCTGAAGATGTTCACCGAGCTGGTCAAGATGGGCTTCAAGGAGATCGAGGTCGGATTCCCGTCGGCGAGCCAGCCCGACTTCGACTTCATCCGCCAGCTGATCGAGGACGACCTGATCCCCGACGACGTGCACATCCAGGTGCTCGTGCAGTGCCGCCAGGAGCTGATCGAGCGCACGTACGAGTGCATCGCCGGAGCACCGCGGGCGATCGTGCACTTCTACAACTCGATCAACCCGCTCCAGCGCGAGGTCGTGTTCGGGCTCGACAAGGACGGCATCAAGTCGATCGCCGTCAACGCCGCCAAGCTGTGCCGCAAGCTGGAGGAGACGGTCCCCGAGACGGCGATGCGCTACGAGTACTCGCCGGAGAGCTTCACGCTGACCGAGCCCGACTACGCGATCGAGGTGTGCGAAGCGGTGATGGACGTGATGGAGCCGACGCCCGACAACCCGATCATCCTCAACCTGCCGGCGACGGTCGAGTGCTACTCCCCCAACGTCTACGGCGACGTGATCGAGTGGTTCTGCCGCACGATCAAGAACCGCGAGTCGGTGATCGTCAGCCTCCACCCGCACAACGACCGCGGATGCGCGATCGCCGCCGCCGAGTTCGGCGTGATGGCCGGCGCCGACCGGGTCGAGGGCACGCTGTTCGGCAACGGCGAGCGCACCGGCAACGTCGACGTCGTGGCGCTGGCGATGAACCTGTTCGTCAACGGCGTCGACCCCGAGCTCGACATCAGCGACATCGACGCCCTGCGCCGCACCGCCGAGTACTGCAACCGGCTGCCGGTGCCCGAGCGCCATCCGTACGTCGGCGACCTCGTGTACACCGCGTTCTCCGGCTCGCACCAGGACGCGATCAAGAAGGGCTTCGAGAAGCTCGCCCAAGGACTACGACAAGTGGGGCGTGCCGTACCTGCCGATCGATCCGCATCACGTCGGGCGCAACTACGAGGCCGTGATCCGCGTCAACTCGCAGTCGGGCAAGGGCGGCGTGGCCTACGTGATGAAGGAGGAGCACGGCTTCGACCTGCCGCGCCGGCTCCAGATCGAGTTCTCGAAGACGATCCAGCACATCACCGAGGACTCGGGCACCGAGATCACGCCGGCGACGATGTGGGGCGCGTTCGAGAGCGAGTACCTGCCGCGCGAGCCGCGAGTACCGGCTGCGCAGCCACGAGCTGCACACCGAGTCGAGCGATGCCGCCGGCCGCACGCAGGGTCACGGCGCAGCTCGAGGTCGACGGCGCGCCGACCACGATCGTCGGCGAGGGCGACGGTCCGGTCGAGGCGTTCGTCAGCGCGATCGTCACCCACTTCGGCGAGGAGTTCGACGTCGTCGACTACGCCGAGCACGCGATCGGCCGCGGCGCCAACGCCCAGGCGGTGGCCTACGTCGAGACCGTCAACGGCGACAACGACGATCCGCTGGGGCATCGGCCAGGACCCGAACATCACCACCGCCTCGCTGCGGGCGGTGCTCAACGCCTTCGAACGCCAGCACGGCTGAGCCGGACGCCAGATCCCGACCGCCGAGCGGCCTGGCTACTGTGTGCGGCGATGACCACGTGGCTGCGGAGGCTGTTCTTGCTCGGCAGTGCTCGCCGGTGCCGCGTTCGCGGCGTGGACGGCGCTGCAGCGCCGCAACGAACCTGCTGCGACGTCGACGCCGGCACCGCCGCGCCACCGACCGGCCACCGCGCCGATCGGCGTCACCGAGTCACCGACACCGCCGACGACACCGCACGCCGCCGTCGACGCCAGCGCGCCGAGCCGGCGGCGCAGCGCTGGCGCGAGCCGGTCGACGGCGCCTGCCCCGACGGGTACCCGATCAAGGTCAGCCAAGTCGGGCATCTACCACGTCCCCGGCGGCCGCTTCTACGAGCGCACCACCGCCGAGCGCTGCTACGCGAATGCCGACGACGCCGAGGCCGACGGGTACCGTCGCGCCAAGGCCTGAGCGCCGAACGACGCGAGCCGAGAGAGGAGACGACGTGAAGGTGACCGTGGACTACGACGTGTGCGCCTCGACCGGCACATGCGTGCAGGTCTGCCCAGAGGTGTTCGAGATCCGCAGCCGACGGCTTCCTGTACCTGCTGATCGAGGGCGAGATCCCGCCGCGAGCTGCACGGCCAAGGCGACCGAGGCCGCCGACCTCTGCCCGACGGGTGCGATCACGCTCGTCGGCGACGACGGCAAGCCCTGCGCTGAGCGCGCGACGCCGTGGGTTTCTACGAGCAGCTGGCTCGGTCCTGGACCGCCAGCCGCTCGTTGCTGTGCGTCGGGCTCGATCCCGATCCGGCGCAGTTCCCGACGCCGCTCGATCGCGGCCACGACGCCGTGTTCCGGTTCTGCAAGGAGATCGTCGACGCCACCGCCGACCTGGTGTGCGCGTTCAAGCCGCAGATCGCCTACTTCGCCTCGCAGCGCGAGGAGCCGGCGCTCGAGGCAGCTGTGCGCGTACATCCGCGAGCACGTACCCCGACGTGACGCTGATCCTCGACGCCAAGCGCGGCGACATCGGCTCGACCGCCGAGCACTACGCCCGCGAGGTGTTCGGCCGCTACCACGCCCACGCCGTCGACCGTCAATCCGTATCTCGGCCGCGACTCGGTGGCGCCGTTCTTCGCCCACGGCGGCGGCGTGATCGCCCTGTGCCGCACGAGCAATCCCGGCGGCGCCGACCTGCAGTCGCTCGACTGCGAGGGCCAGCCGCTGTACGTGCGGGTCGCCGAGATGGTCGCCAAGGAGTGGACGCAACGACGGCGAGTGCGGGCTGGTCGTCGGCGCCACGTATCCCGACGAGCTGCGCGTCGTCCGCGAGGCGGTCGGCGACCTGCCGATCCTCGTCCCGGGCATCGGCGCCCAGGGTGGCGACGCCGCGCGCGGCGGTCGAGGCCGGCACCACGCCCGACGGGCGCGGGCTGATCGTCAGCTCGTCGCGGGCGATCCTCTACGCCGGCAGCGGCGACGACTTCGCCGACGCCGCACGCGCAGGCCGCGCTCGACAGCCAGGCGAGCGCGTTACTCCTGCCGCAGTGAGCCCGCGAGCGTCGGGCAGTATCGGCAGCGATGACCGCCACGCATGACCCCGCAGCAACGCCGCGCCCGCTTCTTCGAGCTGCACGCCCGTCCCGAGGTGTTCGTGATGCCGAACCCGTTCGACGTCGGGTCGGCCAAGATGCTCGCCCACGCCGGCTTCGAGGCGCTCGCCACCACGAGCGCCGGATTCGCCTGGTCGCTGGGCGTCGACGACGGCGACGTCACGTTCGACCAGCTGCTCGACCATGTCGCGCGCGATCGCCGGCGCCGTCGACGTCCCGCTCAACGTCGACAGCGAGCGCCTGTTCGCCGACGACCTCGACGGCGTCGCCGCCAACGTCGCGGCTGCTGCACGAGGCGGGTGCCGCCGGATGCTCGATCGAGGACTGGAACCGGCGCCACGGAGGCGATCGACCCGGTCGAGGCTCGCCGCCGAGCGCGTCGCCGCCGCCGCCGAGGCGGCGCATGTCGCCGGCGACCCGCTCGTGCTCACCGCCCGCTGCGAGAACTTCCTGCACGGCGTCGCCGATCTCGACGACACGATCGCCCGGCTGTGCGCCTACCGCGACGCCGGCGCCGACTGCGTGTACGCGCCGGGCCTCACGACGGCCGAACAGATCCGCACCGTCGTCGACGCCGTCGGTGTGCCGGTCAACGTGCTCGCGTGGCCGAGCGGCCCGTCGGTCGCCGAGATCGGCGAGGCCGGCGGGCGGCGGGTGTCGGTCGGCAGCTCGCTCGCCAGCGACCGCCTACGGGGCGCTGATGGTCGGCGCCCGCGAGCTGCTCGACTCGGGCACCAGCAGCTACCTCGACGATGCGGCTGCAGCCGGAGGATCGCGCCGCACTCGGCCTGACGCGGGCCGTCCGGCGCTCAGCCGTGCAGCACGTCGACGCTGAGGATGCCGGGCGCGGCACGCAGCGCGTCGAGCACGTGCCGGCGGCACCTCGGTGGTGGTGGCGATCAGCATCACGGCCGTGCCGGCGTCGGCGACCCGGCCGACGTCCATGTCGGCGATGTTGACGTCGGCGTCGCCGAGCATCGACTCCGACCGAGCCGATCACGCCGGGACGGTCGTCGTTGGTGACGACCAGCATGTGCTCGGCGGGCGGCACGTCGAAGTCGTGGCCGTCGATCTCGACGATCCGCTGCTCGCCGCGGCGGCCGGTGAGCGTGCCGCTGATGCTGTGGTGGTCGTGGCAGCGCAGCGTGATCAGGTTGACGTACTCGTCGGTCTCGGTGCGAGTTGACCTCGCGCATCGCGATCCCGGCCGCCTTCGCCAGGCTCGGCGCGTTGACGTAGCTCACCGGGCCGTCGCTGATCCGGCTGAAGAAGCCCTTCAGCACGGCCAGCCCGAGGATGCGCGTGTCGTAGCGGGCGATGTCGCCCTGGCAGCACAGCTCGAACGAGTCGGGCGAGCTGCGATGGAGCGATCCGTACAGCCGGCCGAGGCGCTCGGCGAGCGGCAGGAACGGCCGGATCGCCTCGTTGGCCTCGGCGGCGTCGACGTTGACCGCCCACGGCACGAAGTCGCCGGCCAGCGCCAGCTGCACCATGTCGGCGATCGCGTCGCCGGCCTTGTCCTGCGCCTCGCGCGTCGACGCGCCGAGGTGCGGCGTGACGACGACCTGATCGAGCTCGAACAGCGGCGACTCGGTGGTCGGCTCGTGGTCGAACACGTCGAGCGCGGCGCCGGCGATCACGCCGTCGCGGATGCACTCGGCGAGGTCGGCCTCGACGACGATGCCGCCCCGGGCGACGTTGATCACGCGCAGCGTCGGCTTGGCCTTGAGCAGCAGCTCGCGGTCGATCAGGCCGGTCGTCTCCTTGGTCTTCGGGAGGTGGATCGTGAGGAAGTCGGCTGGTCGGCGACGACCTGGTCGAGCGGCATCAGCTCGACGCCCATCTGGCGGGCGCGGTCGGCCGAGACGAACGGGTCGTAGGCGACGAGCCGCATCTGGAACGCCTTGGCGCGGTCGGCGACGAGCTTGCCGATCCGGCCGAGGCCGACGATGCCGAGCGTCTTGTCGGCGAGCTCGACGCCCTCCCACCGCGCCCGCTCCCAGCGGCCGGCGATCGAGCGCGGCGTGCGCCTGGGGCACGTTGCGGGCCTGGGCGAGCAGCAGCGCCATCGTGTGCTCGGCGGCGGAGATGATGTTCGACTGCGGAGCGTTGACCACCATCACGCCACGTGCGGTGGCGGCGGCGACGTCGACGTTGTCGAGCCCGATCCCGGCGCGGCCGACGACGACGAGGTCGGTGCCGGCCGCCGAGCACCTCGGCGGTGACCTGGGTCGCCGAGCGGATGATCAGCGCGTGCGCGCCCGGCACGATCGCGCGAGCAGCTGCTCGGGCGTGAGGTCGGTGCGCACGTCGACGGTGTGGCCGGCGTCGCGGAGTCGGTCGAGGCCGCCGTCGGCGATCGCTTCGGTGACCAGGATGCGGGCCATGACCGGCATGCTTATCGCCCGACTCACCGGCGATCGCCAAACGACTTGAACGACACGTCAACGCGATGCGCCACCGCTGAGCCGAGCTGCGGCGGCGCTGCGCCGCGACCCGATACGGTCCGGAGTCATGAGACGACGGCCGGAGCATGACCGCGGAGTTCGAGATCCGCACGCTCGAGACGGCCGCACGAGATGGCGTCGATCGTCACCGTGTTCCAGCAGGTGTGGGGCACCGTCGACCCCGATCGTCAACGTCGAGCTGCTGCGGGCGATCGCGCACTCCGGCGGCTACGTGTCGGCGGTCTACGACTCGGATCGCCTGATGGGCGCCTCGTTCGGGTTCCTCGCCCGCCACCAGGGCGAGGAGGCGCTGCACAGCCACGTCACCGGCATCCTGCCCGGGTCCAGCACAGCGGCGCCGGGCGGGCGATGAAGCTCCACCAGCGCGACTGGGCCGCCGAGCGCGACATCCCGTGGATCACCTGGACGTTCGACCCGCTCGTGCGTCGCAACGCCTGGTTCAACATCGAGGTGCTCGGCGCCCAGGTCTCCGAGTACCTCGTCAACTTCTACGGGCCGATGACCGACTCGATCAACGCCCACGACGAGTCCGACCGCCTGGTCGTCGCCTGGCCGACCGATCCCGACGCGGCCACCGACCCGGCGCCGCCGAGCGGCAGCGACGATCGTCGAGGTCGCCACGCCGGACGACATCGTCGTGCTGCGCCGCACCGACCCCAGCCGAGGCGCTCGAGTGGCGCCACCGCGTGCGCGAGGAGCTCGGCGAGCGGCTCGACGCCGGTGCCGTCGTCACCGGGTTCACACGCGAGGGCAACTACGTCGCTACACCCCGACCGTGATCGGACCGGCATGAAGACTCGAACGACTCGAACTGCGGCGGATCGCGCTCGACCTCGTCACCCCGTTCCGCACCAGCTTCGGCGTCGAGACCAACCGCGACATCCTGCTGCTGCACGTCACCACCGACGTCGGGCGAGGGCTGGGGCGAGTGCGTCGCCTCGCACGAGCCGGCCTACTCGTCCGAGTTCGTCGACGGTGCGGCGCTGGTGATCACGCGACCACCTCTGGCCGGCGCTGCGTCGCGGCGGGCGATCGGGTCACCGCCGCCGACGTGCGCCGCGCGCTGGCGCGCTTCAAGGGCCACCGATGGCGAAGGCGCGCGCTCGAGATGGCGGTGCTCGACGCCGAGCTGCGCGCCGCCGGCACGAGCCTGCAGCGCGAGCTCGGGCTCGCACGCGCGACCGCATCCCGAGCGGCGTCAGCGTCGGCATCTTCGACTCGCTCGACGAGCTGCTCGCGCCAGGTCGCCGGCTACATCGACGACGGATACGTGCGCATCAAGCTCAAGATCGAGCCCGGTTGGGACATCGAGCCGGTGCGCCTCGTCCGCGAGCTGATCGGCCCCGACATGCCGCTGCAGGTCGACGCCAACACCGCCTACACGCGGGACGACATCGCCCACCTCTGCAAGCTCGACGAGTTCGACCTGCTGCTGATCGAGCAGCCGCTGCCCGAGGACGACATCCTCGGGCACGCCCAGCTGGCGCCGCGCCTCGGCGACGCCGGTGTGCCTCGACGAGTCGATCGTGTCGGTGCACACCGCCGTCGACGCGATCGAGCTCGGCGCCGCCGAGATCATCAACATCAAGCCCGGCCGGGTCGGCGGCTACCTCGACGCGCGTGCGCATCCACGACCTGTGCGTCGGCGCGCGGCATCCCGGTGTGGTGCGGCGGCATGGTCGAGACCGGCATCGGCCGCGCCGCCAACGCCGGGCTGGCCGTCGCTGCCCGGCTTCACGCTGCCGGGCGACATCAGCGCCTCGACCCGCTTCTACGCCCGCGACATCGTGCATCGACCCGATCACGGTCGTCGACGGCCACGTCGACGGTGCCGACCGCGCCCGGGCTGGGCTTCGAGCTCGACCACGACTTCCTCGACAGCATCACCACGTCCACGGTCGAGCTCACCACCTGACCCGACGCGTCGACCGAAGCGCTGCTCCGTCGATGATCGCCCGGGCTCGACGACGGGTACAGTCCCCCGCATGTACACGTTCTTGTCGGACGAGTGGATCGACGGCGACGCGCGAGATCCGGGCGCCAGTTCGAGGACGCAGCTGCCGCCGCGTCACCGCCAGCATCCGCATCAATCAGGTGATCACCGACGTGCCCGTTCGGCGAGGGCACGATCAACGCCTACATCGACACCAGCAGCGGCTCGTTCGTGTTCGAGCTCGGCGAGCTCGACGAGCCCGACGCCGTGATGATGACCGACTACGAGACGGCGCGGGCGCTGATCGTCGACCGCGACCCGGCGATCGCGATGCAGTCGTTCATGGCCGGCAAGATCCGGGTCCAGGGCGACATGATGAAGCTGATGGCGCTGCAGACGGCGGTGCCGCCGAACGAGTTCTCCGAGCAGGTCGCCGACGAGATCGCGGCGATCACCGACGTGAGCGGTCGACCGCGGCTCGAACGCCTTCATCGCGCTCGTGCGAGCTCGTCGAGCGGCCAGCGCGTCGGGTTCTCGATCGACTCGCCGGCGAGCGACCACGGCTCGAGCCGGCGCACGGTGCCGCCCTGCACGTAGAACGTCTCACCCGTGAACGGGCAGCCGGCGCCACACAGGTAGGCGACCAGCGGCGACACGTTGCCCGGCGCCCACACGTCGAAGCCCTCCGCCGGCGCCTCCATGATCTCGGGCAGGCCCGGCGACGCCATCGTGAGCCGTGTGCGGGCGCCCGGCACGACGCAGTTCGACACCACCCCGTAGCGGGCCAGTTCCTTGGCGGCGATCTGGCTGAACGTGACGATGCCCGACTTGGCGCTGCCGTAGTTGCTCTGGCCGGGGTTGGCGTAGATGCCCGACGTCGAGCTGGTGTGCACGAGGTTGCGCGGCCGGCGACTGCCCGGCGTGGTGCTGGTCGCGCCAGTACGCGGCGGCCCAGTGGGTGGGCGCGACGTGGCCCTTCAGGTGGACCCGGACGACCTCGTCGAAGTCGACTTCGGACATGTTGACGATCGTCGTGTCGCGCAGGATGCCGGCGTTGTTGACGAGGATGTCGAGGTCGCCGAACGTCTCGACCGCCAGCTCGACCGCGGCGCGGGCACCGTCCCACGATGGCGATGTCGTGGTCGCTGCCGACGCGCCTGCCCGCCGTGCGCCGTGATCTCGGCCGCGACCTCGGCAGCACGGGGTGGCGTCGCTGCCGCGTGCCGTCGCTGGCGACGCCGCGGTCGTTGACGACGACCGCGACGCCCTGCGCGCCGAGCAGCAGCGCGTGCTCGCGGCCGAGCCCGCGCCCGGCGCCGGTGACGACCGCGACGCGTCCCTCGAGTTCGACCATGCACAGCCCTGCACTGCGGCGAAGCCCGGCGACAGGCGCGACGCGCCGTACGACTCACAGGGCGGTGAACTCGACGACCGTGCCGCGCCGGTACGTCTGCCCGACCTGCGGCGGCTCGCCGTCGATCGTGACGCTCTGGATCGCCCCCTGGGCGTCGCCGAACGTGAGCACCGGCTGGAAGCCGGCCGGCGTCGAGGATCGCCGCCGCCTGCTCGTACGTGGTCGCCGCCGAGATGTCGGGGAACATCACGAGGTCGGGGCCGCGCGACACGACCACCGGCACGTCGCTCCCGCGCGGCACCTCGGTGCCCTCGGCGACGCTCTGGCTCACGATCGCACCGAGCGGGAAGTCGTCGCTGAACACCTGCTCGCCCTCGGCTCAGCGTCAGCTGCATCGCCTCCAGCTCGGTCGCGCGCGTCGGCGACCGCGACGCCCGATCATGTTGGGCACGACGCGCGGCGCCGGGCCCGTCGAGACCACCAGTTGCACGACCGTCTCGGGCTCGACCATCGACCCGGCGGCGAGCGTGGCGTCGCCCGGGACCGACCACGACTGATCACCGTGCCCGGGCGCACGACCTCGTCGAACTGCTCGACCGTCTCGACCCCCAGCCGCAGGCTGGCGAGCGCGGTCTGCGCCTCGCTGAGCGGCTTGCCGGTCGAGTCGGGCAGCTCGCGCAGCAGCGGGCCCTCGCTGACGACCATGAGGAACGGCTCGCCCTCGGCCAGCTCGACGCCGGCGGCCGGGGCGGTGCGCACGACCTGACCGACCATCGGGACGCTCGTCGCTGCGCTCGCTCTGGACGTCGATCTCCCAGTCGTTGGGGGCGATCAGGTTGCGGGCCTCGGCGTCGGGCATCCCGGTCAGGTCGGGCACGAGGTAGGTCGGGCGTGCGGAACAGCTGCAGTGGCGAGGACGCCGAGCGCGACCAGCGCAGCCGACGACCAGCAGCCCGAGCAGGATCTTCCACGGGAACCCGCGCCGCCGGCGCGGCAGCGGCTCGGGCTCGATCGGCGGCGCTGGACGGCGATCGGCGCGTGGCCGCCACGCCGCTCGGTGGCGAGCGCGCCGTCGGCCGTGGTCGGTCGCCGTCGAGCGCGGATGCCCGGCGCTCGTCGGTCGGCGTCGAGCGGCAGGATCACGCAGCTCGTCGCCCACCGCGGCGGCGGCCGGGATGTCGTCGGACAGATCGTCGACGATCGGCCGTCGACGCTCGTCGGCGGTCGACTCGGGCTCGGCTCGGGCTCGGCTCGTCGGCTCGTCGATCGGGACGAGCACCAGCGGCGGCGGCGGTCTCGCCCGGCCGGACTGACGCCGCCGGTCGGGTCGTCGGGGCTGCGGAGCTGCTCGGGCGGCGTGTCGAACAGGCCGGTCGACAGCAGCGGCAGCGGCTCGGGCCGCGGCAGCTTGCGGCGCCGCCTGCAGCAGACCCTTGCCGAACTCGGCCGCGGTCGACCGCTCGTCGGCATCGGGCCGCCCGGCGCGCTCGAGCACCGAGGCGAGCGGGCCGAGGTCGGCCGACACCGGCATCAGCCTGCCGACCCGCGCCGACAGCGCGGCCACCGTCGAGTCGGACTTGAACGGCAGCGTGCCGGTGACCGCCTCGTGCAGCGTGAGGCACAAGCGCGTACACGTCGGCGCTGCCGTCGACCGGCTCGCCGAGCGCCTGCTCGGGCGCGGCGTACCAGGCGACGTGGGTCGGCACCGAGTCGGGTTGCGCCCACGTCGGCGCGCCGAGCAGCCGGGCCAGGCCGAAGTCGATCGACCCGCAGCCGGCGATCGTCGCCGAACACGATCTTCGACGGGCTGAGCTCGGTGTGCACGAACCTGCGGCGGTGGGCGTGGTCGAGCGCACGGCACACGTCGAGCCCGACCGCCAGCGCCTGCGACGGGCTCAGCCGCCGGCCGCGGTCGAACATGTCGCGCAGGCTGCCGCCGGTGAGGTGCTCGTTGACGACGTAGGCGGTCGACACGTCGCCGACGCGGGCGATGCCCCAGTCGTAGACGGCGGCGATGTTGGGATGGCTGAGCGCCGCCACGCCGCGCATCGACTCGTCGAACCGCTCGCGGAACGAGGGCGAGGCGGCCAGCTTGGGCCGCACCAGCTTGAGCGTGACGGTGCGGCCCGACTCGTCGTCGCGTGGCGTCGAAGATCGCCGTGTTGGCGCCCGGTCGACGACCAGCCGGAGCACCCGGAAACGATCCGCGAACAGGGTGCCGACCAGGTCAGCGGGCTCGAACGAGCGAGGTGGAGACGTGTCGCCGGGTGCCACGATGCCCGCACGCTATCGCCTCACCCCAATCGCGAGGACCGCACTCAGCGACGGCGCGCGTGTGCCGATCGCGCTCGCCGCCCGGCATGATGGAGGCCGTGACCGAGGCCAACATCGACGCCGCGCACGACGTCGCAGGACGCCGTCGACGAGCCGCACCGCGAACCGAACGCCCCGCAAGCGCGGTCGACAAGGTGGACGCTGGCGTCTCAGTCTCGTGATCGCGGTCGGGCTCGTGCTGGTCGGGCGCGGGCTGGCGGTCAGCCTCACCGGCGACGACCGGGCCAAGCTGCCCGACACGATCGAGAGCGTCGAGCCGGTGCCCGAGGCGGTGCAGGTGCTCAGCCAGACGCGCGTGTTCGTCGACCTCGAAGCCGGCTACACGGGCGTGCTCGTGATCGACGGCGTCGAGCTCCCGACGGTCAACATCGACGACGTCGCCGAGCAGTTCGACGCCGAGCCCGGCCAGCAGATCGACCTTCCGGCCACCACGATCTTCGAGCCGCGGCAACTCCACGCTCACGTTCATGCCCAGCGACGAGGCGCTGATCACCGAAGTTCGACACCGGTCTGCACCGGGCCGCAGGTCATCTACTGGAAGATCGATCGAAGGCCGCCAGCGCCCGCGCAGCTACACCTGGACGTTCAACGTCGTCTGATCGACGCTCAGCCGGGCAGCTCGCCGGTCGCGAGCAGCTCCTCGAACCGCTCGGCGGCGACCTGCGGGATGCCCGAGCTGCTCGGCCTTGGTGAGCTTGCTGGCCCCGGCACCCTCGCCGACCACCAGCGCGAACGTCTTCTTGCTCACGCTGCCCGGACTCGTGCCGCCGCGCATCACGATCGCCTCCTCGGCCCCTTCGCGGGTGTAGCCGGGCACGGCGCCGGTGACCACGACCGCCTTGCCCGTCCAGCGTCTGCGGGATCGCCGCCCGCGCCGCCAAGCGCCGCCTGCACCTCCTCCTCGCTCCCGAAGTTGACGCCGGCCGCCTCGAGCCGGTCGAGGAACTCGCGGTTGACCGGCTGCTCGTACCAGCGTCCGAGCGCGCCGGCGATCACGCCGCCGACGCCGTCGACCGCGGCCCGCTCGGCGTCGGTCGCCTCGAACACGCGGCGCAGGGTGCCGAACGCCTTCGCCAGCGCCTGCGACGCCGACGGCCCGAGGTTGCGGATGCCGAGCGCCGTCAGCACCCGCGGCAGCGGGCGGTCGCGCGACCCGTCGATCGCGGCGACGAGCTTCTCGGCGCTGATCCGCGCGAACCCTTCGAGCCCGACGACCTGCTCGACGGTGAGCGACGTAGATGTCGGCCGGGTCGCGGACGAGCCCGGCGCTCGGTGAGCTGCAGCACGGTGCGCTCGCCGAGACCCTCGATGTCCATCGCCCCACGCGATCCCCAGTAGATGATGCGCTGGTCGCGCTGGAACGGGCACGCCGGCTCGACGCAGCGGGTGTCGGCCTCGCCCTCGGGCCGCACCAGCGTGCTCTGCAGCGGGCACGGGCACATGGTCGGGAACACCCACGGCACCGAGTCGGCCGGGCGCGCCGACAGCATCGGCCCGACGACCTCGGGGATCACGTCGCCGGCCTTGCGCACGATGACGGTGTCGCCCGGGCGGACGTCCTTGACCGCCACCTGGTCCTGGTTGTGGAGCGTCGCCATCGCCACCGTCGAGCCGCCGACGAACACCGGCTCGAGCACCGCGAACGGCGTGGTGCGACCGGTGCGGCCGACCGAGATCTGGATGTCGCGCAGCAGCGTCGTGCGCTCCTCGGGCGGGAACTTGTAGGCGATCGCCCATCGCGGCGCCCGCGACGTGAAGCCGAGCTGGCGCGCGTTGCGCGAGGTCGTCGACCTTGATCACGACGCCGTCGATCTCGTAGCCGAGGTCGTGGCGGTGCTCCTGCCAGTGCAGCGCAATGCTGCGACGACGGCCTCGACCGAGTCGAGCATGCGCACCTCGGGATTGACCGGCAGCCCGAGCCGGCCGATGTACTCGAGCGTCGTCGTGGTGCGAGTCGAACTCGGGGCCGCCGACCACCTCGCCGAGCTGGTACGCCCAGAACGACAGCCGGCGGCGGGCGGTCATCGCCGGGTCCTTCTGGCGCAGGCTGCCGGCCGCGGCGTTGCGCGGGTTGACCAGCATCCGCATGCCCGGCCGCCTCGTACTCGCGGTTGAGCGCCTCGAACACGGCGGTCGACATGTAGACCTCGCCGCGCACCTCGAACACCGTCGGGCGTGGCGCCGCCGACCTTGCGCAAGCGGTCGGGACGTCGGCGATCGTGCGCACGTTGGCGGTGACGTCCTCGCCGACCCGGCCGTCGCCTCGCGTGGCGGCGCTGACCAGCCGGCCGTGCTCGTAGCGCAGGCTCATCGCCAGCCCGTCGAACTTGAGCTCGGCCACGAATCGCGGCGTCACACCGCCCAGCCCGCGCACGACGCGTTGCGGTCCACGCCTCGAGCTCGTCGCGCGCTCATCGCGTTGTCGAGGCTCGTCATCGGCACGGCGTGCACGACCGGGGCGAACGTCGACGTCGCCACGCCGCGCACCGTCGCCGTCGGCGACGACGCGTCGGCGAGCTCCGGATGCTCCGCCTCGAGCGCGCGCAGCTCGCGCAGCAGCAGGTCGTACTCGGCGTCGGGCAGCTCGGGCGCGTCGTGCTCGTAGTACAGGCGGTCGTGGTACGCGATCAGCTCGCGCAGCTGCGTCGATCCGTTCCGCGTCGGAGTCGGCCACGCGCGTCACCCGCCGAGCATGAGCTTGGCGGCGGTGGCGTCGCTGCGCACGGCACGGCCGATGTCGCGCAGCGAGTGCGAGACCCGCTCGGCCACCGGCACGCCGTGCGACGCCGAGTCCGCAATCCGGCGGTGAGCAGGCTCTGCTCGCGCAGCCGGGTCGGCGAGCACCCGCGCTGCACCAGGTCGTGCCACAACGAGGCGAGCCGGTGCCACGACCGGTTGGCGGTGACGCCGATCGGCCCGCCGGTGGCGACCGCGCCCCACAGCGATCCAGCCGCCACCGGCGAGGAAGCGATCGATGTAGCCGGCGAGCGGGGCGATCGCGGCCGAGACCGGGAGCGACACGACGTGCGGGCCGGCGGCGAGCAGCAGCGACACGTCGACGTCGCAGCAGCAGTGCACGCCGACCGTGGCGACCGGCTCGACCGCCGCCATCGCCGACGACAGCAGATCGACGCTCTCGTCGGGCGTGATCGGCGAGGCCCGGCCCGATCACGTCGTCGGCGAACGGCTCGTCGATGATCGACCAGCTGCGGCGAGCCCGGCAAGCGCATCGCTGACGGCGGCGGCGATGGCGCGGATGTGGGCGCGATCGACGGCGCGGCCGACGTCGAACGCGACGTCCGGCGCGGCGCCCGCCCGCAGCAGCGCCACGCCGACCGAGATCGGCCCGGCGAAGTGCCACGCGACGGGTCCGGTGTAGCGCGCGCTCGGCGGCGACCTGCGAGGAACGTGCGGAACCCGATGAAGTGGTCGCGGTCGAGGTCGGTGCACACCGGTCGCCGTCGGATCGAGCCGGCGCGACGTCGACCGCCACCGTGCCGTACTGCCCGAGCGTGACGCCGCAGATCGCCGACCAGCGCCTGCGCGATCGGCGACTCGGCCGGCGACCGCCGCGGCAGGCTCGGCATCGTCGGCACGTCGTAGGCAGTCGAGCACGAACTCGGCCGCCTGGCGGGCGTTGCGATGCGGCAGGCTGCCGACGCCGACGTCGCGCGCCGAGGTCTGAGCCACTGCGGCCCGCGACGGGGGCGCCGCCTCGACTGCGGTCGTCCGGTCGCACCATCCGTCATCGTGACACCTGGACGTCCGGCGCGACGACTCCGATACCGTCGGCGGCAAACTGTCGCCCGTGCCGGGCCGATCGACGACCGCAGCGCATCGAGCGCGTTCGTGCCGTGGCTGCTGCGCGGCGCCTGGGTCGCGGTGCGTGGTGCTGGCGCATCCCGGCGCTCGACGCCGCGTTCGACGGACCGCCCGACGCGGTCCACGACGTGGCCCGCATCGTCGGCGGCGCGCTCTGGGTGATCGGCGTGGCGGCGATGGCGGTTCCGGCGGTCGTCAGCCTGACGGCGACGCGGGTCGTCGTCCCGCTCGGCGGTCCCGGTCGTCGCTGGCGACCGCCTTCGCCGGCGCCGACGCTCGCCGTCGCCGTGGCGTTCGTCGCCATGCCGCGCTGGCGGCGACGTTCCTCGCTGCCAGCGCCGAGCTCGGGCGGGCCTTCGTGCAGGCGTCCGCGTACGGCGACGAGGACCGCCATCCTGCTGCGCCCGCCGCTGGCCTACCTCGTGGCGTCGGTCGCTCACATGGCTGGTGTGGGCCGGCGGCGTGCTCGCCGGACCGTTGCTGCTCGCCGACCGGCGGTGGGTGCGTCGGCGGCATCACGTGCGCGGTCGCCGTCGCTCGGGTCGCGGTGTGGGCGTGGCCCGCTGGCACAAGCTGTCACGACGGTGGTTCGTGCTCGTCCCGACCGGCGTCGTCGTGCACGACCACGTCGTGCTCGGCGAGACGCTGATGGTGCGCCGCAACGAGCTCGCCGCGCTGCGCCTGGCGCCGGCCGGCACCGAGGCGCTCGACCTCACCGGGCCCGCCGCCGGACACGCGGTCGAGCTCGTCACGCGCGAGCCGACGACGGCGATCCTGGCCGCCACGCCGAAGACGCCGCGCGGCCGGGCGATCCACTTCACCGGCGTGCCTCGTCGGCCCGACCCGGCCTGGCCAGCTGCTGCGCGCCGCCCGCGAGCGCCGGCTGCCGGTCGGCTGACGGTCGGTCAGCGGGCGGCGATGCCGCCGCCGAGCACGCAGCCGGTCGGCGGCGTCGTAGAACACGACGCTCTGCCCGGGTGCGACGCGCCGCTGCGGCGCGTCCCACGTGACCTCGACGCGTCGCGGGCGTCCGTCGAGCTGCGATCGTCGGCCGGTCGCGGTGGCACCGTGGGCGCTGGCACTGCACGCGCACCGGGCCCGGCGCGCGGCGCGTCGGTCCAGACGACGTGCTCGACACGCGCATCGTCGACCGCAGCAGCTGTCGCTCGTCGCCGACCGTGACCACGCCGCGCCGGACATGTCGACGTCGAGCACGTAGCGCTTCGGACCGCCGCCGGGCAGCCCGATCCCGCGGCGCTGACCGATCGTGACCATCTCGAGCGCCGCCACCTCGCCGACCGCCGCCCCCGCGCCGTCGACGACCCGGCCGGGTCGGAACGCGATGCGGTGCCGAGGAACGTCTCGCGCCCGCCGGTCGAGGTGATGAAGCACACGTCCTGGCTGTCGGGCTTGGACGCCGTGCGCAGGCCGCGCTCGGCGGCGAGCTCGGCGCACCTCGCGCCTTGTCGATGTCGCCGACCGGGAACAGCGTCCGCGCCAGCGCCGCCTGGTCGAGCATGTGCACGACGTAGCTCTGGTCCTTGGCGGCGTCGGCACCGCGCTCGAGCGTGAAGCGGCCGTCGGCGGTGCGCCCGATCCGGGCGTGGTGACCGGTGGCGACGGCGTCGAATCCGAGCTGGTCGGCGCGCCGCAACAGACGATCGAACTTGAGATGCCGGTTGCACTCGACGCACGGATTGGGCGTGACGCCGTCGGCGTGGGCCTGCACGTACGGGGCGACCACGTGCCGATCGAAGTCGTCGCCGAAGTTGAACACGAGGTGGTCGATGTCGAGCTGCTGGGCCACCCGGCGGGCGTCGTCGACGTCGCTGACGCTGCAGCACCCGGTGTCGCTCTCGCCGCCCCACAGCTTCATCGTCACGCCGACGACGTCGTGGCCCTGCTCGAGCAGCAGCGCGCCGGCGACCGACGAGTCGACCCCGCCGCTCATCGCCAGCAGCACCTTCATCGGCACGCCTAGGCACCTGACGACAGACGCCGCAGCTGCGTCACGCTGTCGGCGACGACGTCGACGGCGCGGTCGACGTCGGCTTCGGTGGTCGTGTGCCCGAGCGTCATCCGCAGCGCGCCCTGGGCAGCGATCGCGATCGACGCCCATCGCCGCCAGCACGTGCGAGGGCTCCATCGCGCCGCTGGCGCACGCCGACGCGGCGCTGGCGCACACGTCGGCCTCGTCGAGCAGGAACAGCAACGACTCGCTCTCGATCCCGTCGAAGCACATGTGCGCCGAACCGGCCACCTTGCGGTCGCGCGGCACGGTCTCGACCACGTCGTCGACGCGCTGCCAGCAGCCCGTCGACGAGCCGGTCGCGGAGGGCGGCGATGCGCACGCCTTCGGTTCGCCGCGCTCGGCATCGGTCTCGGCCAGCGCCGCCGCGAGGGCGACGATGCCGGCGACGTTGTGCGTGCCGCTGCGACGCTCGCGCTCCTGGCCGCCGCCGAGCATCAGCGGCGCCAGCGACACGCCGTCGCGGATCGTGAGCACGCCGACGCCCTTCGGGCCGCCGAACTTGTGGGCGCTGAGCGACATCAGGTCGACGAGCGGCGCGATGCTCGCGCAGGTCGAGCCAGCTACGCGGCCTGGACGGCGTCGGTGTGCAGCAGCGCCTGCGGCGCACGGCTGCGCACCAGTCGCGACACGGCAGCGATGTCGGTGATCGTGCCGACCTCGTTGTTGACGGCCATCACGCTCACCAGCGCGACGTCGGGCGTCGAGCGCCGCCGCCGAGCTGGTCGAGGTCGACGTGACCGGCGGCGTCGACGCCGACGACCATGCCGCCGCGATGCTCGACCGGGTGCAGCACGGCGTGGTGCTCGACCGCCGGGCACACGGCACGTGCCGGCGACGCCCATCACGACCGTGTTGTCGGACTCGGTGCCGCACCCGGTGAACACGACCTCGCCCGGGCGCACGCCGACGAGCTCGGCGACCTGGTCGCGCGCCTCGTCGATCGCCTTGCGGGCGTCGCGGGCGAACCGGTGCGAGCCGCTCGGATTGGCGAAGCGCTCGGAGAAGAACGGCAGCATCGCCTCGACCGCGACCGGCCGCATCGGCGTCGTCGCCGCGTGGTCGAGGTAGGTCAGCACTCCCGCTCACAGCTACCGTTCGCCACGAATGCAGGGGTACGACGCGAGCAGCTACGGCGACGCCTTCGCCGACGTCTACGACGACTGGTACCACGGGGATCTCCGACGTCGACCTGCACGGTCGTCGAGCTGCTCGACCTCGCCGGCTCGGGGCCCGTGCTCGAGCTCGGCGTCGGCACCGGCCGGCTCGCCGTGCCGCTCGCCGAGGCCGGGCTCGCGACGCGGCGTCGACGGTCGTCGGCATCGACGCCAGCGAGGCGATGCTGGCGCGGCTCGCGTGGCGCGATCCCGGCGGGCTCGTCGACGCGGTCCTCGGCGACATGGCGAGCGACCTTCCCGACGGGCCGTTCGCGCTCGTGTTCGCGGCGTACAACACGTTGTTCAACCTCGACGACGACGGCGCCCAGGCACGTTGCTTCGCGTCGATGTCGCCGATCGGCTGCGGCCGGGGGACGGTTCGTGATCGAGGCCTTCGTGCCCGACGACCCGCCGCGACGGGGTGACAGCGTGACGGTGCGGTCGATCGCGGCCGATCGTGTCGTGCTGTCGATCTCGGTCGACGACCCCGACCACCAGTCGGCGGCAGGGCAGTTCGTCGAGCTCACCGAGGCCGGCGGCGTGCGCCTGCGGCCGTGGTCGATCCGCTACTCGACCCCGGCCCAGCTCGACGACTACGCGCGGCGCCGCCGGGCTGGCGTTGGAGCATCGTTGGGAGTCGTTCGGAGCGCACTCCGTTCGACGACGATTCGCCGCGGCACGTCAGTCGTCTACCGGCGTCGTGAGTGAGGCGTGGAAGCGCTCCACGAAAGGCGTCGACCCGCTTCGACCGAACGACGTATCCTGAGACGTGTCATGAGTCAGATGCGACTGAATCAGCTCACCGGGCGTTGGGTGACGATCGTTGCCGAGCGCGCCCAACGCCCCACCGACTTCGCGCCCCGGGTACGCCTCGACGACGTCGACTCCGGCGTCCGTGCCCGTTCTGCCCCGGCAACGAGGAATCCACGCCGCCGGCGCTCGAGACGATCGGCGAGGGCGGCAACTGGCGGGTGCGGGTCGTGCCCAACCTGTACCCGGCATTCCACGGCGAGGAGGGCTTCGCCGTCCACCACGACGGCCCGGTGCACGTCACCGCCGAGGGCACCGGCATCCACGAGGTGTTCGTCTACACCCCCGACCACACGCAGTCGCTCGACCGCCTCGACGACGAGGCCGCCGGCGAGTTCATGGTGGCCCTCAAGCGCCGCTTCATCGACCACGCCGCGACCTCGCACATCCGCTACACGCAGGCGATCGTCAACCACGGCCGCGAGGCCGGCGCGTCGCTGTCGCACCCCCACGGGCAGCTGCTCGGCCTGCCGTTCGTGCCCGGCGAGGTGCTCGACGAGGAGCGCGCCTTCGCCCGCTTCGCCGGCCACTGCCTGCTGTGCACCACGCGTCGAGGCCGAGATGGCCACGGGCGAACGGGTCGTCGCCGCCAACGACGACGTCGCCATCATCTGCCCGTACTGGAGCGGCTCGCCGTACGAGATGTTGATCGTCCCGCGCCGCCACGAGCTGCACCTGCAGGACACCGACGACGAGTCGCTCGAGGCGGTCGGCCGGGCGCTGCGCGATGCCACCGCCTTCCTCAACGTGCTGATCGGCGACGTCGCCTACAACGTCGGCTTCCACACCGCGCCGTACGCCCACCAGGGCGAGTACCACTGGCACATCCACATCTGGCCCAACCTGCGTCACGCAGGCCGGGTTCGAGCGTGGCACCGGCGTGCTGATCAACGTGATGCCACCCGAGCAGGCTGCCGCCGAGCTTCGCGGCGTCGCCGCACCCGCCGGCGCCTGACGCGACGGCCATGGGACGCATCAGCGTCTCGATCGAGATCGACGCACCGCCGCGCGCGCGTCTGGCAGTGTGATCGAGCCGATCGAGCGCCACGTCGACTGGATGGCCGATGCCACCGACGATCCGGTTCGAGAGCGATCAGCACCGGGCATCGGCACGCGGTTCGTGTGCGACACCAAGGTCGGCCCGATCACGCTCCACGACCACATGGAGATCACCGAGTGGGAGCCCGAGCGACGGATGGGTGTCCGCCACAGCGGGACCGTCGTCACCGGCACCGGCGTGTTCGAGCTGACCCCGATCGACCTCGATCGCCGCACGCGGTTCACGTGGACCGAGGAGCTGCACTTCCCGTGGTACCTCGGAGGGCCGGCTCGGCGAGTACGCTGGGCGGTCGCTGGGTGCTGCGCCTGATCTGGCGCCGCAACCTGCGCTCGCTCGACGCGGCTCGTCGAGGCGTGACTCGGCCTCCTAGATCGGCACGCACGAGCGGCCGTGACCGCGGCGCCGAGCACGATCACGACGGAGATCGGTGCCCGGCGCCAGGCGGCGACCACCGCCACGGCGACGCCCGCCGCCCGGCGTCGAGCACGAGCTCCTGGCCGATCGAGAACGTGTCCTTCACGATCAAGGCCGACAGCAGCGCGGCCGGGATCAAGGCCAGGCAGCGCTCGACGACGGGCGGCAGCGTGCGGGCGCCGATCACGACCAGCCCGAGCACCTTGAAGGCGTAGCGCCGCGAGGCCGAGCACGATCACCAGCGTCCAGGTCACTGCGCACTGCGCTTGCTCGTTCCGGACGCAGACCCGACCAGCACCGCCACCGACGCGCACAGGATCGACATCCCGACCGGCACGAACGGGATCGTCACCAGGCACACGAGCGGCACCGATCAGCCCGGCCAGCCGGCCGTTGCGGGTGCGGAACTGCGGCGCACACCATCGCCACGAAGCCGGCCGGCAGGGCGGCGTCGAGCCCCCAGCGTTCGGGATCGATCTCCGAGCCGAGCAGCGCCCCGGCGAGCGTGCCCAGGTTCCAGAACACGTAGACACGTCAGCCCGGTCACCCAGAACGCCGCCGCCTGCTCGCGACGCGTCGGTCTGAGCGGTCGCCATCGCCGTCGTCTCGTCGATCACCAGTTGCGCCGCGACCAGACGGCGCGCCAGCGGACCGTCCAGCACGCGCGCCATCGTCAGCCCGTAGACGCCGTTGCGGGCCGCCGAGCAGCATCGAAGCTGCTCGAGCGCCGAGCGCCGTCGAGCCCCCGGCGGCGACGACGCTGACGGCGCTGAACTGCGATGCGCCGGTGAACACCAGCAGCGACATCACGCACGCCTGCAACACCGACCCACCCGGCGGCGACGGCCGTGACGCCGAACACGGCACCGAACGCGCCGACCACGACGCCGACCGCGACGCTCGCCGTCGCCACCGGGCGCAGGTCGGCGTCGAGCCGGTCGAAGATCATCCGGGCGAGGCTATCGGGAGCCGGTCCGCAACTAGCGTCCGACGTCGTGCGCGTGCTGATGCTGTCGTGGGAGTTTCCACCCAGCTCCGCCGGCGGCACGGCGGCCCACGTCGACGGGCTGGCGCGGGCGATGCGCCGCGCCGGCCACGAGGTGGTGCTGATCACGCCAGCTCGTCGCACGGGCACCGGACTCGACACGATCCACGACGGGCTGCGCGTGCTGCGAGTCGACGTCGACATGCCGTGGATCCCCGACCAGCCGGTCGCCGCCACCGCATCGGCCAACCACGCCTTCGTCGCCGCCACGGCCGACCTCGGCGACTGGCGCCCCGACATCGTGCACGCCCACGACTGGGAGTGGCCTGGGCGGCCGACGTGCTCGCCACCCTGTTCGGCGGTGCCGATCGTCACCACCTTCCACGGCACCGAGCGGGGCCGTCATGGCGGCCACCTCCCGCCCGGATCGGCGACCGACATCAACAGCGTCGAGTGGTGGCAGGCGTTCCGCTCGCGCCGGGTGATCGCCAGCACGCGCCTGATGGTGCGCGAGATCGTCGCCGGGTTCGAGATGGACCCCGACCACGTCAGGCGGGTGCCGCACGGCATCGATCCGGCGTGGTGGGCGGCCACCGGCCCCGACGAGCCCGACGAGTCGTATCGCACAGGGCTCGTGCTGGCGTGGGGCCGGGTGCGGTACGAGAAGGGCTTCCACGTGCTCGCCCGGGCGGTCGCCGCGCTGCGGCACCGGGTCGCCGGGGCTCGAGTGCATGATCGCCGGGCGCGGCACCTACCTGCCCGAGCTCCAGTCGCAGATCGACATCGCCGGAGTCGGCAACCTGATCGAGGTGCCCGGCTTCCTCTCCGACGACGAGCTGCGGGCGGCGATCCATCGCGCCGGGTGCGTCGTCATCCCGTCGCTGTACGAGCCGTTCGGCGTCGTCGCCCTCGAAGCGCTCGCCGGCGGGGCGCCGTTGATCGTCGCCGACACCGGCGGCCTGGCCGAGCTCGTCGGCGGCACCGGTTCGGCGCTGCTGTTCGAGCCCGGCAACGCCGACGAGCTGGCCGACTGCATCGAGCGCGTGCTCACCGATCGACGAGCTCGCCGACGAGATGGTGCGGCGCGGCACGCGAGCTGCTCCAGGCGACCTACTCGTGGGACGCGATCGCCGGCCGCACGATCGCCGGTGTATCACGAAGCGCTCGGCGACGGGCGCTGACGCTGCCTCTCAGGTGCCCGTGAAGTCGGCCTTGCCGGGGCCGTGCTCGAGGAAGCTCTTGACGCCGATCTGGCTGTCGTTGGTTCGGAACGACTCGATGAACAGCTCCTGCTCGAGCCGCAGCGCCTCGGCTGAGCGGCATGCTCAGGCCCTCGTCGATCGCCCGCTTGGCGAACGCCTGCGACAACACCGCACCGCGTGCGCATTCGGCGGCGAGCGCCAGGGCGCGGGCGTGCACCTCCTCGTTCGGGACGACCTCGTCGGCGAGCCCGATCCGCAACGCCTCCTCGGCCGCGACCTGGCGTCCCGTGATGCACAGCTCCTTGGCCCGGCTCGGACCGACCAGTCGCGCCAGGCGCTGGGTGCCGCCACCACCCGGGAGCGTTCCGAGCAGGATCTCCGGCTGCCCGAACACGGCGCGCTCGCCGGCGACCCGGTAGTCGCAGCCCAGCGCCAGCTCGCAGCCGCCGCCGAGCGCATAGCCGGTCGACCGCGGCGATCACCATCCGCGGGATCGCCGCCACCGCGTCGACGGCACCATGGATCGCGGCGGTGATCGCGGCGGCCTCGTCGGCGCCGCCGAACTCGGAGATGTCGGCGCCGGCGGCGAAGATCCGTTCCCCGCCGGTGATCACGACAGCGCCGGGCGGATCGGCGGTGAGGGCATCGGCGACCTCGTGCAAGGCCCGCACGACAGCGCCGGACAGGGCGTTCACCTTGCCATTGGCGAGCGTCACCACTGCTACCCCGTCGTCGTTCCGTTCGAGCCTCACCACTGCGTCGTCGCTCATGAAGTCATCATGGTTCCAGCACACCGTCGAGCATCGTGTCGGCGGCCGTCCACGGATCGGATTCGTGCTCGGCGACGGCCTGGGTGAGCGCCTCCCACCGCTCCCCCGTGCAGATCTCGCGGGCACGTTCTCGCAATCGGTTGGCGACGATCTCGCGGAGCTCCTCGCGCGCCCTGAAGGCGCGACGGGACTGCAGTTGGCCGCTCGACTCGGCGTACGCACGATGGTGATTGACCGCCTCCCAGAGCTCCGGCACACCTTCCCCACGCGGGGCGACGGTGGGGACGATCGGTGGGCGCCAGGCGTCGGCCGGCAGTTCCGACAGATCGAGCATCTGCTCGAGATCGCGCCGGGTCTCGTCGACACCCTTGCGATCGGCCTTGTTGATCACGAACACGTCGGCGATCTCCATCAGCCCGGCCTTGTTGGCCTGGACGCTGTCGCCCCATCCCGGGTTGACGACGACGACGGTGGTGTCGGCCTTGCCCGCCACCTCGACCTCGACCTGGCCGACACCGACGGTCTCGAGCAGGATCCACCGTCGCCCGACGGCGTCGAGCAGCCGCACCGCCTCGGGGGTCGCCAGCGACAGCCCTCCGAGATGACCACGCGTCGCCATCGACCTGATGAACACGCCGGCATCGGTCGCGTGCTCCTGCATCCGCACCCGATCGCCGAGGATCGCCCCGCCGGTGAACGGCGACGACGGGTCGATCGCCAGCACCGCGACTTCGATCTCCATCGACCGCAGATGGCCGAGCAGGGCGCTGGTGAGCGTGCTCTTGCCCGACCCTGGAGCACCGGTGATGCCCACCGTGTAGGCCGAACCGCTGCGTGGATGCGACAGGCGCCCCACCCGCCGCGCCGGCTCGCCGCCACGTTCGACCATCGACAGCAACCGGGCGAGGGCGCCCCGATCGCCGTCGACGGCGGCATCGAACAGCTCGGCAGGGTCGGTCGTGCGCGCCATGCAACACAGGTTGTCAGACCGCGATCTCCGGCCGCGATTCACGCCGCAGCGGACGCCGCCGCGTCGGCGCTGGTCAGACGACGGAGTCGATCGCCGCTTCGGCGTCGGCCACGTTGATGACCTCGGTCACACCGTCGACGCGGTCGCGCATGATGCGCTCGATCCCACCCTTGAGCGTCTGCGTCGACACCGGGCACGTGCCGCAGGCACCGATCAGACGGACCGTGACCACACCGGTGGTCTCGTCGACATCGATCAGCTCGATGTCACCGTGGTCGGCCTGGAGCGCCGGACGGATCACTTCGATGCAGGCTTCGACTTGGGAACGCATGGCCAGGTCATTCAATCAGGGAGAGGGATCATTCATTCCAGCGCGCCTACGATTCCGGCGTGACCGCCCTCGCCCCGCTGCTCGCCCACCAGGGCGGGTGGGACGAATTGCTGCTGGTCGCCGGGCCGATCGTCCTGATCGTCGTCGTGCTGGCAATCGTCAAGCGCGTCGCACGTCGTGAGTCGATCCCACACGGTTGTGTGAGGCAGGCAGCCGGTCGAGCAATCCGGCAACGCACCGAGCACCGGGTCGGCCAGGCGGGCGAGCGTCGAAGCGCAGCGGAGACGGCGAGCTCGGAAGGCGAAGACGAGCAGCTTGGCTGCGAGTCGTAGCCCTGCTCGACCGGTTGATCTCGGCGCCGACGCGCTGAGCCGGCCGACGAGATCGTCGTAGCCGCGGTCGATGTGGTGCACGCCGGTGATCGTGGTCGTGCCCTCGGCGGCGAGGCCGGCCACGACCATCGCCGCTCCGGCACGGATGTCGTGCGACCGGACCTGGGCGCCCGACAGGCGGGGCACGCCGCGGACGACGGCGTGGTGGCCGTCGGTGCGGATGTCGGCACCGAGCCGCTGCAGTTCCTCGACGTAGCGAAAGCGTCCCGGATACAGGTTCTCGGTGACGATGCCCACGCCGTCGGCGACCGACAGCATGGTGATGATCAACGGCTTGTAGTCGGTGGCGATGCCCGGATAGGGCAACGTGGCGACGTCGATCGACCGCAGGCGCTCGGCGGCGGTGACCCGCAATCCGTACGGCAGCGGGTCGAGCTGGAGACCCATGTCGCGGAACCGCGTCAGCACCATGTCCATGTGGCGCGGCTGGGCATTGAGCAGATCGAGCTCGCCCCCGGCGACGGCGCAGGCGGCGATGTAGGTCGCGGCCTGGATGCGATCGGCGACCGTCTCGTGGTCGCAGGCCCGGAGTGAGCCGCGCTCGACCCCCTCGATCCGCAGGTGCGACGTGCCGATGCCGTCGATCTGCGCGCCCATCTTGACCAGGAAGTCGCACAGGTCGATGATCTCCGGCTCGCGGGCGGCGTTGTCGATCGTGGTGATCCCGTCGGCCAGCACGGCGGCGGTCAACAGGTTCTCGGTCGCCCCCACGCTCGGGAAGTCGAAGATGATGTCGGCACCGTGCAGGCGGTCGGCGAACGCTTCGAGATAGCCGTGGGAGAACTTGAACGTGGCGCCCATCGCCTCGAGCCCGGCGACGTGCATGTCGATCGGCCTGGCGCCGAAGTCGTCCCCGCCGGGGAGTGACAGCCGCACGTGGCCGCATCGCGTCAGCAGCGGACCGAGCACGTTGATCGAGGCGCGGATGCGCTCGACCAGCTCGTAGGGCGCGACCGGTGTGAGGTCTCCGGTGTTGGAGATCGTGAGGGCATCGTGTGCCGGCCGCGACACGGTGACGCCGATCGCGTTGAGGAGCTCGGACATGATCCCGACGTCGACGATCGACGGCACGTTCGTGAGCTCGAACACTCCTTCGGCCATCAAGCTCGCCGCCATCAGCTTGAGCACCGAGTTCTTGGCGCCCGGCACCACGATCTCTCCCGACAGCGGGCCGGCTCGCCGGACGGTGATGCAGCAGTCGACGGCGGCGGGCTCGGCTTTCACGGCCACCAGTATGCTCCGCCCGTGCTGGCAGGCGCTCGAGCGGTCACCCGGGTATGGCCGGACGACCCGGATGTGCGCCGCCGGCTCCATCGGCCGCGGTCCGATCTGCTGACCGAGTCGGCTCCATCCGACGGCACGTTCCACCAGCTCAACGGGCCTTTTCTCGAGTACGAGCGACAGCTCGTCAGCGAGCCCGGACGGATCGTCGAGCGCACGCGCTACCGGCTCGGGATCCCGTGGTTCGGCTGGTTGTTCGCGTTGCCGGTGAGGGCGTTGCTCGCCCGGCGCGGCCGCCCACCGACCCGGCCTGGACGCGAGGAGGGACCGAGCGGCACGCCGTGGTGGGCGCCACCTGATCAGATCGACGCCCGCCAGGCGCTCGTGCTCGGACTGCTGGCGGCGGCATCGATGTCGTCAGCGTTCACCAACACGCTGTTCACGCAGACCGCCCAGTTCGCCGCCGACGAATTCGGCGTCGGCGACCTCGGCTTCAGCGTGGCCGGCGCCGTCGTGCGGGTCGGCATCGTGGTCGCACTGCCGTTCGCCTTCCTGGCCGACCGGATCGGACGGCGGCGCGTGATCCGGATCGTCGCCTGGTCGGCTCCGATCGTCACGGCACTCGGCGCCTTGGCACCGAACTTCCCGGTGTTGGTCGCCACCCAGGCGATCGGCCGGCCGTTGGGACTCGCCCTCGACTTCCTGATCGCGGTCGCCGTCGCCGAGGAGATGCCGCGCAACAGTCGCGCCTACGCCGTGAGCGTGATGGCGATGGCGAGTGGTCTCGGCGCCGGGATCGCCGTGATCGCCCTCCCGCTCGCCGACCTCGGCCCGTCGAGCTGGCGGCTCGTGTACCTCGTGACGTTGATCTGGCTGATCGTCGCCGTCGACATCTCGCGGCGACTCCCCGAGACGGTGCGCTACGCGCGGCCCCACCGCGTGAATCCTCCACTCGATCGTCGCCGCTTCGCGGCGCTGGCGGCGGTGGCGGCCTTCGCCAACTTCTTCGTGGCCCCGGCGAGCTTCTTCCAGAACCGCTACCTCCGCGAGATCCGCGGCTTCGACGCCGGCATGATCTCGCTGTTCACGCTCACCACCGCCACCCCGGCCGCGCTGGGCCTGATCGTCGGAGGCCGGCTGGCCGACGTGCGCGGCCGGCGCCGGCTGATCGCGGTGACGATCCCGATCGGCACCGCTCTGATCATCATCTCGTTCATGGTCGACGGGGCGCCGATGTGGTTGTCGGCGTTCGGGGGCGGGTTCATCGGCGGGATCGCCTTCCCGGCGATCGCCGTCTATCGGGCCGAGCTGTTCCCGACCGGCAACCGGGGCCGGGCGGCCGGTCTCCTCACGGCATCGGCCCTGCTCGGAGGGGTCGTCGGGATCCTGCTCGTCGGCACGCTGCTGGACGCCGGCGCCGGCTACGGCGGCGTGATCGCGCTCGTCGGGCTGGGGCAGCTGGTCGTCGTCGGCGTCGTGCTGGCCTGGTTCCCGGAGACCGCCCACCAGGAGCTCGAAGCGCTCAACCCCGAGGACGCGCCACTCGGTCAGCGCGCCACCCGGTCGACGAAGTCCTTGACGGCGCCGGCGATCGTGTGGTCGCAGCCCTTCAGGTCGTGGCCCTTGCCCTCGAGCCACAGGTGCGTGACCTTGGCGGCCGGCGACATCGTGGCCGTCCAGGTCAGAAACTCGTCAGGGCGTCCCGAAGGCGTCGCGCGTGCCCGAGATGAACAGCGTCGGGACGCGGATGTCGGGAAGGTGGTCGACGCGGAGCTGGTCGGGCTTGCCGGGCGGGTGCAGCGGATAGCAGATCAGCACGAGCCCACGCAGCTGGGGCGGCGGCGGCAGCTCGTCCGCCCCGGCGGCGATCATCGAGCACATCCGCCCGCCCATCGAGCGGCCGCCCATCACCAACGGCTGGCCGGCAGGGAGACCATCGAGTTCTTCCCGGATCGACGCCAGCAGCACCGGCGTGCGGTCGGGGGCCTTGCGGCCCTGACGGCGATACGGGAAGTCGGCTCGCACACACGGATGCGGGGCGACCGCGCGCTCGATCGCCAGCAATGACGGATGACTCGAGTCGGTGCCCGCGCCCGGGTAGAGCAACAGCGTCACGTCTGCTTCCCCGAGAGGATCCGGCGCGCCTCGTTGAGGTTGAGGATCGCCTTGCTGGCATTCGCCCGGTCACCACCGTGATCGGGATGCACGGCGCGCATGCGGGTTCGATAGCTCTTCGTGATCTCGCGCGACGACGGTCGATCGCTCCCTGCCGGAAAGCCGAGCACGTCGAGCGCCCAGGCCATGGGGTCGGCGAGGGCCGACAGCTCCTGAGCCTGGGAACCGGCGAGATGGGCGATCAGTGCCGGGCCGATCGGCCCTCGCCAACGCACCGCCTTGCGCAGCAACGGTGTGATCGACTGTCCTGATCGCCGGATCGAGGCGCTCGACGGCGTACGCCGCACCGAGCACCTGGGCGAGATCGCTCCCGGTTGCGGCGAAGTCGAAGTGGATGTCGTCGTCCTCGCCGAGCAGGCGGTGGCGGCTGTGCGACAGCCCGTGCCGGTCGGTCTGGAAGCGGTGGCGCAGCCGTGGCTGCACGATTCGCTGACCACGTTCGATCTCGTCGATCAAGCGACGGATGTCGGGCAGCAGATCAGGGTCGACGCCGGGCAGGTGTTGGGCGACGACGGCACCCAGCAACAGGCCACCGAACCCGGGTGCCGGGTCGACGGGGAGCACCAGGTGGCCGAGCGCGACCCGGCGAGTCGGCACAGCCGGCCGCGTGTGGAAGATCTCCAGCTCGGCGAGCAACATCAGAGCCGCCGCAACGCCCGGTTCATACGTATGGCCGGCACACCGTGCGCAACTCGTCGGCCGTTGTCGAGATGACCTCGGGCTCGGAGCCCTCGTCGACGGCTGCGACGACGCGTGCCGCGTGCTCGACGATCACGCCCCACGCCCGCACCGCCAGACCGAAGGGCGGCGCCGACTGGGCTGAGCTCGACGACGAGCGTCGCCAACGAGCTGCGCGCTCGAGGCATCGGTGGGATCGCGGGTCAACCGGTCGGCGAGCACGTACAGATCCTGCAGAGCGCCGTCGGGCGCCTCCGCCGACTCGTCGAGCGAGGCCGCCTCACCCGACTCGATCGCGTCGAGCAACTCGTCGACCGTGTGCTCGGCATCGCTGGCGACGAGCAAGGTGCGACCCGACCAGCGGTGCGGGATCTCGGCCTCGATCAGCGACTGTTGCAAGACGTCGATGTCGCTCGCCGGCCACTCGTCGAGCTCGAACTCGGTGACCCCGTCGCCTTCGCCCTCGTCGTCGAGCAACGGCACGGGGAACGGTCCGATCTCACGCTCGAGATCGTCGAACAGGACGTCGACGTCGGCCTCGATCTGCTCGGGAACGACGAGCTCGTCGCCTTCCCACACATGCGGTACGCCACGCTCGGCGAGAGTCTCCGCCAGTTCGGCGCGCTGCTCGAAGCTCCAGCCGGTGAGGTTGTAGTGCACCTTGACCTGGTCGGGGTCGTTGGGATCGAAGTCGAAGTCGTATCCGGGTGGCGCGCCGGCCGCGGCCATCGACTCGTTCTCGTCCTCGTCGTCTCCGCGGCTCACGATCGGCATGGCGTGAAACTATCCCTGAACGAGACGTGCGAGGAAGGCGCCCGTCAACTCGTAGTCGGCGCGGCGGTTGGCCGGGTCGCGGAAGCCGTGCCCTTCACCCTCCATCACGACCAACTCGACATCGCCACCCGCGGCCCGCATGCGCTCGACGAAAGCGACGGTCGACTCGAACGGAACGACCGGATCGCAGTCGCCGTGCATGACCAGCAGCGGAACCCGGATCCGGTCGGCGTACGAGATCGGCGAACGGGCGAGGTACTTGTCGCGCTCGGTCGCCGGCCCGACCAGGCTCTCGGTGTAGTGCGCCTCGAAGCGGTGGCTGGCCGAGGCGAGCGTGGTGAGATCGGTCACCGGGTAGAGCACGACGCCGCCCGCCGCCAGGCCGGGATGCAGGCCGAGCACGCCCAGCGCGGTGAGCCCGCCCGACGAACTGCCGATCATGACCGTGGCCGACGGGTGGCTCCACCCACGCGCGTGGGATGCGGCCACGATCGCCGCCGTGTCGTCGACATCGAGCCGGCCCCACTCGCCGCGCAACGCCTGTTGGTAGGCGCGGCCGTGGCCGGTCGAGCCACGCGGGTCGGGCACGAGCACGTCCCACCCCTGCGACCACCAGTAGGCGACACGCGGCATGAACTCGACGCGCCACTGGTCGGTGGGGCCGCCGTGGACCCAGCACAACGTGCGCCCGTTGCCGGCCACGTACCGGCGTGCGCCGAGCGTGATCCCGTCGAGCTCGAGCTCGACCTGCTCCGGCTCGGGAAGGTCGGCGACGTCCCATGCCGTGACCGGACCGACGGCCAACGTGTGCCGCTCCCAGCTGGACGCGTCGTACGCCACCACCTGGGTCGGCGTGCGCGCACCTGACCGCAGGGCGACGACCTGATCACCGACCCAGGTGAGTTGGCCGTGAACGCCGCGGCCGACCTCGACGACTTCGCCGGTCGCCACCTGCACCACGCACAGCCGGCCGAAACCGTGCTCGTTGCGAGTGAACGCCACCCGCTGCCCGTCGGGCGACACCGCGAACGACCGTTGCCCGGCCGACCACGTCGGTTCGGCATGTTCGAACGGCTCGTCGACGAGCGGCTGGTCGTCGTGCCAGAGGTTGAGCCAACCGGCGTCGTCGCGGACGCAGATGCCGGAACCGTCGGGCATGTTCTGCATCTGCTGCATCGCACCCGCCCCGCGGAACTCGTCGCGCACCTCACCGTCGAACGTGATCCGCTGGACGCGCGGACGCGTCCCACGGCATGTCGGGGACGTTCCAGGCCTGCCACACCAACGTCGTCCCGCACGTGGTGATGAAGGGATCGAGCACGAAGTCGGCCGAACCGTCGTCGAGCCGCTCGGGTGGTTGCGAGCCGTCGAGCCACCAGCGCCACACCTCGGCCTGGTCGACGACGGCGACGACGAACGTGCCGTCACGGCTGACAGCCGGCGCTTCGGCTCGGCGGTCGGGCCCGACGCTCGAGATCCGACGCGCCACTCCACCAGGGATCGGTTGCAGCCACAGGTCGCCGTCACGGGCGGCGTAGACGAGGCCACTCCCGTCGGGGCGCCAGTCGAAGCAACCGCCTCCGAACCCGCGGCCCGGCGATGGTTGCGGTGCGACGGTGACGATCCGTTCCGGGCCACCGCTTGCCGGCACCACCACGATCGCCGCCGAGGCGTCCCAGCGAACGACGAACGCCACCAGCGTGGCGTCGGGCGACGGTCGCGGCTCTGACAACTCACGTCCCGAGAGGCACATGTCGACCGTGATCACGCGTTCGCGAGGCTATGTCGGACAGCTCGCGAAACCTGTTTGCAACGACCCCGGTGGGCGCGCCATGCTGCTCGTGTCCGACCTAGGAGAAAGGAGAATCCGATGTTGACCCACGCACAGAGCATGAGCGCCACGATCCCCGCGATCGACGGCGACGGCCGGGCGCGCTCCCTCGGGTTCACCGCCTCGGTCGCCGACCGCGTGGCCACTGCCTGACGCAGTTCTTCGACCAATCGTGAGCGCGCTCGCGCGCTACGGCCGTGGGACGTCCGCGCCACCTCAGGCCACCCTCCCCCACCTCCGTCACGCCATCGCGCCCGCTCCCGCGGGCCGATGCGCGCCGAGTCTCCCCGACAAGCAACAACAACCCACATCACAACACCGAAAGGCAATGCCATGTTCACCACGAACCTGCACTACCAGCGCCAGATCGCCTCCGATCGGCAGGAGCAACTCCGTCGCCAGGCCGGCCACAGCCGGCTCCGCCGCGAATCGCGGCGCCAGCGGCGGCGTGCTCGGTCCAGTCCGAGCGGCTAGCGCAGCTATGACGCACCGGGCTGGGCGTCCGGCCACTACCGTGGTCGCATGCCCAGCCCGGGAGCACAACGACCCGACCGCAACCTGGCGATGGAGCTGGTGCGGGTCACGGAGTCGGCGGCGCTCGCCTCGGCTCGCTGGGTCGGGCGGGGCAACAAGGAAGGCGCCGATGCAGCCGCCGTCGACGCCATGCGACTCAGCCTCGCCAGCGTCCAGATGGACGGTGTCGTCGTCATCGGCGAGGGCGAGAAGGACCACGCCCCGATGCTGTTCAACGGCGAGAAGGTCGGCGACGGTCACGAGCCCCTCGTCGACGTCGCCGTCGATCCGATCGACGGCACCACGCTGACCGCCAAAGGTCTCGACAATGCGCTGTCGGTGATCGCCGTCAGCGAGCGCGGCACGATGTTCGATCCCGGCCCGTCGTTCTACATGGCGAAGATCGCCGTCGGGCCCGACAGCGTCGGTTCGATCGACATCACCGCCAGCATCACCCAGAACCTGCGGTGGGTCGCCAAGTCGAAGCAAGAGAGCGTCCGCGACCTCACGGTCGTGATCCTCGACCGCCCGCGCCACGCCGAGCTGATCGACGAGGTGCGAGCCTCGGGAGCCCGCATCCGGCTGATCTCCGACGGCGACGTGTACGGAGCCATCGCCAGTGCCTGGCCCGGGGCTGCCGTCGACGTGCTGATCGGCGTCGGTGGCACGCCCGAGGGAGTCATCGCCGCCGCCGCCCTCAAGAGCATGGGCGGCGAGATCCAAGCCCGGCTCAGCCCGCAGAGCGAGGAGGAGCGTGACGCCGTGGTGGCCGCCGGCTACGACCTCGACCGCGTGCTCACGCACGACGACCTCGTGCAGGGCGACAACTGCTTCTTCGCTGCCACCGGCCTGACCGACGGGCAGCTGCTCCGGGGCGTCCGGTTCGACGCCCGGGGTGCCCACACGCAGAGCCTCGTGATGCGATCGCGCAGCGGCACCGTGCGCCTGATCGACGCCTCCCACCGCGTGCGCAAACTGCAGGAGTTCAGCGCCATCGACTACACGTGACCGGTGCGGTCAGTTGCGTTGCACCGAGCCCGAGGCTCGCCTGCGCAGCCAGCGCGGCGCCGAGTTCGTGAGTCGCGCTGAGCACCTTGTACTGAGCGCCGGGCACCGAGACCGCTTTGTTGGCGATCACGTCGGCGAGCCCGGTCTTCACCACGAGGTCGGGGGTGGTCCAGGCGATCGCCGGGTACTTGTCGCTGTAGCGCTGGGTGTTGCTGACCCGCTGGAACTCGGTGTGGGTCAGGCCGGGGCACAGTGCCGTGACGTGGACACCAGCTGCCGCGCGCTTCCTCGTGCAGGCTCTCGGTGAAGCTCGTGACATACGCCTTGGTGGCGGCGTACACAGCAAGCAACGGAGCGGGTTGGAAGCTGGCGACGCTCGAAACGTTGAGCAGCCACCCGCGCCGGCGCGGCAACATGACGCTGAGGGCGGCGTGTGACAGGCGGGTCAGTGCCGCCACGTTGACCTCGATCTCGTCGGCGAGCCGCTCCGGGTCGAGCTCGTGGAAGGTTCCGTTGGTGCCGAATCCGGCGTTGTTGACCACGAGATCGATCGGACGCTCGGCGTCACCGATGCGTGCCGCCACCGCAGCCTGACCGTCGTCGGTCGCCAGGTCGGCGACGAGCACCTCGACGTTCCGGATGGCGATCGGCCAGCGCCGACAGTCGCTCGGCCCTGCGAGCGACGACCACGGTGGCGACGCCGGCGTCCGACAACACCCCCGCCATCAACTCACCGAGACCTGATGACGCTCCGGTGACCAGCGCCGTCGCGAACGGGTAGGTCGCCGTCAACAGGCGACGCTCACACGGTGACGCCGGCAGCACGGAGTCGGGCGTGGGCCCGACCGAGTGCGCTGACTGCCTCGGCGTCGTGCTCGCGTTGGAGCGCGGCCTCGGCGCGTTCCATGGCGGCGCGGGCACGCTCGACGTCGACGCTCGATCCGAGCTCGGCGACGTCGGACAGGATCGAGACCTTGTTGTTGCTGACCTCGACGAACCCGCCGTGCACGGCAATGTCCTCGATCGAGCCGTCGACGAGGAACACCCGCGTGTGGTTCTCGACCAACGCCGCCAGGAACGGAGCGTGGCCGGCCTGGAAGGCGATCTCGCCGCCGCCCAGCGTGCGCGTGATGACCATCGTCGCCTCGCCCGAGAACAACACCTGCTCGGGCGACACCACCTCAACGGTCATAGGCGAGGCCATGTCAACGCCCTCCCTCGTCGTTGCTGGCGCTTCCCTCGTCGAGGGTGCTCACGTTGGCTCGCATGTTCAGCCTTCTTGCAGACTCTTCGCCTTGGCGAGCACCTGCTCGACACCGCCGACGTTCAGGAACGCCTGCTCTGGCACCTCGTCGAGCTCGCCCTTGAGGATCGCGTCGAAGCTGTCGACCGTCTCCTCGACAGGCACGAACTCGCCTTCGATGCCGGTGAAGACCTTGGCGACGAAGAACGGCTGCGACAGGAAGCGCTGGATCTTGCGGGCCCGGTTGACGGTGAGGCGGTCCTCGTCGGACAGCTCGTCGAGACCCAGGATGGCGATGATGTCCTGCAGCTCCTTGTAGCGCTGGAGGTTCTCCTGGACGCGGCGGGCGACGTTGTAGTGACGCTCGCCGACGACCTCCGGCGACAGGATCGTCGACGTCGAGGCGAGCGGATCGACGGCCGGGTAGATGCCGAGTGCGGCGACCTGGCGGGAGAGCTCGGTCGTGGCGTCGAGGTGGGTGAAGGTGGTGAACGGGGCCGGGTCGGTGTAGTCGTCAGCGGGCACGTACACGGCCTGCAGCGACGTGATCGAACGACCGCGGGTCGAGGTGATGCGCTCCTGGAGCTGACCCATCTCGTCGGCGAGCGTGGGCTGGTAGCCCACCGCCGAGGGCATGCGGCCGAGCAACGTCGACACCTCGGACCCGGCCTGCACGAACCGGAAGATGTTGTCGACGAACAGCAGCACGTCCTGGTTCTGGACGTCGCGGAAGTACTCCGCCATCGTCAGCGCCGAGAGTGCCACGCGCAGGCGCACGCCCGGCGGCTCGTCCATCTGGCCGAACACGAGGGCGGCCTTCTCGAACACGCCCGACTCCATCATCTCGAGCCGCAGGTCGGTCCCCTCACGCGTGCGCTCGCCGACCCCGGCGAACACCGACACGCCACCGTGCTGGGAAGCCACGCGGTTGATCATCTCGGTGATCAACACGGTCTTGCCCACGCCGGCGCCGCCGAACAGGCCGATCTTGCCGCCCGCCACGTAAGGGGTGAGCAGGTCGATCACCTTGATGCCGGTCGGGAACAGGCGAGCTGACGGCTCGAGCGCGTCGAAGTCGGGCGCCGGACGGTGGATGTCCCAGCGCTCCATCTCGGCGAAGCCTTCCGGGTCCTCGTCGAGGGCGTCGCCCCACACGTTCCACACGTGCCCCAACACCTTCTCGCCGACCGGGACCTGGATCCCGTGTCCGAGGTTGCGCACCGATGTGCCGCGCTTGAGACCGTCGGTCGGCTTGAGGCAGACGGCCCGGACACGCCCATGGCCGAGCTGCTGCGCCACCTCGGCGAGCACGTTCTGGCTCTTGCCCTCGATCTCGACGGTGAACTCGAGCGCCGTGTTCAGCTCGGGCAGGGTGTGCGGCGGGAACTCGACGTCGATCACCGGTCCGGCGATCGCGACGACGTGTCCGGCCGTGCCGTCTGCGGTGCGGGATGTGTCGGTCATCGTCATGACTGTGGTTCTCCTGTAGACACTGATTCGAAGTCGATGATGCGGATGTCTTTGACGTCCTTGGACGAGCCGAGCGCCTCGGCGCCACCGACGATCTCCATGATCTCGGTGGTGATCGAGTCCTGGCGGGCGCGGTTCATCGTGATGCTGAGGTTCTTGATCAGCTCGTCGGCGTTGTCGGTGGCCGACTTCATGGCGCGCTGGCGGAAGGCGTGCTCGGAGGCCGCCGCGTTGAGCAGGGCGGCATACACGCGTGCCTCGACGTAGCGCGGCAGCAAGGTCTCGAGGATCGTGCCCGGATCGGGCTCGAACTCGTAGTCGCCGGCCGTGCCCTCGGCTCCGGCCTTGCCGTCACCGCCGGCGACGGTGTCGGCGGAGAGCGGCACCAGCGGGCGGAGCACGATCTCCTGGCTGCCGGCCGAGATGAACCGGGTGTAGACGAGCTCGACGCGATCGACGGCGCCGCTCTCGAACAGCTCGACGACGTGCTGACCGATGCGCTTGGCGTCGGCATACGTCGGGCTCTCGCTGAAGCCGGCGAAACCCTGGCCGAGGGAGTAGCCGCGGAAGCGGAAGTACGACTCGGCCTTGCGGCCGACCGGGATGATGGCGTAGCCCTTGCCGGCGAGCACGTCGGCTTTGACCTCGCCTTCGGCGGCGCGCTGCACGCCGGCGTTGTAGGCGCCGCACAGGCCGCGGTCGGCGGTGATCACCACGTAGCAGGTGGTCCTGACCTCGCCGCGGCCGCTCAGCAACGGCGAGTTGCTGCTGGCACCGGCGGCGGCCAGATCGCGCACGACCTCGGTGATCTGCTCGGAGTACGGCACGGCAGCGTGCACACGCTGTTGCGCCTTGACGATCCGCGAGGCGGCGATCAGCTCCATGGCGCGCGTGATCTTCTTGGTGGCCTGCATCGTCCTGATGCGACCCCGAAGAATGCGCTCCTGTCCACCTGCCATCTACATCACTCCGTGGCGAGGGTCTTCTGGGAGGCGGCTTCGCCGACCTCGCCGGCATCGGTGGCCGTCGGATCCGCGGCTCGGGCCGAGGCGGCGGCTGCGAGGAACTGGGACTTGAAGGTCTCGACCGCATCGGCCAGCACGTCGGGGACACCGCTGGTGCGGAGCTCGTCGAGCATCGAGCCGTTGCGGGTGCGCATGAAGTCGAGCAGCTCGGATTCGAAGCGACGCACATCGCCGACGGGGATGTCGTCGAGGTAGCCCTTCGTGCCGGCGAAGATCGACACGACCTGCTCTTCGACCGGCATCGGGCTGTTGAGCGGCTGCTTCAGCAGCTCGACCAAGCGGTAGCCGCGCTCGAGCTGGGCCTTCGACACGGCGTCGAGCTCGGAGCCGAAGGTGGCGAACGCCTCGAGCTCACGGAACTGGGCGAGGTCGAGCTTGAGCGTTCCGGCCACGGCCTTCATCGACTTGACCTGAGCCGCGCTTCCCACGCGAGACACCGAGATGCCCACGTCGACGGCTGGGCGCACGCCCGACTTGAACAGGTTGTCCTGCAGGTAGACCTGGCCATCGGTGATCGAGATCACGTTGGTGGGGATGTAGGCCGACACGTCGCCGGCCTTGGTCTCGATGATCGGCAATGCTGTGAGCGAGCCGGCGCCGTTCTCGTCGGAGAGCTTGGCGGCCCGCTCGAGCAGGCGGCTGTGGAGGTAGAACACGTCGCCGGGGTATGCCTCGCGGCCCGGCGGGCGACGCAGCAGCAGCGCCAGCTGGCGGTAGGCCTCGGCCTGCTTCGACAGGTCGTCGTAGACGACGAGCGCGTGCTCACCCTGCTCCATCCAGTGCTGACCCATCGCGCAGCCGGCGTAGGGGGCGAGGTACTTGAACGGGGCCGAGTCGGCGGCGGGTGCAGCGACGACGACGGTGTACTCCATCGCCCCGTTCTGGCGCAGGGTCTCGACCGTCTGGGCGACCGTCGAGCCCTTCTGGCCGATCGCCACGTAGATGCACTTCACGCCCTGGCCGCGCTGGTTGAGGATGGTGTCGATCGCAACCGTGGTCTTGCCGGTCTTGCGGTCGCCGATGATCAGCTCGCGCTGCCCACGGCCGATCGGTGTCATGGCGTCGATCGCCTTGATGCCGGTCTGCAGCGGCTGGTGCACGGGCTTGCGGCCCATGATGCCGGGGGCCTGGATCTCCATCCGGCGCAGTTGCGTGCCGACCAGCTCGCCGTTGCCGTCGATCGGCTCGCCGAGGGCGTTGACGACGCGACCGAGCACGCCGTCGCCGACGGGCACCGACAGGATCCGGCCCGTGGCCTTGACCGTCTGACCTTCCTCGATCGCGCTGGCGTTGCCGAGCACGACGGCGCCGATCGACTCCTCGTCGAGGTTGAGCGCCAGCCCGACCGAGCCGTCCTCGAACTCGAGCAGCTCGTTGACAGCTGCGTCGGGAAGGCCTGATACGCGAGCGATGCCGTCACCGACTTCGGAGACACGGCCGACGACGCGGGCCTGCACGTCGTCGCCGAGGCCTTCCAAGTTGGTCTTGATTGCTGCCGCGATGTCGGCAGCCGAGAGCGTGAGCTCTGCCATGTCGTCTCTCCTAGAGGCGGGACTTGAGTTGTTCGAGTCGGGTACGGACGGAGCCGTCGATGACCGTGTCGCCGACGGTGGCGAGTACGCCGCCGAGCACGCTCGGGTCGACGATCGCCCGCACGCTGACCTGCTTTCCGGTGGCGTTGGCCAGCGCCGCCGCCAGACGGGTCTCCTGGTCGGGTGTGAGCGGAACAGCGGTGCGCACCTCGGCCACGACCTGGTCGCGCGAACGCCGCGGCACGCTGCACCAGCGAATCGATGATCTCGGACAGCTCGGCACCGCGACCGGAGCCGATCACCATCGACACCACTTGCGACGTCGTGCGCGATGCCCGCCCACCCAGCAGATCTTCGATGATCGCTTGACGTCGGGCGGGCGGGAGCAGCTCGTCGGACAGCGTCGATCGCAGTTGCTCGTTGGTCTCGAGACTGCGGGCGAACCTGAACAGCTCTTCTTCGACCTGGTCGAGATTTCCCTCGGCTTGGGCGATCTCGAACAATGCTCGGGCGTAGCCCTCGACACGTGCGTCGCTCATGCGCTTGCCCCGACTTTCTGGATGAACGCCTCGATCAGGTCGCGGTGGACGTCTTCGTGCAGCTCGCCGTGCAGGACGTGCTCGGCAGCAGCAGCGGACAGTCGCGCGATCTCGGAACGCAGTTCGTCGACACCGCGACTCTGGAGGGCGACGATGTCGGCATCGGCCTTGGCTTCGAGATCGGCGGCCTCGGCGTCGAGCCGGGCGCTGCCGTCACGCAACAGTGCCGCCGCCTGCTCGTCGGCCTCGGCCAGCATCCGACCGCGTTCGGCCTCGAGGTCGCCCAACGACTGACGGATCTCGGCGGCTTCGACCTCGGCCGCGGCCTTGTCGGCAGCGGCCTCGTCGAGCTGGGCCTGGACGCGCGCCGTGCGGTCGTTGAACGCCTTCTTGATGAAGGGCCCGGCCTTCCAGATCAACAGCGCGAAGATCAGGATCGACGCCGGGACGCCCCAGATCATTTCGTAGTCTTCGGGCAGCAACCAGTGGTGCGTCTGTGACGGGTCTTCGGCAGCCAGCAACGCGAGCAGGTTCATGCGCCACCTCCCATCACGGCGGCGACGGCCTGGCGGACGCTGGCGGGGTCGGGGGCGCGACCGACGGTCAGCTCGGCGGTGCGGCCGGCGACGTCGGCCACTGCGGCCTCGATCTGATCCTGGATGGCAGCCCGTGCAGCGTCGGCTTCGGACGCGGCCTCGACGCGCTTGGCAGCGATGCGGGCGTTGACCTCGGCCAACCGTTCCGCACGCTTCGCCTCGAGCTCGGCGCGAGCGGCCTCGACGCGGCTGCTCGCCTCGGCCCGAACCTCGGCCAACGCGGCTTGGTACTCGGCGACGTCGGCGCTGGCGGCGGCGCGGATCGAGTCGGCGGTCTCGTGGGCGCCACGGATGGTGCCGTAGCGCGCCTCCATGCCCTGCTTGACCTTGGGTACGAGCCAGAGCCGCATCAACACGAGGAAGACGATGAACGCGCCGAAGCCCCAGAGCAGCTCCTTGACCTCAGGAGCGATCGGGCTCGGGCCTTCGTCGAGCTCCTCCTCGTGGGCGGCGGCGTCGGATGTCGACTCGTCGCCAGCAGTCCGGGGGAACGAGACCTCGAACCCGCCCGCCCCCAGATGGGTGACGTGGACGGTTGTCACGGTGCTCCTTACAGACCGAGCAGAATGAAGACGACGAAGCCGATCAGGGCGAGCGCCTCGGTGAAGGCGATGCCGAGGAACATCGTCGTGCGGACCATGCCGGCGGCCTCGGGCTGACGGGCCATGGCTTCGATCGCCTTACCGACGACGTAGCCGATGCCGATGCCGGGGCCGATGGCGGCGAGGCCATAGGCGAAGCCGGCGCCGATCGCGGCAGCCGCCTCGGTGGTCAAGCCACCCTCCGCTTGTGCGAGGAATGCGAATGCTTCCATGTTCTGGGTTTCTCCTGTGATGGGTTGAGGTGGGAGATCTGTGGGTCAGTGCTCGGGGTGAGCGGCCTGGGCGATGTACACCGCCGTCAGGATGGTGAAGATGTAGGCCTGCAGGAAGCCGACCAGCACTTCGAAGGCGGTGAGGAACAGCAACATGAAGAAGGGCAGCACCGCCACCGGCTTCAGCGCCCACTGATCGGCGCGGACGAGCTCGTGCGTCAGCAGGGCGAAGGTGACGAGCAGCATGTGCCCGGCGAGCATGTTGGCGAAGAGTCGGACGGCCAGGCTGAACGGGCGGAGGATGATGTTCGACAGGATCTCGATCACGCCCACCAGCGGGCGCATGCCGACCGGCACCGAGCGCGGCCAGAGCATCCCTGTGATGTACGAGATGCCGTTGTGCTTGAAGCCGACGACGAGGTACGTGACCCACACGATCAGCGCCAGGAACAACGGCAGTGCCATGCGGGCGGTGGCCGGGAACTGTAGGAACGGCACGATCCCGGGCAGGTTGCACAGGTAGATGAAGATGAAGGTCGTCAGCAGGAACGGCGTCCAGCGGAGGCCTTCCTTGCCCATCGTCTGCATGACGATCTGGTCCTCGATGAACTCGACGCCGGTCTCAGCCAGGTTGCGCACGCCCCGCGGCGCCACCAGCGGGTCGCGGCGGGCGGCGAGCATGTAGATACCGATGCCGATCAACGAGGCGAGCACGCAGATCAGCGAGACCTTGTTGAAGCTCGGGAACAGATCCTTCCACCGGATCACCTCGTTGATCGGCGGGAATTCGACCGCAAACATGCTGTTGCTACCTCAAGGGTTCGGGGACGCGATGGTTGACGTTGGGGGGCTCGGCTTCAGGCCTGGATAGGCGAGGGAGATCGAGATGTACCGGAGCTCCCACACGAGGAGCCCCAGATGGGTGACGATGATGGCCGCTCCGACCGCCGGAAGTGAAATCCAACTGGCGTCCTTCACGACGAACACGGCGAGGAAGATCAATCCGAGCCGGAACACGTAGCCGAACATCGTCGCCGCCATGAGGGCCACCAACGAGATCCGCGCCGCCCAGCCGATGAGCAGCGCCGACAGCAGGAAGTTGACCAGTACCAACGCGATCGCGTAGGCCGTCGACCACGCGCCGTCGGTGCCCCAGATCACGAAGCCGGCGAGGATCAGCGCAGGAGCGGCGATCAGCCCGCGCTTGACCATGTCGGAGCTGACCTGCAGCTCGACCGGCTCGCCGGCCACCGGGGTGTGCATCGACGGCACGGCGTTCATCGACCGTCTCCGGCTCGCTTGGCCGCCCGCTCACTCTCGTGGCGACGCATCGACTCGTCGTACGAGTACTTGAGGCGCGCCCCGCCGCCGACCAGTGCCAATGTGACGAACACGATCATGAACAGTGGGTCGGTGCCGAGCCAGCGGTCGAGCACCCACCCGATGCCGAGGAACAGCAGCACCGTGAGCGCCAGATCCATGCCGCGTGTGACGGTGTCGTCGCGAACGACTCGCTCGTCGCTCGGCGCGCTGCCGGATCGGATCTTGAACAGGAGGGGCTTCATGGGCGGCAGGGTGTTCGCGTCAGGCGGCAAGGTTCCCACAGGGAGCGATGCGCCGTTTGTGAACGCGAGCACAAGCTACTGGACCGCGCCGTCCTCGGGCAACTCCGACAGCATCGTCGTGTCAACTTTCGTCACCTCACCGTTGGCCGCTCGCTTGTGCTCGGTCGCCACGGTCTCCACGGCGGTCTCGACGGCGGTCTCGGCGGACGGCTCGACCGGCGGCTCGACGGTCGGCTCGTGGGACTCGACGTGGGAAGCTTCGCGGCGCTCGGGGCGTGACGGATCGATCTGCTCCGAGGCCGGTCGGGCGAGTGCCTCCTCGACCGCCTCCGCCCGCTTGCGGCGCACGCTCGGATGCACCACCGTGTAGAGCACGATGCCGAGCGCACCGATGCCGAACGTGAGATAGCTCGGGTTCTCCTCGGCGAGCACGGGATAGAGCACGAAGCCCGACAGCAGTGCCGTCCACGCCCAGAGGATGAGGACCGAGCGACGATGCCCGTGACCGAGGTTCATCAGCCGGTGATGGAGGTGGCCCTTGTCGGCGACGTCGATCGCCTGCCGCTTGGAGAGTCGCCGGACCACCGCGAACAGGGTGTCGAGCAGCGGGACCCCGAGGATCAACAGCGGGATCGCCAACGGTGCGAAGAAGAAGAAGGTCTGACCGACGAAGTCCTGGGTGTTCGGATCGGCGCGGCCGCCGACGACGCTCGTCGACACCGCCAGCAGCAGGCCGAGCAGGAACGCGCCGCTGTCGCCCATGAAGATCCGTGCGGGATTGAAGTTGTACGGGAGGAATCCCAGGCAGACGCCGGCCGTGATGATCGCGACCAACGGGCCGAGGTTGCGCTCCGACACGAGCGACAGGTCGCTCAGCTTGTTGGCGTACACGAAGAAGGCGACCGAGGCGATCGCCACGATCCCTGCCGCCAGTCCGTCGAGGCCGTCGATCAGGTTGATCGCCTGAGTCATCACCAAGAGCCAGAGCACGGTGACGAGCGGCTTCCAGTCGTTCGACAGGATCATGACGTCGAAGAACGGGACGCGGAAGTAGAACATCGTCACGCCGAAGTACCAGAGCACGATGCCGGCCACGACGACGCCGGTGACCTTTCCCGGTGGCGCCATGTCGCGGATGTCGTCGAGGAACCCGGTGGCGAAGACCACCAAGGCGGCGATCAGGACACCCATCGGTTCGGAGTTGTCCTCGAAGATCACCTCGAAGCTCCCGAGCGCCCACGCCGTGATGAACGCCGCGAGGAACCCGGCCAGCATCGCGACGCCGCCGACGTGCGGGATCGGCGAGGTGTGCACCGATCGGGCGTTCGGCGCGACCACCCAGCCGACACGTCGGGCGACCAGTCGCACGACCGGAGTTGCGACCGCGGTGACCCCGGCGGCGATGAAGCCGATCAAGAGGTAGTCGGCGAGACCGGGCGACACGACGCGAGAGACTACGACGACCCGTCCGGTTCCCGGACGACCGTCACACGCCGTCGGGATAGGCCGGGAACTTGGCGCAGAGGTCGGCGACCTCGGCCCGCACCGCTGCCAGTTGTGCGGGGGTCTCGCGCCCGTGTAGCGCCCTGGCGATGAGCTCGGCGATCACCTGCATCTCGGGCTCGCGCATGCCCTGTGTCGTGACCGACGGGGTGCCGATTCGGACGCCACTCGTGACGAACGGACTGCGCGGATCGTCGGGAACCGTGTTCTTGTTGAGCGTGATGCCGGCCGAGTCGAGCGACGACTGGGCGACCTTGCCGGTCAGGTCGGGATCGAAGGCGCGCAGGTCGACGACCATCAGGTGGTTGTCGGTGCCGCCGGACACGAGGCGGAAGCCCTCGCCTGCCAACGCCTCGGCCAGCGCCGACGCGTTGCGCACGATCTGGTGGGCGTACTCGGTGAAGCTCGGCTGGGCGGCCTCGTAGAAGGCGACCGCCTTGCCGGCGATGGCGTGCTCGAGCGGCCCCCCTTGCCACCCTGGAAACACGGCCTTGTCGATCGCCGCCGCATACTCGGCCTTGGAGAGGATGCACCCTCCGCGTGGTCCGCGCAGCGTCTTGTGGGTCGTGAACGTGACGACGTCGGACAACGCGACCGGATTGGGGTGCGCCCCACCGGCGACGAGGCCGGCGAGATGGGCGATGTCGAACATCAGCAGCGCGCCGACCTCGTCGGCGATCGCCCGGAAGGGCTCTGGGTCGAGCCGGCGCGGATAGCTCGTGGTGCCGGCAACGATCAGCTTCGGGCGGTGCTCGAGCGCCTTCGCACGAACCTCGTCGAGGTCGATCCGCTCCTCGGCACCGACGCCGTAGGCGACGAAGTGGTAGAGCAACCCGCTGGCGTTGACCGGTGATCCGTGCGTGAGGTGCCCACCGTGGTCGAGGCTGAGCCCGAGCACCGTGTCGCCGGGCTTCAGCAGCGCCTGATAGACGCACATGTTGGCGTTGGCGCCCGAGTGGGGCTGGACGTTGGCGTGCTCGCTCCCGAACAGCGCATTGACACGCTCGATGGCGAGCGCTTCGATCGAGTCGATGTTGACGTTGCCGCCGTAGTAGCGCTTGCCCGGGTAGCCCTCGGCGTACTTGTTCGTGAGCACCGAGCCGGTGGCGCGCATGACGGCCGGCGACGTGAAGTTCTCGCTGGCGATCAACTGCAGCCCGGTCGTCTGACGCTCGACCTCGAGCGCCAGCAGTCGCTCGATCTCGGTGTCGGGTGCGATGTCGGAGGGAAACGGCATCAGAACTGCTCCTCGAGCTCGATGATCTGGGACACGCGCCGGGCGTGGCGCCCGCCTTCGAAGTTGGTGGTCAGGAAGGTGTCGACGATCTCCTCGGCGAGGCCCTGCCCGACGACGCGGGCGCCGATCGCCAACACGTTGGCGTCGTTGTGCTCCCGCGCCAGGCGCGCCGTGTACAGGCAGTTGCAGAGCGCCGCCCGCGCCCCGCGCACCTTGTTGGCGGCGAGCTGCTCACCCTGCCCGGAACCCCCGACCACGATGCCGAAGTCGGCATCACCGTCGCGCACCGAACGCGCCGCGGCGGCGCAGAACGGCGGGTAGTCGACACTGTCGGTCGAGCTCGTGCCGTGGTCGATGATCTCGTAGCCGGCGCCCTCGAGTCGGGTGATCAGGTGCTGCTTCAACTCATAGCCGGCGTGATCGGCCCCGAAGGCGACGCGTGTCATCGGCGCGAGTGTAGGAGCGGCGTCGGTCGTGGGATCAACGACCTGACGATTCGCGGTTGGTCCTCATCCCTCGACCACGTCCTGTCCGACGATCCAACCTTGGTCGGGGCAGGCGCTGGCGAGGAACTCGTCGGTGAGCGGCGTCTCGACCGTGATCACCATCGTCGGGTCGGTCGGGCAGTGGCACCCGCTGTTGGGCGAACGCGCCGGCGGCGGTGTCGACCAGTGGCCCCAGCTCGTCGGGGACGGCGACGTCGACCGCCGGCGCCGCGGGGTCGTAGCGCTCGAGCGCGTCGGCCCAGGCCGTCGCCAGGCGCGTCCGATCGTCGTCGGTCGCGCCCGCGTTGGACAGCGCGAACGCGGCGTCGTCACTCCTGCGTCGGAAGGCGCCGAAGTACCCGTCGGCGACCACGTCGCGCTCGGTCTCGAGCTCGGCAGGCCACGCCGCGAACACGTCGTTGTAGGCGTCTTCGACCAACGCCGATGCGACCACCTCGAGCCGTGCCACCTCGGCCGGATCGAGCGCGGCGCCGGCCTGGACCAAGACCTGCCACGAACCACCGAACCGGCTCCACGCGGAGCAGAACGAGTCGTCGCTGTCGAGGCCTGGCACGCCGGTCTCGGCAACCGCCATCGTGGTCGCCGGAGCTTCCGGCGGCGGGGTGACCTGCCCTGCCGGTGAGTCCGTTCCCGGACTCTGCTGCGGGAGCCGACTCCGCCGCCGAACCGCTGCCAGGGGCGTCCGTTTCGGCCGCGCCGTCGTCGCCCGACGAGCACGCCGCTACCAGCACGAGCACTGCAACCACGACGAGTCTGGGGGTGGCCGCCACCCCGTCATCGTCGCGCGGGACCTGCGATGCTGAGCGTCATGCCGCTCGCTGCCTCGAACGACCGCGTCCGCATCCTGCTCGACTGCGACCCGGGTCATGACGACGTGGTCGCGATCATCGTCGCCGCCCAATTCGCCGACCTGCTCGGGATCACGACGGTCGCCGGGAACGCCCCGCTCGACCGCACGACCTACAACGCCTGCGTGATGCGCGACCTGCTCGGGCTGACCGCGCCGGTGCATTCCGGCGCCGTACGACCGCTGATCGCCGAGCCGCACCCTGCGGATTTCGTGCACGGCGAGAGTGGGCTCGACGGGGCCGACCTGCCGGCGCCCCGCGGTGGGGCCGACGGCGATGACGCCGTCGGCTTCATCGTCGAGACCTGCCGTGCCAACGAAGGAACCTGGCTGGTCCCCACCGGGCCGCTCACGAACGTGGCCCTCGCGCTGCGCGCCGCACCTGATCTGATCGATCGGATCGCCGGCATCTCGTTGATGGGCGGCGGTTCGTTCGGGAACCGGTCGACGATGGCCGAGTTCAACATCTGGGCCGACCCCGAGGCGGCGGCGATCGTGTTCAGTTGTGGCGCACCGCTCGTGATGGCCGGGCTCGACGTCACGCATCAGTTGCTCGTGACGCCGTCGCGCATCGCCGATGTCGATGCCATCGGTGGGCAACTGGCGAGCGTGCTGGCCGACCTGTTCCGCTTCTTCTCGATGACCTACATCCGCAGGCACGACGACATCGCCGGTGCCGCGTTGCACGACCCCCTGGCGGTCCTGGCGCTCACCCACCCGGCGCTCTTCTCGTTCAGCGACCTGCATGTCGCCGTCGAGACGCACGGCGAGCTCACGCGCGGCATGACCGTCATCGACCGGCGCGGGTTGATCGAGCGGCCGCCGCCGAACTGCACCGTGCTCGAGCGTGTCGACGCCGACGCCGCCTGGACCCTCATCGTGGAGGCGGTGCGCACCGCGGCGGGTGCGAGCGGTCATGGGCAGTAGCCCCGTCACTCCCGACGCGACAGCTTTCCGCGCCAGCACGCCCGAACCCAGCGCTTCACGCTCGGCGAGCCGCGCGACCTGGTCGTCAGCCCCGACGGCGGGCGGGTGGTGTTCGCCCGCAGCGCCGGAGGATCCGATCCTGTCAACTGCCTCTGGGTCGCCGATCTGGCGGCCGGCACCGAGCACCTCGTCTCCGACCCGAGATCGCTGCTCGCATCGGGCGACGGCGACGCGCTCGATGCGCTGCCGGCCGAGGAGCGGGCACGGCGGGAACGTGCACGTGAGGGTGCTGGCGGCGTGACTTCGTTCGCCACCGATGCCGCCGTCACCGTCGCCGCCTTCGCCCTTGCCGGGCGGCTCTTCCTCGCCGATCTCGTATCGCGCCTGACGCGCGAGCTCGAGGTCACCGGGCCGGTGTTCGATCCACGCCCTGACCCACTCGGAGCATCGGTGGCGTTCGTCTCGGGCGCCGTGCTGGGCGTCACGTCGGTCGACGCGCCGGCACGCGTGCTGGCCGCCGAACCCGAGCAGCCCTCCACCGTCACGTGGGGCAGCGCCGACTTCATCGCCGCCGAGGAGATGCAGCGCCAGCGCGGCTACTGGTGGAGCCCGGACGGAACCGTCATCGCGGTCTGCCGGGTCGACGTCGCCGATGTGCAGGTGTGGCACATCGCCAATCCGGCCGAGCCGTCGCTCGCCACCTGCTGCCGTCCGCTACCCCGCCGCCGGGACCCCCAACCCGGAGGTCACGCTCCACCTCGTCCCGATCGACGGGAGCGCTCCGACCGAGGTGACCTGGCACCGCGACCGGTTCCCGTATCTCGCCCAGGTGCACTGGACCGAGCACGCACTGACCATCACGGTGCAGTCGCGCGACCAGCGCGATCTCGAGGTGCTGATCGTCGACGTCGTCACGGGAACGACGACCACCGCGTTCGCCGACCACGACGAGGCGTGGGTCGAGTTGGTGCCGGGAACCGGCGTGATGGCGGCGCCCGACACGCTGGTGACGTGCGCCGACCGCGATGGGGCGCGGCGGCTGGTCGTCAACGGTCAGCCGGTCACGCCCGCCGACCTGCAGGTGCGGGCGATCGTCGACATCGATCCCGAGCGCGTGATCTTCACCGCCAACCCGATCGGCGACGCGACCGTGCAGCACGTGTACCGGTGGACGCCAGGTGCACTGGTGGCGCTCGCCGACGGTCCAGCCATCCATCACGCGGTGGCCAGCGGCGATGTCGTCGTGCTGCGGTCGGCCACGATCGACGAGCCGGGCGCGCGCTGGCGACTCCCCGATGGACGCCAGCTCGACCGGAACGCCGAACGCCCGCTCGTTCACCCGCGCGTCGCTCGCCCTCTCGGCGACACCGCCGTGCTGCTGCCCTCCGAGCACGACGGCGGGCCATTGCCTGTGCTGCTCGATCCGTACGGAGGGCCGCACGCCCAACGCGTGCTGCGGAGCTACAACGCCTTCCTGACGTCGCAATGGTTCGCCGACCAGGGTTTCGCCGTCGTCGTCGCCGACGGGCGCGGCACACCCGGCCGCGGCATCGGCGTTCGAGCGCGCCGTGCTCCACGACTTCGCCACCGGCGTGCTCGACGATCAGATCGCCGCCCTGCATGCCGCCGCAGCCGAGCACCCGGAGATCGATCTCACGCGCGTCGCCATCCGCGGTTGGAGCTTCGGCGGATACTTGGCTGCCCTGGCGGTGCTGCGCCGACCCGACGTGTTCCACGCCGCCATCGCCGGGGCGCCGGTGACCGAGTGGCGGCTCTACGACACCCACTACACCGAGCGCTACCTCGGTGATCCGTTCGCACAGCCCGAGGTGTACGACGCCAACTCGCTGCTGCCGCTGGCGCCCCGGCTCTCGCGGCCGCTGCTGCTCGTGCACGGCCTCGCCGACGACAACGTCGTCGCCGCCCACACCCTGCAACTGTCGTCGGCGCTGCTGGCCGCCGGTCGCCCGCACGAGGTGCTGCCGCTGGTCGGCGTGACCCACATGACGCCGCAGGAACAGGTGGCCGAGAACCTGCTGCTCCACCAGCTCGACTTCCTCCGCAGGGCGTTGGGCGTCTCCGCCCCCCGTTCGGGAACTGGTGCGAGCGGTCAGGCGCAGGGCACTACGGTGTGATCGATGAACGACCGGCTGGCGGAGTTCTACCGAGGGGTCGCGGTGCACGCCACCGCCGACAGCGAGCACACCGCCGCGCTCGAGCTGCTGGCGCTGGTCATGGCCGCCGACCGTCACCTCTCCGAGGTCGAGATCGACACGATCCGGCAGATCTCCGACGACTGGCGGGACGGCGACTTCACGTTCGAGAAGTACGTCGGTCCGGCGATCGTCAAGGCTCAGGACGCGATCTCCCGAGGTGAGGTGCTGGCGCTGATCGACGACATCGACCAACGCATCAGCAGCCGAGTCTTGCGGCGCGCCTTGTTCTCCGCCGCCCGAGAGGTGGCCGGCGTCGACGCCGATCTGAGCCCAGAGGAGGGCACGATCCTCGCCGAAGTCGCCGTGCGCTTCGGCTGAGCTGCACTCAGTCCGCGGCAGCGAAGGCGACCGCCATCGTCGCCGCGACACCGATCACGGCGATCGCCATCAGGCCGACGACGCGAGTGGCGGTCGGATGGGCCGGGCTGGCGCCCTGGTCGGTCGAGCGCAACAGCTCGTCGTAGCGCTGCTCCGCCCAGATCAGGACTCCCGAGCCGAGCGCGACCACGACCAATCCGGCAACGCCGAAGGCCCAGTGCAGCGACACCGCCGCCTGCCGAGCGATCAGGGCTCCGATGAACATCGTCGAGAAGGCAGTCCGTTCCCATGCCTGTGCCGTGCGCTCCTCCGGCTGACCCTCCTCGACGGGTACGTGGCGGTGCGGAAGCCCGTTCACGACGCGTCGACGATGAACAGCACGGTGGCGAGCAGCGCCACGATCGACACGCCGACGGCCAGCACGAGCGGCAGCCGCGAATGACGGGAGCGGTTCGTCGAGCCGCATCGCCCGTTCTGCGAGGGCCCAGCGCCGATACGCGACCAGGGCCGTGACGAAGGCGAGGCCAAGCAGACCGACCCCCAGCGCTTCCTCACCGGGGAAGTCGTCGAGGATCGCGACCAGGCCGAGCCCGGCCGCGGCGAGCGCCAGCGCGGTGCGGATCCACGCCAGGAAGGTGCGCTCGTTGGCCAGCGTGAAGCGGTAATCCGGGTCGTCACCCACCGAACGCGGGTCGCCCGGGAACAACGGGCGCTTCACACCTGGACGGACCCTTCGGCGACGACCTCGGCGAGCGCGGCGAGGAACCGGTCGTTCTCGCCGGGTGTGCCGATCGTGACGCGGACACCGTCGCCGGCGAACGGACGCACCACCACACCGCGGCGCTCGAGACCGAGGCCGACGTCGTCGCTGGCGTCGCCGGTGCGCAGCCACACGAAGTTGCCCTGGTGCTCGGGGAGCTTCCAGCCGGCAGCCGACAACTCGGCTTCGACGCGCGACCGCTCGGCGACGATCGCCCGCACGCGCTCGGCGATCTCGGCTTCGTGCTCGATCGCCGCCAACGCTGCAGCCTGGGCGAGCGAGTTGACGGCGAACGGGAGCAGTGTCTTGTCGATGGTGGCGATCACGTTCGGGTCGCCGATCGCGTACCCCAGTCGCAGGCCCGCCAGCCCGTGCGCCTTCGAGAACGTCCGCGTGACCACCAGGTTGGGGAATCGCGGCACGAGCTCTTGCACCGGGTCACCGAACGCCGGATCGACGAACTCGCGGTACGCCTCGTCGATCACGACGATCACGTCGGCCGGAACGCGTTCGACGATCGCCGCCAGGTCACCGGTCGTGGTGGCGACACCGGTCGGGTTGTTCGGAGTGGCGAGGAAGAGCAGCTTGGTCTGCGCCGTGACCGCCTCGATCAGGCGTTCGGTGTCGTAGGTGAGGTCGTCGGCGATCGGCACCATGACCGACTCTCCTCCGACGAGGTTGGTGAAGATCGGGTAGGCCTCGAACGACCTCCACGGGAACAGCACCTCGTCGCCGGGATCGACGTAGGCCGAGACGAACTGCTGCAGCAGTCCCGACGAACCCGTGCCGATCGCGACCTGATCGACCCCCACGGCGAGCCACTTCGCGATCGCCTCGCGTACCGCCGTCGCCCGATGGTCGGGGTAGCGATTCACGCCGCGTGCCGCCTCGGCCACTGCAGCCACGATCGGATCGAGCGGCATGTCGGGGTTCTCGTTCGAGGCGAGCTTGATGGCACCCGTGATGCCGTGCTCGATCTCGGCCTGCTTGGCACCCCTGCCGGGACGGTACGCCGGCAGGTCGGCGATCACCCGGCGCGGACGTCCGATGGTCTGTTCGCTCACAGCCGCACCGTACCCAACATGGGAAGGGCGAGCGCGAGCGACGACTGGTACCGTCCGATCGATGGCGACGACGGAGGGGATCGACGTCGCGACCGACCTGGTCGACGAGCAGCAGGCGCTCGACGACGCCGTGGCACCGTTGACGTCCGATGGGTGGACATCGGCGACACCGAGCCCTGGTTGGACGGTTGCCGACCAGATCGGTCACTTGACCTACTTCGACCGCACCGCCCGCCTGGCGATCGATCGACCCAGCCGCCTTCGACGGAGCATCGCCGGCACCTGGCAGCCATCTTCGCCGACCCGGCGGCGGTGGAACGGCGTGACCCTCGGCGACTTCCGGTCGATGCCCCATCCGGAGCTTGTTGGCGGCGTGGCGAACGGGCCGGGCCGAACTGATCGGCGCCGCCTCGGGCGGCCGGCAACGACGTCCGCGTCGAGTGGTACGGACCCTCGATGAGCATGCGCTCGTTCCTGACGGCGCGCCTGATGGAGACATGGGCCCACGGTCAGGACGTGGTCGACGCAGTCGGCGGTGCACGCGGCGCGACCGATCGCTTGCGGCACGTCGCCCAACTCGGGGTGATCACCCGCGCCTGGACCTACCGCAATCGGGGACTCGACGTCCCCGAGGGCGACGTGCGGGTCGTGCTCACGAGCCCGTCCGGCGCCGAGTGGTCGTGGGGATCGGAAGCCAGCGACGACTCGGTCAGCGGGCCGGCAGAGGACTTCTGTCTCGTGGTCACGCAACGCCGGCATGTCGACGACACGCGACTGGTCACGCACCGGCCCGCAGGCCCGAGAATGGATGCGGTACGCGCAAGCATTCGCCGGCCCGGCAACCGACGGTCCGGCGGCGACGAGGAGTGGTTCGTGAAGACCGCCATCACCGATCTGTTCGGAATCGACGTGCCGATCCTCGCCTTCACCCACTGCCGCGACGTCGTGGTGGCCGTGTCGAAGGCGGGCGGGATGGGCGTGCTCGGCGCGGCCGGCCACAGCGACCACCAGCTCGAGATCGACCTCGACTGGATCGAGGCGGAGATCGGCGACCACCCGTACGGCGTCGACCTGATCGTGCCCGCCCGCTACGCCGGTTCCGACGACGGCGGGCATGACGATGGCGCGACATCGTGGCGATGATCCCCGACGAGCACCGCCGCGTTCGTCGCCGAGCTGCTCGAGCGCTACGACGTGCCGGAGCTGCCAGCCGACGCCGGGCGCGGCGGGCTGGTCGGCGTCGAGCGATGCGGCGCCGTTCTCGGCCAGCCGCGCCGACCCGCAGCTCGAGATCGCCCTCGCCCGCGACCGGTCGCTCGTGGTCAACGCCCTCGGCCCGCCGCCGGCGCACATGATCGAACGGGTCAAGCAGGAGGGCCGCTGCGTCGGCGCGCTCGCCGGCGCCGCCCAGCACGCCGAGCGTCACGTCAACGCCGGCGTCGACGTGATCATCGCCCAGGGCAGTGAGGCCGGCGGCCACACCGGCGAGATCGGCACGATGGTGCTGATCCCCGAGATCGTCGACGCCGTCGGCGACATCCCGGTGCTCGGCGCCGGCGGCATCGGCCGCGGCCGCCAGATGGCGGCGGCGATGGCGCTCGGGGCCCAGGGCGTGTGGTGCGGTTCGGTGTGGCTCACCACCGACGAGGCCGAGACCCATCCCGCCGTGAAGGAGAAGTTCCTGCGGGCGTCAGTCGTCCGACACGATTCGTTCGCGGTCGCGCACCGGCAAGCCGGCCCGTCAACTGAAGTCGGCGTGGACCGAGGAATGGGATCGCGCCGACACCCCCGATCCGCTGGGCATGCCGCTGCAGCCGATCCTCGTCGACGATGCGATCCGGCGCATCGACCGCGCCGCCCACCACGCCGGCTCGGGCGCCGAGCAGTTGGCCAACTACTTCGTCGGCCAGATCGTCGGCGCGATGAACGAGTCGAAGCCGGCGGCCCGTGTCGTCTACGAGATGATCGAGGAGTTCATCGACTCCGTCGAGCGGCTCGAGTCGATGATGCGTTCGTAGCTCATCGATCCGCCGCCGACGCGCCGACCCTGTCGTACCAGAAATCGGTGACGCGGCGCCCGGCCTCGATGCCTTTGCGTTCGTAGCGGGTGACCGGGCGCTCGCGTGGTCGCTCGATCGCTCCCCCGACCAGGGACGGATGCGAGCCACACACTCGCTCGATCTGAGTCGCGTAGTCGTCGATGTCGGTCGCGAGATGCAAGCCAACCCGCCGGGTCGCAGCAGGTCGACGAGTCGGGCGACGACGTCGGGCTGCACCAACCGCCGGTGATGTTGGCGGACCTTCGGCCACGGGTCGGGGAAGTACACCCGCACCCCGGTGAGCGACCCCGGTGCCAGCCGTGCGACGAAGTCGAGCGCGTCGCCGTGGACGAGCCGCACGTTGTCGAGCCCGTGCTCGTCGACGAGGGCGAGCGAAGCCGCGATGCCGGGCGTGTGGACGTCGCAACCGATCACGTCGAGCTCGGGCTGTGCGATCGCCATCTCGATCATCGTGTCGCCGATCCCGATGCCGATGTCGAGCACGGCCGACGGCCGGCCGCCCGAACACGTCGTCGAGGTCGAGCATCGGGCCGCGATCGTCGAGCACGAAGCGCGGGGCCAGCCGGGCGTACACCTCGGCACGTGCGCTCGACAGGGAGCGCCGGCGCGGCTTGAAGGTCCGCGTCGGCGGATGCTCAACCATCGCCGGCGTCGCCACCAGGCTGCGTGCTGCGGAACTTGTCCATCAGGTGCCGCCCGGCCGTCACCGGCGCGTGGCGCGGGGGTGAGTCGTCGCCGCAGCAGGTCGGCAGGCACTCGATCACCGCGTCCCAGTTGGCGTTGTGGAAGAACGCCAACGAGTACCGCTCGCAGTCCCGATCGGCATCGACGGGCGGGATCACCACACGATGGAGCGTGCTGCGCCACCGATCGTTGGTCCACCGCTGCAACGCGTCGCCGACGTTGACGACGTAGGCGCCCGGCCACGGCCGGCACGGTGTGCCACTCACCGTCGACATCGCGCACCTGCAAGCCACCCGGCGCGTCGTCCTGGCGCAGCAACGTCAGCGTGCCGTAGTCGGTGTGGGCACCCGCCCGCAGTTGGCCGGGCTCGACCGCGCTGCCCGGCGAGATCGGGATAGTGCAGCGCCGCGCAACGCCGACGTGTGGCGATCGATCGCCGGGACGAAGTGGTCGGGCGGCCAGGCCGAGACCGCGACGCCATCAGCGACATGACCCGTTCGACCAGCTCGGCCAGCGCGTCGTAGTAGTCGCCGAAGACCGGCTCCATGTCGGGCAGCCGAGCCGGCCAGCGATTGGGCGAGTACACGAACGCCGCCGCCGGATCGCTGATCGACGAGCGCAGGCGGCTCGAACGGCCCGACCGAGAACGTCTCCTTCAAGTCGGGCGGCGTCGCCGACCCGAGGCTGGCCGCCAGCCGTTCGACCTTGAACGGGCCGTACCCGTACGCGTCGCCCGGCGGGATCGAGATCGCCTGCTTGTCGTCGAGCGGGAGCGCGAAGAACTCGTGGGCGATGTCCCACGCTGCCTGCTCGAGGTCGCGATCGAGGCCGTGACCGACGATCTGGAAGAAGCCGATCTCGGCGCAGGCGGCATCGATCTCGATCGCCACCGCGGTCGGGTCGCCGCTCACGGTCGACGACCGGGACGACGCCGGCGTCGAGCCCGGTCGCCATCGGCGCTACTCCGAGTACTCGTGCTCGGGCGCTGGATACACGCCCGACTCGACGTCCTCACGGAACGCCTTGGCAGCTTCGAGCAACGTGTCGCCGATCGCGGGCGTACTGCTTGACGAACTTCGGGATCCGCCCCCGCGTGAAACCTGCCCAGTCGCTCCACACCAGCAGCTGCCCGTCGCAGTGCGGTCCGGCACCGACCGAGATCGTCGGGATCGTCAGCTCCTTGGTGACCTGACCGGCGACCGCCGACGGCACCATCTCGAGCACGACCGCGAACGCCCCGGCCTCCTCGATCGGCGTGGGCGTCGCACAGCAGTTGGCTGGCTGCATCGCCACGGCCCTGGATGATGTGGCCGCCGAGACCGTGCTCGCTCTGGGGTGTGAAGCCGATGTGCGCCATCACCGGGATGCCGGCCCTGACGATCCGCTTGATCTGCTTGGCGCTGCGCTCGCCGCCCTCGCACTTCACGGCGTGGCAGCCGGTCTCCTTCATGAAACGGATCGCCGTCGCGAGCGCCTCGTCGGGACCGTTCTCGTACGAACCGAACGGCATGTCGGCGATCACGAGCGCCCGGCTGACGGCGTGCACCACGGCACGCGTGAGCGGGATCAGCTCGTCGACGGTGACCGGGATCGTCGTGTCGTACCCGAACACGGTGTTGCCGGCCGAGTCGCCGACGAGCAGGAAGTCGATGCCGGCATCGTCGAAGATCGCCGCCGACAGGCAGTCGTAGCTGGTGAGCCCGGTGATCTTGATGCCCTGCTGCTTGGCCCGCTGGAAGTGGCGGGTCCGCACCCGCTTGAGCGACGGATCGCTCGGCCCGCCGCCGTACGGTCGCTGCTCGTCGGTCACACGGCCAACCGTAGACGCCCACGGCCGGGACAGCTCACTCGGAGCGCTCGGGCAGCGTTGTGACCGGGTCGGCGATGGCCTGGCACGATGGAACCCCATGTTCGACCCGACCCGGCCAGGGCCGTTCTACGAGGACTTCCGGGTGGGCGCCACGCTGCCGCCGCTGCCGTCGGTGACGCTCACCGAGGCCGACAACGTCGTCGTACCGCGCGATCACGGGCGACCAGCACTGCTTGTCCGCCGACACGGACCGCTACCGGCATGCGTCAGGGAGCAGCGCTGCGCTCGCCAACCCCGGCATCGTGATGCACTACTCGATCGGCCAGACCACGATGGCGACCCGCCAGGCGATCGCCAACCTGTACTACCGCTCGGTGCGCATGCGAACGCCGGTCGAGATCGGCCACACGCTGTCGACGGTCACCACCGTGCTCGGCCTCAAGGATTCGGCGCCGAAGGGCGACCAATACCGCGGCAAGGTTTGGCTCGGGATCGTCACCAGCACCGAGCACGGCCCGGTCGTCGAGTACGAACGCTGCGCGCTGGTGCGCGCCGCGGGGAGCGAGCCGCCGGGCCACGACGACGAGATCCCTGGCCCGTCCGAACCGACGCCGCTCGCCGAACTCGCCACCGAGGTGCCCGGGTGGGACCTGACGGGCCTGGACGAGTCCGATTGGAGCGTCGGCGACGAGCTCGTCGATCCGCTCCGCGACCACATCGACCTGGCCGCCCCGCTGGCGCGGCATGACGTTCAACCAGGCAGCCGTGCACCGCGACGCCACGATGGCGGCCAACGGCGAACGGCTCGTCTACGGCGGCCACGTGCAGGGGCTCGCCCAGGCGTCGCTGACGCGGATGCTGCCGGGGCTGGCCACGGTGCAGGCGTGGGACGGATGCGATCACGTCGGCCCCGCATACGAAGGTGACCTGATCGAGTTCTCCCACCGGCTGGTCGAGCAGTGCCCGGCCGGGACCGGCAGGCTGATGCGGTTCGAGACGACCGGCACCAAGCTCGGCGGCGACGGCGCCCGACACGAGATCCTGCGCTGGACCCCGATCGTCTGGGCCCGCTGACCCGACTCCTCGAGCGTGCCTCAGCGTCGCCGGACACCCGTCGATGCCAGCGTCCCCAACGCCAGAGCTGCGCACAACGGCGAGAAGTAGCGGCGGTCGGCGGCGACGAACCGCGGCGAGTCGCTGCCGGGCACGAGCCGCTGCGTGTTGCCCGGTGAACCCGAACGCGGCACGCGTCGTCAGCACCGCCGCGACCGCGACCACCCCGGTGTTGCGAAGCCGACGCGGCGCGGGCAGCGCGTCGGCCACCAGCGCCGCCGCCGCGCCGAGCAGTGCCGCGACCGCGAACGATTCCCGCCCACCGGGCACGGCGTCGTTGCCGACGACGATGTCGGCGAGCGTCTCGCGATCCGCGAACGGGAACGACGAACCGAGACCCCAGGCGACGTGGATGCGCACCGACCGCCGCCAACGCTCCGGCCGTGACGCCGGCGATCGATCGGACGGGAAGCAGGGTCACCCACCGATCATGGCGTCAACGCCGCCCGCAGGAACGCCCGGAGCTCGTCGCGCAGGTGCCGCAGGCCGATCGCGTTCGGCGCGCCAGCCGACGGCGCGCAACGCCTCGGGCTCGGTGGCGATGCCGGTGACGGTGGCGTAGGCGAGCGACGGCGATCAGCCGCGGGTCGCCGCGCCGCAGGCGGCCCTTGTCCATCTCGAGCGCCAGGTACTCGATGCAGCGATCGATCAGCGGCTGCATCCGGGCCCGCAGGCGGTCGGCCTGGGCCTCGGGCAGGCGGCTCATCTCGCGCACCAGCCCGAGCAGCGCCGGCCGCCGCACGGCGGGACGGAACACGGCCCGCACGACGGCGTCGATCCGCTCGAGCGGATCCTCCGACGGTCGAGCGCACGGCGGCGTCGATCACCACGACCAGCTCGGCGGCGACGGTCTCGAGCACGGCGTCGACCAGCTCGTCCTTCGAGGGGAACCAGTACAGGACGGTCTGCTTGCGAACGCCCGACCTCGCGGGCGATCTCGTCGAGCGACACGGCGTCGACGCCCGCGCGTGCCGAACAGGTCGAGGGCGGCGTCGAGGATCCGCTGGCGGGTCGGTACAGTCTCGTCGACATGGTGGCGCTCGTCTCTACCATTTGGTAGACAATGCTCCATTGTGATCGCAGAATCGCTCGCCGGCAAGCGCATCGCCATCACCGGGGCCACCGGCTTCGTCGGCACGGCGCTCGTCGAACGGCTGCTGCGCGTGCGTGCCCGACTGCGAGCTGATCCTGCTCGTGCGCGACGGCCGGCGCACGCCGGCGGCCGTGCGGACTCAGAAGGAGCTGCTCAAGAACGACGCCTTCGACCGGCTCCGCGAGCTGCACGAGGCCGAGCCGGGCGGCGAGACGTTCCGAGGCGATGACCGATCGCCGGATCACCACGATCACCGGCGACGTCGGCACCGACGGGCTCGGCCTCAACGACGCCGACCGGGCGACGTTCGCCACCGCCGACATCGTGATCCACTCCGCCGCCACGGTGTCGTTCGACTCGCCGCTCGACCTCGGCGGTCGAGATCAACCTGCTCGGCCCGAGCCGCATCGCCCAGCTCTGCCACGAGCTGCGGCATCACGCCCCATCTCGTGGCCGTGTCGACGTGCTACGTCGCCGGCAACCGGCGCGGCTCGGCCCCCGAGCAGCTGGTCAGCGAGGGGCCGTTCGACATCGGGCTCGACTGGCGGGCCGAGGTCGCCGCCTCGCGCCGGCTGAAGGGCGACACCGAGGCCGCCAGCCGCACGCCCGATCAGCTCGCCGAGTTCCGCAAGCAGGCCCGCGCCGAGCTCGGCGCCGCCGGCGCGCCGGCGCTGGCCGCCAAGACCGAGCAGCTCCGCGACGCGCTGGGTCAAGGACCAGCTGGTCCAGGCCGGACGCTCGCGGGCGGCGAGCGTCGGCTGGCCCGACGCCTACGCCTTCACGAAGGCGCTCGGCGAGCAGGCGCTGTTCGAGTCGAAGGGCGACGTGCCGGTCTCGATCGTGCGCCCGTCGATCATCGAGTCGGCGTGGGCCGAGCCGCGGCCCGGTTGGATCCGCGGGTTCCGCATGGCCGAGCCGGTGATCATCTCGTACGCCCGCGGCCTGCTGCGCGAGTTCCCCGGCGTGCCCGAGGGCACGGTCGACGTGATCCCGGTCGACATGGTGGTCGCCGCCATCATCGCCGTCGCCGCCGCCGGGCCCGAGCGAGGCGCCGTTCATCACGCAGGTCGCCTCGGGCGGCATCAACCCGCTCAAGTACCGGACGCTGGTCGACAACGTCAGCGGCTTCTTCACGCGCAACCCGATCTACGACCACGAGGGCCAGCCGATCCTCGTGCCCGAGTGGCGCTTCCCCGGCCGCGGCCGGGTGCAGGGCCAGCTGACGCGCGCCAAGCAGATGATCGGCACCGCCGAGAAGGCGCTCCAGACGCTGCCGCTGCGCGGCAAGCAGGCCGAGCTCTCGGCCACGCTCGAGAGCAAGCGGATGGAGATCGAGCGGGCGCTCGAGTACGTCGAGCTGTACGGGCTGTACACCGAGTGCGAGGCGATCTACCAGGTCGACAACCTGATGTCGCTGTGGGACCGATCTGCCCGCCGCCGACCAGGAGGCGTTCGCCTTCGACCCGCGCAGCGTCGACTGGGTGCCGCTACGTCAACGAGATCCACCTGCCGTCGATCCTCGCAGCACGCCCGGGTCAAGACCGACGCCCGGCAAGTCGCGCACGCCCGACCGCATGGACCGGCTGCGCAAGCAGGTGCTCGACCCGAAGCGCCACGTCGCCGCGTTCGACCTCGAGAACACGCTGATCGCGTCGAACGTGGTCGAGAGCTACTCGTTCCTCGCCACGCGCCGGCTCAACGGGCCCGAGCGGGCGCGCTACGTGCTGCGCACGCTCGCCGAGGCGCCCGGTCTGCTCAAGCTCGACAAGCGCGACCGCACCGACTTCCTGCGCCACTTCTACCGGCGCTACGAGGACGCTCCGGTCGACCAGATCGACGAGGACGCGCGCGAGATGATGACGCAGCTGATCCTCACCAAGAGCTTTCCCGAGGGCTTGCGCCGCGTTCGCGAGCACCGCGCCGCCGGGCACCGCACGGTGCTGATCACCGGTGCGCTGTCGTTCAACGTCGCCGGGCTGAAGCCGCTGTTCGACGAGATCGTGGCGGCCGAGATGAGCGTGCGTCCCGACGGCACCTACTCCGGCGAGATGACGACCGTGCCGCCCACCGGCGAGGCGCGGGCACAGACTCCTCGCCGACTACTGCGACGCCGAGGGCTTCCGGCTCGACGAGTGCGTCGCCTACGCCGACTCGTCGAGCGACCTGCCGCTGTTCGAAGCGGTCGGCTTCCCGGTCGCGGTCAACCCCGAGACCCGGCTGGCGGCGATCGCCCGCAAGCGCGGCTGGCTGGTCGAGCACTGGTCGAAGGCGGCCGGCGGTCCGCGGCCGCTGCTCCCGATCGGCCCGATGATGGTCGAGCGCGAACGCCGGAGGGTCTTCTGATGAAGGCGCTCTCAGATCCGGCGCTCGCCGGCCAAGTTCGGGATGGCGCGCATCGCCTCGGCGGTGGCGCCGGTCACGGCCGCCCGGATCGGTCCGCTCGAGTACCGCACGATCGACGATCCGCCGTGCCCGGGCGACGGACTGGCACCGCGTGCACACCCGCCTCGCCGGCATCTGCGGGTCCGACCTGTCGCTCGTCGAAGGCCACGCCTCGACCTACTTCGACGACTACGTCAGCTTCCCGTTCGTGCCCGGCCACGAGGTCGTCGGCGAGCTCGACGACGGCAGCGCGCGTCGTGATCGAACCGGTGCTCGGTCACGCCGCGCGCGGGCTTCGCGCCGCCGTTCGCCGACGCCGCGCCCGGCGACGGCGACGACTACGCCCACCTCGTCACCGGCCACCTCGAACCGGGCATCCAGACCGGCTTCTGCTGCTCGACCGGCGGCGGATGGGCGCCGTGGTTCTGGGCCCACGAGTCGCAGCTCCACCGCATCCCCGACGACATGCCCGACGAGCGGGCGGTGCTCGTCGAGCCGCTCGCCGGCGGCATCCACGCCGCGCTGCTCGGCGTGGCCGGCGATCGCCGACGTCGGCCGAGCCGATCGTCGCCGTGCTCGGCGCCGGCACGATGGGCCTGGCCGCGATCGCCGGGCTGCGGCGCTACGTGCCCGGCGTGCGGATCGTCGTCGGCGCCCGCTACCCGCACCAGATGGCGATCGCCAAGGCGCTCGGCGCCGACGTCGTGGTGCCGGCGGCCAAGCTCGACCGCGCCGTGCGCCGCGAGGCCGGCTGCCACCTGATCGGCGACACGCTCAGCTCGCGGTGCGCACGTCACGATCGACGCCGTCGGCAGCGAGCGAGTCGATCACCGATGCGCTGCGCATCACCCGCCCCCGTGGGCGGGTCGTGCTGCTCGGCATGCCCGCCGACGTGCGCCTCGACCTCACCGGGCTGTGGCACCGCGAGACCGAGCTCAAGGGCGCCTACACCTACGGCACCGAGACGACTGCCCGACGGCACGCACGGCGCGCACGTTCGACCTCGCCGCTCGACACCGCCAACGACTATCGAGGCCGAGCAGATGCTGTCGGCCACCTACCGGCTCGACGAGCACGTCGACGCCATCGCCCACGCCGCCGCCGCCGGCCGCCGCGGCGCCGTCAAGATCGCCTTCGATCTGCGAGAGAAGGAGCTGCAGCTGATGCCCCGTCCTGGATTCGTGCTCGAGGTCGACCGCTCGACGCCGCCGATCCTGTTCTGGCGCGGCGAGGGGTTCAGCCTCGAGAAGCTGCCCGCCGACCGCACCCGGGTGATCTACCCGCCCGAGCCGCTGGCCGGGCATCGACGACCTCGACGGCGCGATCCGCAACGCCCTGCTCAACCCGATCGACATGGACCCGCTGCCGGCGCTGCTGCAGCCCGACATGAAGCTCACGATCGTGTTCGACGACGCCAGCCTGTCGCTGCCGAAGATGCGCCGGCCCGACAACCGTCAGCGGATCATCGAGGCCGTGCTCGACCTCGCCGCCGCGGCCGGCGTCGACGACATCCACATCATCGCCGCCCTCGGCCTGCACCGCCGGATGCACGAGTACGAGCTGCGGCACGTGCTCGGCGACCGCATCTACGACGCCTTCCACCCGCGCGGCATGCTCTACCAGCACGACGCCGAGGACCACGACAACCTGGCCGTGATCGGCACCACCGACGAGGGCGAGGTCGTCGAGATCAACAAGCGCGCCGCCGACTCCGATCTGATCGTCTACGCCAACGTCAACCAGGTGGCGATGGACGGCGGCTGGAAGTCGATCACCACCGGCCTCGCCTCGTACCGCTGCCTGAGCCTCCACCACAACCCGGAGTCGCTGCAGAACACCCGCAGCCTGATGGGTCACCGCGAGCACAGCGCGCTGCACAAGAGCATCTGGCGGATGGGCAAGGTGCTGCGCGATCACGGCCCGAAGATCTTCCAGATCGAGATCGACGATCAACACCGAGGCCTTCCCCTCACCGTTCGACTTCCTGCGCAAGCGCGAGTGGGAGTGGTACGGCCAAGGACCGGGCGACGTACCTGGCGACCGCCAAGTCGCTCAACCGCCTGCCGAACCGCGCCAAGCGCAAGATCTTCCACTCGATCGAGGCGCCCTACGCCACCACCAGCGTGCAGGCCGGGTTCACGCCCGTCGGTGCACGAGATCACGCTGCAGCACGTGTACCAGCAGCACCTCGTCGAGGTCGAGGGTCAGACCGACATCCTCACGATGGGCATCCCGTTCATCTGCCCGTACAACCCCGAGGGGATCATGAACCCGATCCTCGTGATGTGCATGGGGCTCGGCTACCTGTTCAACATGTACCGCGGCAAGCCGCTCGTGCGCGAGGGCGGGGTCGTGATCATGACCCACCCGACGTACCGCGAGTTCAACCCGGTCCACCATCCGAGCTACATCGACTTCTTCGACGAGGTGCTGGCCGACACCACCGACCCGGCCGTGATGTCGACCAAGTGGGAGCAGCAAGTACGCCGAGGACGAGTGGTACCGCCACCTCTACCGCACCGGCAACGCCTACCACGGCGTGCACCCGTTCTACGCCTGGTACTGGGGAGCCCACGGCCAGCAGTGGGCCGGGCAAGGTGATCATCGTCGGCGGCGATCCGGCCACCGTGCGCCGGCTCGGCTTCACCCCGGCGAGCACGATGGACGACGCCTTCGAGATCGCCAGCGACGTCGTCGGCCGCTCCCCCACCATCAGCCATCTCCACGTTCCCGGCGTCCTGGTCGCCGACGTGAAGTGAGGATGGGCGAGTGACCGCGAACATGCGCCGCGCCCAGCGACTCGCCGGCCGCGCCGAGTCGCTGGTTCGCACGGCCGCCAAGCCGCTGCGCAACTACGGGTTCCCGTACCGGCCGCCGAACGTCCCGCGCGGCGTCGAGGTGCCCGAGAAGCCCTCCAAGCTCGGGGCCAACTACGACACCGAGTGGGCGCGCAAGCCGGTCGCCGCGGCGGCTCGGGCGTTGATCACCGAAGGCCCGCTGCGGTTGATGGTGCGCGGCGTCGCCTCACCCGAGGTCACCGGGCTCGATCGGCTCGATCACCTCACCCGGCTCGACGATCCGCCGGCCGTGATCTTCACGCCCAACCACCACAGCCACCTCGACACGAGCCTGATGATCCGGTCGATCCCGCGCTGCTGGCGCCGAAACTGGTGGTTGCGGCGGCGGCCGACTACTTCTTCGACAAGCAATGGAAGGCTGCGCTCTCGGCGCTCTCGCTCAACGCGATCCCGATCGATCGCGAGGTCACCGGTCGCAAGTCGAGCGACATGTTCCGCGACCTGCTCGCCGACGGGCACAGCTTGCTGATCTATCCGGAAGGCGGGCGCTCGCCCGACGGATGGGGCCAGGAGTTCAAGGGCGGCGCCGCCTACCTGTCGTCGCGCTCGGGGTCACCGGTCGTCCCCGTGTTCATCGACGGCACCGGCCCGATCTTCGGCAAGGGCATGAAGCGACCCAAGCCCGGTCGCACCAAGGTCGTGTTCGGCGCGCCGCTGTGGCCGGTCGACGACGAGAACACGCGCCGCTACAACGCCCGGATCGAGGCCGCCGTGACGCGGCTCGGCGACGAAGCCCTCACCGACTACTGGACCGCGACCCGAGCGCGCCGCTCGCGGCGCCAGCCCGTCGCTCACCGGCCCCGAGTACAACGGCTGGCGCCGCCAGTGGGAGCTCGGCGAACGCCGCAAGCTCGGCGCCGCCGGCCTGAGACGCCGACAGAAGCGCCGCTGGCCTGACCTCGGTTAGGGCTCCGGATCGCAGCACAGCTGCTCACGTCGCTCCGAGCTGGAGCAGCTCGCTGCGACCGAGCCCGAATGCGTCAGCACTCGCCGTTGGCGGGGATGGACGATTGGGAGCCGATCAGGAAGGTGTTCCAGACCGGGTTGCTGGCGTTGGCCGCCTGCAACTCTTCGACCGTGATGCCGTACTTGTCGGCGACGCGCGGTCGGGTTGTCGCCCTCGACGATCGTGTGCGAGCAGCCGGCGCCGGACGCTTCGGTGGTCTCGGTCGACGTGGCATCGTCACCGGTGTCGTCGGGCGCATCGCTGGTCGCTCCCGACGGGTCGGGCACCAGCGACTCGGGCGGGATCTTGACGACGTCACCGACCAGCAGCGGGTGTTGCACACCCTCCGGCCACGAGTTGTAGTTGGCCAACACGTCGGGCGCCACACCGTGCAGATCGGCGATCTTGTACACGGAGTCGCCGGCCACGACGGTGTACGTCTGCTCGCCGGGCGAGACCTGGCCGCCCGGTGTGGTGGGAGCCAGGGTCGTGGTCGTGGTGGTGGTGACCGGGTCCTCGACCACGTAGCTGGTGTTCTGGACGGTCTCGAGCGTCGTACGCGCACCGGTGGCGTCCTCGCCGCAGCCCGAGGCGAACAGCACTGGAACGACGCCGAGTGTGAGGTAGACGTACAGGCGCGGCGGAATTGCCATGGGTCCACAGCGTAGGTCCGCCGATCGTGTCACGGACGTCACCCGTGTCACATCTCGACCGGCTACATCAGTGGCCGCGTCCCCGGCTCGATCGGTTCCGGCAGCTTCGTCTCACCCATCAGGTAGCGGTCCGCCCCTGCGGCAGCGGAGCGACCCTCGGCGATCGCCCACACGATCAGGCTCTGGCCGCGGCCCATGTCGCCGGCGACGAACACGCCCGGAACGTTGGACATGAAGTTCGTCGTCGCGGGCGAGGTTGCCGCGCCCGTCGAAGTCGACGCCGAGCGAGTCGAGCCACGAGCCCCGTTCGGGCCCGACGAAGCCCATCGCCAGCAGCACGTAGTCGGCCGGCAGCTCGCGGTCGGTCCCCTCGACCTTGACGAACTTGCCGTCGACCGATCTCGACCTCGTGGATCAGCAGCGCACGCACGTTGCCCTGGCCGTCGTCGAGGAAGCGCTCGGTGTTGACCGAGTAGATCCGGTCGCCACCCTCGGCATGCGCCGAGGTGACCTTGTAGGTGAAGGCGAACTGCGGCCACGGGTTCGATCCGGCCCGCTCGTCCGGCGGGCGGGGCAGGATCTCGAGCTGGGTGACCGACGCCGCCCCCTGGCGATGGGCGGTGCCGAGACAGTCGGCACCGGTGTCGCCGCCGCCGATGATCACCACGTGCTTGCCGTTGACGTCGATCGGCGAGGCGTCGATGTCGCCGAGCTGGACACGGTTCGACCACGGCAGGTACTCCATCGCCTGATGGATGTTGCCCAGTTCGCGCCCGGGAACCGGAAGGTCGCGCCACGCGGTGGCACCGCAGGCGAGCACGATCGCGTCGTACGAAGCCTGCAGCACGGTCGACGTCGACGTTCTGGCCGACGACGGCGTTGGTGCGGAACTCGGTGCCCTCGGCCTCCATCTGCTCGAGCCGCCGGTCGATGTGGCGCTTCTCCATCTTGAACTCGGGGATGCCGTACCGGAGCAGGCCGCCGATCCGGTCGGCCCGCTCGAGCACGACCACGTCGTGGCCGGCACGCGTCAGTTGCTGGGCGGCGGCGAGCCCGGCCGGACCCGATCCGACGACGGCGACACGCTTGCCGGTCTTGACCGTCGGCCGGTGCGGCGCGACCCAACCCTCGTCGAAGGCCATGTCGATGATCTCGACCTCGACCTGCTTGATCGTGACGGGCGGCTGGTTGATGCCGAGCACGCACGCCGACTCACAAGGCGCCGGGCACAGGCGTCCGGTGAACTCGGGGAAGTTGTTGGTGGCGTGCAAGCGATCGATGGCGTCCTGCCAGTGCCCGCGGTAGACGAGGTCGTTCCAGTCGGGGATCAGGTTGCCGAGCGGGCATCCGTTGTTGCAGAACGGGATGCCGCAGTCCATGCAACGCCCGGCCTGCGTCTGGAGCTTGTCCTGCGGGAAGTCCTCGTAGACCTCCTTCCAGTCGCGCAGCCGCACCGGCACCGGCCGGTACTGAGGCAGCTCCCGGTCCCACTGCAGGAAGCCAGTCGTCTCACCCATGCCGATGCCCTCGTTCGTCGGCCTTGCAGTTCTCCTCACTCGGGTGCGCCTCGTCGCTCGCGCTTTCCTCGGCGCTCCACAGCACGTTCGTCGTACGGGTGCTCATCCGCGCGCGGCCTCCATCACCTTGGCGACGGTCTGTTCTTCGTCGAGGCCGGCGGCGGCTGATTCCTTCATGACCGTGAGGACCCGCTTGTAGTCGGTGGGCATGACCTTGCGGAACCGGCTGACGGCGACGCTCCAACTGGCGAGCATGCGCTTGGCGACGGCCGAGTCGGTGTAGCCGTGGTGACGCTCGATCGTGTCACGGACGAACTGGCGGTCGGCCTCGTCGAGCTGCTCGACCTCGACCATCTCCCGGTTGACCTTGCGGTCGAAGTCGCCGTCGGGGTCGTACACGTAGGCGATGCCGCCCGACATGCCGGCACCGAAGTTGCGACCGGTGTCACCCAGCACGACGACCCTGCCACCGGTCATGTACTCGCAACCATGGTCACCGACCCCCTCGACCACCGCGGTGGCACCCGAGTTGCGCACACAGAAGCGCTCGCCGACGATGCCGCGCAGGAAGATCTCGCCTGCCGTCGCGCCGTACCCGATCACGTTGCCGGCGATCACCTGATCCTCGGCGACGAACGGCGAGTCGAGCGGAGGACGCACGATCAGCCGGCCTCCGGACAAGCCCTTTCCGAGGTAGTCGTTGGCGTCACCCTCGAGCCGCAGCGTGATCCCGCGCGGGACGAACGCCCCGAAGCTCTGCCCCGCCGAGCCACGGAACGAGATGTCGATCGTGCCGTCCGGGAGTCCCTCACCCTTCCAGCGCTTGGTGACCTCGTGCCCGAGCAACGTTCCGACCGTGCGATTGACGTTGCGGATCGGCAGATCGATCACCACCGGTTGGGCGTCGACGATCGCCGGCTGGGCGAGCCGGATCAACTCCTGATCGAGCGCACGGTCGAGCCCGTGGTCCTGCGGCACCGACTGGTGGAGCGTCTGCTCGTAGTTGTTGATCGGCGCCGCCAGGATCGGTGTGATGTCGAGCCCGTGCGTCTTCCAGTGGTCGATCGCCGGCTGCACGTCGAGCGCCTCGACGTGTCCGACCATCTCCAGCATCGTGCGGAATCCGAGCTGAGCCATCAGCTCGCGCACCTCCTCGGCGATGAACTCGAAGAAGTTGATGACGAACTCGGGTGTGCCGCTGAACCGCTTGCGCAGCTCCGGATTCTGCGTCGCCACGCCGACGGGACACGTGTCGAGATGGCAGACCCGCATCATCACGCAACCCGACACGACCAGTGGCGCCGTGGCGAATCCGAACTCCTCGGCGCCGAGCAGGGCCGCGATCACGACGTCGCGACCGGTCTTGAGCTGACCGTCGGTCTGCACGACGATCCGGTCGCGCAAGCCGTTGAGCACGAGCGTCTGCTGGGTCTCGGCGAGACCGAGCTCCCACGGGCCGCCGGCGTGCTTGAGCGACGTCAGCGGCGAGGCCCCGGTGCCGCCGTCGTGGCCGGAGATCAGCACGACATCGGCCTTGGCCTTCGACACTCCGGCCGCCACGGTGCCGACGCCGGTCTCGGCGACCAGCTTGACGTGCACACGTGCCGACGGATTGGAGTTCTTGAGGTCGTGGATCAGCTGCTTGAGATCCTCGATCGAGTAGATGTCGTGGTGCGGCGGTGGGCTGATCAGCCCGACGCCGGGCGTCGAATATCGGGTCTTGGCGATCCACGGATAGACCTTGTGCCCGGGGAGCTGGCCACCCTCGCCGGGCTTGGCCCCCTGGGCCATCTTGATCTGCAGGTCGGCGGCGTTGGTCAGGTACTCGGACGTGACCCCGAAGCGGCCGGAGGCCACCTGCTTGATCGCCGATCGGCGGTCGGGGTCGTGCAACCGGTCGGCGTCCTCGCCGCCCTCACCGGTGTTCGACTTGGCGCCGAGCCGGTTCATCGCGATCGCCAGCGTCTCGTGCGCCTCGGCCGAGATCGATCCGTACGACATCGCACCGGTCGAGAACCGGCGAACGATCTCGCTCACCGCTTCGACCTCGTCGATGTCGATCGGCTGGCGGTCGTCGCGGAAGCGGAACAGCCCGCGCAGCGTCGCCAGGTTGCGCGACTGGTCGTCGACCTTGCTGCTGTACTCCTTGAAGATGTCGTAGCGCTTGGCCCGGGTGGCATGTTGGAGCTTGAACACCGTCTCCGGGTTGAACAGGTGGTACTCGCCCTCGCGGCGCCACTGGTACTCGCCGCCGAGCTCGAGCTTGCGGTGAGCCCGCTCCTCCGGGCGCCGCGGGTTGGCGACGGCGTGGCGCACGGCGACCGCCGAGGCGATGCCATCGAGGTCGATCCCGCCGATCCTGCTCACGGTGCCGGTGAAGTAGCGCTCGACGAGCTCGTCGCCGAGGCCGATCGCCTCGAAGATCTGGGCGCCGGTGTACGAGGCGACGGTGGAGACGCCCATCTTCGACATCACCTTGAGCACACCCTTGCCGCAGGCCTTGATGTAGTTCTTGACCGCCTTGTGCGGATCGATCCCGGCCAGCCCGTGCATCTCCTCGGCGATCAGGTCCTCGATCGACTCGAAGGCGAGATACGGGTTGATCGCGCCGGCCCCGTACCCGATCAGCAACGCCATGTGATGGACCTCACGGGCGTCGCCGCACTCGACCACCAGGCCGACCTGCGTGCGCTGCTTGGTGCGCACCAGGTGGTGGTGCACCGCCGCCGTGAGCAGCAGCGACGGGATCGGACCGTCGACCGAGTCGGCGTTGCGATCGGACAGCACGATCACCCGCGCCCCGCGCTCGATCGCCTCGGAGACCTCGAATGCGATCCGGTCGAGCGACTGGCGCAACGCCTGGCCGCCACCGGCGACGCGGTACAACCCGCGCACGACGTGTGCTTCCAAGCCCGGGAACTGGCCGTCGTCGTTGGCGTGGATGATCTTGGCGAGCTCGTCGTTGTCGAGGATCGGGAACGGCAGTGCCAGCTGGCGACAGCTGTCGGGGCCAGGCACGAGCAGGTTCGACTCGGGGCCGATCGTGGACGAGACGGCGGTCACGACCTCTTCCCGGATGGCGTCGAGAGGCGGGTTGGTGACCTGTGCGAACAGCTGCTGGAAGTAGTCGAACAGGAGCCGGGGACGCTTCGACAAGACGGCGATCGGGGTGTCGGTGCCCATCGATCCGATCGGCTCGACCCCCGCCTTCGCCATCGGGGCGACGATGATCTTGAGCTCCTCGTGGGTGTACCCGAACATCTGCTGGCGTCGCAGCACGCTGTCGTGGCTGAACACGACGTGCTCGCGTTCGGGCAGGTCGGACAGTTGCGCCATGCCGTCGCGCAGCCACTCGGCGTACGGGTGCTCGGCGGCGAGTTGGTTCTTGATCTCCTCGTCGTCGACGATCCGGCCCTCGTTGGTGTCGATCAGGAACATCCGCCCCGGTTGCAGGCGGCCCTTGCTGACGACCTTGGCGGGATCGACGTCGAGCACGCCCACCTCGGAGGCCATGATCACCAGGTCGTCGTCGGTGACCCAGTAGCGGCTCGGGCGCAGCCCGTTGCGGTCGAGCACGGCGCCGATCACGGTGCCGTCGGTGAACGTGACGCTCGCCGGGCCGTCCCAGGGCTCCATCACGCTGGCGTGGAACTGGTAGAACGCCCTCCGGTCGGAGTCCATCTCGGCGTTGTTCTCCCACGCCTCCGGGATCATCATCAGGATCGCGTGGTGCAAGGGCCTACCCGCCAGGTGCAGGAGCTCGAGCACCTCGTCGAAGCGGGCTGTGTCGGATGCACCTTCGGTGCAGATCGGGAAGGCCTTGTCGAGGTCGGGCAGCGCATCACTGGCCGCCATCGCCTCGCGTGCACGCATCCAGTTCTGGTTGCCCTGCACCGTGTTGATCTCACCGTTGTGGGCGATGTACCGGTACGGGTGGGCGAGCGGCCACGAGGGGAATGTGTTGGTGGAGAACCGCGAGTGCACCAGCAGCAACGCGCTCTCGACGCGCGGGTCGGTGAGATCGGGGTAGAACTGGCCGAGCTGGGGCGTCGTGAACATCCCCTTGTAGACGATCGTGCGCGCCGACAGCGACGAGAAGTACGTCCTGAGCTCGCCGGGCAACTCGTGCTCGATCCGCTTGCGGGCGACGAACGTCAGACGATCGAGGGCGATCCCCGACGCCCCGCTCGGCGACGCCACGAACAGCTGCCGGAACGCCGGCATCGCCGCCCGGGCGGTCTTGCCGAGGCAGTCGGGACGGATCGGGAGTTGGCGCCAGCCGAGCAGGGTGAGCCCGGAATCGACGACGATCGTCTCGATCATGTCCTGGGCCTTGTCGCGATGGCCCTCGTCGGCCGGCAGGAAGGCGATGCCGACGGCGTAGCTGCCGGCGGGTGGGAGCTCGAAGTCGACTGTTTCGCGCAACAGCCGGTCGGGGATCTGGATCAGGATCCCGGCTCCGTCGCCGGTGTCGGCCTCGGCCCCGGTGGCACCTCGGTGTTCGAGGTTGGTCAGGGCCGACAGCCCGATCCGGACGAGCTCGTTGGAGGCTTCGCCACGCATGTGGGCGACGAACGACACCCCGCACGAGTCGTGCTCGAAACGCGGGTCGTACAGACCCGAAGCAATTGGGTACGTCTGCATCGGTACTTCCACTAGGGGACGGACAATGTGGAGGCCGGGACGACGTTGGCCCGAAGTTGTCCTGAATCTTACGAGGTCGTCGGCGACAATTGAAAATGCATTGACCGAATCGTTCGTGCTCAACTGTCACGATGCCGGATCCCCGTTCAGCCGCCCGTCGCGTCGCGCCTGGGCTCATGGTTGCCGGGGCGATCATGGTGGCGGTCACAGGCTGCGGCGACGACGACCCGCCGCCGAGCACGTTGTCGACCCCACAGACCACGACCGAGTTGGTGGTGACGACGACACCACCGTCGGCGACGGGCACCACGACGGTGTCGACGACCGGGCCGGTCAACACGCTCCCGCCGGCGATCTCGACCACCGTCGCGCCGACCGTCCCCCTGTCGGGGGCGACGCTCGAGGTCGTCTCACCGGTGCTCACCAACCCGTTCGTCCTCGAACGCGTGGGCGAGGCCGACGGCCTCGTGGTCTACGACGGTGTGAGCGTCGATGGCGACTTCTCGCTGCGCTGCGTGGCGGTCGGGCACGACGGCGCGACCACGTGGACCGAGTGGTGCGCGTTGCCAGGCGACAGCAGCACGTTCGCCGTGGTCGACGGCGACGATCCGTGGGTGGTCGACGTCGGGGCCGAGCCCGGCGACGTGACGTTCGCTCAGCAGCCGTCCACGTGGGCGGTCACCACGAGCGGCTGCGTCGAACCGCTCGTGACGCTCGTGGCCGCGATCGATCTCGTGCACCCGGTCGCGGTCACGAACCTCGCCTGCGCCGACGATCTGGCGGTGCTGACCTACAGCGGCGTGTACATGCAGCCCGGATCGGGCGACGGCGGCGGGGTTCTGGTCGCGCGCGGTGACGAGGGATGGAACACCGTGTCGAGCGGCACGTCGATGGGGTGCGACGGGATGGCCGTCGAGTGCGAGCGGTTCAAGGTGGGCACCGAGCTGTTCGACGCCGCGTCGCCGATCCCCTCGCCCGACCTGATCGCCGCCCAGGATCAGTTCGTCAACGTGCGCGATGCCACCGCCGAGGTGACGGCAATGGCCGAGGGTGCCGGCGCCAACGAGTCCGGTGAAGCTGCAGACATCGATGCCATCACCGAGGCCATCGTGGCCGGGCTCGACGCAGTCCGACGCCGAGGTCGCCCCGTCGATGACGCGGCACGACGGTGTCAGCTTCGATCGCTACAGCTTGCTGATCGTCGAGGTCCCGGCAATGGACGACTCCGTCACGTCGACGACGTGGGCGGCCTGGATCACCACCGCCACCCCCGACCTCCCGGCGACCGTGCACCGGGCGTACGCATGGGACATCTGCGGGCGCGGCCTGGCCGACGCCGCTACCTGCGTCTGACTGCTCAGGTCGGCACGCTCGAGTCGAGCAAGGCGAAGAACTCGGCGAGGCCGTTGGCGTGCTCCACGCGTCGGGGAGGCTCGAGGCCGGCGACGATGCCTGCATAGCTGACGACGTGATACGCCCCCGCCAGACCTTCCATGTCCGTGCGATGGGCCTCCCAGTCGGCCACCGGATGGGTGGACGACCACTCGTCGAAGAACGAGCGCCACAGCGAGTCGATTGCGGGCGGGTCGCCGATCAACCACCAGCGCCACGTCACCACGTCGACGAACGGCTTCGAGATCGCGGCGTCGGACCAGTCGAAGATGATCCTCCGATCGCCGGCGGCTGCCACGTTGCCTGGGTGGAAGTCGCCGTGCACGAGCACGTCGGGCGTGTCGATCGCCTCGACGCGTGCGACCGCCTGTTCGAGCCAACGCACGAGTTGCCCGGCACGCTGCGGCGGCACATCGAGCCACGGTCGCAGCCGGGGATCGGCGACCGCTCGTGCGAAGTCGACAGGAAGCACCCCGAGCGGCCGCGGCTCGCATCCGGCGGCGAGCAGGTCCGACTCGCGACCGGCGAACGTGCGCTGGGCGCGGGCGAGGTGAGCGAACGCTCGACGATGGTCGGCGGCGTCGGCCACCATCGACCCCGAGCCGAGATCGTGGAGCAACAGCCAACCGCGATCGGCGTCGATCGCGACAACGCCGGTGACGAGCCCGGGCAGCTCGCGGTCGAGGAACTCCGTGACCGCAGCCTCCCTGCGGAACTGCTCGAACACCGCCTTGAACCAGTAGCGCCCGTCCAGGGGTGTCGACCCGCATCACCGCCGATATGCCCCACTGACGGAACTGGACGACGGCGATCGGCTGCGGCAGCCCGCACTCCGCCAACGACTGCTCGATCCATTTCCTGGCCGAGGCGTACCAACCGGGTCGCGCCCAGTCGGGGCGAAGCGGGTCGGGCCCGGTGCGACCGCTGCGTTCGTCCAGCCAGCCGCGCAGGCGTTCGGCCAGAGCAGGTTCGATCGACACCGGGCACCGGTCGGCAGGGACCGACGTCCACCCGTCCGGTGATGGCGCGAGGTCGAGTCGAGCGAGCTCGACGAGGATCGCCACGGGCGCATCGGGGTCGACCGACTCGGTCTGGTCGATGAGACAGTCGATGATCGGCTCGTCGAAGCCGAGCGTCGAGGCCAGCGCTCGCCCGAGGGCGGCCACCGTCATCTCGCCCTCGTCGAGCTCGAACTCGATCGACGGCAACCATCCATCGCCGTCGACGATCACCGACCCAGGCGAGTGACCCGGGATCATCAACCGTGCGATTCGGCGATCACCCATCCGGGTTCAGGTGTCCGAGAACAGCGGGCTTCGGTTCTCGAGGTTGGCGGTGACCGCCTCGACCTGGTTGGGCGTCCCGATCAAGCTCGAGATCACACGTCGCTCCTCGGCGAACTGCTCGGCCGCTCCCTCGGTGAACATGCGGTTGAAGAGCGCCTTGGCGCCGCGGACCCCGTCCGGATTGCGCTCGGCGATCTGACGGGCGAGGGCTACCGCATCGTCATACGGGGATTCGCTGAGCCGCGTCACGACCCCGAGCTCGTATCCCTCGCGGGCGTCGAACACCCTCGCCGTGTACGTGAGCTCGCGGGCGACATCGGTGCGAACCAGCCGGCTCAGCACGAACGTCCCCGTCATGTCCGGGGTGATGCCCCAGTGCAGCTCACGGACCGACAACTTGGTGTCCGGGTGGGCGATGCGGATGTCGGACCCGAGCGCGATCTGCATCCCACCGCCCAGCGCGTGCCCGTGCAGAGCGGCGATCACCGGGACCGGTATCTCCTGCCACACCCAACAGGTCTGCTGTGCGAGATGGGTCAGGCCGCGCTCCGTGAGCGTCCCCGGATTGCCGCGCCGGTCGTCGGCACCGGTGCCCTCACCACCTGCCATCTGGCCGAAGAAGGCGAAATCGAGACCGGCGCAGAACGACCCGCCGGCACCAGACACCACGACCGCTCGCAGGCCTGGCTCGGTGATCAGACGTTCGCCTGCTTCGGCGATCGCCACGAACTGCTCGGCGTCGAGTGCGTTGCGCTTGTGTGGTCGGTTGAACCGCACGTCGGCGACACCGTCGGTGATGGCGACGAGCACTCGATCGGACATCTCCGAAGTCTCGCATCTGGCGAGGGACGGTCTGTCAACGCGCCGGATCCGACGCCGCCTTGCGGGCCTGCAGCGTGTAGCTGTGCGGCAACCGTTCGGGGCGATCCGAGAGGCGGTACTCGCCGCCGCCGATCGGGTCCATCTGTCCTTCGAACGCGACCCACGGGATCGAGTCGTGTTCCTCGAACGACGTGATCGTCATCCCCTCGTCGACGAGCGCGGTCATGATCTCGGCCAGACCGTGGTTGAACTCGATCGTCCATGCGAAACCGAGGTCCTGGTCGGTCTCGGCATACGTGCCGACGCCACCGAGGGCCTGTCCCGCGGTCTCGAAGTACGGATACTCCACCGCCAGCAGCCCATCCGGGCGGGCCTCGGCAAGCGAGCACAGCATCGGATGCCCCTCGCGGATGAAGAGCCGCCCGCCCGGCGCGAGCAAGCCGGCCACCACCGCCGCCCATGTGCGAATGCTCGGCAACCAGTTGAGGGCGCCGATCCCCGTGTAGACGAGGTCGAACGACTCGGGCTCGACGACACGTCGAACGCGTCGTACGTGTGAGCCTCGACGAACCTGACATCGACGCCTGCGTCGCGAGCCAGACCGGCTGCGACATGCAACGCCGGGCCGGACAGGTCGAGGCCGGTCATGGTGGCTCCCAGTCTGGCGAGCGACACGGTGTCGGTGCCGATGTGGCACTGCAGGTGGATGCCGCGCAGTCCGCCGATCGCACCCAGCCGCGGTTGGTCGAACCGAACGACGTCTGACAGGTGCCCGCGATCGTCGCGGAATCGTTGCGAGCGCGTAGTCGGGAGAGTTGGCGTGGGCGTCGACCACACTGTTCCAGAACGCCATGTTGGCCTCGGCGTAGGCCGATGGATCGGGTGGGTCGGACGGGGTGAGCCGCTTGCGGAACGTCACTCGCGCCTCGCCCCGCCCGTCGTAGTCGTCGACGATCGTCTCACCGAACCCCATCGCAGCGTGGAACGCCCGCGAGCCCGTGTTGAGCGGTGACGTGACGCACTGCACGGTCGTGCACCCGAGCGAGGCCGACGCGTTGGAAGAACCATTCGTACATCATCCGGCCGACGCCCTCGCCGCGCACGTCGGGGTCGACGCCCACGAAGTGGATGTAGGCAACGGTCGGGTCGGTCGTGGACCGGAACCCGCACAGGAAGCCCACGGGTGGTCCGCCGGGCGCGGAGACGATGGCGGTCGTCGTGGCGAAATGAACGAAGAACAACCGCGGCAACATCGGCGTCATCTGCACGCCCGCCGCCCCACCACTCGTCGAGGCGTTCGATCACGTGCTCGTAGTCGCCCTCGACGACCGGCCGCAGCACCAACTCACGATCCGCTTGCATGCGTTCAGCCTCGCCGCGGCTGGGAGACTCACTGGATGCGATTGAACCTCTCCGCAGACGAATTGCTCACCACCACACGCGCCGTGCGCAAGCGCCTCGACTTCGAGCGCCCGGTCGAGCGCGAGCTGCTGATGGAGTGCCTCGACATCGCCCTCCAGGCGCCGACCGGATCCAACAGTCAGGGCTGGCAGTGGGTGTTCGTCACCGACGAGGCCAAGAAGCGCGAGATCCGCGACATCTACCACGCCAACTTCCAGCTCTATCGCCAGATGCCTCGGCCGAGCTACGAGGCCGGCGATCCGCGTGCCGACCGGAGCACACGCGTGGTCGACTCGGCCGACTACCTCTCGGAGGAATTCCATCGGGTCCCGGTGTTGCTGGTGCCGTGCCTCGCCGGGAAGCCGGCCGACAGCAGCGGCGGGGGCGCCTCGTTCTGGGGATCGCTGCTGCCCGCCGTGTGGAGCTTCATGCTCGCGCTGCGCGAGCGCGGCCTCGGCTCGGCGTGGACCACCCTGCATCTCCCCAACGGCGGCGAGCAGCGCGTCGCCGAGTTGCTCGGCATCCCGCACGACGAGTTCAGTCAGGCGGGTCTGTTCCCGATCGCATACACCAAGGGCACGGACTTCCAACCGGCCAAGCGACTCCCCGCCGCGGCAGTGACGCACTGGGACGCGTGGTGATCGGTCGGGTTCGGCGCATCGGCTAGAACGTGGGAGTGAGCAACGTTCCACCGCCGCCCCCACCTCCTCCGCCGCCGCCGCCCCCGCCGGGCGGCATCGACCCGTTCGGTGGATCGGCGGCGGGTGCGTCGGTGCGCGAGCACCCGGCCGGCACGACGGTGTTGGTGCTCGGCATCCTGAGTCTCGTCATCTGCGGCATTCTCGGCCCGATCGCGTGGGCCAAGGGCAACACTGCGAAGCGTGAGATGGACGCCCACCCAGAGGTCCACTGGACCAATCGTGGATCGGTCACGGGTGGCCGCATCTGCGGCATGATCGCCACCGGGCTCTTGGCACTCGGCGTGGTGTTCGTCATCATCGCCCTCGCTGCCGGCAGCTGATCGCACTCATCGACACGTCGTCGGGTCACCGTGAGCAGTGCCCCACCGCCGCTGCCGCCGCCTCCCTTCGGCGGTGACGGACGACCGATCGGCGCCCCATCGCCGTACGGAACGCGGTACGACCCGCGTCGGTACCGCGAGCATCCCGACGGCACCACCGTGCTGGTGCTCGGCATCCTCGGTGTCATGGTCTGCGGGATCCTCGGACCGATCGCCTGGGCCAAGGGCAACCGGGTACGGCGAGAGATGGATGCTCAACCGACCGTGATGTGGACCAATCGCGGGACGGTCACCGCCGGTTGGGTGTGCGGGATCGTCGCCACGGTGATCATGATCGTTCAGGTGGTGTTCCTGCTCGGCTTCCTGATCCTCGTGATCGCGGTGGAGGGCGGCTGATCACGCTCCGTCGACGAGCCGCAGCCCGGTCGGGATCGCCGAGGGCGGGTCGTTGGGCAGGTCGACGACGAACTCCGTTCGATGGGCTGGAAACAGGTGCTCGCTCATCAGCACCGGGCGTCCGCCCGTGTCGGTGGTGACGCGACGGCATTTGAGGATCGGTGAGCCCACCGGCACGGCGAGCAGCTCCGCATCGCCTGGCTCGGCGAGGTCGGCACCGATCGTCTGCGTCGCCCCCCGCAACTCGATCGCGAGCAACTCGTAGAACGGTCGCTGTTCGACGTCGGCCATCGACAGGTGCTGACCGAGCTCGGCCGGGCACCACACCGTGACGACCGCGAACGGCTCGCCGTCGGCGAGGCTGATGCGCTTGACGCGCAGCACACGGTCGACGCCGAGCTCGTCGGCGACGTGCGCCGGTGGCGCCACGAAGGCGAAATCGACCACGCGTCGAACGGCATCGCGCCCCGAGGTCTCGAGCTGCGACTCGATCGTCAACAGCCGCTCGAGGCGTTGCCGGACCGGCTCGGTGGCGACGAACCATCCGAAGCCCTGGCGGGCGGCGATCAACCCTTCGTCGCGCACGAGCTCGAGCGCGCGGCGCACCGTGACCCGGCTGGCCTCGAACTCGGCCGACAGTTCGGCCTCGCTCGGCAACACCGTTCCGGGTGGCGCGGCGCGCACGCGCTGGCGGAGCTCGTCGGCGATCGCCTGGTACCGAATGCTCCTCACGGCTCCGCCCGCCGCGTTCGACGTGTTGTCATGGTCGTCCCTGTCTCGATCCTGCTCGTCGGCTTTGCCGGATTCACCGAACTTGTATTATAGTTGTCTACATGAGTGTCAGCGCCAGCACCCCTGTCGAACTCGTCGAAGCCGTCTACTCGCGCCTGCCCGATCGGGCCGCGCTCGGACGACGTCGCCTGGGCCGGCCACTGACGCTCTCCGAGAAGGTGCTCGTCAACCACCTCGTCGACCCGGAGGGCCAGGAGATGGAGCGGGGCGCCAGCTACGCCGACTTCAACCCCGACCGGGTGGCGATGCAGGACGCCACCGCCCAGATGGCGCTGCTGCAGTTCATGACCGCCGGCCTGCCCGAGGCCGCCGTGCCCTCGACCGTGCACTGCGACCACCTGATCCAGGCCAAGGTCGGCGCCCAGATCGACCTCGGCGTGGCGATCGACACCAACCGCGAGGTGTACGAGTTCCTCAAGAGCGTTTCCGCCAAGTACCAACTCGGCTTCTGGGGACCGGGCTCGGGGATCATCCACCAGGTCGTGCTCGAGAACTACGCCTTCCCCGGCGGGATGATGATCGGCACCGACAGCCACACTCCCAACGCCGGCGGGCTCGGCATGGTCGCGATCGGTGTCGGTGGCGCCGATGCCGTCGACGTCATGACCGGGTTCCCGTGGAACGTCCGCTGGCCGAAGGTGATCGGGGTCAAGCTCACCGGGCGCGATCTCCGGTTGGAGCTCGCCCAAGGACGTGATCCTCGAGGTCGCCAGGCTGCTCACGGTCGAAGGCGGCACGGGCGCCATCATCGAGTACTTCGGACCCGGCGCCGACTCGATCTCGGCCACCGGCAAGGCGACGATCTGCAACATGGGCGCCGAGATCGGCGCCACCACGTCGATCTTCGGCTACGACGCCAACATGTCGGCCTATCTCAAGGCCACCGGACGCGAGGCGATCGCCGATGCCGCCGACAAGGTCGCCGGCGATCTTCGGCCCGATGACGACGCCCTCTACGACCAGCTGATCGAGATCGACCTCGACCAGCTCAAGCCGATGATCAACGGCCCCCACTCCCCCGATCGCGCCCACCGCGTCGGCGCCGACGGCGTCGGCGCCCAGGCGCGCGAGAACGGCTGGCCACTCGAGGTCAGCTCGACCCTGATCGGCTCGTGCACCAACTCGTCGTACGAGGACATCACCCGCGTGGCGTCGATCGCCCGGCAGGCCGCGGCGAGAGGCCTCACCGCCAAGACCGAGTTGCTGGTCACGCCGGGCTCCGAGCAGATCCGGGCGACGATCGAGCGCGACGGTCTGCTGGCCGACCTCGAAGCGGTCGGGGCGACGGTTCTGGCGAACGCCTGCGGCCCGTGCATCGGGCAGTGGTCGCGACCCGAATCGATCACGGGCCAGCCGAACACGATCGTCAACTCGTACAACCGCAACTTCCCGAAGCGCAACGACGGCTCGTCGAACACGTTGTCGTTCGTCACCTCGCCCGACACGGTGATCGCGATCGCCCTCGCCGGCCGGCTCGACTTCGACCCCACCACCGACACGATCACCGCGCCCGACGGCACCGAGGTCAAGCTCGATCCTCCCGTCGGCGAGATCCTCCCCGACGCCGGATACGACCCGGGCGTCGACACCTTCACGCCTCCGCCGGACGATCCGAGCGACGTCGAGGTGATCGTCAGCCCCACCAGCGACCGGCTGCAACTGCTCGAGCCGTTCGCGGCGTGGGACGGCAACGACTACATCGGCCTGCCAGTCCTGATGAAGGCGCAGGGCAAGTGCACCACCGATCACATCTCCGCCGCCGGGCCGTGGCTCAAGTACCGCGGCCACCTCGAGAACATCTCGGGCAACCTGTTCGCCGGCGCCGTCAACGCCTTCACCGGCGAGGCGGGCACCGGCCTCGACATCACCGACGGCGAGACGCGCGCCTATCCCGAGATCGCCAAGCGCTACCACGAGGCAGGCATCCGATGGGTGGCGATCGGCGACCGCAACTACGGCGAGGGTTCCTCGCGGGAGCACGCGGCGATGGAGCCGAGGTTCCGCAACGGCGTCGTGATCCTCGCTCGCTCGTTCGCTCGCATCCACGAGACCAACGCCAAGAAGCAAGGGCTCGTGCCACTCACGTTCGCCGATCCCGACACCTACGACCAGATCGGCGAGAGCGACCGCATCAACGTGCTCGACCTGCCGCCGGTCCCCGGACGCGACGTCCACTGCCAGATCGTCAAGCCCGACGGCACCGTCATCGACTTCGACGCCAAGCACACCTTCAGCGACGAACAGGTCGAGTGGTTCCGAGCCGGATCGGCACTCAACATCGTGCGCTCCAAGGTCGCCGCCGGCAACGCCTGACCCACCGACATGGAACTCGGCGAGGCGATCCGCACCACTGCGGCGATCCGCGAGTTCGAGGCCGAACCGGTCTCCGACTCGGAGGTGGCGGCACTGCTCGACGACGCCCGCTTCGCACCGTCGGGCGGCAACCGCCAACCCTGGAGGGTGGCATTGGTCAAGGACCTCGCTCTGCGGCGTCAACTGGCAGCGCTGATGCAGCCGGTGTGGGACGAGTACGTCGCCGCCACGCAGGCCGGTTCCGTGCCCTTCAACACGGTCGACTACACGCCGCCGCCCGAGCCGCAACACGCCGCCAACGCACTGCTCGACCGGATCGACACGATCCCTGTGGTGCTGGCGATCGCCGCCGATCTGCGACGAATCGTCGCAACCGATGCCGAGCTCGACCGGGCTGCGATCGTGCCCGGGGCGTCGATCTACCCGTTCTGCTGGAACCTGCTGCTCGCCGCCCGCCAGCGAGGGCTCGGTGGCGTGATGACCACGTTCCTCTCACGCGCCGAGCCGGCCGCGGCACCCCTGCTCGAGTTGCCACCACACCACGCGCTGGCGGCGGTGGTGTTCCTGGGGCATCCGGTGCATCAACCGACCAAGCTCAGCCGACGTGACGTGGCGGAGTTCGCGTCAATCGACAGTTTCGAGGGTCCGCCCCTCGTCGTCTGAGCCGTCGGTCTCGGACTCGTCCTCGGCGGCCGGCGTGCTGTTGGCCAGCGCCTCGAGCTTGGCCACGCCTTCGCTGGTCTGGAACCGCATCGCCGTCCACGACCAGCGCCGGTCGCCGGCCCAGAGCGTGATCATCCGCGAGATCATGACGACGCCGAGGATGATCGCCGCTGCTGCGGCGGCGTCGATCCACCAGTGGTTGCCGGTGGCGATGATCGACAGCACCATCAACGTCGGGTGCAGGATCACCAACCAGCGCCACTTGGTGTCGAGCACGGTGATCACAGCGATGGCAGCGATCAGCGCCCAGCCGAAGTGGAGCGACGGCATCGCTGCGATCTGGTTGGCCGCGCCGTCGAGGATGTTCTTGGGATAGATGTTCGGGCCGAACTCGCGGATCGTGTCGACGAAGCCGGTCATCATGCGCGGCGGTGCGAGCGGGAAGACCAGGTGGATGACGAGCGCCGCGAATGTCACGACCGCCATCAGGTTGCGGAACGGGAGGTAGCGGTCGGGGTGCCGCAGGTAGAGCCACAGCAGCAGCGCGATCGCGGTCGGGAAGTGGAACAGGATGTAGTAGTGGTTGAGCATCCTGATCAACGTCGGGTGGTCGAGCAGGAAGCCCTGGAGGTTGTCCTCGAACGGGAGCCCGAGCCAGCTCTCGAACGCGATCACGTTCTTCGAATTGGCGAACGCGGTCCGCATGTCGTTCTTGGCGAACGTGCGGATCGCGCGGTAGACGACGAGCAACGCGCCGCACAGCAGGATCTCGAGCAACATGCGGGCTCCGTAGCGGCTGCGCCACCACGACGCGACGGAGCGCCGGTTGCCTGCGCTCGACGTCGGTACCGCGACATTCATCACTCAACCCACTTCCTAGTGGTTCAGATTAGTGTCGCAACTTCATCGACACGAGGAGTTATTCCCTGTATTCCCCTGGTTTCAATCGAACATGACAAAGGTCACGAGGCAGGAGCCGATAACGCCGTGATCGGTCCCATCGAGCTCGCTCCCGAGCCACCCTTCGCCGTCGACGAGCGACACACGCTGGTGTCCTTCATCGACTACTTCCGCTCCGTGCTGGCGCGCAAGGCAGTTGGACTGTCGGCCGATCAACTGGCGACCAGCCTGCCGCCCTCGACGCTCACCCTCGGCGGCCTGCTCAAGCACATGGCGCTGGTCGAGAACCACTGGTTCGTCTGCGTCTGGCTCGGTGGAGAAGAGGGCGAGCCGTGGTCGACGGTCGACTGGGAGGCAACCCCCGACTGGGACTTCGAGTCGGCAGCCGACGACGAGCCCGAGCAACTGCTGGCGCTGTTCGACGCCGCCGTCGAACGCAGCCGGTTGGCGATCGACGACAGCTTCGATCTCGACGCCACGGTCGAGTCACGCGACCGCACGATCTCCCTGCGATGGATCCTCGTCCACATGATCGAGGAATACGCACGCCACTGCGGCCACGCCGACCTCATCCGCGAGTCGATCGACGGCTCGACCGACGACTAGTTCCATTTGGGTTTCGGCTCGCAGCCAAGCTGCTCCCCTCCACCTGCCGAGCTCGCCGTCTCCGCTGCGCTTCGACGCTCGCCCACCTGGCCGACCCGCGAGCTCGACGTCCTCGGCACTCGGACGGGTGCTCCCCCCACCGCGAGCTCGCCGTCTCCCTGCGCTTCGACGCTCGCCCACCTGCCGACCCGCCGAGCTTCGCCACGTCGCTGCGCGCTCGGACGGCGCTCCCCTCCAGTCTGTGCCGGGGCGGCGGGTGGTTTCGGTGGCGGGGTCCCCCTTGTAGCCGGGGGTAGGTGGCGGCGAGCTCTTCGTCGGTGGGGACGGCGACGCAGCTTGGCCTCGGGCGGGAGTTGCTTGACGATCGCCTTCATGATCCGTTTCGTGTCGGCGTCGAGGCTCTTGTACTTCAGCTCGACGCGTTTGCCGACCGACGCCGTGACCTCGGGCGGGTCGAGCACGTTGAGGATCTGGGGAACCCGGGAACTGCGCGGCCAGACCTTCTCGGTGCCCCACAACCCGATCGGGATCACCGGTGCGCCGGTGAGCTGGGCCAGGCGCGCCGCTCCCCATCGGCCCTTCAGCTCCGGATCGAAGAACGCCGGCCCGCGCGGGATCGTGCCCTGCGGCATGAGCGCGACCAACTCGCCCCCCTGGAGCGCTTCGACGGCAGCCTGGAGGGGCTCCTCCGATCCCGTCCCACGGTCGACGCGGATCCCGCCCAACGCCTTGGCGATCGAGCCCAGGACAGGGATGTCGAACACCTCCTTCTTGCCGAGGAACCGGACGGTGCGTCCGGTCTTGGCGACGACCATCGCCATCACCGTGGCATCGAAGTACGAGCGGTGGTTGCCGACGAGGATCGCCGGACCGTCGGTCGGAATCCTGTCCGTGCCCGAGATCCGAATGTCGGCCCATGGCACCAGCGAGGGGCGGGTGATGGCCATCGCCAGGCGTTGCAACTCGAGCCCGACGAGCGGCACCTTGGCCACGCCTGGCGAGACATCGAGGTTGAGCGTCGGCCAGCGCCGCGCGGCCGCCATCAACACCATGCGCGGGTCGGGGTTGACCACCACGGGGTTGCCGATCACGGACATCAGCGGGGTGTCGTAGACGCTGTCGGAGTAGAACCAGCTGGCGGCGAGGTCGACACCGTGGGCCTCGGCCCATTCGCGCACGGCCTCCAGCTTGCCGGCCGACCAGACGAAGGGACCGGCCAGCGTGCCGTCGTAGGTGTCGCCGTCGTCCTCCAGCCCGTACCGTGTGGCGATCACGTCGTCGAGTTCGAGCCGGTCGGCGAACGGCTTGACGAGGTCGTACGGAGTCGTGGTGGCGAGCACCAGCGGCCGCCCCGCGGCGCGATGCATCTCGAACACGGATCGGGCGAACGGCTGCACCATGCCCACCAACCGGTCGGCGACGCTGTCGGCCGCCTCCTGGACGGATGCCCGCGAGTGGCCCTTGGCGAAGTTGACGGCCTGGCGCGCCAGCGCCATCGAGGGCAGCGTCTCGCCGACGGTGTTGAACAGGCCGTAGATGTAGCGCTCGCCCGGGATGGTGCGGCTCACCAGACCGGCGGAACGCATGGCGTCGGAGAACACCTCACCGCTCGCTCCGCGCAGCAACGTGCGATCGAGATCGAAGAAGGCGGCGCCCGAAGGCGCGCCGGTCGGGCTGCCAGTTGCCTCCCCCGCGCGTTGCTTGGTGGCGGCCACGGGCGGCAGCCTAGATCGTCCGAGATCGGGGCTGAGCGGCGAAAACGGGAAACGCCCCGATGGGGGATCGGGGCGTCTCAACCTGGGAATCCCGTCGGTGGGGGACCGATGGTGGGAATCCCTCCGAGCGGAAGATGGGGGGTCTTCTCGCTTCGTTCTTGTTTGTGAAAGTATGCACGTGAACGAGTGCATCTGGCAAGTAGAACTGAATGATACTTTGCATCTGTTTTTCCGATTGCACCGGTTAGCCTCCGCTACGTGGACGTTCGTCAGTTGGCCGCGATCGTGGCCGTCGCCGATCACGGGACGTTCTCATCGGCGGCTCGGGCCCTGTTCACCGTCCAGTCCAACGTCTCCGGGCACGTCGCCAAGCTCGAGCGCGAGCTGGGCGTGGTCCTGATCGACCGCGCCAACGGCGGACTCACCGACGAGGGCGAACGGGTCGTCGAACGCGCCAGGCGGATCCTGCACGAGATCGACGACATCGCGGCCGACATCGCCTCGCTCGACAACGATGTGTCCGGCGACGCCCGCATCGGGGTGATCGGCACCACTGCCCGCTGGCTGATGCCTCAGCTGCTCGGCGCCGTGGCCTCCCGCCACCCACGCGTGCACCCGATCGTCAGCGAAGGCAGCACCACCACGATCGTGCCTGGCGTGCTGTCCGGGCAGCTCAACGCGGCGATCATCCACCTCCCGATCGACGATCCCGAGCTCGAGGTCGAACCATTGTTCGCCGAGGACCTGCTGCTGCTCGTGCACAGCTCCCATCCGCTCGCCGAACGACGCTCGATGTCGCTCACCGAGCTCGACGACGTGCCGCTCCTGCTGCCGCCGAAGGGCGCCGCCCTCCGGCGCGTGCTCGATCGGGCAGCGGCGCAGCGTCGACGTCACGCTGCGCGCCCAGGCCGAGATCGACGGCGTGCGTCTGCTGGCATCACTGGCGTTCGACGGGTACGGAGCGGCGATCGTGCCGGCGACCGCGGCCCCCAAGCAGATCGAGGGCGACTTCCGGCGGATCCTCGTTCCCGAGCTTCCCCGCCGCGTCGTCGCCTGGGTCCGACGTCGCCGGCCGGGGCCGAGCGCGGCGACCTCGGCCGTGGCGCGAACGCTCGTCGAGGTCGTGCGCACGCACGCCGACGATCAGCCCGGTGTCCATCTCGGCACCGACCTGCTGCCGCTGCCAGCGGTAAGAGCGATCGTCGTCAGTCGTCGCTCGACGTGCCGATGGCGATCGATGACGTCGACCTGCTTGCTCGCGTCCCTGCCCCGATCTCGGCCCGCGTGCGACTGCTCGGTGATCGGCGCGTCGTCGTGGGTCGACTTCCACCCGGTCGATCCGGCTGCACCGCTCACCACGATCCAGTCGAACACGTGGGAGGTCGCCGCCCGCACGGCGCTCGAGGAACGGATCCCGCTCGTTGCCGTGATCAGCAGCGCCGGCGCCGACATCCGCGAGGGCGTCGGCCGCGCTCCACGGTTGGGGACGTGTGGCGACCGAGCTCACCACGCTGCTCGGGCGTCGTTCCGACGTTCGCGATCGTCGACGGACCGGCGGTGTCGGGTCCGGCGTTGCTGCTCGGACTGATGGACTTCGTCGTCATGACCGGCAACGCCTACGCCTTCGTCAACGGCCCGGTCATGGTGCGCCAGTTCACCGGCATCGACATCACCAAGCAGGAGCTCGGCAGCCCGGCCAACCTCGAACGCCACGCAGGGGTGGCGGTCGCCGTCGTGCCCGACCGCGAGGCGGGCGGACAACTGATCGAGGAGCTGCTCGCCTACCTCCCCGACCACGCCGACGAACCGCCGCCGCGCTGGCCGCTCGAGCGACCCCGTCGACCGCCCGTGCCCCGAGGCCGGCGAGCTGATCCCCGAGTCGTCGACCGGCAGCTACGACGTGCGCAAGGTGATCGAGGCGATCGTCGACGACGGTGTGCAACTCGAGGTGCGGGCCCGCTGGGCGGCCAACGTCGTCACCGCCTTCGCCACCATCGGCGGACGCCCGGTCGGCATCGTCGCCAACCAGCCGATGAACCTGGCCGGCACGCTCGACATCCCGGCCTCGCAGAAGGCCGCTCGGTTCGTCGCCTTCTGCGATGCCTTCAACATCCCGCTGCGTGACGCTCGTCGACACGCCCGGCTTCTACCCGGGCAAGGACCTCGAGTGGCGCGGCATGATCCGCCACGGCGCCCAGCTCGTGTACGCCTACGGCAGGGCGACGGTGCCGCGCGTGTGCGTGATCCTGCGCAAGAGCTACGGCGGCGCCTTCATCGTGATGGACTCGAAGACGATGGGCAACGACGTGTGCCTGGCGTGGCCGTGGGCCGAATTGGCGGTGATGGGCGCCGGCCAGGCGGCGGCGATCCTGCAGCGGCGGGCCAGCGACGACGAGCGCCTGGCGTTCGAGGCCGACTACGCCGAGCGCCTGCTCAACCCGTACGTCGCCGCCGAGCGCGGCTACGTCGACTCCGTGATCGACCCGGCCGAGACCCGCCGCGAGGTCGCCGCCGCGCTGGAGATGCTCGACAACAAGCGCGAGCGCCTCCCCCACCGCAAGCACGGCAACACCCCGCTCTGAGCGCGGCTCGTCAGCTGCCGCAGCCGGACGTCATCACCTCGCTGCAGCGCGCCGTCGCGGAACTCGTAGACCGTGATCCCGGCGCCCTCCCAGTACGACGGCGCGATCGCGACCTCCATCGTGCCGTCACCGTTCAGGTCGGCGATCGCCAGCACGCGCGGCGCTGCCGGACGTCGGGAAACTCCATCGGAGTCGGCGACGACGTGGCTCGAACAGCACGTCGTCGACGACCGTCGCCGGTCGGCATCGGGATAGCGCGCGACGACGATCGAGAAGTCGCCCGACGCACGCGCATCCCTCGCGAATCGGTCGACGTGCTCGAACGTGAACAGCACCTCCTCGATCCCGTCGCCGTCGAGGTCGGCACGGACCACCTGGATCACGTCGCCGAGCGCTCGGATCGACGGGCTCGTCGGTGGGAACCAGTGATTCGCCGACCTGCTGGTACTCCGGATCGTCGAGGCCGACGGCGCTGACCGGGCGCGGCTGCACGTCCCAATCGGCGCGGTCACGCCCAATCGCCCGGTACCCCCACCATGCCAGCTCGTCGGGCAGGTCCGAGCTCGAGCTCGATCGACGGCATCTCGGCGTCAAGTCGATGCAGCCGTACAGGGTGGGTGTGAAGTCGGTCGAGTCCCTGCATCGGTCCCTCCGTCGAACTCGACGCTGGCGACCGACAGCTGTCGAACGTCGGCGGTCGGCAACGACGACGTCGACTGTCGGGCCACTCGACCGATCCCCACTCGGTTCCGTCCCACCAGCCGACCGGCAGCCAGGCGTACTCGTCGCCTGACGAGGCGTAGACGATCGCCGTGCCGTCGGTCGCTGCCCGGCGGTGGGTCGTCGGCGGTCGTCGTGACGGTCGGACGGTTCGGTGGTCGTGGGCGGCGGCGGATCGTCGCCGTGGTCGTCGGCTCGGTCGCCGGCGGCGTCGAGGCGGTGCTGTCGCGGGCACCGTCGGCTCGACGGTGGCGGTCGTCGAGGACGACGGCGTGACATCGCGGCACCGCGGCCGAGCGAGTCGTCGTCATCCGGGCCGCAGCCGGCCACGAGCGCCGTCAACCCGATGAGCAGGACCGATCGCCTCACGCCAGCAGTCTGACAGCTGCGATCCGGGCGATCCGGCCATTTTCGGCAGTCCCGGCACGGGCTTGCAAGTCGGCTTCCAGTGCGTATCAAGTGCGCCGGTTCACGCTCTCTGTGTGACTATGAAATCCGCCTCTCGTCTGTTCTCCGGCGCGCGGGGTTCGCCGTACGCGAGATCTCTGATCATCGCCCTCACCTTCGTCGGCTACCGGCAGGTGCGGTACCTCACGCGCAACGACACCGATGCCGCCTTCGACAACGCCGCCCAGGTCGTCGACGTCGAGCGCACGCTGCACGTCTTCGCCGAGCGTCGCCTGCAGGAGCTCTCGATGGGCCTCGACGGGGTGATCGGGTTCCTCAACCACTACTACGTGTTCGTCCACTTCCCGGTCTCGTTCGGATTCGTCGCCTGGGTCGTGATCCGCCACCGCGATCTGTACCCACGCTTCCGGAACTGGTTCCTGTCGGTCACGCTCGCTGCCCTGGTGATCCACGTCGCCTATCCCGCTGGCGCCACCCCGCATGCTCGAGCACCAGGGCTTCGTCGACACGCTCCAGGTCTACGGCCCGAGCATCTACACCAAGGACACCAACCAGTCGGTCGCCAACCAGTTCGCGGCGATGCCCTCGCTGCACTTCGGCTGGGCGCTGCTGATCGCCCTGATGTTCGTGAGGATCAAGGGCGGACGCTGGAGCTGGCTGGCGTTGGCGCATCCGCTGATCACGTTGCTGGCGATCGTCGTCACCGCCAACCACTACATCGCCGACGCCGCCGTCGCGCTGGTGCTGGTGGTCGGCTTCGACATGGCGCTCGTGCTGGCCGGGCGCCGGTTGAGCCGTCGTGCCGAGCTGAAGGCGCGTGCAACCCTCCGTGCCGGAGCCCCTCGTTGGAGCGGTGAACCTACCGGGGGGTACATTGACCGCCCGGGGAGAAAGCCCCGTCTCGCAACAGCTCGTGACACGAAGGAAGCAACGTGGCCGACACCATCACCATCACCGACGATCGAACCGGCAAGACCGTCACCGTTCCTATCACCGACGGCGTCTTTCCGGCGTCGGCGATTCGTGAGCTCGACGCCAACCTGTTCGTCTACGACCCGGCGTACATGCAGACTGCGGCCTGCAAGTCGTCGATCACCTACCTCGACGGCAACGCCGGCATCCTGCGCTACCGCGGCTACCCGATCGAGCAGCTGGCGGAGCAGTCGACGTACCTCGAGGTCGCCTATCTGTTGCTCCACGGAGAGCTCCCGAACAAGGCCGAGCTCGAGCAGTGGACGTTCGACGTCACCCACCACACCTTCATCCACGAGAACATGCGCAAGCGGTTCGTCGACGGGTTCCACTACGACGCCCACCCGATGGGCATGTTCGTGGCGGCGGTGGCGGCGCTCGGGACGTTCTACAACGACTCCAAGGAGATCCACGACGAGGAGTGCCGGCGCAAGCAGATCCTGCGGCTGATCGCCAAGACCCCGACGATCGCCGCCATGTGCCACCGCTTCTCGGCCGGGCTGCCCTTCAACTACCCCAACAACGGGCTCTCGTACCCGGGCAACTTCCTGCAGATGATGTGGAGCATCGGCGACGACTACGAGCTCGACCCGGTGCTCGAGCGGGCGATGGACGTGCTGTTCATCCTCCACGCCGACCACGAGCAGAACTGCGGCACCACGGCGATGCGGGTGGTCGGGTCGAGCCAGGCCGACCCGTACTCGTCGGCGGCAGCAGCGGCGAGCGCCCTGTACGGCCCGTTGCACGGTGGCGCCAACGAGGCCGTCGTGCGGATGCTGGAGGAGATCGGTTCGATCGACAACGTCCCGGCCTTCATCGACACGGTCAAGAGCGGCGCCGACCGCCTGATGGGCTTCGGGCATCGCGTCTACAAGAACTACGACCCGCGGGCGACGATCATCAAGCAGACCGCCTACGACGTGTTCGAGGTGACCGGCAAGAACCCGTTGCTCGACATCGCCCTCAAGCTGGAGGAGGCGGCGCTCAACGATCCGTACTTCGTCGATCGCAAGCTCTACCCCAACGTCGACTTCTACTCGGGCCTGATCTACCAGGCGATGGGCTTTCCCGTCGACATGTTCACCGTGCTGTTCGCGATCCCGCGCACGGCCGGATGGCTCGCCCATTGGCAGGAACTTCTCGGCCGACAAGGACCAGAAGATCTCGCGACCGCGCCAGTGGTACACCGGTCCCGACTCCCGCGACTACGTCGCCATCGGCGATCGCTGAGGCGAGCCGGCGGTCAGACGCTCCGGGCCAGCGCCCAGAGCACGTCTCCCACCGACGCTGCCGCGCCGGCCACGATCGCCGTCGCCGTCGACGAACCGGTCTCGGGCAAGTGTGACGCGCCGGACGAGCCTCGGTCGACCTCGGCACCGGAACCGTCGACCGGCGGGACGGCGTCGGGAATCGTGACCGGAGGAACCGGAGGCTCGCCGACCGCGACCTCGATCGAGGTGGGGGGCACCGGTGGTTCGCCGACCGCGACCTCGATCGTCGTCGGGGGCACGGGGGGCATGCCCACGGCGACGATCGCGCCGTCGATCTCGCCGGTCGGGACGGACGCGTCCGGCACCACTGGCGGTTCGTCGGCGTGGGCGATCGTGCCGCCCAGCGCGCAGGCGCCGGTTGCGGCCAGGGTCACGCCGACCGCCACGGCCCGCCACACCCGGCCTCGATTCACTCCACCGTCCGCCCGCCTCGCCATGCACATCACGCTACGAGAGAGCCCTCACCGCAAACAGGGCAATTAGGGCCCGCGCACCCTGATTTTCATCAAGACTGACCGAACCTCGCCACGTTCCGGCCACGAGCGCGACCCCCCTGACCGCTGAGCGTGAGATCTGCTCGGCTCCAGCTGATCCCGACGGCAGTCCGCGGAATCGCTAACGTCGTCGATTCGTGGGCCCGGCAAATTCACCTGACACGCTGCGGGTGACCGTCGACGGTGCCGAGCTCGGATGCGTGCGTTGGCGAGGGCGGCCGGGGTCGCCGTTCGTGGTCGCCGTGCACGGCATCACCGCCAACGCGTGGAGTTGGGGCAACGTCGCCCACCACCTGAACGGCGAGGTCGGCCTGGTGGCGATCGACCTCCGCGGGCGGGGTGCCAGCAACCAGGCGCTGCCACCGTTCGGCATGCGCGGCCATTCCGACGACGTCGCCGCCGTGATCGCCCGACTCGGCACCGCTCCGGCGGTGATCACGGGACACTCGATGGGCGCCCACGTGGCCCTGATGTGCGCCGAGCGCCATCCCGCCGCGGTCGCCAGCCTGGTGCTCGTCGACGGAGGCCCGCCGATCGACCGCGACGACGAGTTGTCGAGCGATGCCATGCTCGATGAGATGCTCGGGCCGGCGATCGAGCGATTGCGCAAGGTATGGCCCGATCGGGTGACATACCACGCGATGTGGAGCGCCCATCCCGCCTTCGCCGGGGGCCTCACGCTCGAGATGGAGCGGTATCTCCTCTCCGATCTCGTCGACTGCGAGGGCGGCTTTCGCAGCAACGTGAGTGAGGAGGCGGTGCGCTTCGACGGGGGCGAGCTGCTCAGCGATGACGAGGTGCGCGGCCTGTTCGCGCGCCACGCCGGCCGCCTCACCGTGGTTCGCGCCGAGACCGGCCTGTTGGCGACTCCACCGCCGTTCGTGCCGGAGCGCTTCGTCGACCGAGTATCCCGGCCACGATTGGCGGTTCGTGGAAGGCAGCAACCACTACTCGATCATGTTCGGGGAATCGGGAGCGGCAGAGATCGCCGACGCGCTGCGCCAGGCCGTCGCCGCGATCGCCTGAGGACTCGAGCGGATAGGTCGCTCCGCTCCTTTCATCCGTCGGGTCCTCCGATCTCGATGGTCGGGCTCCGCCTATCGGCTCGCCCTCTCAGCCGACCGGCTCAGCTGCCGGTCGTGATCATCACCAGCGCACCCGCCGCCAGCGCCATCCCCGTCAGCTGGGCCGAGGTCGCCCGTTCCCCGTCGATCACGGAAGCCAGGCAGATCGTGCTCGCCGGGTACATCGCCACCACGACGGCCACGACCGACAGCAAGCCTTCACGGGTCGACAGCAGGTAGGTCACGTTCGACCCGGCGATCAGCAGCCCGATCGCGACGGCGGGGCCCACCAGCGCGCGACCGACCGTCGTTCGCTGACCCCGCGTCTGGATCAGGAACGCCAGCAACAGGATCGGCAGGCCCGAGAACCTGGCGAACAGCAAGGGCCACAGCCCGGTGTCCTCCCCCGGTTGGGCGAAGGCCACGAACAGGAACCCGAAGCCGACACCGACGCCGACTGCCAACGCGACCGTGCCGGCATCGATCGTCGGCCGCGCGGAGCGTTTCGAGAACAGCCCGGCAAGACCGCCGATCAGCGCCACCGCCGCGATCGCGATCGCGATGCCGACGATGGCGAGCACCGAAGGCCGCTCGCCCTGGGCGACTCCGACCACGACGGGAACGACGGCGGCCACCACACCGGTCACGGGAGCGACGACCGTCATGTTGCCGCGCGACAGGGCGATGTACAGGCCGACGATGGCGATGCTTCCGGTGGCGCCGGCGACCAAACCCCAGATGGCCGCCTCTCCGGTCGCCGGCTTCGACTCGAACAGCGGCACCGTCAGGAGGCAGACGACCAGGATCACGAGCTCAGCGAGCAACGCCACCGCCGTCGCCGGGACGCGTCGGCTCGCCCGACCTCCGACATAGTCGGAGACGCCGTACATGACGGCTGAGATCAACGCCAGGACGATCGCCACCGGGCACAGGTGTACCAGTCGGTCGCGTTCGTCACGAAGCCGTCACACCGGGCCCGGCCGGCGCGGGAACCGTCGCACCCCGGGTGACGTCGAAGCGTCATGAAGCGCAGCAACGTGAACACGACATTGGCCGCCCTGGCGGTCTTGGGGGTACTCGTCACCGGTTGCAGCAGTGACGACGACGACGCGGGTTCGGCCGAGCCACTGTCGGCCGAACGAACCGGTGCCGACGACGAAGGTCTGTTCGCCGACGATTCGGCGTCGGAGGAACCCGGCGACACCGACCAGTCATCGACCGGAAGCGATGCCGAGGGTCGCTTCGATCCGATCAGCCCGGAGGTTCCGGCGGGGACGGAAGCTCCGGCGGCTACCGCGGCTCCGGCAGGTGATTCGTCGGCGGACAGTGCCGCCGCCGAATCCGCACCCGAGGATGCCGACGGCGGGTTGTTCGGATCGGAGTCGGCGCCACCCGAGGAGGGCAGCGAGGACGACGCCGCCCGGTTCGAGGACAACACCTTCCGCGACTACGGATACCGACAGTTCGTGGACGCCGGCGATGATCCATTGTCGACCTTCGCGCTCGACGTCGACACCGGTTCGTTCACCGTGACACGACGCTGGCTCGACGAGGGGTCGTTGCCCCCGATCGAGTCGGTTCGGCCCGAGGAGTACATCAACGCCTTCCACTACGACTACCGGGCACCTCGACGCGGGTTGGACGTCACCATCGACGGTGGTCCATCACCATTCGACACCGGCAACTATCTGGTCCGCGTCGGAGTCCAGGGCGAGGTCGTCGAGGATGCAGACCGTGGACCAGCGGCCCTGACGTTCGTGGTCGACACATCGGGATCCATGGACCGCGACGACCGGCTCGGACTCGTCAAGCGGTCACTCGAGATCCTGGTCGACGAGCTCGAGGACGATGACACCGTGGCGATCGTGACCTACGACGATCAGGCCGGTGTCGTCCTGGCGCCGACCGAGGTCGCCGAGCGCGACACCATCCTCGACGCCATCGACGCCCTGCGACCCGGCGGGTCGACCAATCTCGAAGCCGGGCTTCGCAGCGGCTACGCGCTCGCCAACGAGGCCTTCCGGCGGGACGGGATCAACCGGGTCGTGCTCGCCTCCGACGGTGTCGCCAACGTCGGCCTCACCGACCCGACCGCACTGGCGCAGATGATCAGCGGCGATGCCGACCGTGGCATCGACCTCGTCACCGTCGGCTTCGGCATGGGCAACTTCAACGACGTCACGATGGAGCAGCTCGCCGACCAGGGCAACGGCTTCTACGCCTACGTCGACACGCAGGACGAGGCCGAGCGACTCTTCGAGGACGAGCTGACGGCGACGTTGTTGACGATCGCCAAGGACGCCAAGATCCAGGTCGAGTTCGATCCGTCCGTCGTCGAGTCGTACCGGCTGATCGGGTTCGAGAACCGAGGCGTCCGAGACAGCGACTTCCGGGACGACGCGGTCGACGCCGGCGAGCTCGGCGCCGGACATCAGGTGACGGCGATCTACGAGGTCGAGCTCGCCGACGGGGTGAGCATCGACGATCGGGAGGATCTCGGTCAGGTCTTCCTGCGTTGGGAGGATCCCGAGAGTGGCGAGGTCGTCGAGATCGACGACGACATCCGGCTCCGTGACATCGAGCCGGAATGGACCGACACGCCGGACGACTTCCAGCTCGCCACCGTCGTGGCCGCCTTCGCCGAGGTGATGCGCGACAACCCGTACGCCGACTCGGTCGACATCGACGACCTGTCGCGGGAAGCCGAACACCTCGCCGACATGTTCGACGACGACGACGTGGATGATCTGGCGGCACTCATCGATCACGCTGCTCAGCTCCGCTGATCGTTCCAACCGGCGGTACGGTGCGGCATGGATCACGTGCGATTCGGCCGCACCGGCCTCCGGGTGTCGCCCTTGTGCCTCGGCACGATGACGTTCGGCTTCCAGTGCGATGACGAGACCTCGTTCGCCATCATGGACGCTGCCCACGAGGCCGGGATCACCTTCTTCGACACGGCCGACGTGTATCCGCTCGGATGCCCGGTCGAGCTGGTCGGTCGCACAGAGGAGCTGATCGGCGAATGGTTCGAGCGTGGCGAGCACCGTCGTGACGGCGTGATCCTCGCCACCAAGTGCTTCGGTCGCAGCGGTCCCAACACGTGGGACCAGGGCAACAGTCGCAAGAACGTGATGCGCGCGATCGACGCCTCGCTGCGACGGCTGCGCACCGACTACATCGACCTGTACCAGATCCACTTCTTCGACCGTTCGACTCCGATCGACGAGACCCTGCAGGCGATGGACGATCTGGTCCGCGCCGGCAAGGTGCGCTACATCGGTTGCTCCAACACGCTCGCCTATCAACTCGCCCGATCGATCGGCCGCAGCGAACTGCACGGCATCGCCCGCTTCGAGAGCGTGCAGCCGCGCTACAACCTGCTCTTCCGCGAGAACGAACGCGAGCTGTTCCCGCTGTGCGCCGAGGAGCAGGTTGCCGTGATCCCGTATAACCCGTTGGCAGGTGGTTTGCTCACCGGCAAGCACCGTCAGGGCGCTCCCACCGAGGGCACGCGCTTCACGCTCGGGCGGTCGCAGGAGATGTACCGCGAGCGTTATTGGCAGGACCAGATGTTCGCAACCGTCGACGAGCTGCGCAGCGTCGCCGAGGACTGCGGCGTGCCGCTCACCACCTTGGCGATCCAGTGGGTGCTCGCCAATCCCGTGATCACATCTCCGATCGTCGGCGCCAGCCGACCCGACCAGTTGGCGGCGTCGGTGGCGGCCGTCGAGTCGCCGATCAGCGATGATGTGAAGCAACGTCTCGATGAGCTCACTGCTGTGTACCGGCAAGGAGACCACGACCGCTGATCGTCCGCCGTCAGGAGCACCTCATGTCAGCCGCGCACGCAACACCGACGCTCCCGCAACTCTCCGGACCGATCTTCCTCACCGACGGGGGGCTGGAGACCACGCTCGTGTTCCTCGAAGGCATCGATCTCCCCGATTTCGCAGCCTTCCCCCTGCTCGACGACGACGACGGCCGGGCGGCGCTCGAGCGCTACTTCGCCGGCTACCTCGACATCGCCGAGCGACACGCGCTCGGTTTCGTGCTCGACACGGCGACGTGGCGCGCCAATGGCGACTGGGGTGCGCGACTCGGCTACGACGCCGGCCGGCTCGGCGCTGTCAACGAGCGGGCCGTCGTGCACGCGCACGGCCTGGCCGGCACGCGCCCCGGGGTGCGAACCGTGATCGACGGCGTCATCGGTCCGCGCGGTGACGGGTACGTCATCGGTCTGACGATGGGTCCCGACGAGGCCGCCGAGTACCACACGCTCCAGACCGAGGCGTTCGCCCGCGCCGGCGCCGACATGGTCACGGCCGTCACGATGACGTACGTCGACGAGGCGATCGGCATCACCCGTGCCGCGGCCGCGGCCGGCCTTCCGGTGGTGATCAGCTTCACGGCCGAGACCGACGGTCGACTGCCATCGGGAGCAACGATCGAGGATGCGATCGAGGCGGTCGACCGCGCCACCGACGACGGGCCTGCCTACTACATGGTCAACTGCGCCCATCCCACGCACTTCGCCGCAGCGCTGCCGGGCGGCGACTCGTCGCGTCGGATCAAGGCGATACGCGCCAACGCCTCACGAATGAGCCACGCCGAGCTCGACGCCGCCGAGGAGCTCGATCGCGGCGACCCGGACGACTTGGCCGATCTCTATCGCCACCTCGACGACGTGCTGCCCGACCTTCGTGTCGTCGGTGGGTGTTGCGGCACCGATCACGCTCACATCGCCGCCATCGCCGACGCGCTGACCGGCCCATCGAGCCGCAACTAACCTCGCCCCGTGAGCGACCACTCCGAGCCTCGCCCGATCGCGATCGCCAAGGTCGCCGACCTCGATCGCACGGTCGACTGGTACGCAGCCGCGGGCTTCGAGGTGCGCGGCCGCCGGGACGATCCCAGCACGAGTTGGTGCGAGGTCGGACGTGACGGCACGGTGCTGCAGTTCCTCGCCGGCGACACACCGTGGGAGAGCGCGCCGACATTCACGGGTTGCATCTACGTGCACGTCGCCGACATCGATGCCGCGTTCCGCGAGCTGCGCCCGCCGGTGGACGCCGAGTGGGGCATCGAAGACCGTCCGTGGGGAGCCCGCGAGCTCGTGCTCCAAGACCCCGACGGCTACTTCATCACGATGATCACGCCGAGCGCCTAGCACTTGGCGATTTCGATCCGGGATGGCCTGTGCGTCAGCCATCCCTCCGTCATGCCGGCGAGCTCGGGCGAGCCCGCCGATGGGGCCGCAGGCGGGCCGCGGGCCGCCGTCGAGGACGCACTCGCCCGCATCGGGCGCGGCGGGCGCGTCGGTCGGCCTCGTCCTGCCTCGCTGCCATCACGAGCAGCGAACGCCGTTGCAGGTAGTAGGCGACCTCATCGGCCCTCATCGACCGGTTCGACGTCTGGACCGCCCGGACCGGGACCGACCGGCCATCGCGCTGCACGATCACGAGGCTCGACCCTCCCGGTCTGCACATCAGGACCGAATCCCACGCGATCAACTGGGTCGAGAACGGATTGCGCACTTCGATCCCCCGCCGCCCGGCAACGATCCTCGGGTGCAGCCCGAACCGCCAGCAGGCGATGGCGTGCAGCAACGTCGACACTGCGAAAACCACCGAGGCACCCGTTCGACCGGGGCCGAACGCCGACGGCGCAGTCAACACGACGAACGGGACGCTGCCCAGCAGCGCCAACCACGCGACCACTCGTCCGAGCGGTCGCACCCGCCAGATCCGTTCGTCCACACCTCCAGCATCGTCGACCTGTGCGAGCGGCCGGCGATGGCGCGGTGAACTGGGCGTGGCGTCGAAATGAACTCTTGAGGTGCCCTCGCGGTCACTCGTCGATCGACGTGATCTCCATGACTTCCTGGACGCCCGCGATCCTCAGCGTGCGCTCGATGTAGGGGATCACGCCGATCAGCTTGAGCGTGCCCTGGTCACCGAGCTGGCGCTGAGACATGAGCAGGGCACGGATCCCGCTCGAGTCGACGAACGAGCAGGCGCTCAGGTCGACGATGCACTCGCTGACCGCGTCAGGCCAGTCGACGATCGTCTTCGAGAGCAGCTCTGACGTCGCCATGTCGAGCTCGCCCGTCACCCGCACGATCAGCGCCCCTGACTCCGTCACCGATGTGTCGAGCCTGAACTCGTTGTCCAACGCGCCCTCCGAGGGATACCAATGCGCTGTGGTTCACACTGGTGATGAGCGTTGTAGCACGAAGCGCTGCGTCATCGCTATCACCCGAACGGGTGACACTGCCTGGCATCAGCAAGGCAGAAAGTCGGCCCGATCGGCAACGGCTAGGGTGTCAGGCTTCCCCCACATTCGAGTTGGTTCGAACTCTTGGAGGGAACATGAACGATCGGGCGGTATCTCGACGGGGCGTGCTCGCAGGCGGCCTCGCCGCATCGGCGGCGATAGCCGGCGGTTGGCCCACCGGCCAGGCAGTCGCAGCCCATCCCGACCTGCGCAGCGGGCCGGATCCGGAACCCGTTTTTCAGGGCCAGGCGGTGGTGTCGGCCGTACCTGCCGGCGAGCAAGTGCTGTACGTCGCCGCCGCGGCGATGACGCCCAACGCTTCGGCCGCCGGGACCACGTCGGTGATCCGCACCATCGGCGTGTATCCGTCCGGCGCGGTTGCGACGACGTACGTCAGCGCCTCGATCAATGTTCCCTTGGGAAGCACGCTGACCAACATCGAATGGGTGGTCAACGGCACCACACACTCGGGTCGCGTGGCGTTGTTGAAGTACATCCCGGCAGCCTCGACCGCGTTCACGACGCTCGCCGCGGTCGACCTCCCGGCCGCCTCAGGCATCGTCGTGTACTCGTCCGCGATCCCAGCCGCCGGCGCGGCGGAGGTGTTCGACGGCACCCAGACGTACGAGGCCTACTACCGCCTCAACTCGGCCGGCGTGACGACGAGCGAGATCATGGGTGTCCGGGTCCGCTTCCGGCCTCCCGGCAACGCCCTCGTTCCCGTCACACCGGCCCGCGCCTACGACAGCCGCCTCAACATGGCGCCCGATGCGAACGGTGCGTTGGCCTCCGGCAGCAACCGCACGGTTTCGGTCGCCAATGCCCGCAACGTCGACACCGGCGCCGTCACCGGGGCGCTGGTGCCGAGCAACGCCACGGCGATCGCCTACACCTTGACCACGGCAGGCACCACGGGCGCCGGCTTCCTGGCCGTCAACCCGGGCGGCACCACCGCCGTCACGGCATCGGCGATCAACTGGACGACGACCGGCCTGAGCATCGCCAACACCGGCGTGGTGAAACTCGGTCCCGGGAGCACGATCACGGTGGTCGCAGGCGGCGCCGGCAGCACCGACTTCATCGTCGACATCGTGGGGTACTACCTCTGACGTCGATCACGCGGCGACTGCGCCGGCAGCGATCATCGGGTCGGCCAGTTGCCGTCGCTCGATGATCGAATCGACCAGCCCATAGGCGACCGCGCGCTCGCCGCGCAGGATGAAGTCACGGTCCATGTCGGTGGCGATCCGTTCGGCGCTCTGTCCGGTCGCGGCCACGAGGATGTCGACCATCCGGCGCCGCATCTCCACCATCTCGGCGACGGCGATCTCCATGTCGACGCTCTGACCCTGTGCGCCGCCATGGGGCTGATGGACGAGCACGCGCGCGTTCGGGCAGGGCGTGGCGCTTGCCGGGAGCTCCGGCAGCGAGCAACACCGCCGCCGCCGACGCCGCTTGGCCCACGCAGATCGTGGCCACATCGGGCGCGATGTACTGCATCGTGTCGTGGATCGCGAACAGGCCGGTCATGTCACCGCCGGGTGAGTTGATGTACATCGCCACGTCGTGCTCGGCCGACTCCGACTCGAGGTGCAGCAACTGAGCGATCACCAGGTTGGCGACCTGATCGTCGATCGCGGTCCCGAGGAAGACGATCCGGTTGGCCAGCAACCGTGAGTAGATGTCGTAGGCGCGCTCGCCGCGGTTCGTGGACTCGATGACGGTAGGGATCAACACGATTGCCTCCAGGATGCGATCAGATATGTGCAACTCATGAGTTGCACTTTATCCGAATCCGATGCATGTGCAACTCATTGGTTGCAGCTATGCTCCGCCCATGGAAACTGTCACGCGCCGCGTCGAGCTCGACGTCTCCCCCGAGGCCCTGTGGAACGCGATCACGGATGGCGACACGCTCGCCGCCTGGCTCGGCGACGCAGTCGACGTCGACCTCCGGCCGGGCGGCACGGGAGTGGTCATCGACGAGCAAGTCACCCGGCACCTCACGGTCGACACCGTCGAACCCGGACGCGGTTGGTCGTTCGACTGGAGCGTCGACGACGAACCGGCATCGCACGTGTCGTTCTCGATCGAATCGACCGACGACGGTGGCAGCCGGCTGACGATCACCGAGACGCTCTCCGCATCGGCGAGCGCTGACCGCGGCTTCCGCTGGGACCTGTGCGCACTGCTCCTGTGGGCGTGCACGATGGCGACCGCGCTCGTGAGGTGAGCGCGCTCGACGACCTGTTCGGGGCACTCTCCGATCCGACGCGCCGGGCGCTGTTCGAGCGACTCCTGAAACAAGGCCCCGACACGGCCACGAGGTTGGCCGAGCACACCACCCTCACCCGCCAAGCGGTCGTGAAACATCTCCAGGCGTTGGTCGAGGCCGGTCTCGCCAGCTCCGAACGCGACGGCCGTGAGGTCCGCTACAAGGCAACCCCGGAACCGCTGGCGACTGTCGTCACCTGGCTCACCGAATCCAGCAAGGACTGGGACCGTCGGCTAGCCAGACTCAAGACCGCGACGAAATAGGTCCCTGGACCAGTGCCCGGACGACTGAACCCCACGCGGATCGTGGGCACCGATCGGCCGGGGGAAGCCTGCGTGGCGTCTGAACGCCCGCCGGAGGCTGAGAGCACGGCGGCGTGCAACGCACACGATGTGATCGCCCCCGGCGATCACATCGTGGGCGTAGAGGGAATCGAACCCCCGACCTCATCCGTGTCATGGATGCGCTCTAACCAACTGAGCCATACGCCCGTAGCGGGTGCGTACGCTACCAGCCGTGCCGAGTGGCTCCCACCCCGCGGATGAGCTGGCGCTGATCGACATCAGCGGCCTGCTCGACGGCCGCGACGTCGATCGAGTGGCCGCGCCAGATCGACGCTGCCTGCCGCTCGCTCGGGTTCTTCCGGGCCACCGGCCACGGGATCGATCCGACGTTGTTGGGCCGCATGGAAGCGCTCGCCCGGGAGTTCTTCGAGCTCGACGACGCCCACAAGCAGGCGTACGCGATGGTCGAGGCCGGATCGGCGTGGCGAGGTTGGTTTCCGGTGCGTGGCGAGCTGACCTCCGGGCTGCCCGATCGCAAGGAGGGCCTGTACGTCGGTCTCGAGCACGGCCCCGATCATCCCCGCGTGGTGTCGGGCACTCCCCTGCACGGCGCCAACTTGTTCCCGCCCGGCGAGCTCGGGCCGACGATCCTCGCCTGGCTCGACGCCCTCCGCCCCGTCGCCGATGCGCTGATGCGCGGCATCGCCATCGCCCTCCGGCTTCCGCCCGGCTGGTTCGAGCAGCACCTCACCGGCGACCCGACCGTGCTGTTCCGGATCTTCCACTACCCCGCCCTGCCCGACAACGCCGTCGCCGACGAGTGGGGCGTCGGCGAGCACACCGACTACGGATTGCTGACACTGCTCGCCCAGGACGACTCCGGCGGGCTGCAGGTGCGAACGCCCGAGGGTGCGTGGATCGAGGTCCCCGCCGAGCCGGGCGTGCTGGTGTGCAACATCGGCGACATGCTCGACAGGCTCACCGAGGGCCGCTACCGCAGCACGCCACATCGCGTCCGGAACCTGAGCGGGCGCAGCCGCCTCTCGTTCCCGTACTTCTTCGATCCCTCGTGGGACGCCGAGGTCGTGCCACTGCCGCTCGACGGCTCGCCACCCGCCGACGACGCCGAGCGGCGCTGGGACGGCACCAGCGTGCACGCTTGGACCGGAACCTACGGCGACTACCTCTCGGCCAAGGTCTCACGCGTGTTCCCCGAGCTGTTCGCCACCGTTGAGGGCTCGAATCGCCAGGCGGGCGCGCGGCACAGCGCAGCGGCGCCGGCGAGCTCGGAGGCGCAGGTGAGCAGCTTCGCTGCGAACCGAAGCCCGATCAGTGCAGATGGAGGCTGACGGCGTTGGCCATGAGGCGGCCGTGGCGGGTGAGCACCCAGCGCTCGTCCCGCCGCTCCACCAGGCCGGGCAGATCATCACCGTCGAGTGACTCGAGCGGTACGCCGTCACGCATGCGCAACAGGAGCTCGAGCCGCTCGAACGTGCGTGTGTCGTCGTCGAGCGTCTCGCCCGCCGCCTCGGTCGGCTCGCCGGCCCGCACGAGTTCGATGTAGCGGTCGGGCGTGCGCACGTTCCACCAGCGGCGCCCGTCGTGGTGGGAATGGGCGGCGCAGCCGAAGCCGCGGTAGTTCTGCTGACGCCAGTAGAGGATGTTGTGGCGGCACTCGTGCCCGGGCCGCGCCCAGTTGGAGATCTCGTAGTTGTCGAGCCCGGAAGCGCCGAGCAGGGTGTCGACGATCTCGTACTTGTCGGCCTGGTCGTCGTCGTCGGGGTGGCGATCGAGCTGCGTGGCCAGCGGCGTGCCGGCCTCGATCGTCAACGCGTAGGCCGACACGTGCGGCGGCTCGAGGGCGACCACGGCCTCGACGGTCTGCTGCCAATCGGCGATCGACTCGCCGGCGGCTCCGTAGATCAGATCGAGGTTGAAGGTCGGGATCCCGGCCTCGCGGATTGCCGTGACTCCACGCTCGACGTTGCGTCGGTCGTGGGTGCGGCCGAGCGAACCGAGCACGTGCGACGCCATCGACTGGACGCCGAGGCTGACCCGGTTGACGCCGGCGTCCACGTAGCGCCGCATCAACGCCGGCGTCACGTCGTCGGGGTTGCACTCCACGGTGATCTCCGCGCCGTCGGAGACCGGGATCGAGGCAACCAGATCGCCGAGCTGACCGCCCGCGAGCATCGACGGCGTGCCCCCGCCGACGAACACGCTCGTGGCGATCGGCATCCCGTCCGCCGTCGCATGCCGGATCTCGCTCGCCAGGGCATCGACGTAGGCGTCGGTCAGATGGTGCCGATCGGTCCACGTGGCGAACGCGCAGTAGTCGCACTTCGATCGGCAGAACGGGATGTGCACGTACACACCGAACGGCTGCTCGGGTGCGGCGGACATACCCGCCAGTGAACCAGCTCAGGTGGGACGGAACACCAGGTCGAGCGCTTCCAGCCGGAGCGCCACCTGATCGACCGGGATGTCGAGCATCGCCGCGATCGCCCGCTTGTCGTCCTGGCGGATCGTGAGCACGCGCCCGTTGAAGTCCTGGCGCTGGACCTGGATCATGCGCAGGAAGCGGGTGAGCATCTCGAACGGCGCCCCCGACAACTGGGTCAACTTGAGGATGTCGATCGCCAGCTTCGGGCGCGGGCCGGTGCCCTCGACCCCCGAGCCCGGGTCGTCGGCGCGACGCGGCAGGAGCTGGTCGACCGGCACCCGGTAGAACTGGGCCAACCGGTCGAGCCGGGGCAACGACAGTGCGCGCTCTCCGCGTTCGTAGGCGCCGAGCACCGACGCTTTGAACTCCTGGGACGACTGCGCCTCGACGTCGTGCAGCGAGAGTCGCTTCTGCTTGCGGATCGAGCGCAGGCGCTCGCCGACCTGCTCGCTATAGCCAGCATCGTCGTCGTCGTTGTCACCGGCGTAGTCCATATGTCTCCCTCATAACCCGCCCAACATCGTGGTCTGGCTCAATCTAGCCGACTTCGCTGCGTGGGCAAACGGCCACGAACACACACAACCGGTGGCGGTCAGCCGCGCCCCGTCACCAGCCGAGCCGCTCCGGCGACAGCCGCTGTCTCGACCCGTAGGACAGAGGGGCCGAGATCGATCCGATCGACGTGCCATCTCCAGCTCGCCGTCGGACCATCCGCCCTCCGGCCCGATCGCCACGCCGTCGTCGCCAGCGGCGAGTGGGCGGCCACCCGGTTCGGCCACCGGGACCACCGTCACCACGTCGGTCGCGGCGCACCGGACCGACGATCTCAGGTAACCACAATCCGCGCGATTGCTGGAGCGCTTCGATGGCCACACGCTGCAGCTTGTCGATGTGCCGGTGGGCCCGATCGGCCTCCCAGCGGACGACCGAACGTTCGGCGTGGAGGACGACGATCCGGTCGATGCCGAGCTCGGTCAGCTTCTGCACGATCCACTCCGGGCGTTCGCCCTTGGGGATCGCGAAGGCGACCGTGAACAGCCGCCCGCGTGCTCCCGTCGCATGTGACGGACCGGTGGGCTCGAGTGCCTGCGCGACCACACGGCACGGCCGCCACCGACCGCGGCCGTCGGTGACGGTGACGGTCTCGCCGTCCCGCAAACGGAGGACCCGGAAGATGTGATGGGCCGTCGCGTCGTCGACGTCAGGATCGTCGACATCGGGAACCAAGACATGCGCGGCGGCATGGCGAAGCGTCGCCAGCGCCGCGGCATCGATCACGAGAATGCCGATTTGATCTTCGAGAACAGCCCGCCGCCCTCGGAGACCGATTCGCCGCGAGCCTCGGCGTACTGGCGCAGCAGGTCGGCTTCGGCGGCCGCCAGCTTGGTGGGCACCTCCACCCGCACGATCGCCCTCAGGTCGCCGCGACCGCGGCCGTGCAGTCGCGGCACACCGCGTCCGCGCAACACGAACTCGTGCCCCGGTTGCGTGCCGGCAGCGACGGTGAGCTCCTCGTCGCCGTCGAGCGTAGGGAGGTCGATCTTGGTGCCGAGTGCCGCCTGGGCGATCGAGATCGACACGTCGGTGACGAGATCGTCGTCGACGCGCCGGTAGCGATCGTGAGGGCGCACCCGGAGGTGCACGTAGAGGTCGCCTGGCGCGCCCCCGCGTGGGCCGGCCGCACCGCGCCGGGTGAGCCGCAGCGTCGACCCGTCGACGACGCCGGCCGGCACGTCGACCGTGTAGTTCTTGTCGGCGGTGATGCGACCTTCACCGCGGCACTTGACGCACGGGGTGGTGATCACCTCGCCGAGACCGCCACAGCGCGGGCACGGGCTGGTGGACACCATCTGCCCGAGCACGCTCTGGCGCACCCGGCGGACCTGCCCTGAACCGCTGCAGTCGGAGCACGTGACCGGCTTGGTGCCTTCCCCGGCGCCCGATCCGCTGCACACGTCGCACGGCTGGGGCAACTTCAGATCGACCGGGATCTGGTCGCCGAACACCGCCTGCTCGAACGTGATGTTGACGGCGACCTCCATGTCCTGACCTCGAGGCGGGCCGGTGGGCCCGCGCCGTCCGCCGCCGAACGGACCGCCGCCGCCGAAGAAAGCATCGAAGATGTCGCCCAGCCCACCACCGAACAGGTCGTCCATGTTCTGCGCCCCGGCCCCGCCGACACCCGCTTCACCGAACCGGTCGTAGCGCGCCCGCTGCTCGTCGTCGGACAGCACGGCGTAGGCCCGCGACACTTCCTTGAACCGCTCCGCAGCGTTGGGGTCGTCGGGGTTGGCGTCGGGGTGCAGCTCGCGCGCCCGCTTGCGGTAGGCCTTCTTGAGATCGTCGGCGCTCGCCGTGCGCGGCACACCGAGCAGTTCGTAGTAGTCGGCCATCAGCCTTCTCCCAGCCGTCGGCCGAGTCGGTCGCTGACGACGTCGACCGTCGCCAGCGCCTGCGGGTAGTTCATGCGCGTCGGCCCGAGCACACCGACCGAGCCGACGTGCTCGCCATCGACCACGACCGGGGCAACGACCACGGAGCAGGCCGACAGCGGCTCGACGCCGTGCTCGACGCCGATCGCCACCGACATGCCGCGATCGACGATGTCGCGCACCAGCGACACCACCACGAACTGCTGCTCGAGCGTGTGCAGCACCTGGCGCACGACGTCGACGGCATCGAACGCCTGGGCGACAGTGGACGCCCCGCCGACGTAGACGTGGTCGCCACCGCTGGTGCGGGCGGCGGCGATGGCGGTGGCGCACAACGTGTCGACGACGGGATCGTCGGTGGTGGCAATCGCCACCACGCCGGCCAGGGTCTCGCCTGACAGTGAGGCGGCGAGGTGCGACGAGGCCGCGCTCAGCGATTCGTCGGTGACCGAGTCGTCGATGTCGATGATCTCGTTCTCGACCGAACCGTTGCCGAGCACCAGCACGACCGTGGCCGCCGACGACGACAGTCGCACGAGTTGAGCGCTGCGGATCGTGGCCGCCTCCGACTTCGGACCGACGACGACGGCGGCGTTGTGAGTGAGCCGCGTCAGCAGATCGGAGGTCTGGTACAGCATCTCCTCGAGCCGGCCGTGGGCGGCCGTGAAGAAGTCGCCGATCTGACGCGAGACGGCGGCGTCGAGGGTGCGTGGCGACGCCAGGTGGTCGACGAAGAAGCGGTAACCCTTGTCGGTCGGGATCCGGCCGGCCGAGGTGTGGGGCTGGATCAGGAACCCTTCCTGTTCGAGCACCGCCATCTCGTTGCGGACGGTGGCAGACGAGACGCCGATCCCCGACGCCGTGGCGATGTGGGAGGACCCGACCGGTTGTGCGGTCGCGATGTACTCCTGCACTACTGCGCTCAGGATGGCGGTCTTGCGATCGTCGAGCATGATTGGCAGTCCAGCCTACCGAGTGCCAACCGTCGCCGCAGGCTGCGACGGTGGAGCGATCAACGCTTGATCGCCTCGTACCGTGCCAGCGCTTCCCGGCGCTCGGCGGCGTGGTCCACGATCGGTGCCGGATAGTCGCGCGGTCCCGAGCTCGGGGATCCAGCGCGCGACGTACTCGCCGTCGGGGTCGTAGCGCTCCATCTGGGCCGCCGGGTTGAACACCCGGAAGTACGGGGCGGCGTCGGTGCCCGACCCGGCGACCCACTGCCAACCGTGGTTGTTGGACGCCAGATCACCGTCGACGAGGTGCTTCAGGAAGTGGCGAGCACCCCACTGCCACGGCAGGTGGAGGTCCTTGACCAGGAAGCTGGCGGTGATCATCCGCACACGGTTGTGCATCCAGCCGAGGCGCTCCAGCTGGCGCATGCCGGCGTCGACGATCGGGAAGCCCGGTTGGCCACGGCACCACAGCTCGAACTTCGCCCGGGCAGCGTCGTCGGTGTCGACAGCGATTCGGTCGAAGCGTCGATCGAGGTTCTCCCATGCGGAACGTGGACTCCGGTGGAGCACGTCGGCGTAGAAGTCGCGCCAGGCGATCTCCTTGGCGAAGGTCTCGTGGCCACGGTTGGTCGGGACCAGCTCGGCGAGCAGCAGTCGCGGGTGAACGATGCCGAACTTGAGATGTGGCGAGAGTCGGCTCGTCCCGTCCGTGCCGGGAAAGTCGCGTGTCGACGTCGTACCGATCGAGGGCATCGGCGGTGAAACCGGCCCAGCGCTGCGTCCACTCGGGGAGTGGCGTCGCACGTTCGGCGTCGAGGGCGCCCCACCACTCGGGGAGGTCGCCCGACGTCCGCCTCGATCCAGTCGGGTGACGCTGGCGCTGTCAGCGGGGCAGGCGAGCCGAGCTGCCTCCATCGGCGGGCAAACGGTGTGAACACCGCGTAGGGCGAGCCGCTCGAGGTCAAGACCGTCCCTGGCTCCACGGCGTACGGCGATCCGACTCCTCGAAGCGCACGTCCCTGCGCTCGCAGGGCGCCGGCAACGCTGCCGTCCCGCCGGCGACCGTACGGCCCGTAGTCCTTGGAGACGAACACGGTGTCAGCATCCACCTCGGCGGCGACGCGCGGCACGACGTCCACCGGATCGCCACGCACGGACCACGAGCGCCCCGCCGGTCGCTCGGCTCAGCGATCCGACTGCTTGCGCCGAGCGCGGCACGGCGAGGCGAGCCGCTGGCGTCGAACGCCGGGTCGATCACGAACAGCGGCAGCACGCCACCGACTGCGCACGCTTCCGTCAGCGCGGGATGGTCCTCGAGCCGCAGGTCGCGTCTGAACCACACCACCGACCGCTGGGTCATCGCTACGGATGCTCGCCCGGGTTGGGTGCCGCGGCGGTGGAGGCGGCCGAGCAGGTTGCGGAGCGCCACGAACCGCGAGGTCTCGGCCGAGCGTCCGAGCGCCCACCACACGAGTCCGCCGACGGCCATCAACGTGATGATCGCCCCGTAGCACAACGACCACTGCAGGCTGACCTGGTCGCCGACGATGCCGGTGATCGGGCCCCCGATCGGGTACGAGCCGAGGAACGCCACAGCCGTGAGGGCGAGGATCCGGCCGCGCATGACCGGCGGGCACTCCTGCTGGGTGATGGCGTTCATCCCCGACACGAAGCCGGCGCCGCCGATCCCGAGCGGGATCGAGACGAACAGGGCCAGCACGGGATCAGGCGACCACGCAAGGCAGATCCCGGCGACACCGAGCAGGAAGCCCATCCCGGCCATCCAGCGGATGGAGACGAAATGACGTGACGCGGTGGCCAGCGACCCGAGCATGCTGCCGACGCTGTTGGCGGCGAGGACCCAGCCGTACCACTGCTCGTTGCCCCAGATCTCGCTCGCCATGCGCGGCAGCGAGACGTTGAAGTTGAACCCGAAGCAGGAAACGATCGTGAACACGATGAACGTGGCGAACATGATCGGCGTGCGGCGCACGTAGCGCAGCCCGTCTCGGACGGGTGTCCCGCCTTTCGGTGCCGCGGGGCGGTGGATAGAGCTTCGATCGGTCGAGCATGGCGAGCGGGATCAGGATCGCCATGAACGAGGCGGCGTTGATCGAGAACAGCACCGCCGTGCCGGCGGATCCGACCAGCAGGGCCGTGATCGCCGGGCCGAAGATCCGGGAACTGGTCATGACCGCGGTGTTGAGCGACACCGCGTTGGCGATCTGCTCCTCCGGAACCAATTCCGTGACGAAGCCGCGTCGGGCCGGATTGTCGAACGCCGAGATGATCCCGAGCACGAACGTCAGCGCGTAGATCGCCTCGATGCTGATCGTGCCGGTGATGTCGAGCGCGGCCAGCACGGTCGCCTGGATCGCCAGGCCGGATCTGGGTGACGATCGTCATCGTGCGCCGGTCGACGCGGTCGGCGACGGCGCCTGCCCACGCCCCGAGGAACAGCATCGGCCCGAACTGGAGCGCGCTCAGGATGCCGATCGCCGTGGTCTTCCCGGTCAACCGGTCGACGAGGATCGCCATCGCCGTGAACTGCACCCAGGTGCCGATGTTCGACGCCAGCAACCCGGTGAAGAAGAGCTTGGCGTTCCGGTTGCCCCTCACAGACCGGAACGTCGACCCCATCACCGCCCATCCTGCCGCCACCCCCAGGCCCAACCCCTAGTCGCGCACCATCAACCGCCGCTGTGTCACAGCCACCGGGCGACGAGGAGCAGCCCGATCGAGTTCGGCAGAACGCACCGACGGCCCGCGGTCGCCAGGCGGGTAGCCGTCAAAGCCCGGAGACGGCGAGCTCGGAGGCGACGAGGAGCAGCCCGATCGAGTTCGGGCAGCAACGCACCGACGGCCCGCGGGTCAGCCAGGCGGTGAGCCGTCGAAGCGCAGCGGAGACGGCGAGCTCGGTAGGCGACGAGGAGCAGCTGCGCTGCGACCGAGCCCAACAAGCTCAGTCGTCCAGCTTGAGGGCGGAGATGAAGACGTCGCCGGGGACTTCGACGCGGCCGATCGACTTCATCTTCTTCTTGCCCTCTTTCTGCTTCTCGAGCAGTTTGCGCTTGCGGGTGATGTCGCCGCCGTAGCACTTGGCGAGCACGTCCTTGCGCCGCGCCTTGACCGTCTCGCGGCTGATCACCTTGCCGCCGATCGCGGCCTGGATCGGCACGTCGAACATCTGCCGCGGGATCAGCTCCTTGAGCTTCTCGCACATGCGCCGGCCGTAGCTCTCGGCGTTGTCGCGGTGGACGATCGTCGAGAAGGCGTCGGCCGGCAGGCCGTTGAGCAGGATGTCGACCCGCACGAGGTTGGCCCGCTGGTAGCCGGCGAGCTCGTAGTCGAGCGATGCGTAGCCCTGGCTGCGCGACTTGAGCTGATCGAAGAAGTCGACGACGACCTCGGCGAGCGGGATCTCGTAGTGCAGCTCGACCCGCTCGGGCGACAGGTACTCCATCTTCTTCATGTCGCCGCGCCGCGTCTGGCACAGGTCCATCAGGCCGCCGGTGTACTCCTTGGGCGTGATGATCGAGACCCTGAACACCGGCTCCTCGATGTAGTCGATCTTCTGCACGAGCGGCAGCTCGCTCGGGTTCGAGACGACGTCGGTGGTGCCGTCGGTCTGGGTGACGCGGTACTCGACCGACGGTGCCGTGGCGATCAGCGCCAGGTCGAACTCGCGCTCGAGCCGTTCCTTGACGATCTCCATGTGCAGCAATCCGAGGAATCCGCACCGGAACCCGAACCCGAGCGCACCGGACGACTCGGGCGTGTAGCTGATCGAGGCGTCGTTGAGCTTGAGCTTGCCCAACGCCTCGCGGAGGTTCTCGAAGTCGTCACCGTCGATCGGGAACAGGCCGGAGAACACCATCGGCTTCGGGTCCTGGTAGCCCGACAGCGCCTCCGTCGCACCCTTGGACGCTGTGGTGACCGTCTCACCCGAGCGGGCGTCACCGACCTCCTTGATGCCGGCGATCAGGTAGCCGACCTCTCCCGGCCCGAGCTCGGGCATCGGGGTGATGAGCGGGCGACGGGCGCCGATCTCGAGCGCCTCGTGGAGCGCACCGGCCTGCATGAACTTCAGCCGCGAGCCCGATGTGAGGCGTCCGTTGACGACCCGCACCGACGAGACGACGCCGCGGTACTGGTCGAACTGCGAGTCGAAGATCAGCGCCTGCAACGGTGCGTCGGGGTCGCCGATCGGGGCTGGGATCCGCTCGCCGATGGCGTCGAGCAGCTCGGGCACACCTTCGCCGGTCTTGGCCGAGATCTTGAGGATGTCCTCGGCGGCGATGCCGAGCACGGTCTCGATCTCCATCGCGTACCGATCGGGGTCGGCAGCCGGGAGGTCGATCTTGTTGAGGCAGGCGACGATCTCGAGGTCGTGCTCGAGCGCCAGATAGCAGTTGGCGAGGGTCTGGGCCTCGATCCCCTGGGCGGCGTCGACCACCAGCACCACGCCCTCGCAGGCGGCCAACGAGCGGCTGACCTCGTAGCCGAAGTCGACGTGACCCGGCGTGTCGATGAGGTGGTAGGTGTAGCCCTTCCAGTCGACGCGGACGTTCTGGGCCTTGATCGTGATGCCCCGCTCGCGTTCGAGGTCCATCGAGTCGAGATACTGGGCCTTCATGTCGCGCGCCTGGACCGCCCCGGTGATCTCGAGGATGCGATCGGACAGCGTCGACTTGCCATGGTCGATGTGGGCGATGATCGAGAAATTCCGGATGCGGGAGAGATCCATGGCGATCCATCACGCTATCGGCGGGGCGACCGGCCTGGGAGTGAGCGTGTGCGCGGCGTTGGGATGTGCGGCACGCTGCGGATAGCCTCATTCCGCTGCTCGATGGGGTCCCATCGGGCTGAAGGACCGACGAAGAGAGATTGCCAAGTGGCGAACATCAAGAGCCAGAAGAAGCGCAACATCACCAACGCCAAGGCGGCCGAGCGCAACAAGGCCGTCCGCAGCGAGCTCAAGAGCCGCACCAAGTCGGCGGTCAAGACGATCGGTGACGACTCCAACGAAGAGGCGGTTCGCATGGCCGTCAAGAAGATCGACTCGGCCGCTTCCAAGGGCATCATCCACAAGAACACGGCCGCTCGCCGCAAGAGCCGCCTGATGAAGAAGGTCAACGCCGCCGCCAGCTGACGCGGTCACAACCTGACGATCGAGACCGGAGCCCGGGAGGTGCAAGCCCCCGGGCTCCGTCGTGTGCGGCGGGTTGTCAGTTGCGGACCCGCTGCGCCGGCCCCAAGCGGCTGAGGCGGGCGACGAGCACTTCCATCACCGTTTCGGAGTCGAGGTCGGTGGCGCCGCGCAGGTCGAGGTCGGCGGCGGCGAGCAGGGCGATCGCCCGCCTGACACCACCGCCACCGAGCCGCTGGTAGTTGCCGAGGGCTTTCCTGGCGGGGAAGCCTGGCCTGATCCCCATCGCCTGGGCGGCGTCGCTCTCGCTGCGGGCGTCGACACCGTCGAGGCGGGCGAGCTTGCTGTAGTGGGCGTGGAGGATCGCCATGATCTGGAGCGGATGGCGCTCGCCTCCGTGAACCATCCGCGTCATCATCGTCAGCGCCTTCGCCGTCTGGCCGGCGTCGATGGCGTCGGTGAAATCCCACGGCGGCACGTCGCCGGCCTCGCCGAGGAACGGCTCGACGTCGGTGGCAGTGACACGCACACCTTCGCCGAACGTCGACCGCAGCACCGACACGATCCCGTCGAGCCGACCCATGTCGTCACCGAGTTGCTCGGCGATGCGGGCCGCCGCCTGGGCATCGACGCGCACGCCGTGGAGCTCGGCCTCGGCCCGGATCCATGCCGTCCGGTCGTTTGCCTTGCGGGGCGGGTTGGTGTCGGTGACGTGTCCCCCGGCCGCCGACACTCGCGTCGACGAGCTTCTTCGGAAGCCGCCCGCCGCCGGCGATCAGCACCAACTGGGTGGTGTCGAGCGGATCGGACGAGGTAGCCCAGCAGCGGGCCCGAACTCGTCGGCGCCGAAGCGCCCCACGTCGCGAGCGATCACGATCCGGCGATCGGTGAGGAACGGCATCGTCTGAGCAGCGTCGACCACCGACCGCAGCTCGTAGTCCTCGCCGTCGAACTCGTCGACCATCAGGCTCCGGTCGTCGTCACCGACGAGGTGGTTGATCAGGTCGTGCGCCTTGGAGCGCAGGATCGACTCGTCGTCACCGGTCAGGAGGTGGACACTCATGGCGGCTCCGATTCTTACCGGACTCGATGACGACGATCACAGCCACGACTCCGATCACGACGACCCATCCCACCCAGCTCGCCCGGCCACCCGGTTCGAGGCGGGCTCCGAGCGTCGCTACCAGGTCGACCCAACGAACCCCGAGCCGGCACGGGATCATCGCCACCGACCCGAGGCCGGGGATCGCACCGGCGAGCAGCCCGGCCGGCAGTCCGTAGAGCATCACGCCGCCGGCCACCGGCGTCGCCAACAGGTTGGCCGGGATGCTCATCAGCGGCACGTGCCCGAACACCAGCACGGCCGGCAGGATCACGCCGACCTGGGCGCCGAGGGTCACCCCGATCGGCGCCGCCAGCAGGCCGAGCGACCGAAGGCGGCCGCCAACCATGGTCCGACAGTGGTGACGCCGGCGGTCGCCCCGACCGACAGCCAGAATCCCACCGACCGCACGAGCAACGGATCGATCAGCAAGAGTCCGATCACCGCCAGCCAGAGCACGCGCGACCGTTTGCCGTTCGTGTCCACCGACGAACGCCGTCGCCGACAGGGCGGCCATCGCACCCGCCCGGACGATCGACGGCTCGAAACGCGTGAGAGCCACGAACCAACCGATCAACGCCAGCGTGGCGACCCAACGCAGCCACGGACGCAAGCGGCGGATCAGCGGCCCCGCGGCGGCCAACAGAAAGGACACGTTCTGACCGGACACGGCCGTCAAATGCGACAGCCCGCTGGCACGGAAGCGGTCGACCATCTCGGGTGGCTGCTCGGCGTCGTCGCCGATCACGAGCCCCGGAACAACGCCGCGTCGGCCGCGGGCAGTTCATTCGACCCGCGTTCGAGCACACTGCGAACGCGATTGGATGCCCGGTCGAGCGGCCCCCCGACAGCGACATCGGCGACCCACTCCATCTCGAACTCGCCGACCACGTGCTGCCACGCCACGCGCAGGCGCCGCGTCGGCGTCGAGTCGATCGCGGAGCACCCTTGACGAGCACACGGTCGCCTGACGCCCACTCGCCGACGCGGCAGTCGCTTGGCGCGCCCCCTCGCCCAGTACTCGAACCGCTGGCCGTCCAACTCGAGCACGACGCGCGTCGCCGACGGGAACGGTTGCGGATCTCCGACCACCGTCGCCCATCCCTGGTAGTCGCCCGAGGTGGCGCGGCTGCAGTGAGCCCCACGCCGATTCGGCACGCACGCCGGCGACGGCGGCCAGCACGATCAGGACGGCCACGCCGCGTCGCCGAGCGCGTCGATCGCTGCCGTCGATCGCGCCGAACAACGTGATCACAGCGGCTACCAGGAGCGTTGCCGGTGACGTCAACGAGCGCTGCTCGGGCCAGCACACGAGTGACGACCGCCACCGCACCGCCGACAACGGTCACAGACGACACCGGGTGCCGCACGCTCCGCAACCGGTCGCCATAGGCTCGTCGGATCGACACGATCACTCGCCACGACCGTCTGGGGCCGCGCCCCGTTGCGGCGCCGATGCCGAGCGAGCCGCTCATCGCTGGGCCGCGCTGGTATCGGGCGCGCATCCGCGTGCTCGGGCCACTGCTCGGCCTCGTGCCGATGGCTCTGCTCGGTGCGGTCGCGTGGTTGTCGCTGCGCATGGGCGACGGACGCGAGAGTGGCATGATCGGGCTCGTCGCAGGCGTGTCGGCTGCTCCCGGGCTGCTGTTCGTGGGCGCGCCGTTCGCCGACGATTCGCAGTATCCGATGGCGATCCTCGCCAGCATCCCGATGTGGTTGTTGCTGGGCCTGTTCGCATCGCGCCGGGCGACGCGATCGACGGTGGCCTCGTGGCGCGACTACTGGCGTGAAATGACGTACCTGACGCTCGCCGTCGTGCTCGGTGCGATCGTCGCCCTCGCAGTGGCCACGTCGGTGCTCGGCGAATCTCTTGCTCGACTGAGCTTGATCCGGCTCAAGGTCAAACCGTCACCAGGTCGCGGAGGGAGTCGAGCTTGGCGGGGCCGATCCCCGGGACGCGGTCGAGATCGTCGACCGATGCGAACGGGCCGTTGCGGGTGCGGTCGTCGATGATCGCGAACGCCGTCGCCGGGCCGACTCCTGGCAACGTCTCGAGATCAGCGGCGGTCGCGGTGTTGAGGTCGATCGGGCCCGCGGGCGCGGTCGTCCCGCCGCCGGCAGGGTCGACAGGTCGGGCCGCTCCCGCGCCTGAAGGCACCGCCGCCGGATCGACCTCACCCCGAACCGGCACGTAGATCCGCTCACCATCGACGATCGGCGCCGCCAGGTTGAGCCCGTCGAGGTCGCCATCGGCGGTCACACCGCCGGCGAGCGTCACGGCGTCGCCGACGCGAGAGGCGGCGGGCAGCTCGTAGACACCCGGCATCTGGACCGCGCCGGCGACGTGGACCACCACCGACGACACGATCGTTGGGGCCACCGTGACCACGACGTCTCCTGCCGGGACAGTCGACGGTGGAGAGATCGTCACGGTCGGAGCCCCACCGCTGGCCACCGGCAACGTCGCCTCGGTGGCCGGCGCCGGCGCCCGCAACAACCAGACTGCTCCGCCGATCACGATCACGACCGAGAGCGCGCTCGCCACCAGTCGGCCGAGCCCGAACCATTGCGCCCATGTGGCGATCGCGGCGCCGGGGCTGCGCGGCGGGAGCGGGCGTGGTGGGAGCTCGGTTGGCTCTGGCATCGGCTTCCTCACGGACGGTGCGTCGGCGCGCACGTTGGGCCTGGAGGAAGTCGGACGGCAGAAGCTACCGCCGCCGAGCTCGCTCGCCACGGCTGCGGCGAGGTTCGCGTATGGTCGAGACCGATGGACGGCCGTCTGATCTCGATCGACCACGACGGGCCGGTGGCGACGCTGACGATCCGTCGACCCGAGAAGAAGAACGCACTGTCCATCGCGGTGCGCGACGAGATCTCGGACGCCCTCGACGAACTGGCACAACGGATCGAGACCAGCGTCGTGATCATCACCGGCGAGGGCGACACCTTCAGTGCCGGCTTCGATCTGACCGAGTTCGGCGATCCGTCGGATGCCCATCAGCAGGCGCTGTGGGCATCGAGCGATCGCTTCCACCACACGGTGATGCGATTTCCGGTCCCGACGATCGCCGCCGTCAACGGCCCGGCGCTGGCGGGCGGGTTCGACCTCGCCTGTCTGTGCGACATCCGTGTCGCCGCCGACACCGCCCGGTTCGCCCATCCCGAGCAACGTTGGACGACGGTGTTGTACCGGATCGTGCGTGATCTCGTCGGAGGCGCGGTGGCGCGCGACCTCGTGCTCACGGGCCGCTCGATCGATGCCGTCGAAGCGCTGCGCGTCGGCCTCGTCGTCGCCGTCGTCCCGCCCGACCAGTTGCTCGACGCCGCCCGCGAGCGCGCCGCCGCCATCTCGGTCGCGCCGCGCGACGAGCTGATCCGCACCAAGTCCAAGATCGTCGCCGCGATCGGCGTGCCCGTCGACGCACCCACGCTCGACTTCTGAGCGGCGCTGTCCGGCTCCCCGCCGCCGATAGCCTGCGGCGCCTCCGGCTTCCTCCGAGCTCAGTCGTCATGCCCGTCTGGAGGCCCCATGTCACCGCTGCGGTTGATGCCCGCTGCCCGCCGGTTGCTGGTCAGGCGCCCATGGATCTACTGGCTGTGCGTCGCCGCCAGCGCCGTGGCCGCGGCCGCCACCGTCGTCGACCGTGTCGATCGCATCGACGCCGCTCGCGATCAGTGGGGCAGCACGCGTCGGGTGCTGGTCACCGAGCGCGACATCTCGCCGGGCGAGCCGCTCGTCGTGACGGCACGCGATCTGCCGGCCGCGCTCGTTCCGGGCGCCGCGCTCGCCCCGGCCGACGCCGGGGCCGCGATCGCCCGGCAGCACATCGCCGCCGGCGAGATCGTGACCCTTGTCGATGTCGGGCACGCCGATCGTCCGGGGCCGCTGGCGCTCGTGCCGGACGGCTGGCTCGCCGTCCCACTCGTCGAGTCACCTGTGTCGGGGGCCGCGATCGGTGATCGAGTGCAGCTCGCCGGAGACGGCATGGTGATCGCCGAGGCTGCGATCGTCGTCGGCTACCACGACGACGTCACGCTCGTGGCCGTGCCGGCGGACCTTGCGCCGATGATTCCCGCCGCAGCCGAAGCCGGCGGGATCACGCTGCTGCTGGCGCCGTAGGAGGCGAGCGAGTAGGCGAGCGAGCCGACCATCGGACACGGAGGACATGAGCGGAATGAAAGGAGCGGAGCGACCTATCCGCTCATGTCCTGACGTCAGCGCCAGCCGGTGGCGAGGATCGTCAGCACCGCGATCCCGAGCAACACGCGGTAGATCACGAACGGCAGGAACGTCATCGTACGAAGCAGCCGCAGCGTGCCCCACACGGCGATCCAGCCGGCGACCGCACTCGTGATGATTCCGACGATCATCGGGCCGATCAGCCCGTCCGGGATGCCGTCGGCGGCGAGCGAGCCGACCTTGAACACGACCGCTCCGAGGATCACCGGGATGCTCATGAGGAAGCTCAAACGGGCGGCGGCGTCGCGATCGAACCCGGTCCAGCGGGCGGCCGTGATCGTGATGCCCGACCGTGACGTGCCCGGGTTGAGCGACAACGCCTGTGCCGCTCCGACCTTGAGCGAGTCGGCGACGCCGAGATCGTCGAGCGGCCGTTCGCCCTTCTGCTGGTCGGCCCACCACAGCAACAAGCCGAAGACGATCATCGACACGCCGATGATCCATGGTTCGCCGAGCGACTCGTCGATCCAGTCCTCGAAGAAGAAGCCGACGAGTGCCGCCGGGACCGTCGCCAGAACCAGCAACCAGGCGATCCGGCCTTCGACGGAGGCCGGTTGTTGGCGGCGCAGCACCAACCGCAGGCCCTCGCGGACGTACACCACGAGATCGTGGCGGAAGTAGCCGACGACGGCGATCAAGCGTGCCGATGTGGAGGCTGACGTCGAACGCCTTCTTGACCGACTCGTCGCCGGCGAAGTCGTCCCAACCGAACAGCCACGGCACGAGAATCAGGTGCCCGCTCGACGAGATCGGGAGGAACTCCGACAGACCCTGCACGAGACCGAGCACGATGGCGTGGAAGATCGGCACGGGCGGCGACGGTACCGCCCGTGGACCTCGGAGCGGTGGTCATTGCCCGGTGATCCGGGTCGCTCCTGGTCTCCGGCATCGGCATGCCGACGCCGGCGCGGCGTGGCACACTTCGGTCGTGCCCTGGTTGGTCAACCGCGACTCACACGTGCTGGCCTCGGCCGAGATCGCCGATGGCAGGTCGTCGCGCCGGCGCGGCCTGCTCGGGCGCGACCACATGGAAGGTGCGCTCGTGCTGCGCCCGTGCCGCTGGATCCACACGATCGGCATGCGGTTCCCGATCGACGTCGCCTACCTCGACGAGTCGGGCGTGGTCATCAAGACGTTGCAGATGCACCGGCATCGTGTCGGCATCCCGGTGTGGCGTGGGAGTCACGTGATCGAGGCCGAGGCCGGTGCCTTCGCCCGTTGGGGTCTCAGGGTCGGTGACGTCATCGACGTCCGGGACGACGACGAGTGAGCGATTCGGCGGGCACGCTCTGGTTGATCGCCACCCCGATCGGGAACCTGGGCGACCTCGCCCCGCGGGCCATCGAGGTGCTGCGCTCGGCGGGACTCGTCTGCTGCGAGGACACGCGCCGGACCGGCCGGCTGCTCCAGCACGCCGGCGTGCGCGTGGAACGCCTGGCGGTCGCCAACGATCACACCGAGGCGGCGCGTGTCGGCGAGATGATCGACATGCTCGCCGCCGGCCGGGATGTCGCCGTCGTCACCGATGCCGGCACGCCCGGGATCTCCGATCCCGGCGAACGCCTGGCACGCGCAGCGATCGACGCCGGCTTCGCGGTCTCGGCCGTGCCTGGACCGGCAGCGGTGATCATGGCGCTGACGATCAGCGGGCTGCCGACCTCGCGTTTCGTGTTCGAAGGGTTCCTTCCGCGTTCGGGCCGCGATCGATCACAACGGCTGGCCGAGCTCGCCGCCGAGGAGCGAACGACGGTGATCTACGAGGCGCCGCACCGGATCATCCGCACCATGGCCGATCTCCGAACGGCGTGCGGGGACGATCGACAGGTCGCCGTGTGCCGCGAGCTGACCAAGCTCTACGAACAGGTCGAGCGCGGCACGCTCGGCACGGTCGATCTCGGCGAGCCCCGCGGCGAGTACGTCGTGGTGCTCGCCGGACGGCCACGCGAGCACCTGATCGTCGACGACGACACGATCCGGGCCGAGCTGCGGGCCGAGCTGGCCGCAGGGCGCACCAAGAAGGACGCCGTGGCTTCTGTCAGCCGGCGATTGGGTGCGACCCGCAAGACCGTGTACGCGCTCGCTGTCACGCTCCCGTGACGCAACTGACGCACTCCGTTCAGACTCGCTCGGTACCCTGACGGGCATGGGTCAATACGTGGCGGTGGCGGGTTCGGGTCCGAGCGCGGCATTCTTCGACCTCGACCGCACGCTGATTGCGGGGTCGTCGGCCTTCGCCCTCGCCATGGCCGCCCGCAAGATGAAGATGATGCCGACCCGCGAGCTCCTGCGCGATGCGGTCACGGCGGCGACCTTCAAGTTCCGCGGCGACCACAACAGCAGTGCCAGCGACAACGCCCGCGACCGGGTGCTGGGGTTCATCCGTGGTCAGCGCCAGGACGACCTGGCCGCGCTCAACGAGACGCGTGCTGCCGACCTTGCTCGGCAAGATCCGGCCCGAGGCACGCCGGCTGCTCGACATGCACCGTCATGCCGGGCGCACCACCTACATCGTGTCCGCCGCGCCTCAGGAGATCGTCGAGCCGCTCGCCGCATCGCTGGGCATGACCGGTGCCATCGGCACCCGCGGCGAGGTCGTCGACGGCGTGTACACGGGCGAGCTCGACGGCCCCTTCGTGTACGGGCCGGGAAGGTCGAGGCGATTCTGCAGCTCGCCGCGTTGGGACGGGCTCGACCTCAACCAGTGCTACGCCTACAGCGACTCGGCCAGCGATCTGCCGATGTTGAGCGCCGTCGGTCACCCCGTCGCCGTCAACCCCGACGGCAAGCTCGAACGCCACGCCCGCGGCAACGGCTGGCCCGTCGTCGTGTTCAGTGAGCGCACCAAGACCGTCATCCGCCGCACGGTCGCCGGTGCGGCGTCGACGGCGATCGCGGCCGGGACGTTCGTCGCCGGTGTCGAGCTCGGGACACGGCGGGCGCGCCGTTCGACCACGCTGTTCAGACGCGCGGGATGAGCGCCAGCTGACGCGACTGGGCGACCAGCGCTCCGGTCGAATCCCAGATCTCGCCGTCCTCCTCGAACATCCCGTCCTGGACGAACCGGCTGCTCAACCGGCATCGCAGCGGCCCGGGAGCGGGAACCGACCGGATGTGGACGGTGAGCTCCAGCGTCGGCGCCCATGCCACCGGGATCTCGGCCCGGTTGAAGCACACCGGAGCGAAGGCATCGGCGACCTGGAGCAATCCGATGGCATCGATCCTCTGGTCGGCCGGTGGAGCGTCGCCGAAGGTGAACCAACCCCTGATCTCTGCGCGACCGCTCGGGTGCCCGTCACGGAACCCGGCATCATCCGGATGCACACGAACGTGCACGCGTTCGCCGAAACCGCTGTGCTCGGCGGGCGGCACAGTGCGCACGCAGTCCTCGAACGCAGGCAGGTCGGGAGGCGCGGCGTCGACGAACGACGGGCCGCCGGGAACCTGATGGCCGAAGGTGCCGAGCACGACGAGCACGTCGGCGCCGGCGACCTGCAGTCGTGCCTGACCGGTCGCCATCCTGCGTCCGATGCGCAGTACGTCGACGGCGATCTCGCACGGGCCGGGCCGGCCGGGCGTCAGGTAGTGGCCGGTGACGGTCAACGGTGGCCGGCCGATCTCCTCGGCGATCGCCCGTCCCGCGAGCGCCAGCAGGTAGCCGCCGTTGGCGTTGCCGGCGATGTCCCAACCTTCGTCGATCCGGCCCGACCATCGTCCGTCGCCGACCGGGGTCACGGCCGTCGCCGCATCGAAGCCAACCTGCACGCCGGGGGAGGTTAGGAGAGGCCCGTACGCAGGCGCGAACCGGGCGCGGCATCCCCCGAACGGATGGGTAGCGTCGAGTGGGTGAGCCGGTTCTACGTGACCACCCCGATCTACTACGTCAACGCCGAGCCCCATCTCGGGCACGCGTACACGACGATCATCGGCGACGCGCTCACCCGTTGGCACCGCCTGCTGGGCAAGGACGTCAAGTTCCTCACCGGCACCGACGAGCACGGGCTGAAGATCCAACAGGCGGCCGAAGCCGTGGGCAAGCAGCCTCAGGAGTTCACCGACGAGATCGCACCCAAGTTCGCCGAGGCGTGGAAGCGCCTCAACATCGCCAACGACGACTTCATCCGCACCACCGAGCCACGTCACCGGCGGGCGGTGCTCGAGCTGCTGCAGCGCTGCTACGACGCCGGCGACATCGAGCTCGGCACCTACAGCGGCAAGTACTGCGTGAGCTGCGAGGAGTACTACACCGACGACGAGTTGCTCCCCGGTGGCCTGTGCCCGATCCACCGCACACCGGTCGACGAGTACGAGGAGGAGAACTACTTCTTCCGCCTCAGCCGCTTCCAGGACCGCCTGCTCGACTGGTACGCCGCCCACCCGAACGCGATCAAGCCCGAGCACCGGTCGAAGGAGGCGCTCGGCCTCATCCGCGGCGGCCTTCGCGACTTCTCCGTCAGCCGAACCAGCCTGCAGTGGGGCATCCCCCTGCCCTGGGACCAGGCCCACGTGGCGTACGTCTGGTTCGACGCCCTCACCAACTACCTGTCGGCCGTCGGCTTCGGCGACCCCGATCAGGACTACACCGACTGGTGGCCGGTCGACTACCACCTGATCGGCAAGGACATCATCCGTCACCACTGCGTCTACTGGCCGGCGATGTTGATGTCGGCAGGCGTCGAGCCACCCAAGGGATGGGCGGTCGGCGGGTGGCTGCTGGTCGGCGGCGAGAAGATGGCCAAGTCGGGCGGCAACGCCGTCAACCCGCTCGAGCTCACCGACACGGTCGGAGTCGACGGGTTCCGATACTTCGTGCTGGCCGAGACTCCCTACGGGTCCGACGGCGACTTCACCTTCGACGGCCTGGTCGCCCGCTACAACAGCGACCTCGCCAACAACCTCGGCAACCTCGCCTCCCGCGTGGCCACCGTGGTCGACAAGAAGTGTGGGGGTCTCGGACCTGCGCCGCGCGCCGACAGCCCCCTCGCCGACGCTGCCGTCGCTGCGTACGAGGGCGCCGCTGCCGCTTGGGATGTGGTCGCCCCATCGCGAGCGCTCGATGCCACCTGGTCGCTGATCCGCGCCACCAACGCCTTCCTCGAGGCCAACGAACCGTGGAAGGCCGACCCCGGGCCGGCTGTCGACGCCGTGATGGGCGACGCCCTCGAGGCGCTGCGGATCGTCGCCCTGCTCAGCTTCCCGGCCGTGCCCGAGACCAGCCAGGAGATCTGGCGCCGGATCGGCCTCCCGGGCGACATCGCCGATCAGCGGCTCCCGGGGGGCGCCGAATGGGGCGGATACCCCGGCGGGCTCGAAGTGATCAAGGGCGACCCGCTGTTCCCGCGCATCAAGTGAAGGGCTGGTCCCGATGACGGATTGGTTCGACTCGCACTGCCACGTCCACGACGAACGGATTCCGGGCGGGTCGGACGTCGGCCGTGCGGGCCGCCATCGAGTCCGGCGTCACGGGGATGCTCACGGTCGGATGTGACCGCGCCACCTCGCTGGCGGCGATCGCCGTCGCCGACGACCATTCCGAGGTGTGGGCCACCGTCGGTCTGCACCCGCACGACGCCATCGACGGCGTCGATTCGATCGCCGACCTGCTCGACCAGCCGCGGGTGGTAGCGGTCGGTGAAGCCGGGCTCGACTACTACTACGACCACTCGCCCCGCGACGTCCAACGCGCTGCGTTCGCGGCCCAGATCCAGCTCGCACACGAACGCGCCCTGCCGCTGGTGATCCACACCCGCGAGGCGTGGGCCGACACGTTCGACATCCTCGTCGCCGAAGGTGCGCCCGAGCGCGTCGATCTTCCATTGCTTCACCGGCGGCCCGGACGAGGCACGGCGCTGTCTCGAGTTCGGGGCGTTTCTGAGCTTCTCGGGCATCGTGACGTTCAAGTCGGCCACCGATGTCCAGGCGGCGGCGACCCTCGTGCCGTTCGACCGGATCCTGGTCGAGACCGATGCCCCGTACCTCGCCCCCGTCCCCCACCGCGGCAAGCCGAACCAGCCTGCATGGGTGTCGATCGTGGGGAGCTTCGTCGCCGACCTCAAGGGCGTCGCCGTCGACGAGTTCGCCGCCACCATCTGGGCCAACGCCCGATCGGCGTTCCCGGCGGTGGGTTCGTAGCCCCGGGTTCGTAGCCTGGACGACCCTGCCCGCCCGGCGCCCGGCTGAAGCGCCAGAATGTCAGCCGGAACGGGAAATCGACCATGGACCACGACTACGCACAACGCCGACGAGTTGCCTTGGCGTTGGCGATCACCGTGATCGCCGTCCCGGCGGCCTTCCTGCTCAATCGCGACAAGGGCGACGATTCGTCGGCCAGTGCCTCGGTGGCCCCGCTGCCTGCGACGTTGGCGCCGTTCGCCGAGCTCGACGCGACGACGTCGGTGCAGGGCTCGCAAGCACCGGACGACACGAGCCCGCTCGGCACAGCAGCCGTCGGCTACCTCGCCGGCAGCACCGTGCCCGACGACTACTCGCCGGCCCAGATCGCCGTGCCGCGCCTCCCCGAGTCGGTGAAGGGAGTCGCCACGTTCAGCAGCACGATCGATTCGACGTTGCGGTGCCATGCCAAGGGTGTGCCGTTCAACGCCACGCTGACGGTCACCAACCTCGACAACAGCCGCAGCGTGCAATGCGTGGCGTCGATCGGCGGGCCCGAGCCCGAGTCCGACGTCGTGCTCGCCGCCGAGACCTTCGCCCAGATCGCAGACCTCACCGACGCCCCGGTACCGGTCCAGATCACCTGGGTCACGGCGTGACCCACTCCCGCGGCCGCCTTCACGAGCTCCTCGACCAATCCGGCCTCGCACCGCGACGCGACCTCGGGCAGAACTTCGTCGGCGATCCCAACACCGTTCGCAAGATCGCCGCCCTGGCGGCCGTCGGCGCCGGCGACCACGTGATCGAGATCGGCGCCGGCCTCGGATCACTGACCCTCGCCTTGGCCGAGACCGGGGCGGCCATCACCGCCGTCGAGGTCGACCGCGGCATGGTGCCGGTGCTCCGCGACGTCGTCGCCCACCTCCCCGACGTCACGGTCGTCGAGGCCGACGCCACCAGAGCCGACTGGCCGGCGCTGCTCGCCGGCAGCGCACGCTGGACGCTGGTCGCCAACCTGCCGTACAACGTGGCCACACCGCTCGTGTGCGATCTGCTCGACGACGTCCCGGCGATCACATCGATGCTCGTCATGGTCCAGCGCGAGGTGGCCGAGCGGTTGGCGGCGGCGCCCGGCAGCAAGCAGTACGGGGCGGTCACCGTGAAGGTCGCCTACTGGGGCTCCGCCCGGATCGTCGGCCACGTGCCGGCGTCGGTCTTCGTTCCCCGTCCCAACGTGGAATCGGCGCTGGTTCGCATCGACCGCCGCGATCCGCCGGACGTGGATCGCGAGCTCATGTTCAGCTTGGTCCGGACCGCGTTCGGGCAGCGTCGCAAGATGCTGCGACGATCGCTCGCCGAACTCGTCGCTCCCGCCGTGTTCGAGGCCGCCGGCGTGTCGCCCGAGGCACGCCCCGAGCAGCTCGGTCTGCCCGATTGGGTACGGCTGGCGAGCGCCCAGAGCGTCAGCGTGACATGAGCGCCGGAACAGCCACGCTGGAGGCGCCGGCCAAGTTGACGTTGTCGCTGAGGATCACCGGCGTGCGCGCCGACGGTTACCACCTGATCGACGCCGAGATGGTCAGCCTGTCGTTGCACGACGTCGTGACGATCGACCCCGCCGGTGACGGCGTGTCGGCGACCGGCCGCTACGCGGCGGGGGTGCCCACCGACGACCGCAACCTCGTCGCCAAGGCGTTGTGGCTCGTCGAGCGTCGTGCCCACGTCACGGTCGACAAGCGCATCCCGCACGGAGGCGGGCTCGGGGGCGGCTCGAGCGACGCCGCCGCGGTGCTGCGCTGGGCCGGCTTCGACGACCCGGTCGCCGCCGCCATCATCGGTGCCGACGTGTCGTTCTGCCTGGTCGGCGGCCGTGCCAGGGTCAGCGGCATCGGTGAGATCGTCGAGCCGCTGCCGTTCGTCGAGCAACTCGTGACGCTGATCGTGCCCCCGCTGGTGGTCAGCACCGCCAGCCGCCTACCGCGCCTGGGACGAGCTCGGCGGCCCCACGGCCGACGGGCCCAACGACCTCGAGCCGGCAGCGATCCGGGTCGAGCCCGAGCTCGCCCGTTGGCGCGACCGGATCGGCGATGCATGTGGCGAGTCGCCGGTGCTGGCCGGGAGCGGCGCCACGTGGTGGGTGCCCGGCGAACACAGCAACGCCCTCGCCGAATTGAGCGACGAGGGCGCCGAGATCGTGGCCGCGCGGACCGTCCCTGGCGTTCTCGGCTGAGGAGCGGCTCGTCGGCAGTCGGACTGACTGGAGCTATTTGCGACGCTGGTGACGCGTACGACGAAGCATCTTCTTGTGCTTCTTCTTGCGCATCCGCTTGCGGCGCTTCTTGACGAGCGAACCCATAAGGATCGCCACGCTACCGTCTCGACGGCCCCGTCCGACACGGGGCCATCCCATTTGGGCGGCGGCTCACAGCAAGCTGATCGCCACCACCTGCCGAGCTCGCCGTCTCCGCTCCGCTTCGACGCTCGCCCACCTCAGCCGGTTACCGGGTCTGGTCGGGCGGCGGCTCACAGCAAGCTGATCGCCACCACCTGCCGAGCTCGCCGTCTCCCGCTCCGCTTCGACGCTCGCCCGACGCGTCAGCCGGTTCGACGGCGGGTCTCGGTCGGGCGTGGCCATCAGCTTTATTGTGAGCCGCCGCCCGGCGAGACGCGCCCGCTACCGTGATTGCCGCTGCGGCCGGCTCGCCCGGCGAGCGACCGTCCGGGGTCGTTCAATGGTAGGACAGCGGTTTTTGGTGCCGCGTATAGGGGTTCGAATCCTCTCCCCGGAGCCCGCGAGCCAACTCATCCACTCCCCTGCCAACATCGAGGCTGCACATGTCAGTTTCAGCAATCCTCCTGGCCGCCGGCGCCGGTACCCGCATGCGGTCCGAACGCCCCAAACCGCTCCACCGCATCTGCGGTCGACCGCTCGTGCTGCACGTCATCCATGCCCTCGAGCGGCTGCACCCGGTGCGAACCGTCGTCGTCGTCGGTCATGGCGCCGAGCAGGTCACCAAGTGTGTCCAGGAGAGCTCCCCGGCGTGGGCCAACGTCGCCTTCGCCGAACAGGTCGAGCAGCTCGGCACCGGCGACGCCACTGCGATCGGCATGACGGCGCTCGGCGGCGACGACTACGACGACGATGCGATCGTGGTCGTCGTGCCCGGCGACACCCCGTTGCTGGCGGCCGAAACGCTCGACGAACTGGTCTCGACCCACGTCGCCAATGCCAACGCGGCGACGTTGCTCACCAGCATGCTCGACGATCCCACCGGCTACGGCCGCGTGGTGCGCGCCAGCGATCGGCGCGTCCTCCGCATCGTCGAGCAGCGCGACGCCAGCCCCGACGAGCTCGACATCAAGGAATCGAACATGGGGGTCTACGCCTTCCGGCGCGACCTGCTGGGGCCGGCACTGCGCAACCTCACCACCAACAACTCCCAGTCCGAGTTCTACCTCACCGACGTGATCGGAGGACTGGCGGCGATGGGCCACCGCGTCGGAGCGGTGCAGGCGTCGGCACGGGAGACGCAAGGCGTCAACGACCGCTGGCAGCTGGCGATGGCCGAGCGCGAGTTCCGCAACCGCACCAATCGGCACTGGTTGCTCAACGGGGTGACGATGCTCGATCCGCGCCAGACCTTCATCGACGTCACGGTCAAGCTCGGGCGTGACGTCACGATCTACCCGGGCACGATCCTGCAGGGCGACACGGTCGTCGCCGACGGCACCGATCTCGGCCCGAACACCCAGCTCGCCGACTGCATCGTCGGCCGCGACTGCACCGTTCGCCACACCGTCGGCCTCGACGCCGAGATCGGCGACGGTGCCCAGGTCGGGCCGTTCGCCCATCTCCCGTCGGGTTCGACCGTGGTGGCAGGCGCGGTCACGGGAGCGTTCTACACTGCGACTACAGGCGAGTAATCCAGTGCCGAGCCCATCACGCCCGGGGAGGGGCGACCACATGGAGAAGGTCACCACCAAGAAGCTCGCTCTCTACTCGGGGCGAACGCACCCCGCCCTGGCGGAGGAGGTGGCCGCACACCTGGGTCAGCCGCTCGGCGAGCCCAACATCGTCGAGTTCGCCAACGGCGAGATCCGGCCGCGGTTCGCCGAGAGCGTGCGCGGCAGCGACGTGTTCATCATGCAGACCCACTACGGGATCGACGGGCGCTCGATCAACGATTCGATCGTCGAGCAGCTGATCATGATCGACGCTGCCTATCGGGCGTCGGCCAAACGGATCACCGCCGTCTGTCCGTTCTACGGATATGCCCGCCAAGACCGCAAGGCCGAAGGTCGCGAGCCGATCACGGCGCGACTCGTCGCCGACATGTTCAAGGCGGCCGGCGCCAAGCGCATGATCTCGATCGACCTCCACTCCGGGCAGATCCAGGGCTTCTTCGAAGGACCGGTCGATCACCTCACCGCCACGCCTGTGCTCGAGGCATACGTCCGCCAACAGGCGCCCGACTCGCCGGTCATCGTGTCGCCCGACTCGGGCCGGATCAAGGTCGCCGAGCGGATGGCCCAGCACCTGCACGACTGCGACGCCGACATCGCCTTCATCTACAAGCGCCGCCCGAAGGGCGCCACCAACGTGGTCGAGGCGCGCGAGGTGATCGGTGACGTCAAAGGTCGCCTGTGCATCCTGACCGACGACATGATCGACACCGGTGGCACGATCGTGGCCGCGGCCGAGATCCTGCTCCAGCGCGGCGCCACCGAGGTGTGGGCGATGGCCACCCACGGGGTGCTGTCGGGCCCGGCCGTCGATCGGCTCAAGAACTCGCCGATCGCTCGCATCGTGCTCACCAACACGCTGCCGCTCCCGCCCGAGAAGCAGATCCCGCAGATCGAGGTGCTGTCGGTGGCAGGCATCATCGCCGAGGCCCTCAGCGCAGTGTTCGACGACACCAGCGTCAGCGAGATCTTCGACGGCGAAAATCTCGCCTGATTGTCGCGGGCTTATCCGGGTGATGGCACGCGAGCACTTCGACGTCGTGATCGTCGGCGCCGGGTTGTCCGGCATCGGCGCCGCCTGCCATCTCATGCGCGAGTGTCCTGATCGGTCGTTCGTGATCCTCGAGGGCCGCGAGACGCTGGGCGGAACGTGGGACCTGTTCCGCTATCCCGGGGTGCGATCCGACAGCGACATGTACACGCTGGGCTACTCGTTCAAGCCGTGGACACATGAGCAGTCGATCGCCGGTGGGGAGGCGATCCTGGCCTACCTGCAGGAGACGGCCGACGAGAATGGCGTCGAGCGTCACGTCCGCTACAGGCATCACGTCGACGCCGCAGCATGGTCGACCGACGAGGGGCTTTGGACGGTTCGGGCGCACCGCACCGATGACGGAGACGCGGTCGAGATCTCGTGCTCGTTCCTCTTCATGTGCTCCGGGTACTACTCGTACAAGAGCGGTTATGCGGCCGAGCTGCCAGGCATCGAGCGGTTCGAGGGTCAGGTCGTGCACCCGCAACGCTGGCCGGACGATCTCGACTACGGCGGCAAGCGCGTGGTGGTGATCGGTTCCGGGGCGACGGCGATGACGCTCGTGCCGGCGATGGCGCCCGACGTCGAGCACATCACGATGCTTCAGCGCTCGCCGACATACGTCGTGGCCCGGCCCGATCGCGATGCGATCGCTCGCCGACTGAGCAAGGTGTTGCCCGACTCCGTCGCCTACAGGATCACGCGTCGCAAGAACATCGCCCTCGGGCAGTTCTTCTATGGCCGTACGCGAACGCATCCCGACAAGACGCGCGAGCTGATGCTCGGCGGCGTCCGCAAGGCCCTCGGGGACGAGACGACCGCGGCACATTTCACGCCCTCGTACAACCCGTGGGATCAGCGCTTGTGCCTGATCCCCAACGGCGACCTGTACGAGGCGATCATGTCCGGCAAGGCCTCGGTCGTCACCGATCACATCGAGACGATCAGTCCGGGCGGGATCGTGTTGCGTTCCGGAGCCGAGCTCGAGGCCGACATCATCGTCACCGCGACCGGCTTGCAACTGGTGACGCTCGGCGAGATGGACTTCGAGGTCGACGGGGAGCCGGTCGACTTCTCACAGACCTTCACGTACAAGGGCGTCGCCTACAGCGACGTTCCCAATATGGTCTCCACCTTCGGCTACATCAACGCCTCCTGGACCCTGCGGAGCGACATGATCGCTCGATACGTGTGCCGACTCCTGAACCACATGGCGGCAACCGGGACTGATCAGTGCACGCCGCGACTGCGCCACTCCGACGCCGGCATGCCACGCCGCCCATGGATCGAAGGCTTCTCCTCCGGCTACATGCAACGCATGATGCCGATGCTGCCCAAGCAGGGTGATCGCCAACCGTGGCTCAACCCCCAGCGCTACGACGCCGACCGCAAACAACTCCTCAAGGCCAGCCTCGACGACGGCGTGATGCAGTTCACCCGAACGCGTTCGATGGCGCCGTCCCGCTGACACTCCGCTCCGCGTCAGTGGGCCAAGCGGAAACCACCCAATGCTCTCGCCGCCGCGCCAGAGCTGGCGATCTGGGCGCTGACGCGCAACCGCCCGTCCAGCCGCAGCCGAACGGGCGATTGAGGCGGATCATCTCCGTGGCGTCGAGTGTATGACACGCCGACTTGCCTGTCCGATCGCTCACAGAACCACCGGACATCCGCGGCGGACTCCCCGATGCGCCGCTGCGAGACATCACCCGCGACCGTCTGGGTGAGTGTTGTCAGATCACGCCGGCATCGAACACCGAGGCTCCCACGGCGATGGCCGTGACCGTGCCCGTCCCGTCGCTACCCGGGTGACTCTCCGGCTCGTGGGGGACGCCGTCTCGGCACACGGTCGAAGGAAATCTGGAATGTGGCAGGACCCATACTCCGCGGGGGTTGCGGACGATGATCCAGCCGCAGTGCTTGCACTTGGTGGCGGTGGACATGTGTGTCTTCCTTTGCCTGCTGGATGCCGGCGATGATGCCCTCACCAGGATACTGACGCATGGGCGATCGGGCGCGCCGAAACCGTCAGCCGTGGCTGGCGTCGACGACGCAGAAGCGGTTGCCTTCGGTGTCGGCCAACACCACGAAGTCAGGGTCGCCGGGGTAGTCCCAGGACACGCGTGTGGCACCGAGCTCCACCAGCCGGTCGATCTCGGCGGACTGCTCGGCAGCGCTGTCCACCACGAGATCGAGATGGACCCGCGGCCGCTCCTGGACCGGGGTGATCGAACGCTGCAGGGCGATCCGCGTGCCGACGCGGTCGGGCGGGACCAGGATCGTGAAGTCGTCGTCGGAGTCCGGGAACCTCACCACCTCGTAGCCGAACACATCGGCCCAGAAGGCGACGGCACGATCGACATCGTCGGCACCGAGCACGATCGTCCCGAGGCGCAGCACGACGCAAGCTTCGCGGAGCTGCCGGACGCCATGCCCTCCGCACCGTCAGATCGATCAGTCGAGCGGCCAGCGGATGATGCAGAACTCGTTCCCGAACGGGTCGTGCATCACTGCCCATTCGAGAACGTCGCTGCCTTCCGGCGCATAGAACCCCGGCGATCGAACCGTGGTGCCGCCGATCGCTTCGATCTCTGTCGCGGCTCGGCCGACATCGTCGACGCGGAAGTCGAGGTGGGTCCCGCTGCCGACGCTCTCCTGTCCGGCGGGAACGAGCTGAAGCAGGATCCAGACATCGCGCTCGTCGGGATCGTCGGCATCGAGCACCGAGAACTGCCCGTGTCGTCCGCGCGGTGACAGCCCTGACACGGCCGACCAGAAGCGTTCGCCCTGATCGAGGTCGGTGACGTTGATGACCGGCTTCCAGAGCTTCGCGATTCCGGCCACTGATCAAGCATGAACGACGCCGAGACCGGGTGTCACGTGTGGCGTTGCACGAGTCCCTCGATGTACGGGTTGAGCTCTTCATGGGCGTGGCCGTACCAGGAGCCGTGCCCCATCCCAGCCATCAGGTGGTACTCGGCGGTCGGCATCAGGTCGGCGAGCTCCTGGCCGTCCTGTGGCGGCGCCTGCACGTCCTCGGCGAACGAGATCACGTGGACCGGAACGCGCACGGACGGCAGCCGGTCGCGCTGGTCGTAGGTCAACGAGGCGTCCCACTGCGCGACCAGCGAGCCTTCGTTCTCGCCGGAATCCATCCACTCCAGCATCAGCGCCTTGAGTCGCGGCCACAGCTCACGATCACCGAGCGCCCGCGCCGGATACAGCATCGAGGCGTAGTGGGCGACGCCCATCATCCCCTCGAGCGTTCCGCCCTGGCGGCGGAACTCGATCTCGGCCTCCTGGTAGTCCCAACCCCAGCCGGTGCTCCACGCGCCGCTGCCCATCACGATCGCGCAGCGCACCAACTCGGGATGGTCGATCGCGACCTCTTGGACGATCGCCGATCCGAGCGACGACCCGACGAACGCGACCGGCACGTCGCACACCGCCTCGACGAGCTCGACGAGGTCGCCGGCGAAGTCGGCCAGCGACCACGGCAGCGGCACGTCGCAGCGGGTCTCACCGATGCCGCGATTGTCGAACACCGTGCTGCGGTAGCGCGGCGTCGAAGTGCCCGGTCTGGAACCGTTGCCAGTCCTTGCCCGGCCGTGCCACCACCGCCGACCCAGACGATGTCGGGTCCGGACCCGGTCTGGTCGTAGTGGATCGAGGCCGACGAGCCTTCGAACTGTGGCATGTCCCTCCTGGAGGTCCGCGCGCCGTGACGAGCGCTCGATCGGGGGCGATCGTACGCTCGGGCGATGACCGGCGTGTCTGTCGACGACGTCCTGACCTATGCCGCCGACTTCGAGCGCTCGTACGTCGCCGTCGTGCACGGCCGGATCAAGCTGCGGGTCGGCCAGATCGTCTACGTCGCCTTCAGCCGCGACGAGACGACGATGGGTTTCGGCTTTCCGAAGGAGGACCGACCGGCGCTGGTCGCCTCCGATCCCGAGCGATTCCTGTTGCCCGGTCAGTCGGACATGCGCTTCAACTGGGTGGTCACCCGGCTCGACCTGCTCGACCACGAGGAAATGCACGAGTTCGTGCTCGACGCGTGGGGCATGGTGGTGCCGAAGTTCCTGTTCAGGGAGCGTCTTCGGCGGATGCGGCTACATCGACCCGGCGGACCTGCCGAAAGACTGATGCCTTTACCCTGAATTCATGGTGTTCCGTGAGTAGGGTGACCTTCTAGGCAGCGACCTACCGGCAACGGCGCCGGGCAAGGGGGACAACAGAAGATGACCGACACGATCGACCGGTCCGAGCACGAGGCCTCGTCTGGCGCATCCGACGCGGCCGTGATCGACCGACTCGTCGTCCGTTTCGCAGGCGATTCCGGCGACGGGATGCAGCTCACCGGTGACCGGTTCACCTCGGTCAGCGCCTCGTTCGGGAACGACCTCTCGACGCTGCCCGACTTCCCCGCCGAGATCCGTGCCCCAGCCGGCACGGTCAACGGGGTGTCGAGCTTCCAGGTCCACATCAGCGACCACGACATCACGACGCCCGGCGACGAACCGAACGTGCTGGTGGCGATGAACCCGGCGGCGCTCAAGGCCGACCTGCATCGGCTCGAGCAGGGCGGCACCCTGATCGTCAACGAGGACGCCTTCGACGAGCGCAACCTCGAGAAGGCGGAGTACTCGTCCAACCCGCTCGACGACGGCACGGTCAACGGCTACCGCGTCATCAAGGTGCCGATGACGATCGCTCACGAAGGACGCCTGCGAGCCGCTCGGGGTCAAGCCGCGCGACGCCGAGCGTTCCAAGAACTTCTTCGCCTTGGGTCTCGTGTCGTTCATGTACACCCGGCCGATCCAACCGACGCTCGACTGGATCGTCGAGCAAGTTCGGCAAGAACGAGCAGGTGGCGGCCGCCAACACGGCGGCGTTCAAGGCCGGCATGCACTTCGCCGAGACCACCGAACAGGTCGGCCACCGCTACGAGGTGCGCCCTGCCAAGCTCCCGCCGGGCGAGTACACGTCGATCACCGGCAACGCCGCCCTGGCGTGGGGCCTGGTCGCCGCCGGCCAACTGGCGAAGCTGCCGGTGACGCTCGGGTCGTACCCGATCACGCCGGCGTCCGACATCCTCCACGAGCTCTCCAAGCACAAGCACTTCGGAATCCGCACGATCCAGGCCGAGGACGAGATCGCCGCGGCGGGCATGGCCCTCGGGCGCCGCCTTCGCCGGTCACCTCGGCGTCACCACCACGTCCGGCCCCGGCCTCGCACTCAAGAGCGAGACGATCTCGTTGGCGATGTCGATCGAGCTGCCGATGCTGATCATCGACATCCAGCGCGGCGGCCCGTCGACCGGCCTGCCCACCAAGACCGAGGCGGCCGACCTCAACATCGCCATGTTCGGCCGGCACGGCGAAGCACCGCTGCCGATCGTCGCCAGCTACAGCCCGGCGCAGTGCTTCGAGGCCGCGATCGAGGCGGCGCGGATCGCGCTCAAGTACCGCACGCCGGTGATCCTCCTCTCCGACGGCTACCTCGCCAACGGGTCCGAGCCGTGGCGCATCCCCGACGTCGACTCATTGCCCGACATCTCGGTGGTGTTCCAGACCGAGCACAACGGAGTCGACGACGAGGGCAACCCCGTGTACCTCCCGTACCTGCGCGATCCCGACACGCTCGCCCGACCGTGGGCGATCCCGGGCACGCCCGGCCTGATGCACCGTGTCGGTGGCCTCGAGAAGGCCGACAAGACCGGCAACGTCAACTACACGCCCGAGAACCACGCCCTGATGGGTCGAGCTGCGGGCCTCGAAGATCGAGCGCATCGCCGGCGACTACCCCGAGCTCGAGATCCATGGCGACCCCGACGCCGACATGTGCCTGCTCGGATGGGGTTCCACATGGGCGGCGATCCACGCCGCGGTCCAGCGCCAGCGGCGCAACGGTCACAAGCTGGCCTGGATCCACCTCACCCACCTCAATCCATTGCCGAACGATCTCGGCGAGAAGTTGAGCCGTTACCGCACGGTGCTGGTGCCCGAGCTCAACCGGGGTCAGCTGTGCAACATCGTGCGCGGCAAGTACCTCGTCGATGCCAAGTCGGTGAGCAAGGTCGCCGGCCTGCCGTTCACCACCCGTGAGATCGAAGCAGCCATCGAGGAGGCGCGGTCGTGAGCGACACTGCGGTCAACCTGACCACCAAGAAGGACTGGTCGAGCGACCAGGAGGTGCGGTGGTGCCCGGGATGCGGCGACTACGGCATCCTGCAAGCCGTCCAGATGCTGATGCCCGAGCTCGGCATCCTTCCCGAGAAGACGGTGTTCATCTCCGGCATCGGCTGCTCGAGCCGGTTCCCGTACTACATGAACACGTACGGCATGCACTCGATCCACGGCCGTGCGCCGGCGATCGCCACCGGCCTCGCCGTCGCCCGCCCCGACCTCGACGTGTGGGTCATCACCGGTGACGGCGATGGGCTGTCGATCGGCGGCAACCACCTCATCCATGCGCTGCGACGCAACGTCAACCTCAAGATCCTGCTGTTCAACAACCGCATCTACGGGCTCACGAAGGGCCAGTTCTCCCCGACCTCCGAGCTCGGCAAGGTCACCAAGTCGACCCCGTTCGGCTCGATCGATCCGCCGTTCAACCCGCTGTCGGTCGCGCTCGGCGCCGAGGCCAGCTTCGTGCCACGCACCCACGACCTCGATCGTCAGCACATGATGCAGATCCTCCGGGCGGCGCACGAGCACCATGGCTCGTCGTTCGTCGAGATCTACCAGAACTGCAACGTGTTCAACGACGGCCAGTTCAACGACATCACCAAGCGCACGGTGCGCGACGACATGATGATCAACCTCGTGCACGGCGAGCCGATCCTGTTCGGCGCCGAGCGTCAGCGCGGCGATCATGATGGGATCCGACGGGTTCCTCCAGATCGTCGAGGTCGCCGACGTCGGGATCGAGAGCATCCTCGTGCACAACCAGCACCACATCAAGCCGTCGCTGGCGTTCGCCCTCGGTCGTCTCAACAGTGACGACCACTCCCCGACTCCGTTCGGCATCTTCCGCGAGGTCGAGCGCCCCGAGTACGCCTCAGCGGTGAGCAACCAACTCACGGCGGCGTCCGAACGCAAAGGCCCCGGCGACCTCGCCGCCCTCTTGCGCAGCAACGGCACCTGGATGGTCGAACTAGTTCTTTCGGTGCTTCGGCGCCCCCTAGTTGAGTGGGGCCAGGATCCATCCTTCTTCTTGCTCGACTGCGTCGCGCAGCGAGCTCGGGACGTCGATCGAGAACCAGCTCGCCAGTTCACCGGCGCGGTCGGCGTTGCCAACGCCTGGGCGGTGGCGCGCACCTGGGCTGCGTCGCGCACCATGCCGACAGAGTCGTCGTCGAGGGGGAACAACGACGGCCAGATCTCGGCAACCACGACGTCACCGGGAACGGGCACCGGACACGTCAGGCCGGTCGTGAACGGCCACACGCCGAATCGGCGCCCGAGCTCTGATCGGTAGCGCTCGAGCACCGGCAGAGCCGTGAGCGTCTGACTCACCGACACTGCCTGCTCCGAGCAACTGCCACACCGACTTCGGCGATCGACCGGCGGCGCGCAGGGCGCGCTCGCTCTCGCGGAACTCGGCGACCGGGACAGCGCCGCCGCCCACTTGTTCGGCCGCAACGTGTGACACGCGCGTCCTGCGGGACACCCCCAGAACGGCCCGTGGTCGAGCCCACCGCGCCGGTTCAACTCGGCGGCGACGTCGAACCGGTTGTTGCGGTTGCGATGGTCGTCGGTCGCCAGTCGCGCCAGCTCCGACCACATCGCCATCCAAGGAATCCCCTGCAGTCCGAACAAGGCCGCTGTGCCGGACGGATAGCCGAGGGCGACATCGATCGTCAACAGCACTCGGATCTCACGGCAGCGATCGAGCAGGTCCCACAGCGATTGCTCGGCATCACGCCGCGTCGGCGGGTTGGACAGCCGCAACCGTCCATCCGCCGTCAGCTCGGCGAGCCAGATCGAGTCGGCGCCCTGGGCCGGCTGATTGCGAGCGCTCCAGTCGACGACGACGTAGGTGTCGAACAGCGGCGCCAACTGCCGGCCGTCGGCCCGGGTCATGCAACGAGCAGCGCGACGGCTCCGAAGTGCAGCGCCGGCGGCGAGCACGGTGCACCCGTGCCAGATCTCGTGATAGCCGAACACCGTCGGCCACGGATCGGGCCGGCGCAGCATGAGCACCGGGAAGCCGGCCGTGTAGGCCACACCACCGGCGAGGATCAGGCCCAGCTGCAACGGGGTGAGATGGTCGATCAGCACCGGGGCGGCGATGACGGCGACCCAGCCCATGATCAGGTAGAGCGCGTAGCTCAACCATTGGACGCGGCGCCAGGCGCCAGCACTTCAGGATCACGCCGAGCAGGCCCAGGCCGCCGACGACCGAGAGCACCGACACGCCCCAGCCGCCGGGCAGCGCCACCAGGCAGATGGGGACGTAGGTGCCGGCGATCAGGAGATAGATCATCGAGTGGTCGAGGCGCTGCATGATGCGGCGGGCGCGATAGGTCTTGGCCAACCGGTGATACGCCGATGACGTGCCGAACACGAGCAAGAGCGTGGCGGCGTAGATCGCCGCCGCGGTGCGTGCCGAAGGCCGGTCGGCGAACACGATCAGCAGCACGCCGGCCGGGATCGCGAGCCAGAACGCCCAGGCGTGGAACAAACCACGCCACGTCGGCCGCTCGGCCGTCAACACGTCCACTCGCACCCTCCGCACGGTACACGGGGAGGACCGTCGTCAGCCGTCGATATCGGGTGAAATCCCGGAATGCCGCCTGCCGTCCGCCAACAATTCACGACTGCGAAACATCCGGGTCACGAGCGTCGCCGAGACGACGATCATCATCGGCTCGTAGGGCATCCGGTAGCGGTAGTTGCCGTAGTAGAGGAAGCCGTAGAGCAACAGCGCCGTGACGAATGACGTCGCCACGACGCGACCGATCGACGACCGCCAGAACCCGCGCCCGAGCAGGAACACACCGAGCACGGTCAGCGTCAGCAAGCCGTAGTAGCCGACATCGGCGATGACACCGATCCGCTCGACGTTGATCTCGGAGAGCGGTGGAGCACGCGTCGCACCGGTGTCGTTGACCCAATCGAGCACGTACGAGTCGCCGCGGTTGAGGTGGATCAGCTTGAGCGGGATCAGCTCGAGCTCACGCACCGGGTGGGTGAACATGTACTCGATCGCGTCGTTGCGCAATGCCTTCGACGACTGCAGCTCGAGCTCGGGCAGCGACTGCTCGAAGCGGTCCTCGTAGCCGGCGGGCGGGTACACCTGGCCTCCCGTGGCGGCGTCGTTGTGACCCGACCAGAGTGTCTGGCTGGCATTCGTCGCCACGGGCACGAAGGCGTCCATCACCACCGCGTTGCGGATCGTCCACGGTGCCAGCACGACGACGACGGCGATGACGGCGATCGCCGTCGCCCGGGCCAGCTGACGCCATGGGACGAGCCGCCACCACATGGCGACCGGCAACAGCAGCCAGGTCAGCGCTTCACCGCGCACGAGGGCTCCGAGCCCGACGACCACGCCGATGGCGATGCACCACTGCCAGGTCGGACGGGAGCTGACCACGACGAGCACCATCGCCACGAACAACGCCGTGTAGAGCGTCTCGGCAACGAGCACATCGGTCCACAGGATCGGACCTGGGAGGACTGCCAGCATGGTGCCCGCCACGACGGCCGTGCCGCGGTCGATCGTGCGCTCGACGACGAGCATCAGCAACACGATCGTCATTGCGCCGACGAGCGCGTTGAACAGCTCCCCGGCGAGCGGCTCGTGTCCGAACAACCAGTAGAGGCCGCCCAGCACGGTGCTGTAGCCGGGTGGCCAGCGGGCGGTCGGGCCGCCGGTCAACGGCACATAGCCGTTGCCGTCGCTGATGCTCATCGCCGTGGTGTGGTACATGATCGAGTCGTTGAAGGCGAATCCGTCGCGATCGACGGCAACCACCCACACCAGCCGGATCAGGAAGCCGAGCCCGAACAGCACGGCGTGGGGGAACCATCGCCAGGCCATGACGTCGTGCAGAGCCGCCCATCGTGGGCGTCGCCCACTGGCCGCCTCGATCGTTGTCTCCGACACGTGGGGCATTGTCGCAGTCGCGGCGTGGTCGCGACCGGCTTCGACCGTCAGTCGTCGGCGCCGTCGTGCAGCGACGCCGCCGTGAGCTCGAGCAGATCGTCGCCGTACTGCTCGAGCTTGGCCGGACCGATGCCGCGCACGGCGGCCAGCTGGGAGAGATCGTCGGGCAGTGCCGCGGCGATCGCCGCCAGTGTCTTGTCGTCGAACACGGTGTAGGCCGGCTTGCCGTTTCGAACCCGGTCGCGGTACGAGCGGAGCGAGTCGAACAGCCTGACGCTCGGTTCGTCGACGTCGCCCGAGCGGGGCCGCAGGAACCCGCGTTGACGGCCGAGCGTCTCGACCTTCTCGCCGAGTGCGAACTTGCGGGTGGCGCTGCCGGCGCGGCAACGGCCGCCGCCGGTTCGAGGGCGGTGATGGTCCACTCCTGACCCTGATCGACGAGCACCAGCCCGATCACCGCCATCACCCGATCGCGGTCGAGCAGTGGGTGCTCGGGGGTGCTCGCGGCCGACCGTGATAGTGGCTTGGGCGGGGCGAGGCGCGAAACGCTGCCCGGGCGCTCGACCGGCAGGTGCGCCGGCGGCTCGTTGCTGAGCTCGAGCACGAACGGGCTCGGGTCGTCGCCGGTGACGATCGTGACGTGGCGCGAGGCGCGCGTGATGGCTACGTGGAAGAGGCGCCGCTCCTCCTCGTGGTCGTCGGCCAGGCGGTGCGGGAACTGGTCGGCCCCGGCCAGGTGGACGACGACATGTGGCCACTCCTGGCCCTTGACTCGATGCACCGTGGACAGCACGACACCGTTGGGATGGCGTTCGCCGGAGAGCGCACGGCGGAGCCAATCGCCGAAGCTCGTCGGGGTCGGGTGCATGCCGGCCAGTTGCCTGAGCGCCGTGAGGTCGTCGCCCTGGGCGGCACGGTTCATGCCGTGCCGGTTCTGGTCGAGCGAGGCCACGGCTCCACCGAGCCCGATCTCGTCGATCAGGGCCGTCAGCAACCTGGCCGTGTCGGCACCGCCCGCAGCCATCGCCTGCAGGCGAGCGATGTCGCCGGCGAGCTCGCTGACCCGGGTCGAATCCTTCTCGTTCGTTGAGCCGGTCGGCGAGGCGCAGCAACCCGCGCACGTCGGTCTGCTCGCCGACCCACTCGCGCAGCCGGGGGCGCAGCCCCCGCGATGGCCGGCGGGTGGCCTCGGCGAGGTCGGCGGGGGTCCAGGCGGCCGCCGGTCGCCAACCGGATCCATGCCAGGGCGGAGCGCACCGCGACGCGTTCGACGAAGTCGGTGCCGACTCCTCCGGTGATCGGGACACCGGCCGTCGTCAGCGCCACTTGCACCGGAGCGATCGTGGCGTTGACCCGCGTCAGCACGGCGACCTCGGCCGGCGCCGCGCCCGAGGCCAGACGCGGCGTCGACGGCGGCCACGGTGGCGGCGACCGGATCGAGACTGTCGTCGACGTTCCAACCAGGGTCGGTGGGCGACGGCGCGGCGGCAGCGCGGATGGTCTTGGCGACCCTCCGGCGATTGTGACGCAACAGGCGGTCGGCAGCCTCGACGACGCCGGCGGGACAGCGGTAGTTGACCTCGAGAGGGTGGTCGCCGGCACCTGGGAACCACCGATCGAAGTCGATCAACCAGCCCGGATCGGCGCCGTTGTACCCGTAGATCGTCTGGTCGTCGTCGCCGACGCCGAACACCGCCCCACCCCGCGCCGTGAGCAGCCGCACCAGCAGCATGTGGGCCGGCGTGAGGTCTTGGAACTCGTCGACGAGCAACACCCTGCACGCGTGCTGCGCGGCTCGCCGCGCCTTGGGTTGTGTGAGCAACACGTCGATGGCGCGCCGGATCTGGTCGTCGAAGTCGACCGAGCCGGCCTGCTCGAGGGCGTCGCGATAGAGCGGCCACACGTCGTCGAGCCCGTCGACGTCGCCTCCGTACTGAGCAGCGACCACAGAGGGGTCGAGCAGCCCGAGTCGCATCGTGCTGAGTGCGTCGATCCACGGAGCCAGAGGGTCGACGTTGAGCTTGCGCGAGGTCTGCACGAAGCGTTGCAGCAACGCCCTCACCTCGGGCTCGTCGATCGTGCGCCAGCGACGCTGTTGCGGCGCGAACGGCGCCGTGCCGTTGACGATCGCCAGCGCGATCGAGTTCAGGGTGCGCACGCTGACCCCGTTGAGATCGACGGTCCGCGCCTGCATCTCGACCTGGGCGCGCTTGTTGAAGGCGACGAGGCTCAGCGCAGTGGCAGGCAGGCGCCACACGTCGCGAAGGTGGCGGGCGCGCTCGGTGAGGACGCGTGTCTTGCCCGACCCGGCCGGGGCGATGATGCGCGCCGAGCCGCCGTCGTGCACGACTGCGGCGAGCTGGTCGGGCGCCAGCTCGGCGCGCGTTGTGTTCGGCAAGGCGGAGTCGGCAGCTCCGTGCGCGAGCTGGAGGACGTGCACGACTTCGAGGCCATCGATCGCCCCACGGTGCCGGATCGGCCCGCCGTCGAGCCACACGCGGCGATCACCGGGCAGGATCACATCGCCCGGCTCGCCGTCTCGAGTTGGTCGGCCACCCATCGCCTGCGCGGCCGCGACGGCAGTCCACGTCGGCGTCGACGACGTTCGGGCGTCGACGGCGTTGGACCAGACCACATGGTGCAACTCGTCACGCCAGAACGTGTGCCCCGCCCCGAGCAGGTGTTGCGGGCGGCGATCGCTCTCGTCGGGCAGTTCGTCGAACTCCACGCACAGTTCGACGACCACCGACTCACCGCTGTGTGCCGCCCGGCGCAGATCGGTGACGGTCTCGGTGGGGGCGTCGATCGCGCCGGCATCGACACGGACGCGCCGGCAACCAGCCCACTCCGACGGAGGCTCGGCTCCCGGAAGTACCACGACGTTGCGGGTCAGTTCGCCCGGGCCGCGACGGGCGTGAGCAGTTGGATGCGAGACTCTGGGCATCGCCGGTGCCGGCGGGTCGTCACGCTGTGTGACCTCATCGTTACTCGGCTCACGATCGGTGATCGGGAACAACGCATCCTGGCCCGACTCGCGCTCGGACCAACAACGCCTGACATCGGCTGGACGCGCATGCTCGCCTCCGCAGTACACGCACGAGATCACTCGCTCACCATAACGACGGGGTGCGCACAGGCGGTGCGGGCAAGCCGACCGTGCCCGCTTGAGGAGATCTTGAAAATTCGGCTCTGCAGGCCCTCTCGCGACCCGCCGAAATTTCAAGGGTGCCGCTGGCACGGCCTTCGGATCGAATGTTACGGTCCGATGACGGCCGAAGGAGCGGCGACACGAAAGCACAGACCAGTGAACCGCTCGACGTCCCGCCCCCTCCAGATCGCCTGGGTTGCCCTGGCCCTGGTCGTCGGCGCATGTGTGGCCAACTCGGTGCGCCCGACCCCCGTCGTCGAAGCGCTCGACAACACCCCGTGGGTGCTGCCCTCGAGCCCTCCCCGGTGCACGGTGCAACAGGTCGACTCGGGCAACGTCGCCGGCTGCACCGTGACGTTCTACGACGACCCGGCGGCGACCGGTTGGGGCATCGCCGCCCGCCCCCGGCGTGGGCGAGGGCTGGACCTGGAACGGCTACTGGTACAACGGGTCACCGGCACTCGCCAACTGGGAAGCGACCCAGATCGCCGCCAACAGCCAGCCGGTCGCCGGCCTCGGAGCGGGCACATTGCGGACCCACGTCGCAGTCGCGGACGCTGTTCGAAGGCTTCCTCGACGAGATCGCCGCCAACGGCTACCGCGTCCGCGATGCGAGCGGCTACGCGTTCCGCTGCACGAGCGGCAACGGCGGATGGACGCTGCCCGAGCGGCGACCCGACCGATCTGTCGAATCACGCCTGGGGCCTGGCGATCGACATGAACTCCAGCACCAACCCGATCCGCAGCTACTCCTCGGTCGACGGAGTCACGGCCTGCATGACGCCGATCCAGACCGACTCTGCCGCAATGGGTGATCCAGACCGCCGAGAAGTGGGGCCTGTACTGGGGCGGATACGGATGGAACGCCGGCTGCCAGAGCACCTCGACCCAGCGCACCGTCGTGTCACGCGACCCACCTCACTTCGAGTTCCGTGGCACGCCGCGACAGGCGGCCGCGATCGCCGGCTTCAACCTGCGCAACAACCCCAACGTCGTCTGTCGCGACGATCGTCAACGATGCGGGAGCAGAGGTCGAGCAGTGCTCGCTGTCGCGCCTGCCCGGCGCCGGCGTGCGGCTGCCCGTGCACCTCGATCCGCCCGACGGGCGCCGTGGCGGCACTGATCAACCTCACCGCCACCGAGGGCACCGCGGCCGGCTACCTGACGCTCGAGGACTGCGCGGCCCGCTCCGGGGCGCGCACCACATCGGCGCTCACCTACGCCACCGGGACTCGGTGGCCTCGATGGCGATCGTGCCGATCACGCCGGACGGGACGTTCTGCGTGTATCGATCGTCGGCAGTGCACAGCATCGTCGACGTCGCCGCGTACCTCGGCGACGACGGGTGAGCAGCTGTGGTTCGAGCCGTCGACCCCGACCCGACTCACCGACACCCGCGTCGACGGTGCGTGCGAACCGGGTCTCGCATGCCGTCCCGGACCGCTGCCCGCCCAGACGCGCCACGTCGTGCCCACCGCCGACGGCGACGGGCGGATCGTCAACCTGACCGTGGTCGACTCACGCAGCCCCGGCTATCTGCAGGTCGGCCGCTGCGCCGACGTCGGACCCACCGCCGACTTCTCGAACCTGAACGTCGGCGACGCAGGCGCCCGCGCCAACATGGCGTTGGTCCCAGCCGGCGACTCGGGCACGTGCTGCCTTCGCATTGAGCGAGTCGCAAGTGATCGTCGACGAGCTCGGACGACTCATCGGCGTCCGCCGGCTACGGGTGGGAGCTGGGGCCGCCGCGGCGGGCGATCGACACGCGCGAGTGCGCGACCGCAGTGGTGCCAGGGTCGTCCGGGCGCAGGAGCCGTCGTCCGCGTCGATCTCGACACCGACGCCCCGGTGGCGGCGATCGCGATCACGGTCACCGACACCGCAGCCGCCGGCTTCGTGACCGTCGGGCGCTGTGCCGACCTCGAGGGGGCGACCGACGTACGCACCTCGAACGTCAACTACAGCCGCGGCACCACCACGACCGGGCTGGCGCTCGTGGCCGCTCGACGACGGTGCGATCTGCGCCTACACGCGCTCGGCCGCCCACATCGTGATCGACGTCCAGGCCGAGCTCACGACCGATCACGACGGTCGGCCTGCTCCCGGTGGCGCCCGGCCAGCGCCCACGACAGCCGCGAGATCTGACCGAGCCGATCAGCTGATCGTCGCCTTCTCGGCGAAGTACTCGGCGAGCCGCCGGTCGGCCTCGTCGCCGAACAGGATCTCGGCCACCTCGTGCAGCCCCGGCGAGTGCCGGATGTCGTCGTCGTGGACGACGAGATCGATCTTCGAACGACGTCGCATGAAGTCGTCGAGCTTGACGATCATCTCGTGCTCGGCGGCGGTGTGCAGCTCGGCGCGCAGGTAGTCGGCCGAATCCATCATGTCCTCCCCCATCGCCGGGTCGGCCCGGATCGCCTCGAGCAGATCGAAGGCACGTCGGCCGTAGCGTCGCCACAAGCCGATCGGACAGCGGTTCGGTGTCGGGTTTCGAACGCAATCGATCGAGCTTCATCAACTTCGCCTGCCGGTAGAACTCGGTCGCGTGTCGCTCCGGCCGGCTCGCCGTACCAGTTGTGCAGGTCGCGTTCGAGCGGGACGCCGAGCTGCTCGATCTCGTGGGCGACCTCGGCGCCGACGTTCAGGCAGTCGGTCAGCTTGCCGCCGAAGACCGTGACGACGCAGCGATCGTCGTCGCGCTCGATCTCGTGCTTGCGGCTCAGCGACGTCCAGTCGGTGCCGGCGTGATCGCTGCCACCGCGCTTGACCACCAGCGGTCGCACGCCAGACCGTTCGGCGATGATGTCTCCGACCGTGAGTGGCTGCGCGAGGTCGAGGCGGGCGTTGATCTGGTCGAGCAGGAACCGCCGGTCGTCGGCATCGACTGCGGTGAACGGGGTGTCGACGCGTGTGTCGGTGGTGCCGATCACCGAGCGACGACCCATCGGGATCACGTAGAACAGTCGGCGGGTGTCGTCGAAGAAGGCCAGCACCCGATCGTGGCGCGTGGTGGTGAGGCGGGGCACGACGAGATGGATGCCCTTCGAGTAGACGATCCGATGCTCGCTGTGCAGGCCCCATTCCGAGTTGAGCTCGTCGACGAACGGTCCGGCGGCGTTGACGATCGCGCGTGCCGCTGTGGTGAAGGTGGCGCCGCTGTCGACATCGCGGAGCTCGGCCACCCAGCGGTCGCCGACGCGTCGGGCGCTGACCAGTTCGACGTAGTTGGCGGCTGCCGCGCCGGCCTCGATCGCCGAGCGCACGAACGAGAACACGAACCGGGAGTCGTTGTCGATCAGATAGGCGTCCTGGTACTGGATCCCGCCGACGGCGGTTGTGGTGTCGATCACCGGTTCCTCGGCCTTCACCCGCTCGGCATCGAACAGGCGCGGCGGCACGCGTGCCGAACAATCCCGACCATCCAGTAGGCGGTGGCTCCGAGTGCGGCGAACCACGGTTGGTACGGCGACGAGTGGTCGAGCGTGGCGAGGAAGCCGATCTCCTTGATGTTGTCGGGGTAGGCCTTCATCAGCCGGTTGCGCGATCGGCACAGCCCGAACACCAGCGGGAGCTCGTAGTTCTCGAGGTACTTGAAGCCACCCCACACGAGGTTCGACGACTCCTGGCTCGTGAAGCTGCCGAAGTCGCCGCGATCGATCAGCGCCACCGACGCGCCGCGGCCTGCCAGCGATGCCGCCGACACCGCGCCGTTGATGCCGCCACCCACGACGAGCACGTCGAACAGGCCGTTGCGCATGCGGCCGATGTTCGCCGTGCGGAGGGTCACCTCTCTAGCGTCGCAGAGCATCGCCGCGGCCGCCAACCGTCGCCCCGCCGTGCGGCGGCTACGCGACCCCTTCTGCCGATCCTGGGTCGGCTGTTAGTGTCCCAAGTCCGTCTCATTCCAGGTCAAAGGGGCAAAACATGAGCGAACCGACCCGGATGTCGGACGAGCAACTGGCGGAGATGTTCAAGCTGATCGGGAAAGCCGACAGCGTCGAGCTCAAGCTCACGATCCCCGACGGCGAGAGCCGTCACACGATCAAGGCGCTCGAGCTCGACCCGCTCGACGCTCAGATCCGCCAGGTCGTGTTCTTCGACACACCCGACCTCACGCTCAACGGCCACGGGTTGGTGGTCAGAGCCCGGCGAGTGCAGAACTCCAACGACGATTCGGTGATCAAGCTCCGCCCTGTCGTGCCGACCGAGCTCCCGGCCGACCTGCGGCGGTCGTCCGACTTCGTCGTCGAGGTCGATGCGATGCCCGGCGGGTTCGTCTGCTCGGCGTCGTACAAGGGCAAGCTGCCGCCCGGCGAGGTCAAGCGCACGCTCGACGGGGAGCAGAGGATTCGCAAGCTGTTCAGCAAGCCGCAGCGTGCGTTCTTCAAGGAGCACGCGCCCGAGGGCTTCTCACTCGACGACCTGACGCCACTCGGCCCGATCACGATCCTCAAGCTCAAGTTCCAGTCCAAGGACTTCGACCAACCGATGGTGGCGGAGCTGTGGTTCTATCCCGACGGATCGCGAATCCTCGAGCTGTCGACGAAGTGCCAACCGGCCAACGCCTTCCAGGTTGCGGCGGCGACACGTGCCCACCTCATCGACAAGGGTGTCAACCTGGCGGGCGAGCAGCAGACGAAGACCCGTACGGCACTGGAGTTCTTCGCCGGTCAGGGAGCCGAGTCCGTCAGCTGATCGTCGAGTTGGTCACCTGCGGGGCGCCGAGCCCGAGGAAGAAGATCCCGGGGTATCCCGCCGTCTCGAAGCCCATGACTCGGGTTGCGTTCCAGCACCGACGTGTTGATCCGCAGTTCGCCGGTGCGGTTGTTCGACACGAAGAAGATCGCGCCACCACCTTCGTTGGCCGTGTTGTCACGGACGATGCTGCCCGCCAGGTCGAGCGTGAACCGGTTGCCGTCGAGATAGATCGCCCCACCACTCCCGCCACCCGGCGTGCCCGGCCGTTGGGGGTTTGCTCCCGACCCGATCGCCGTGTTGTCGGTGAACACGCTGTTGTAGACCTGCCACGACACTCCGATGCTCGACAGCGCCGCTCCGTTCGAGCAGGTGTTGCCATTGGCCGGACTACCTCCGAAGGTGCTCCCGGCCACGATCACGGGCAGGCCGTCGAACTGGCTCAGCACTCGCAGGGCGGCGCCACCCAGGTCGGGTCCGGTGGCATCGCAGCGGTTGGCGGTGAAGAAGCTGTCGATGACCTTCACCCGACCGCCGCGCACGAACACCGCTCCCCCGCCGCCACCCTCGTACGTCTCACCGGTGCTGTTGCCCTGCGTGAAGTGCAGGTTCTGGATCGTCAACGACGGGTGGTCCTGGTTCTGACAGTGCGAAGTGGTCCAGATCTGAGCCGGGTCGCACGTGTTCATGTAGAGGATCCGGCGCTGGCCGGCCGCCGCTCAACGTCACCTTGCCGCCGCCGTCGAGCACCACCACCGGGGAGGTGTTGACCACCTTGGCGGTCGCCGTCATGACGATCGTCACCGGATCGGGACCGCAGTTGAAGGTGATCACGCCGCCGGCCGCGACGGCCGCCACGACTGCCTGCGACGTGCAGCTCGCCGGCGTGCCGCTGCCGATCACGCGGTCGGGATGCGACGTGTCGGCCGGAGCGGCCTCGGGTGGCAGCGGTACACCGCCCGGGTTGCCGGGGCGGGGCGACGAGAGCCGGTCGGCGGACGAGGCGACGGTCGCCGGTCCGTCGATCCGTTCGACAGCGGCGAAGGCGGTGGCGGCACCGAGCACGAAGCAGCAGCCGACGACTGCTGCGATCGTCGTCCCACGCTTGCTCACCGGCTCAGTATCGTCGATCGATCGATCGCCGGACTGCCGGGTCGTGACGAGGCGGGCCTCGCCGCCGACGTGATCGGCGAGGATTAGGGTAGGAAGCCCCCGCCCGACGCCAACGAAAGGAGCCGGTGTGCCTCCCGCCGATCCAGTCAACGTCGTGGTCGGAGCGGCCTCTGGCATCGGTGCCGCCGTCGCCGCTCGGCTCTCGGTGCGGGGCCGGCTGATCGTCGCCGATCGCGATCTGCCCGGAGTCGAGGCGGTCGCCGCCGAGCTCGGTGGAGACGTGCACGCCGTCGGATGCGACATCACGGATCCCGACGAGGTGCGACGTCTGGCAGCGAGCGTGCCACGGCTCGGGGCGTTGGTGGTGACCGCCGGGGTCTCGCCGTCGATGGCCGAGCCGGAGAAGATCTTCGACGTCAGCCTGGCGGGCCGAACGAGGGTGATCGACGCCTTCCAACCCAAGGTCGTCACCGGTTCCGTGGCGGTGGTCTTGGCGGCCGCCGGTGCCCATGCCGTGCCGTCGATCCCGGTGTTGATGGCCCTGCTCGACGCACCATTCGACCGCAACGTCTACGAGTCGCTCGTGGCACGCGGGCTCGACTCCGACGATGCGCGGATCGCCTATGCGTTCGCCAACCACGGGATGATCCGCCTGGCGCGGCGCCGCGCCCCGGCATGGGGTGCCCGCGGCGGTCGAATCCTGTCGGTCTCGCCCGGGATGATCGACACGCCGATGGGTCGACTCGAGGCACGGCGATGGCCGGCGATCGGAGAGATCGTGGCCAACAGCCCGCTGCGGCGGGCGGCCAGCCCCGACGAGATCGCGGCCGTGATCGACTTCCTCACCGGACCGGGTGCGTCGTTCATGACCGGAACCGATGTGCTCGTCGACGGCGGAGTCACGACGTCGACGTCGATCAAGCAGCTCGGCGTCGAGCAGTTCCGGCGCCGCGATCGCATCTCGGGGAACTGACGCCCCGGCCGACGACTCGGCCGGCAGATGTACCCTTCCCGAGTGGGCGCGCAGTTCCGAGATCGGGTGCGTCAGCGATTGACGAGTTCCGTCACCTGGACACCACCGACGTCGACCGAGATCGGGGTCGTCGCCAAGTCGGGGCTGGCCGCCGGACTGGCGTGGTGGATTGCCGACGCCGCGACCGGTGTCGGCAATCCCGTGCTCGCCTCGCTGTCGGCGATCGTGGTCGTCCAGGTCTCGGTCCGAGCGTCCGTGCGGACGGCGCTGGAGCGGAGTGCCGCAGTGGTGCTCGGCGTGCTGCTGGCGTTGGCGATCAGTGACGCCCTCAGTCTCAACAGCATCACGGTCACGCTGCTCGTGGCCGCCTCGCTCGGGATCGCCGAGCTCGTACTGCGCTTGCCGAGGGCCGCAGCGCGGCAAGTACCGATCAGCATCCTCGTCGTGTTGGCTGCGGTCAGCACCAGCGACGAAACAGAGGGTTGGCATCGGGCTGTCGACACCGCCATCGGTGCCGCGGTCGGCGTCGTGGTCTCGCTCGTGCTCCCCGCATCGCGGCTGGTCGACGCCCGCCAGACGCTCGAGCGACTGGGTGACAACGTTGCCGGCGTGCTGGAGGCGATGGGGAACGGCCTGCAGGACACCTGGGTCACCGCGCAAACCGAGGAGTGGCGGCGCCAGGCGCGGGTCGCTCGCGGCCGGCTCGTCGAGCCAGGCAGTCGAGGCAGTCGGAAACGGCAGGGACGCCGCCCGCTGGAACGTGCGGGACCGTCGTCACATCGAGCAACTCACCCGATTCGAGGAAGCGATGCCGCGCCTGGAGCGGACGGCGATCGGCGTCTCGGTGATCTCGCGCGGCCTCGATGATCACTCCCGCATGTCGGGCACCACCCACCCGTCGATGCCGAAGATGGGGGCGCTGCTGATCGCGCTGGCGGCGGCGGTGAGGGCGACGGCGTCGAGCGTGCTCACGTCGCAGGAGTCGGGCGTCGCCGCATCACTGGCCGATGTGCGCGAGCGGCGGCACGCCTGCAAGCAGGCTGCATCTCGCCGCGCCCAGCGAGCGCTCGAGCACGGCGACGAAGCCGACCTCGAGATCATCGAGGGCGAGTGGTTGAACTACGCCGCGCTACTCGTGCAGGTCGACCGCATCGTCGCCGACCTCAGTGCACCGCTTCCGACGTGATGCTTGGTGCTACTGGGGATACGTGGCGGTGTCCGTCACGACATCGCTCACGTCGAGCGCCCGTAGCTCGGTGGCGTCGCCGCCGAGCGCCTCGATCATGGTCACGTAGTCGAACTGCATCAGCGCCATCCACGAGTGATCGGGATCACCCGGCTCACCGGGCAGATCGTCGTCGCGGAGGTCGTCGACATACGTCGCTCCCGACTCAGCCGCGATCTGTTCCAGCACCGGCGACGGAAACACCTCACTGCCGAACACCGCCTTGACGTCGCGGCTCGCGGACCTGATCGATCAGTGCCGCCACGTCACGCGGCGTCGGCTCGTCGAACGACGACGGTTGGATCGCGCCGACCACCGTCCACCCGTACTCCTCGGCGAAGTAGGCGTAGGCGTCGTGATATGTCAGCAACAGGCGCTGCTCGGGTGGGATCGTGTCGGTCGCCGACCGCAAGGCGGCGTCGAAGGCGTCGACCTTGACGAGAAACGCTGCCAAGTTGGCCTCGTAGGTGTCGGCGTTGGCGGGGTCCCGCGCGACCAGCACGTCGCGGATCAACCCGGCGTAGTCGGCGACCATCGGCGGGTTGGTCCAGAGGTGCGGATTGGGCTTGCCGCCGTCTTCCGGGAACGAGAAGTCGTAGGCGTAGTCCCCTCAGGGAGCACCGTTGTTCCCAGCTCGCACAACTCGGCACCAGACGCAAGGTTGGCGAGCGCGAGCTGCTTGGTCGGTTCCTCCAACATCAAGCCGTTGATGAACACGACATCGGCATCCTCGAGCGTGACGGCGACGCTCGGGGCCGGCTCGTAGGTGTGGCTGTTCGTGCCCTCCGGCACGACCCCGGTGATCTCGGCGCCGCTGCCCCCGGCGATGTTGGCCACGATGTTCGTGATCGGGGCAACCGTCGTGGCGATCCGCAGCGGACGACCCTCGACCGGATCTCCGACGCCGCACCCCTCGGCCGTGTCAGGACGACTCATCGTCATCGCCACACGCCGCGACACCGCACAGCGCGCCAACGACCAGCAGGAGCGACGACAACATCGGTGCGCAGCACCGAGTCAGTATCACCGTCCGTCGTCCGCCCTCTTGGCATCCAGTTGGAGTCGCGGAGCGTCGGGGACAGCGGGTGTTTGGCATGGGACTACGCTCGGTCCATGAACAGGCGGGGATGGGGCGTCGTTGCGGTCGTGTTCGGCTTGACCGCGATCGTGATGTCGGAGGTGTCGCCGGCGCAGGCGACGCCAGGGTCGGGTGCCGAGGACCCTGCAGTCGTCCACGACCGGTTGCTCGGCCCGTGTCCCGATATCGAAGGAGCGCGGTGCGGCACCATCGAGCGTCCGCTCGATCCCGCCGAACCGGACGGGTCGACGATCACGATCGGGTTCGAGCTGCACCGCCGCGAGCAACCGCCACAAGCCGTCACTGGGCACGATCGTCGCCGTCGAAGGCGGTCCCGGATACGCCTCGACCGGGTCGCGTGACTACTACCTCGAACTGTTCGAGCCGCTCTTCGAATCGACGCGACCTGCTCCTCATGGATGCCCGCGGCACCGGGCACGTCGTCCCTGATCGTGCTGCCCCGAGCTCGAGTCGTACCAGGGCGACTACAACGACGAACGTCCAGCCTCTGCGGCGAGCAGCTCGGCACCGCGTCCGACCTGTACGGCACGGCGCTGGCGGCCGACGACCTGGCGGCGGTGCTCGACGTGCTGGCGATCGACCAGGTCGACCTCTACGGCGACTCGTACGGAACGTTCTTCGGCCAGTCGTTCGCGATCCGGCACCCCGACCGTGTGCGAACCCTGACGCTCGACGCCGCCTACCCGGTCGAGGACCAGGACCCGTGGTATCGCGACCAGAACCGGGCGTTGCGCGAGGCGCTGCGGTCGGTCTGCGCACGCGACCCGGGCTGCGCTGCGCTCGATGGTGACATCGTCGATCGCATCGCTCATCTGGCCGACTGTGCTGCGCGACGAGCCGCTCGCCGGGCAGGCCCACGACGCCGACGGCGTGCTTCGCGATGTCGTCGTCGACGCTTCGTTCCTGTCCTACATCACGGGCGTCGCCACGTACGGCACGACCGTGTACGAGGAGCTCGACGGCGCCGGGCGGGCATGGTTGGAGCACGGCGACCCGGCGCCGCTGTTGCGGATCGCGGCCGAACAGACCGACTGGTCCGAGGCTGGCGTCCCCGAGGAGTTCTCGAGCGGGCTCTACGTCGCCGTGATCTGCAACGACTACCCGCAGCTGTGGGACATCACCGCCCCGCTCGCCGGCCGGCCGGCCCAGTACGACGCAGCGGTCGCAGACTTGCAGGCGAACGACCCCAATGCGTTCGCTCCGTACACGATCGACGACTGGCTGGCGTCGCCGTGGACCGAATACAGCTCGTGCATCGGCTGGCCGTCACCGAGCCAGTGGGTGCCGCCGGTCGACTCAGCCCGCCACGTATCCCGATGTGCCCGACACTCGTGCTCGTCGGTGATCTCGACACGATCACTTCACCGGAAGGTTCCCAGATCGTCGCCGACCGGTTCCCGAACTCGACCTTCGTGGAGGTCGCCAACACCGGCCACGTCACGGCGCTCGTCGACTACTCGCGCTGCGCGTCGAACATCGTCGTCGAGTTCGTCCGCACGACGTCGCCGGGAGACACGAGCTGTGCTGCCGAGTACCAGGAGGTGCGCACCACCGACGAGTTCCCGCGGCGCCTCAACGAGGTTGCAGCATCGCCAGGCCACGGAACCGTCCGGCCAACGACGTGTCGTGGCAGCGGCCGTACGCGACCGTGGGCGACCTGTTCCCGCGTTGGTTCGCGATGCTCGGCAGCGACGGCGTCGGCCTGCGTGGCGGCACGTTCACCACCACCGGGCTCGACGATGTGCGTTTCCGCCTCGACGGTTTGCGATGGGTCGAGAACCTCGCCGTCTCCGGGCGTGTCAGATGGGATCGGGCGACCGGCGCCGTCAAGGCCCATGTGACGTGTGCCCGTGCGGCCGACTGCACGCTCGACATCACCTGGAACTACAACGACCGCGCTGGCGACGGCGACGGTGTCGGGCACAGTCGACGGCGCCAAGGTGGCGCTCTCGCTACCCGCACCGTGAGGCGGCAGACCATCCCGGACGGCGGCCGCGCACCCACCAGTCGTCGGCGGTCGTGCGTGCGATGGTCAACGACTACGGTTCGCGGACGGAATGCTCCGCTCGAAGTGATCCCTGACCGGCCGTCAGTTGGTCGCCGATCTTCATCAACCCGGACGAATGGGAGTTGCGATGAACATGCTCAAGTTGAATCTCATGTTCTGGGTGGCCGGGTTGACCGCCGGTATCGTGCTCATGGAGCGGTGGCGACGTCACGGCGGCCGCTATGTGCCGGTGGAGAGTCTGGATGAAGAGGGCGACGCCTCACCAGTGAGCACGGCTCCGTCGGAGCCGGCAGCCAAGCCGAGCACCTCGGCCCTGATCCTCGCCGGTGTCAAGGCCGACGCCGAACGTGCCCGGCGCTCAGTGAACCAGCTCCGGTTCCTCGTCGGCCCGTCGCACGGACCGGCGTAGCGGCTGTCCCGACCCCGGCCGAGGGGATCCCATTCGGCACACCGTGAGGTCCGCTACGGTTTTCGGGGGGCGACTCTCTTCGGAGGTGATCATGCGTTGGACGTCGAGTTTGGGCGCAGAGTTCGTCGGAACGTTCGTGCTGGTGTTCGGGGGCACCGGAAGCGCTGTCTTGGCGGCGAGTTTTCTGACCCCGGCCGGCGCTGACAGCGGCCTGGGGATCGGCTTCGCCGGCGTCTCTTTGGCGTTCGGTTTGACCGTGCTCACGATGGCGTATGCGGTCGGTCACATCTCCGGCGGACACTTCAACCCGGCGATCACGATCGGTCTGGCTGCCGCCAAACGCTTCGCCTGGAAGGACGCTGTTCCGTACATCGTCACCCAGGTGATCGCCGCCATCGCCGCCTCGGCGACGTTGTGGGTGATCGCCATCAACCACGAGGGCACCACGAAGGATTCGCTCGCCGCCGGAGGCTTCGCGGCCAACGGCTACGGAGATCACTCACCCGGTCAGTACAACCTGTTCGCCGGCCTCGTGATCGAGATCGTGCTCACGGCGGTCTTCCTGATCGTGATCATGGGAACGACCGACAAACGAGCCTCGAAGGGCTTCGCGGCGCTGGCCATCGGTCTCGCGTTGACGCTCATCCACTTGGTCAGCATTCCGGTCACCAACACGTCCGTGAACCCCGCCCGCTCGACCGGACCAGCGGTGATGCTCGGCTTCGGCGGCGAATCGTGGGGGCTCGGACAGCTGTGGCTGTTCTGGCTGGCGCCGATCGTCGGCGGCGTGGTCGGGGCGCTCGCCTATCAACTCATCGCTCAACGCGACACGATCTCCGATGCCGCTGTGATGGGCGTCGACGACACCGCTCCTGACCTCGGGCAATCACGGGTAACCGATCGGCTCGACGGCGGCGAGTTCGAGCTCGATCGCTGTGAGGGCCATCGACCGCGGTCACAGGAAGTAGGCGAACTTGTCCCACATCCACGCAGAGACACGGTCGAGGGCACCGCTGGGGGGCTGCGCCAACTCGGAGCGGGCGATGTCGGGTTCGAACAGCCGCGACTCGAACAGCTCGACCGTCGCCGGGTCATCGACGATCAGCGCCAGCTCGAAGTCGCGGTAGAGCGCCCAGGCGTCGAGGTTGACCGTCCCGAAGCTGACCTGATCGTCGGCGACCACCACCTTGGCATGGACCACCGCCCCCGGGTACTCCCACATCTCCACGCCGGCATCGATCAGGTCCGAATAGTGGTGGGAGAGGCCTGCCTCGGCGTACCTGTTGTTGGAGGTCTCGGCGACGACCACCCGGACATCGACCCCGCGCTCGGCTGCGGCCACCAGCCGCTGGATGATGTCGGCGTCGGTCAGATACGGATTCATGACATCCAGTCGACGCTCGGCGGTGTCGATCATCTCGCGCATCGCTTGGGTGGCCGAGACGTATCCGCCAGGGACCACCTGCACGAGTGCCGTCGGGAGCGTTCCCTGACTCGGTTGGGTCGGGAAGTACTCGCCGAGGTCGGCGGGCACCGGTGCACCGTGCGCTCGGAAGCTGGTGAAGAAGACGGCCTGCGCCTGCCGGACGACGTCACCGGTGACACGGACCATCACGTCGTGGAACCGTCCGTCCTCGAAGTGATCCTGGACGCCGGCACCACCGGTCCACGCCACGACGCCGTCGATCACGTACAACTTGCGATGTTCGGCGCGCCCGACTTCGTCCTGGCGCCAATCGAGATCGCGGTCGACGAACAACCCGTCGAAGTCGAGCTGAATCGTGTCGTTGGCAACCAGGAGCGCGCCGGCGTCGACCAGCTCGCTGTACATCTCCTCGGAGTCACCGTCGGGGTCCGATCCCTGATCGTCCACCAGGATCCGAACTTCGACGCCCTCGGCGAGCTTCTGGTGCAGGATCGCAGCCAGTTCGGTGCCGACTTCGCCCGAGTCCCACCCGAACATGATGATGTGGACCGACGACTCGGCGGCCCGGATGTCGTCGAAGATGCGCGGGTAGAACTCGCTCCCCTCCGACCACGGCTCGACCGTCGCCGCCGTGCTCCATGCGTAGTCGAGGTCGACATCGCGCGGCCGTGGCGAGCCGTCCACGAACTGCTCGGTCGCGGCCTGTGCCTGTTCGGCTGTGATCGCATCCGGAGGCGGCGGCCAGCTGTCCTGCTCGGCGACGAAGAGCACACGGAGAAAGACCAGGAAGACCAGGATGGTGGCGGCGACCGCGAGCCCGCCCGATACCGCCCGCCGCCACGAGAAGCTCGATGAGACCCATCGCTCGTCGGGCTCATCGCGCACACGGAGGATCGCTGTGCCGACGCTCGCAGCAACGAGCCCCAGTCCACCGATCAACGTCAGCCACCAACCCCAGGCACGGTCGGAACCCGGCGGTGGCGCGTCGCCGAGGACGAACAGCAGCACTGCCATCCCACAGAGCAGCATCACCACGATGGCGGGCCACGATCGACGAGCCAGTGGCTTGACGGCGGCGATCGCTCCGAGCGCGTAGAGGACAGCGAGCCAGCCGTCGTGTGAGCCCTCGAGACCACCCAGGCGGACCGGTCCGTCGAACGACCACGGAGCCCAGGCACCGAACACGGTCAATGCGATCGCCATGGTCGCGACGCCGGGCCACGTGCTCGCGCGAGAGCGCACGCTCCGCGGCCACCGCTGCCATCGAGTCCCTTGCGTCGGCGCCGCGGCGTCGAGATCGGTCGAGCCTCGGGGAACGTCCTCGTCGCTCGAAGGTTCGTCACCGATCTCATGCGGATCGGCTTCGGTGTCCGGCATGCCCGAACGTTAGGCGACGGTTCGATCAGGACATACCGACGACGGTCGCCAACGACTCACTTGTCGTAGTGTGCCTCCTGTGGCGCGGCCGGGTGAGTTCGCTCGTTCAGGTCATGAGCGATCGGCCGGTGCGCGCACCGGTGGCATTCCTGTCGGCAACGACCGCATCCTCGCCCACGCCGAGCGTCTACTCACTGAGCCGGTGGGCACGCCAGACCTGGCGCTCGCCTTCGAGGAGAGCACGGCGAACACGACCGATCTGCTTGTCGAAGGAGCTTCGTTCTATCCGCGCATGCTCGCAGGACATCGCCGACGCCACCTCATCCGTGCATCTCAACCAATTCGGTTTCAAGCCAGGAGAGATCGGAGACACATTCGCAGAGGCGTTGGCCACGAAGGCTGGCACGGGTGTGCCCGTCCGGATGATCGTCGACGGGCGCGGCTCCGACCCCGACCGTCGTTCGCAGCGGATGTATCAGGAGCTGGCGGCCGCCGGCGTCACAGTGTGCGTCGTGCGGGCCACCAAGTTGCGCACACAGTCGGGCCCGATCGACGCACGGCGACCGATGCGCTGGACCCTGAACGCGCTCGGACACTTCGATCACCGCAAGCTGCTGGTCGTCGATGGCCGCATCGGTTGGGTCGGCGGGGCGGGCATCGAGGATCACTTCCAGGACGGTCGCTTCCACGATCTGTTCCTCCGCGTCACGGGGCCCGTCGTCAACCAGTTCCAACTCGTGTTCCTCGCCAGCCTTCGCTGGCTCGGCGGCGCCGTGCCGCACGCAGAGCTCGATGCGCTCTTCCCGGCACTCGACGCCGGAGGTGATCCCACCCCGGCGATCGCACTCCACAATGCCCCAGGGCGATTCCGGCCGATCACCTCAGCGATCGTCGACGTGATCGATGGCTCCCGACACACCCTCGACATCGCCAACCCGTACGTCGCCGATCGAGGGATGATCCAGCGGATTGCCAACGCATCCCTGCGCGGTGTCCGCGTGCGTCTCTTCGTGCCGGCCAACGCCAACAATTGGGCGTGCGCGGCGGCGCAACAATTTCACCACGCGACGCTGCTCGATGCCGGCGTGCGCATCCGCGAGTACCCGACGATGCTCCACGCCAAGGCGTTCGTGGGCGACGGCGAGGACGTGCTGCTGGGCACATGCAACCTGGAAGCGTGGAGCCTGAAGCGCTTCTTCGAGATCGACATCCGTGTTCGCTCCCAGCGGGCTGGCAGCACAGTTCGAGGAGCGATTCGCAGCTCCGGCCGAGCAACTGTCGAGTGACGGGCGGCGTCTCACCGGCGCCAAGCAGCGCGCGAGAGCGTCGGTGTTCGCGGCGATCTCACCCCTGCTGTGAGTGCGGAAACGCTCAGCCCAGCGCCTTGGCCTTTGCCTGCTGGAACTCCTCGTCGGTGATCACTCCACGGTCGCGAAGGTCGGCAAACTTGGCGATCTCGTCGGCGGTGCCCCCGCTGGAGCCGGCCACCTCGCGGACATGGGAACGGAACTCTGCCTCCTGCTGGGCGGCGTCCTTCATGGAGCGGCTCTGCATCTGCGAGCCACGTGCGATCAGGTACACGAACACCCCGAGGTACGGCAGGATGATGACGAAGATCGACCACAGCGCCTTGCCCCAACCGGAGAGGTCTTCGCTCCGGAAGATGTCGCTGAAGATCATGATCAGCAACCAGATCCATATGAAGAACAGGAAGAACCAGAGCATCGACCAGAAGACTTGTCCGGTTCCGAATTCGGCCAACAACATGACGGTCATCTCCTTTGAGCTGGGTTGTGGAGCGAGGCACGACGCGCACTCGGCACTGCATCGACAGACGCAGTGCCGCGCGAGGCGATGTTGCAACCCCGGTGCCTACCCGTGCACCACCCTCACGCGGGTGGTTCTCGCGTTCACGCAGGTGCCGGCCGGGGGCTGTGTCGTTGGCGGTTGCGTTTCCAGAGCTGGTCGGCGCAGACGCTGATCAAGACGATCACGATCAGGGCGACTGCGGTTCGCGGGCTCGTCGACCAGGGTTGTGAACGCGAACGCGATCAGCACGGTGGCGGTGCTGGCGACAGCGATCGCGAGCACGATCGGGTTGGCGCCGGTCTCGTGACGCACGCCGAAGTGCGAGGCGGTGATCAGAGTGAAGACGATGAGGGCGATGGCACTTCCGATCGATGCGATCGCGGTCAGGTCGAAACCGACCGCGAGCACGATCGCGATCAACGCCGTGACCAGCAGCCCGGCCGGCACTCGACCGGCGACCGATCGGCCGAGCGCGGGTGGGAACTGGCCGGCTTCGGCCATCTGCTGGCACATCCCGGCTGCGGGGTACAACCCGGCGTTCGTCGCACCGGACGTCGAGAACAGTGCAGTGACGGTCATCATCCAAAAGCCGGCGCGTCCGAGGGTCGGCTCGGCGGCGACGGCGAGCGCGGTGCCACCCGACGCGATCACCTCGTCGACCGTCAACGTGCCGAACACGCCGAGGGCGACGGCGACATAGATCGTGGTGGCGATCGCCAATGCGAGATACATCGCTCTCGACAGTTGCCTGGCCGGATCACGCAGCTCTGCGGCAGTGAACGTGATGACGCCGAAACCCAGAAAAGCGAAGAACGTCAAGGCGACGCTGGCCACGATGTCGCCGAAGGACGGGTACGTCGAGAACGCCAGCAGATCGGGATCGAGGTTGGCGAGCGTCGACACGGCGAAGATGGTGAGCATCGTGAGCACGACGTAGACGATCACCGTCTGCACACGGGCCACGGCCTGGGAGCCGAGCACGTTCATCGCCGACATCACGATCACGATGAGCACTGCGAACAGCTTGACCGCACCCTCGGTCTGGTCGCCCACCGCTTCGCTGGCGTAGCTCCCGAACGAGACCGCCACCATGCTGGTCACGATCGCATTGGTCATCAGGATCAGCCACGCCATCGTGCCGGTGATGTGGCCATCGCCGAACCCGCGCTTCACGTACTCGAGCAGCCCGGCGGCGGACGGGTAGCGGGCCCCGAACTTCGAGAACGAGTAGCCCTGCAGGATCGCGATCCCACCGGCGATCAGGAACGACAGCCAGACTGCGGCACCGGCAACCTCGCCCGCAGCGCCCAGCAGCGAGAAGATCCCGGCACCGACCATCGAACCGACCCCGATGAACGCCGCTTGCCGAACGTTCATCCGCCGATCGCTCACGGCGCTCTCACCGACCGACACATGCACCTCCGCAGATCCACCCGTTCAGGCTCGGCAGCCGTATACAAGCTCCTGCCGTCACGATGACCGACCGGAGGCGCCTTCACACCACCCGTGGGCGGGTGGTTCGTGCCCACCGGTGTGCACGAGTGCGGCCGCAGGATCAGCGCGAAGGCGTCGACGGGACCGTCGTCATCGAGCGCGCGACCGCTGCCGCTTCGTCGCGACTGTTCACACCCAACTTTCGGTAGATGACCCTGAGATGGAACTTGAGCGTGTTCACCGACACGTAGAGCTCCTTGGCGATCTCGCTCAGCGTGAGCCGGCTGGGGAGGAGTCTCAAGACATCTCGCTCACGCTCGGTCAGCGGTTCGAGGAACTCGCGCGTGGGCGGTCGAGCGGGGATCTTGGCGGGAGCCATGGCCAACCGGACGCGGTACAGCCACTCGTCCGGCACGCGCCATGCGGCGCGCTCGATCACGTCGACCAATGGGCGACCCTCCGAGACCACCGTTTGGAGCATGCCGTGCGAGCTCGCCAACTCGACGGCCGACGTCACGTGGTGCAGCGCGTCGTCGGAGCTCGCCTGGGCGCGGGCACGCAACAGCTCGAGGATCACTTCGTGTCGCACGCAGCGGGCGACGGCGGTGGACAGCGCGGCCGACGCCGCCGCTCGATCGTCGACGGCGAGATCGATACGCGCCCGACACACGGGGCCCCAGAACGCATCGGAGATGCCCCTCGTCCGCCGTCTCGCCTCGTCCAGGTCACCGGTAGCGATCGCGATCGTTGTCGCAGCCCGGTTCACCCACTCCCGTACGTCGTGCCCGTCCGCTTGACCGGCGAGCAAGGATTCGACCCGCGACAGTTCGCATGACGCGGCCTCGACGTCGCCGTCGTCGACCGCCGCCGAGGCGAGCGCGATGATCGCCGCCGCGGTGCAATAGATCTTTGGCTCGGACGTGTCGTCGGCAATCGCCTTCAGGTCGGCGATCGCACGTTCGCGATCGCCGATCTCGAGACGTGCCATCGCCTCGGCGACGTCCAGCTCCGAACGCAGGATCGACATGGTCGGGGCCGCATGTCGAACACCTGCTGCCACCCGCAGCGCATCGATCGGCCGGCCCGCGAAGGCGTGACCCATGGCGCGGATTCCCTCCAACGACAGCCCGCGTCCGGGGTCGCGATGCATGGCGATCGTGGCGTCGCTGACCAGTTCGTCGTCGTCGTCCCAACCCTCGGACAGGGCAACTCCCCTGGCTGCCATGTTCCACGCGAACCGGCCGGCAGGGTCGCTCCACCATCGGTCACCAAGGTCGCTCAGGGCTTCACGGGCCCGGGCGCTGCCGCGATTCCAGTCGCCCGCCATCGTGAGAGCGACCGCCTGCAGTCCGGCGATCTGCGCCGCGAAGTCGTGCCCCGAGCGCTCCGCATGCCAGGCCACTTCCCGAACGGCGTCGATGAACTGCGGACGTGACACGAGGATGTGGCTCACCGCGTAGTCGACCAGCGATGCCACGTCGGTCGTGGCGACGGAACGTGGTATCGCCTCGATCGTGCGGAGGATCACCGCCTCGCGCCCCTGGTCGTACAACTCCGTCGAACTCGCCGCAAGCAGACGAAGCGCATCGCGGGGTCGATCGGCGAGCAGCCACTGGTCCAGCGCGCTCACCGTCTCTCCTGAGTCCTCGAACCAACGCGCCGCCCTCGCGTGGCACTCGCCGCGTCTCGATTGCCGGCCGAGCTCGTTTCGCAACGCGTCCCGCACCAGAGGATGAATCCTGAACCATCCGTCCGCGCCGAGTCGATGCACGAAGAGTCCCTGGGTCTCAGCCCGGAGCAGCAGATCGCGGACGTCGGATCGGCCGGTGATGGCAGCGGCGAGACCGCTGTTCACGCGATCGACCACGGCGATTTGCAGGAGCGCGTCGACCACTTCGGCATCACCGCTCGCCAACACCTCGTGCCAGACATAGTCCTCGGTCAGGAGCTGGGCGTCCTGCAGCGACGAGATGGGTGACAGTTGCCCGTGCGCCGAACGTGCTGCCAGCGCCGTGAGCTGGAGACCGGCCGCCCAGCCATCGGTGTACCTGACCGAGTCTTCGAGCTCGGACGTCGACAGATCGGGGGCGAGGTGCTCGAGCATCACCCGCGCCTCGTCGTCGGTGAAACGCAACTCGGCGAACCTCAGCTCGGCCAGTTGGCCACGAACCCGGAGACGGTCGAGCGGAAGGTGCGGATCGGTGCGCCCGACCAGGACCACATGCAACCAGGCAGGAACGTGTTGCACGAAGAGTTCGAGCGAATCCCTCGTGACCCGGTTCTTCAGGCAGTGAACATCATCGACGATCAGCACGGACGGGGGGGCCGGATCCGCCTCGAGACCATCCAACAGGGCGCGCACCACGTCGTCGTACGCGGCCGAGCCCGGTGAGCACGGTCGCGGGCGACGCGCCCGCGTTCCGGCGCCAGTCACCTCGAGCGCAGCAATCATGCTCGCCCAGAGCGCGGCAGGATCGTCGTCCATCTCCTCGAGCGAGAGCCAGGCGGTTGGTACCGATGCGGCGTTGACCCAGTTCGCCATGAGCTGCGTCTTGCCTGATCCGGCGGGCGCCACCACCAGCGTGAGCGGGCACGCCATCACTCGCTCGAGCATCTCGTCGAGGCGTGGCCGGGGCGTGTAGTAGTCGGGAGTCGCCGGAGGACGGAGTTTCGACCTCAGCAGCGCCGAGGTCGGAAGCGTGACATCGCCATGGTGGGTCCGTGTGGCCATCAAGTTGTCCTTGACTCGATGCCACCCGCATCGAGCCAAGGCGATCCTAGCCGAACCGTCGTCGGCGCCTCTAGCGCCTAGCCGGCCGGGGTAGTGCGCCGAGCGGACCTCCCGGCGCACGCGTCACAGGTCGCGCACGTGAGCCTTGTAGCGCTCGTACTCGGCCTCCGAGATCAGACCCATCGTGAACAGATCGGCGAGGCTGTCGAGCTGCCTCACCGGGTCGACCAACAGGTGGGCCCACGGGATGACGAATTCGCGGTTTCCGTTGGGAGGACGACTGAGGAGGTCGGGGATTCCGTCTCGCGTGGCGGTTCGAACGTTCATCAGTCGGTCCTCCGCTGCTCGGCCGCCAGCGCCAACTCGACCCGTTGACGTGAGATCCGTTCCCCTGCGCGAATCTCGCCACCGGCAGCCTGGGCAGCGGCTGCGAGCGGTCCTGCCCAGCGGTCCTCGACGACGAGCACGACCGCGCACTGACCAGGCTGCAGGGCGAGCGACACGAGCTCGATGTCGTGCCGACTCAGCAGAACCCCGCATCCACTGCTCGCGCCTCGGAGGCCAGCGAGGCTGGGCAACGAGTCGACCTCGAGCGTCTCGGGCGTGCCGTCCTGACCGACATCGACCACCACCAGGTCGAGAATCCGCACCGCCGACGACTGGACGATGCGATTCAGCTCCGGGCCGACATCTGTCAATGCGTGCGGGCCGGGAACGACCAGCACCAGATACTCGACGAGATCGGTCGCGATGTCGTCCGGACGGGTCGGTTCCGGCGAGGAGCTCATAGTTCACCACTCTTCGTTCCGAGCGCACTGGCTCAGACCGTCAGTGTGAACACCGTCCTGGCGATGCGGACCACCCGATCGCGGGTGGTCCGCATCGAGGGCTGGACGGCTCTCGCTAGTGCCACCTACGACGTACGGACGTTCTCAACGTCGCAACGCGACTCATGCCATCACGCGTGCTGTTGTACAGAGCCGTTGCGATCAGGATGCCCAACGCGATCGAGAACACGGTGCTGATGGCGGCCGAGAAGTCGCTCACTCCCAGCGCCGAGTCGGTACCGACGATCTCCGTGGCGCCGATCAGTCCTGCCGCTCCTGGTACCAGCAGCCAGAAGCCGGGCAGGAAGGTGACCATCGTCGGCGGACCCCATCGCTGGGTGCTCATCCACAGCACGATCGGGGTCATCGCCAGCGCGCCGAAGAAACCGCTCACGTTCGCACTGAACACCAGGGCACCCAATCTCTGGCCGAGGTAGGCAACGACCAGGACGAAGAGAATCGGGAGCACGTGTGCGAGCCGGTGCACAGTAGTGCAGGTAGTAACCGCATGTCATCACCACCAGACCGACCCACGGCGCCCAGGGCCCGAGGCGGTCGAACGGCTGGTCGAGGAGGTGCGCCGGCGGTGCGCCGACGAGCTCGGCGGCGGCGACGATGCCGAACGCCATCATCCCCAGCACGACGACGCCCTGCACGAGTCTCGTCGACCCGCTGATGACCTGACCTGCCGCCAGCTCCACGGTCCCCGTGGCGAGCACCGCACCAGGCAGGAAGATGATCAACGGCGGGATCAAGGACCGGATCGGATTGTCGATCTCGTCCACCCACTTGGCAGCGGCGAAGACGATCACGGCAACCAGGAACGACGCCAGCACAGGGAGGACCATCGTGCGCGACATGAACTGCCACGTGATCAGAACCCCGACGAGCACGCCGAGCACCAGTGCTGCCAGCAACCCTCCCCACGCCGGCTGGAGGAGGAGTGAGAGGCCGCCGCACAACACGGCGTAGCCCAAGATCCGAACGATCCTGCCGAACTTCGGCGGAGCGGCCAAGAGCGCGTCGAGCCGCCGCATGCCTTCGGGTGTGTTGATCTCGTTCCGTTCGAGCTCGCCGACGAGCTGGTACAGCTCGCTCACTTGATCGAGCCGGGGTGCGGTCCCGACGGGCACACCGAGCCGAACGGTGGCTCGCCCAGCCGAACCGAACTCGACGAACAGTGACGTCGGCAAGGCGATCACCTCGACGTCGGTGTATCCCTTCGCAGCCGCGATTCGGTACAGCCGGTCTTGCACGCCATCGACCGACTCACCTGACATCGTCATCGCCAGACCGACCTGAACGATCAACTCTCCCAGTTCAGCGCGCTCGTCGCTGGCGGTCATGTCGATGCGGGCTCCCAGTTTGTTCGATCTGTCGTCAGTCGAGGACCCACGCTCGAGCGAGGACCTCCACGGGTATCACAGGCCGCGAACGTGGCCCTTGTATCGCTCGTACTCCGACTCGGAGATGAGCCCGGTCGCGAACAGACCCGCCAGGGTCTCGAGTTGACCGACCGGGTCGACGAGGAGATGCTCCCACTCCGACACGAACTCTCGAGTTCCACTCGGCGGGCGTGTCAGCAGGTCGGGAATTCGCTCTCGTGCCGGCACTGGGGCTTCCATGATCAGATACCTCCTCAGGATGTGCGCGTCACGAGACCGCGACGGCGGTGCTCGGCGGTCTGGGCCGGTCATCATCGTGCTCGAGCAGGTTGACGAGCAGCTTGCCGAGCTCAGCGAGCACGAAGTACGCCAGCGTGATGATCAGACACACCCGCCACTGGTCGTCGTTCAGCTGAATGGTGTCGAGGAGGTTGCGCAGCGCCGGAATCGTGGTCGCCAGGAAAGCCATCGCGAACGCCAGCAACATCAGCATGTTGAACCGTCCATTGGCGATCGACTCGCGGGTGAACACGGTGCGCGTCGGATCACGCCACTCGAAAGCGGCGACGATGTGCAGCATCGACACCGTCATGAACGCCATGGTGGTGGCGACTGCCAGGTCGTACTCCTGCTCGCCCCAGGCGGCGGCGACCAGCGTTCCGATTGCGATCAGGGTGCCCGCCACGCCGAGTCGGACAGCCATCCTGGGTACGACGACGGGTTGGTCGATCGGTCGAGGCTTGCGACTCATCAGGCCGGCGGTCGCCGTGTCGAAGCCGAGTCCGACGGCGAGCACGACGTCGATCGCGAAATTGATCCACAGGATCTGAAGTGGTGAGATCGGAATCCCGTCGGCGATGTCGAAGATCCCGGCTCCGACGAACGCCAGGATGAACCCGACGAGGATGATCAGCTGGATCCGCACGTACTTCATGAGGTTGTCGTACAACCCCCGCCCGCCTTCGACGGCGGTCACGATCGTGGCGAAGTTGTCGTCGGTGAGAATCATCTCTGCCGCGTCTTTGGTGACCTCGGTGCCGGTGATGCCCATCGCCACCCCGATGTCGGCCGTCTTCAGCGCCGGTGCGTCGTTCACCCCGTCGCCTGTCATCGCCACCACGTTTCCCTGACGCTTGAGAATGCTGACCAGGCGGACCTTGTCCTCGGGAGCGACTCGGGCGATCACACCGATCTCCTCGATCTGGGCGAACAGCTCGTCGTCCGACATCGCCGCGAATTCGGCGCCCGTGATCGCACGCCCCTCGATGCCGAGCTGGCCGGCGATGGCGGCGGCGGTCGTGGCGTGGTCGCCGGTGATCATGCGCACGCGAATGCCGGCGGTGTGGCAGAGAGCGATCGCGTCCCTGGCCTCCTTGCGAGGCGGGTCGACGATGCCGATCAGGGCCAGCAGTTGCAGATCCTCAACGACATCGAGCAACACGGCGTTGCGATCGAAGGTCGTGGGATCGAAGTCCTTGCGAGCGATCGCCAGCACTCGCAGGCCCTCGGCGGCGAGACGATCGTTCTCGGCGAGAACCCGTTCGCGTTGCCCCTCCAATGATCCGGTGCTCCCGTTCGGATCGAGAAAGGTCGACGACCGCCGCAGCAACACGTCTGGTGCGCCCTTCACGAAGCAACGGATCACCGTGCGGCCACCGTCCTCGACCTCGTGGAACGTCGCCATCAGCTTGTACTCCGCGTCGAACGGGACCTCGGCCACGCGCGGGAACAGCCGCCGCGTCTCGTCGACGTCGATCCCACCCTTGGCGGCGAGGACGACCAGTGCACCCTCCGTCGGGTCTCCGAGGCACTGGCCATCGCGGATGACGGCGTCGTTGGCGAGCGCCATCGGCATGAGGTGCGGCTCGAAGTCGGCATCGCCGCTGCCGGCCGCACGCAGGATCCGGCCATCGGTCGAGTAGCCCTGGCCGTCGACATGGAAGCGACCGCCCACGACGACCAACTCGCGTGCGGTCATCTGATTGAGCGTCAATGTCCCGGTCTTGTCCGAGCAGATCGCCGACGTCGACCCGAGCGTCTCGACCGACTTCAGGCGCTTGACGATCGCACCCTTCTCGGCCAGGTCGCGGGTGCCCATCGACAACAGCATCGTGACCACCGCCGGCAGACCGGAAGGGATCGATGCGATCGCCAGGCTGATCCCGGCGAGGAACAGGGTGTCGAAGTCGTCGCCCCGTATCACGCCGATGATGACGATCAGCACCAATGCTGCCGCCGCCATCAGGGTGATCAAGACGGTGAGTTGGTCGAGCTGCTTGGTGAGTGGCGTCTTCTCCTGTTCGACTCCGCTCAGCATTCCCGAGATGTGGCCGACCTCGGTCGACATCCCCGTCGCCGTGACCACCATCTCGCCGCGACCGCGCGTCACCTGCGAGTTCATGTAGGCCATGTCGACGCGATCGCCCAGCGGGATGTCGTCGCCGACCACCGGATCGACGCTCTTCGGCACCGGCGTGCTCTCGCCGGTGAGGCCGGCCTCCTCGATCTCCAGCGTGGCGACCACGAGCACGCGGCCGTCGGCCGGCACCTTGTCGCCCGCCTCGAACCCGACGATGTCACCAGGTACGAGCTCCTCCGCCGGAACCTCCTGCACCTGTCCGTCACGCTTGACGTTGGCCGTCATGATCAGCATCTGCTTCAGGGCGGCGACGCTCTCCGCTGCCTTGCCCTCCTGATGCAGGCCCATCAATGCGTTGAAGATCGTCAAGGCGACGAGCACACAGGCGGTCGACCAGTCCTGGATGCCGATCACCGCCACGACGGCCGTGCCCAGGAGCACCAGCTGCATCAGGTCTTCGTATTGCCGAAGGAATGCCTTCCACGCCGGTTCCTTGGCTTCGTCGGCAAGCTTGTTCGGCCCGTACTTCTGGCGGCGCGACTCGACCTCCGCGGCACTCAGGCCGACTGCCGGATCGACGTCGAGCTGTCGACAGCTCTCGTCGACCGTCATCGCGTACCACGCCCGCTGTGTCTCAGGGGCTTGCGTTGCTGTTGGTGTCATCTCTGTTCCCGGTCGCCGACGACGAGGTCGTCAGAAATTCGTCGGGCGCGCCATCGACCCGGGCCTCCAGGGACGAGGATCGACCACGACCGGGTGGCCGAGCACCACCCGACGACGGGTGGGATCGGTCGCCCACGGTGGCGACGTCCTCCGAATCGGCGAGCGTTCACCGACGGTTCACCCGTCGTTTCCGCTGGCGGCGTGTGCCGATCGGCGATCCGCCTGCTACCACCCTCCCCGGGGTGGGGCCGCACCACCCAGCGCGTCCATACGTTGACGGTGCACGCAGCCGTTCGAGCAACGGCCGTCCTGGACACGGTGGCGGTCGGAAGGGTATGAGATGTACAACCTGCGCAATCGCAGCTTTCTCAAGGAGATCGACTTCTCGCCGCAGGAGCTGAGGTTCCTGCTGCAGCTGTCCCAAGCGCTCAAGATCGCCAAGTACTCGGGCACCGAGAGCAAGCGTCTGGCGGGCAAGGACATCGCCCTGATCTTCGAGAAGACGTCGACGCGCACGCGGTCGGCGTTCGAGGTGGCGGCCTTCGATCAAGGCGCTCACGTGACCTACCTCGATCCGTCGGGCTCGCAGCTCGGTCACAAGGAGTCGGTGGCCGACACGGCGCGCGTGCTCGGGCGCATGTACGACGCGATCGAGTTTCGTGGCAACAGCCAATCCGACGTCGAGGACCTCGCCGCCAACGCCGGGGTTCCGGTGTACAACGGCCTGACCGACGAATGGCACCCGACCCAGATGCTCGCCGACTTCCTCACCATGCACGAGGCCAGCGGCAAGCCCTACGACGCCCTGTCGTACGCGTACGTCGGAGATTGCCGCTTCAACATGGGCCGCTCGCTGCTGGCGATGGGGGCACTGATGGGCGCCGACGTGCGACTCGTCGGGCCGGAATCGTTGCAGCCGCCGGCCGATGTGGTGAAGACCGCCCAGGACATCGCCTCGAACACGGGCGCCACAGATCACCATCACCGACGATGCCGCCGCCGGTGTGTCAGGCGTCGACTTCGTGCACACCGACGTGTGGGTGTCGATGGGCGAGTCGAAGGACGTGTGGACCGATCGGGTCCAACTGCTCACCCCGTATCAGGTGAACCGCTCACTGCTCGATCAGACCGGCAACCCCAAGGTCAAGTTCATGCATTGCCTGCCGGCGTTCCACGACCCGAACACGACCGTCGGGCGCGAGATGATGGAGCACACCGGCATGGCAACGGGCCTCGAGGTGACGGGTGAGATCTTCGAGTCTCCGGCGAGCATCGTGTTCGATCAAGCGGAGAACCGACTGCACACGATCAAGGCGATCCTCGTCGCCACGTTGGGCTGAGTGGGACCATCCATGCGCGTGCTCGTTGCGCTCGGCGGAAACGCGCTGTTGAAGCGTGGCGAGCCGATGACGGCCGAGGTCCAGCGGGCAAACGTGCGCACTGCGGCGACAGCGCTCGCCCCGGTGGCAGCCGCCCACCAGCTCGTGCTGTCGCACGGCAACGGTCCCCAGGTCGGGCTGCTGGCGCTCCAGGCGTCGGCCTACAAGGACGTGGAGGCGTATCCACTCGACGTGCTCGGCGCCCAGACCGAGGGCATGATCGGCTACCTGATCGAGCAGGAGCTCGGCAACCTGCTGCCCGCCGAGGTTCCGCTGGCGACGCTGCTGACGATGATCGAGGTCGACGCCCAGGATCCAGCGTTCGACGATCCGACCAAGTTCGTCGGGCCGATCTACGACGACGCCGCGGCGGAGGGCCTGGCGACCGAGAAGGGCTGGGTGTTCAAGCGCGACGGCCAGCACCTGCGCCGCGTCGTGGCCTCGCCGGCACCGAAGCGGATCTTCGAGATCCGGCCGATCCGATGGCTGCTCGACCAGGGCACGGTCGTGATCTGCGCCGGTGGCGGAGGCATCCCGACCTCGTGGGTGGCGGGCAAGGAACGAACACTGGGCGGGATCGAGGCCGTGATCGACAAGGATTTCGCCAGCGAGCTGCTCGCGCGTGAGATCGACGCCGACCTGTTCGTGATGGCGACCGACGTCGATGGCGTGTACCAGCATTGGGGTACGCCCGAGCAGCGCAAGCTCGACCGCATCACGCCCGAGCAGGTGCGGTCGCAGGAGTTCGCCGCCGGTTCGATGGGCCCCAAGGTCGCGGCGGCGGCGATGTTCGTCGAGCGCACGGGCAAGCGAGCCGCGATCGGCGCGCTCGCCGACATCGACGGGATCGTGGCCGGCGAGGCCGGGACGAGCGTCGTGCCCACATCAGACGGATGAGAGAGTTCGAGAGCGAGGAGATCAGATGAGTGACTACGGGGTGCACTCCGAGGTCGGCAAGCTGCACAAGGTCATCGTCCACCGGCCCGACCTGAGCCTGCAGCGACTGACACCGACCAATCACGACGAATTGCTGTTCGATGACGTGTTGTGGGTGGAGCGAGCCCAGTACGAGCACGATCAATTCCGCGCCCAGATGGCCGAACGCGGGGTCGAGGTGCTGCTCGTCTCCGACCTGCTCTCCGAAGCCCTCGCTGCCAGCGACGAGGTTCGGGGCCGGTTGATCGAGCTCGTCGTGTCCGAGTACACGGTGGGCTGGTCGCTCGTCGACGAGATCCGTGAGCTGCTTGCGGGATTCGCCCCCGACAAGCTGGCGAAGCATCTGATCGGTGGACTGACCGTGGCCGAGGCCGAGCTCGACGTCGAGGCAACCCGAAAGGTCTCGCTGATCGCCGCCGCCCTCGACGACACGAGTGCGTTCGTCCTCCCGCCCCTGCCCAACTCGCTGTTCACGCGCGACTCGTCGTGCTGGATCTACGGCGGCGTCAGCATCAATCCGATGTACTGGCCGGCCCGCCGTCGCGAGGCCTACAACATGGCCGCGATCTACAAGGGACATCCGATGTTCGCCGGCAAGGACTTCGAGTTCTGGTACCCGGAGGAAGGCCCCGATGGCAGGCTCGAGACCGCCGACTTCGGACTGTCCTCGCTGGAAGGTGGCGACGTGATGCCGATCGGCAACGGTTCCGTCCTGATCGGCATGAGTGAACGCTCGCAGGGACGGATGATCGAGCAGATCGCCAAGTCGCTGTTCGAGGCCGGCGCCGCCGAGCGGGTGATCGCCGCCGTGATGACCAAGGACCGCGCCCACATGCACCTCGACACGGTTTTCACGCTGCTCGACCGTGACAAGGCGACGGCCTACCCGAAGGTCGTCGGCAACATCAGAGCCGTCAGCCTCAGGCCCGGGAGCTCTCCCGGCGACTTCCACGTCACCGTCGAGGACGACTTCGTCTCGGCCGTGGCCGACGCGCTCGGCGTCGCCAAGCTGCACGTCGTCGAAACCGGCGGCGACGAGTACCAGCAAGAGCGCGAGCAGTGGGACGACGGCAACAACGTGGTCGCCATCGAGCCGGGCGTCGTTGTCGCCTACGAGCGCAACACGTACACGATCGCCAAGATGCGCGAGGCCGGCGTCGAAGTCGTCGAGATCGCCGGCTTCGAGCTCGGCAAGGGGCGCGGCGGCGGGCACTGCATGACGTGCCCGATCCTCCGCGACCCGGTGTGAGGCAACGGACATGCCGGAGCCAGCACCATGCAGCCCGCTGCACTGGGTGATCGCCGCCGTGGCAATGCTCGCCGTCGTCGCGCTGCTCGTGTGGGGAGACCGGCAAGCAGGAGTCGACGATCGCGACACCGACCCGGAGGATGTCGAGATCACATCGGACGCCGCGCCGGCCCCGCTCTCGATCTCGATCGGCATGGAATAGCGGTGTCCGAGAGCGACCTCTACGCGACAGCGGGTATCGGACCCGGTTCCTGCGCGTCGGTGCCCGCCTAACCAGGAGGATCCATGTCGAACGAGACCGACCCCACCGGCGCCCAGGCCGATCCCGACGCCAGCCCTGCCGCCGGCCCGTCAGGGTTCGCGCTGCCGTCGGCTTACACGATCCTGTTCGGGCTGATCGTCATCATGGCGATCCTCACGTGGATCATCCCCGCCGGCCGCTACGCCCTCGACGCCGACGGCTCACCGATCCCCGGCACGTACGAGGAGGTCGATTCCACCCCCTCGCGCATCATCGTCGATTCCCTCGAGGCGCCGATCAACGGTCTGTACGGCATCGAAGACCCGGAGACCGGCAACGTCGACGTGTTCAACTCCGGAGAACTGTTCGGCGCCATCGACGTGGCGCTGTTCATCCTCGTGATCGGAGGCTTCATCGGGATCACGATGAAGACCGGGGCGATCCAGGCCGGTATCGGGCTGCTGGTCCGCAAGCTGCAAGGCCGCGAGCGATGGATGATCCCGATCCTCATGACGATCTTCGCCATCGGCGGCACGACGTTCGGCATGGCCGAGGAGAGCCTCGCCTTCTACGTGCTGGTGATCACTGTGATGATCGCAGCCGGCTACGACGCGCTCGTCGGCGCCCTCGTGATTCTGATCGGCGCCGGCATCGGCGTCTACGGCTCGACGGTCAACCCCTTCGCGACCGGCATCGCCTCAGGATTCGCCGACGTCTCGCTCAGCGACGGTGTCGTGCTGCGCCTGATCCTGCTGGTCGTCGGGCTCGTGATCGGGATCTGGTTCGTGCTCCGATACGCCGAACGGGTCCACAAGGATCCGGCGAAGTCGTTGGTGTACGACATGAAGGACGCCAACGAACAGCACTTCGCGGCAACGGTCGACGGTGGTGGGGTGATCGTGATGACCGGGCGCCACAAGGTGATCCTCGTCGTCTTCGGGCTGGCGTTCCTCGTGATGATCTACGGCGTCATCCCGTGGGAGGACCTCAACATCGGCCTGCCCACCTTGTGGTGGTGGTTCCCGGAGATGACCGCCTCGTTCCTGCTGTTCGCGGTCGTGATCGGGTTCGTGGCCGGGATGAGGGAAGGTGAGCTCACGACGACCTTCGTCGACGGCGCACGCGATCTGCTGGGCGTGGCGCTGATCATCGGCATCGCACGCGGGATCACGGTCATCATGAACAACGGTCAGATCACCGACACCGTGTTGCACTGGGCCGAGAGCGCGCTCGGTGACACCGGCGAGGGGGCGTTCGCCATCGTGATGTTCGTCGTGTTCCTGCCGTTGTCGTTCCTGATCCCTTCGACGTCCGGCCTCGCCACCGTGGCGATGCCGATCATGGCGCCGCTCGCCGACTTCGCGGGTGTCGATCGGGCATTGATCGTGACCGCCTACCAAAGCGCGGCAGGCATCGTCAATCTCGTGACCCCGACGTCGGCGGTCGTGATGGGCGGTCTCGCCATCGCCCGCGTGCCTTACGACAAGTATCTCCGGTTCGTGTGGCCGCTGCTGATCATGCTGTGCGTGCTGACCGTCGTCGGTCTCGCGCTCGCGGCCGCCGTGTGACCGGACGGTGAGGCAGGCGCGAGGTCGAGACGGTTCGTGCCCAGCCGCCATTCATTGTGCGAAGCGGGCGATGACGACTCCGTGACGCAGGCCGCGATCACTGACCGTCATCGAGTCGGTCTCGAGCTTGGTGAGGATCGTGCGCACGATGCACGCCCCGCCGAGGATGACCTCGGCACGAGCGGATTGGAGTCCGGCGATGTGACGCCGTTCGTCGGCGTCGCGAGTGCGATAGAGCTCGATCTGTCGATCGAGCTCGGCGATGTCGAGAATCGTTCCGTGAACGAGGTCGGGGTCGTAGTCGGCGAGCCCGTGCTTCACCGCCGCGAGGTTGGTTGCCGTGCCACCGATCGCAACGACGGCATCGGGCCTCTGACGCTTGTCGAGACGGTCGAACTCGGACGAGACCGCGGCGAGCGCCGCATCGAGGGTGTCGGTGTCGACCGCCGAAGCGAGTCCGAACCGCTCCGCAACCCGCACCGCGCCCACGTCGAGGCTGAACCGCTCGTCCACCTGATCGTCTCGGCCGAACGTGAACTGCGTGCTGCCGCCGCCGGAATCGAACACTGCGAGTCGTCCCCGCGCGCCGGGCAACGCCGAGGTTGCGGCGAGATACGCCAATCGCCCCTCCTCCTCGCCCGAGATGACCTCGACCGCGAGATCGGCACGGGCGAGCACGGCATCGACGAGCGCCGTTCGGTTGGGCGCGCGGCGCAGGCCGGCGGTGCCGACTCCGACGATGTCGAGGGCACCGGCCCGACGCGCCTCGTCGACCATCACGGCGATGGTCTCGACCGTCCGCGCGATCGCCGGCTCGGCGAGCACACCTGAGTCGGTTTGCCCCTCACCGAGCCGTGTGATCTCGGCGCGGTCGATCACAGTCTGCAGTGACCCGTCCGCCTGGCGCTCGACGATGTGGAACTTCACCGAGTTGGTGCCGACGTCGATGACCGCATGACGACGGCTTCCGAACCCGATCAGCGCTTTCAGCCCTCGGGCGACATTGACGTTGCGACGATCCGCAAGACCGAGTGCACCAACGGTGCGCCACACCAGCGACGGGTCCGGCGACTCGATGCCCAAGCTGCGCGTCGTCGCGAGGTCGACGTCGACCTCGGTCGACTCGATGATGCACTCTTCGACTTCGTAGTGGGCGCGTCGCTTGTGAACCTCCACGGTGCGCAGGTCGGGATGAGGTCGAATCAGCTCGTCGACGAGCTCGTCCAACGTGTACGACGTGCGGCGAACCGCCAAGTCCGCGACCCCGAGCGTCGTCAGCACGATCGAGACGTCGTCGTTCGACAGGGGAAAGCCGGTCTGCAGCACCGGGGTCCAGAGTTCGAGGCCATCGTCGTTGACACGCAGCAAATGCTTGATATCCATCAGCCCGTCGCGCACCTTCACCGACGCGTCGCCGTGCGCCGAGAGGAAGTACAGATCGGAACTGCTCCGCGCCCGCTGCGGCGTGAGGGTGGCCAGCAGATCGTCGGCGGCGCCGAAGTGATCGCCGAACGTTCGCCACTCCCAGCGCGGCACAACGCCGGTGGAAGCCGTCGTCCCAGACTCTCCGGACCCGGCAGACATCACCACGACCGTAGTTGCCGTCGACGGAGGGTCGAGACCGGTGATGAGTTCGAGCCACCGGCCGTGCCAGCCTTCGACGGTGCCCGGGTGTGGGGCACGCTCGTAGCTGAGTAGAGAGGGTCGAGAACCATGGATGCCCAACGCGCGGTCGGTGCTCTCCGCAACGTGCCCGGCATCCGGGCGTTCAACACGTACCAGCGCGGGTGGCTGCGCTCCGACGTGGTGGCCGGAGTGGTGCTGGCGGCGATCTTGGTACCGCAGGGCATGGCATACGCCGAGTTGGCCGGCCTGCCGCCGGTGACCGGGCTGTACACGACCCTTGCCTGCCTCGTCGGCTATGCGCTCATGGGTCCGTCGCGTGTGCTCGTGCTCGGCCCTGACTCAGCGATATCGCCGCTGATCTTCGCCGCCATCGTTCCAATCGCCGGCGCAGGCGATCCGGAGACAGCGATTGCGCTCGCCGGGATGATGGCGATCATGGTCGGACTGATACTGGTCGGGCTCGGAATCGCCAAACTCGGTTTCGTCGCCGATCTGCTCTCGAAGGAGGTCCAGGTCGGGTACATGAACGGGCTGGCGATCACGATCGTCATCGGTCAGCTGCCCAAGTTGTGCGGATTCTCGACCGACGCCGACGGCTTCGTCGACGACGTGCGGGCTTTCTTCGGCGAGTTCGATGAGCGCAACTCGACGGCGATGGTCCTCGGCTTGATCACGTTGGCGGTTCTGCTCCTGCTACCCCGCATCACACGAACGATTCCCGCTGTCCTCGTCGCCGTGGTCGGTGCGACGGTCGTGACCGCCTTCTTCGACCTGGCCGTCGACACGGTCGGGTCCCTCCCTCAGGGCCTGCCTCGGCCCGGGTTGCCATGGACCGACGCCGGCGATGTCGGCCCACTGCTGGCAGCGGCCATCGGCATCGCCTTGGTTTCGCTGACCGACACGATCGCGACGTCGACGAGCTTCGCGGCTCGCCGTGGCGAGGAGGTCGACCCGAACCAGGAGATGGTCGGCATCGGGACGGCCAATCTGGCCGCCGGGGTGTTCCAGGGCTTCGCTGTCTCCACCAGCGGCTCGCGGACGGCCGTCGCTGAGCAGTCGGGTGCCAAGAGCCAGCTGGCGGGGCTGGTCGGTGCGTTCCTGGTTGCGCTGCTGCTGCTCTTCTTCAGCTCCCTGCTCGCCGACCTCCCGCAGACCGCGCTCGCTGCGGTGGTGATCGCGGCGGCGCTCTCGCTTGCCGACATCGGCTCGCTCCGCCGGTACTCGGAGGTACGACGGTCGTCGCTGGCGCTCTCGCTGATAGCCACCGCCGGCGTCGTGTTCTTCGGCGTGCTGGAAGGCATTCTCATCGCCGTCGCGCTGTCGATCCTGCTCTTCTTCAAGCGCAACTGGTGGCCGCACGGCGAGTTGCTCGGCCGGGTCGAGGGTCAGGACGGCTGGCATGGCCGTGAGCTCGACACCGACGGCTGAGCAGCCGCCCGGCGTGATCGTGTACCGGTGGGAGGCGCCGCTCTTCTTCGCCAACGCCGGCATGTTCCGCCAGCAGATCCGTCGCCTGGCTCGCGACGGCCGGCCGAGCTGGGTCGTGCTCCAATGCGAGGCCATCACCGACATCGACATCACCGCCGCCGACATGCTCGAGCAGCTCGACACGGAGCTCAACGCCAAGGGCATCCACGTCGCGTTCGTGCAGCTTCGACCGCGGCAACGCGACCTCGTCTACCGGTACGGCCTGTTCGAGACACTCGACCGCGACCACTTCTACAACTCGGTCGACGAGGCCCTCACAGCCATCGAGGCCGAGGGCGGCGACGGCGCCAACGAGATCTGACGGCGAGGCCGCCCATTCACAGGCTCAGAACGGTGTGGGGAGGTAGTACTTGGAGAGATCCGGCTCGACGTAGTCGCCGGGTTCGTCGCGTGCGGGGAAGATGACCTGCTTCGGCACGAGCGGTTCGTATGGAACCTGGCTGAGGAAGTGCGTGATCAGGTTCAAGCGCCCGCGCCGCTTGTCGTCGGTGCGGACGACATGCCACGGTGCCCACTCGGTGCTGGTGGCGGCGAGCATGTCGTCGCGGGCCCGGGCGTAGTCGTACCACCGGCTGTACGACATGAGGTCCATGTCGGACAGCTTCCAGATCTTGCGCGGGTTGTCGACGCGGCTCTGCAGGCGCTTGGTCTGCTCGGCCTCACCCACTTCGAGCCAGTACTTGAGGAGCAGGATCCCCGAGTCGGCCATCGCCTGCTCGACCCCGGGCGCCATGCGGAGGAATCGCTGGACCTGCTCGTCGCTGCAGAAGCCCATCACCCGCTCGACGCCCGCCCGGTTGTACCAGCTGCGGTCGAAGATCACGATTTCACCGCCCGCCGGCAGGTGCGGCATGTAGCGCTGAAAGTACATCTGCGATTTCTCGCGTTCGGTCGGACTGGGCAAAGCGACCACGCGGAACACACGTGGGCTCACGCGTCCGGTGATCGCCTTGATCGTGCCGCCCTTGCCGGCACTGTCGCGACCCTCGAACACGATGCAGATCTTGGCTCCGGTCGCCTTGACCCATTCCTGCAGGGCGACCAGCTCGGCCTGCAGCGTGCTGAGCTCGGCCTCGTACTCCTTGCGCTTCATTTTCGGCTCTTTGCTCATTTCAGCCCTTCCTCATTGCCTGTGGCCAGTTGACGAACATTCGTGAAACCGCCGGCGGCGTGGCCCCGACGGGGTCACCCTGCCAGACGGGCTGCGATCAGAGGTCGTGCGGTGCACGGTTCAGCTTGCGGAGATGAATGGCCTTGTCGATCGCGGTGAATGCCGGCGCCACGAGCGAGAGTCCGATGACGACGAGCCACTGGTCGCCGGTGAGTGGAACCGTGTCGAGCAGGCGCTGGAGCATGTTCAGCTCGACCGCGGCCCAGGTGAGAATCCACCCGGCGAAGATCCATCCGAGGTACGGGAAGATCGGTGACGACCACCACGCTTCGCGCTCGCGGCGCATGACGAGACCGTTGTTGACGGCGCTGAGCGCAACGACAGCGAAGGCCATCGTCATCGACACCGACGGATTCTCCGTGCTCGGCTCGTCGGGTCCCCACGACAGCACCATCAACGCCAGGCTGGCGATGATGAAACCAGTGATCGCCCAGCGCACGGTCTGGGCGCGGGTGGCGATCCTCGATCCGGGGGTGCGAGGGGGTCGCTGCATCACGCCGGGATCGGGGACGTCGACGATGAACCCGATCACCACGGTGACAACGACGAAGAACTTGGCGAACAGCAGTTGCATCGGGAACAGCGCCACGCCCTCGTTGATGTTGAGGATGGTGGCGAACAGCATCAGCTGCAGCACCGACGACAGGATCGTCAGCTGCAGCTTCACGTAGGAGGAGATGCGGCGGTAGATGTCGCGCCCGTACTCGACCGCCTTGACGAGCGTGGCGAAGTTGTCGTCGGTGAGCACGAGCTTGCCGGCCTGCTTGGTGACCTCCGAGCCGCTGCCCATGGCGACGCCGACGTCGGCCTGCTTCAGCGCGGCGGCATCGTTGACGGCGTCGCCGGTCATCGCCACGACCTCGCCGGACTCCTGCATCAGCCGGGCGAGGCGAACCTTGTCCTCGGGGGCGACGCGGCCGAAGACGTGCAACTGCGGGAGCTGTGCGATCACCTCTTCGTCGCTCAGGTGGGAGAGCTCGGTGCCGGTGATCACGCCCGGCCCGAGGCCGAGCTCGTCGGCGATCGCGCGGGCGGTCACGGTGTGATCACCCGTGATCATGCGGACGTCGATCCCGGCGGTGTGGGCGACACGGACGGCGTCGACGGCCTCGGCACGCAACGGATCGATGATGCCCACGAGCGAGATCAGGATGAAATCGTGCATCTCGCCCATCGGATCGTCGAGTGCCGCGGTCATGGCGTCGGCCGGCAGGTCGCGGAGCGCGAACCCGAGCACGCGCAGCCCGCGCTCGGAGAGTTGCCGGTTGGCGGCGAGCAGCTCGTCGCGGACCTGCTCGATCGGGACCTGTTGGCCGTGCCACAGCGCAGTCGCGCAGCGGTCGATGATCACATCCGGCGCACCCTTGACGCAGACCACATGGGGTTCGGTGAGGACGCCGCCGGCGATCCAGTCGGGGCGGTCGTGGAACGTCGCCATGAACTTGTACTCGGAGTCGAACGGCACCGCCGTCGTGCGGGGCATGGTGCGGCGGGACTCCTCGGCGTCGACACCCATCTTGGCGGCGAGCACCACCAGCGCCGCCTCGGTCGGGTCGCCGATGATCGACTCGTCGTCGGCGACGGTGGCGTCGCTGCTGAGCACGAGCCCGAGCGCGACGCGGGTGAAGTCGGGTGCCTCGCCCGCCGTGCCGAGGATGGCGCCTGTCTTCTTGTAGCCGCCACCTTCGATCTTGTACCAGTCGCCGCCGGTCAACATCGTCGTCGCCGTCATGGCGTTCATCGTCAGCGTGCCGGTCTTGTCGCTGTTGATCACCGTCGTGCCGCCGAGGGTCTCGACGTCGGTGAGCGACTTGACGACCGCTTTCGCCTCGGCGAGCCGCTGCGCCCCTGACGACAACATCAGCTGCACGAACGTCGGCAGGCCCGTCGGGATGGCCGAGATCGCCGTCGAGATGCACAGCAGCACGAGCGTCTCGCTGTCCTGGTCGCGAGCGATCCCGACGATGGCGATGATGGCAACCGCCGCCCAGGCGAGGATGCCGAACAGCTTCGTGAGGCCGTCGAGCTCGCGCTGCAGCGGTGACTTCGTGCGCTTGGTCGCCGTGACCATGTCGGCGATGTGACCCATCTGGGTCGCCGCGCCGGTGGCGACGACGACCGCGACCGCCGAGCCTCTGGTCACCTGCGTGTTCTGAAACACCAGGTTCGTCCTGTCGCCGAGCGCCAACTCACCATCGGGCAGCGTCGTCGAGTCCTTGGCGATCGGCGCGCTCTCACCGGTCAGCGACGCCTCCTGGACCTCCAACGAGGCCGCCGTGATGATGCGCGCATCGGCTGGGACCAGCTCGCCGGCCTCGATCAGCACGACGTCGCCCGGCACGAGACCGGTCGAGTCGACCTGCTCCACGCTCCCCGACCGGCGAACCCGGGCCATCGGCACCTGGAGCTGTGCCAGCGCCTCGACGCTGGCCATCGCCTTGCGCTCCTGACTCGTGCCCATGATCACGTTGAACGACACCAACGCCAACACGATCACGCCGGTCGCCGTCTGGCCGATGGCGAAGCTGGCGATGCTCACGATCAGCAGCATGATGTTCATCGGGTTCGCCAGGTGGCCCTTGGCGACCTCCCACAGCGTGGGCGGTGGTTCGGAGGCGATCTCGTTGCGCCCGTACTCCGCCAGCCGCCGCTGCACCTCGCCTGGGTCGAGTCCGCGCTCGGTGTCGACCCCCACACGGGCGACGACATCGTCAGCCGACAACGCGTACCATTTCTCCTCGGCCGTGCCCTGCTCGATGGTTGTCATGTCAATGCCCCGATCATTCCGGTCGTGCGAGTCAGCTCCGGCGTGACGTCGCGGAGACGCTTGGTCGCCTCACGCTCGATGAGCACTGGGAGGTACGAGCGCACACGCGCCGACTCGTAGTTCGCGACGCAGTCGATCAGACAGCGCTGCACCTCCTCGGCACGCAGCGGAGGGCAGAACATGGCGATCAGCTGTGCCTCCAGCTGCTCGAGCTTGCGCGCCTCGTGTGAGTCGACTCGGTGGCAGAGTCGAATGCTCATCAGTTCACGAGCCCTCGGCGTGCTGCGGCTTGGAGCTGGCCAGCGAAGTAATCCAATGCGGTCTTGGTCTTGGTCTGCTGCTCCCCGCAGATCGACGCCGTGCTCGGCGAGAACGCTCTTCGTCTCGGCCGCGACGTCGAACGCTTCCGCGGGCGCACACTTCGTCGAGAGCTCAGGACCGCGATCCGTCGGGGTAGAACCACAGCTCGGCCACCAGCCGGCGGCCGACCCCGCGCGACTTGAGCTCGCGGTCGGCGAAGTAGTCCAACGCGGTCTCGGTCTTGGTCTGCTGCTCCCCCGCGAGATCGACGCCGTGCTCGGTGAGGAAGTTCCGTCGCCTCGGCGGCGACGTCGAATGGCTTCGGCGGGGAGCGCACTTCGTGGACAGCTCGAGGATCCGCGATCCGTTCGGGTAGAACCACAGCTCGGCGACCATCCGGCGGCCGAAATCGCCGGGCGTGAACTTGAGCTTCATGATGTTGATCGGTCCGAGCATCGAGAGATCATCGAGCTCGATGCCCTCCGGTGCGTGGTCGGAGTAGAAGGCGCGTTGCTCCTTCGTGAACAGCTTGGACGTCGGGCGCTGACGGGCGAACGCCTCTTTCACCTTCAACGGATCGAGCTCCTTGTTCTTCATCGAACCGGAGCAGACGAAGCCACCCGGCATGGCGTCGACCTCGATGCCGAAGTTCGGCGACTTGCGGAGCTTCGGCGACATGTCGTCGGGAACGACCGGCCGCAGCTTGACGACCGAATCACCCGGTTTGCGCTGGATCCGCCTCGCCCGCACCACGACGCCTTGATTGTTGAGCGTCAGATCGGGCGTGTCGAAGAACATGATCTGGCGAACCTCGGACTCGAGCACATCCATGCCGAGGGCAGCCACCGCCGACGCGCGATCGGCGTCCGGCACGGTCAACTTCAGCTCGACGCTGTCGGCGCCCTTGATCAGTCCGAGCACTTCCGACAACTGCTCGGGGGAGAGCACGGGTGCAGATTTCTTGGCCATTGACTCACCCCAATTCGCTCGAACGGCCGCCATCGGTGAGCAGCGCGTAGATGACAGCAAGGACGCAGAGCCGTGACGCGAACACCAGCCCGGATCGAGCTCGCGGACCGGAGGGTCGCCGTACATGTCGTCGATAGCGGTCATCCTTGCCTCCCCTGCGTTGCCCCAGAACAGCGTTGGCGGGTTGTCGCGCTAACGAAGGCCTGATTGAAGCACACAAACTCATCGATGCGAACGTGGACGCTCAACGTAAGCAGCGAGGGTGATCGCGCCTCACCCCGGGTGAGGTTGGCGGGTCTGCCCACAGCCGAGCGCTGGCGCAGGCACTCGGAGGGTCGACACCCGGTCGCGGCCAGGATCGACACTCGTGACCGAGCGTGAGCTAGACATGATCGCCACGCCGCCGTGGAGCTCGAAGGATCAACGCATGAGCAACCTTGTCTGGAGTTGGCGAAACGCGGCGTTCGGTGCGCTCATCTCATCGGTCGCCGTGGTCGTCATCGTGTTCGGGGACGTCGAGAACGGCATGAACCTGCTGATCGGTGCCATCCCAGCCGCGATTCTCGGTCTTCCGCCGCGTCGCAGCGACCGGCGCAGGGTGATGATCATCGGAGTGCTCTTCGCCGTGTCCGTATTGGTCGGTTCCGTCCTGGCTCAATGGGCGCCGGTCGCCGTCGTCGGAATGTTCCTGATGGGGCTGGGCGCCTCCCTGCTCGCAACACGAAGGACGTTGGGGTACGCGGTGCTCACGATCTGCCTTCCGCTGGCGGCGACCGGCCTGACATTCGACGGGCTCGATGAGTCCGGCCGGCGTGAGCGCGCTCTTCCTCACCGGGTCGGCGATCGCCTTCGCGGTAGCCCTGTGCTTTCCCGACTACGACGATCCGGCACCGGTGGAGCCGCCCCTGCTTGAGGTCCCCGCAGCGCAACGCTACGGGGTACGTCTCGGTCTCGCCGCCGCCGTCGGAACCGCCATCGCCTTCTACTACGGGGCCGAGCACACCGGATGGATCGTCATCTCCACGGTGATCGTCATGCGACCAACAGAAGAGATGATGAAGGTGAGAAGCGCAGGACGTGCCGTCTCCGTGTTCATCGGTGCGCTCGTCGCGGCTTGGCTGCTCGGCTTGGATCTGTCGCCGACCGCGATCGCGCTCGTCGGAGCTGGCGCCATCATCGCCGCATCCGCGACCAATGCCAGTCGGTGGTACATCACTCCCGCATTCACGACGTTCCTGATCTTGTGGAGTGTGCTCTACAGCAACCCGACGACCGAGAACATCTCGTACCGTTCCTGGGAACGCGTCATCGACACGCTGATCGGCGTCGGCATCGCATATTTCTTCGGGCTGCTCGTTCCGACACTGTCGCGACGTCACGCCCCAGCTCCCTCGGCAACTCCACCGACGCCCGCATGACTGGTGAATACGCATGGCGGGGTCGTCAGGTGCATCACACAGATCACGTGAATCCCGACGGTGTTCTCGCTTGCTGTCACCGGTCGCCGGCCGTCTTGGCCAGGAAGCGGAGGCGGGCGCGGCGCGGGCGTTCCACGAGTAGACGACGGCAGTCCCGGCGACGATGTCGTGCAATGCGCGGCGGTTGCGGCTGACGAGGATCGTCAGGATTCCGATCCCGAGAAGGATCACACTGAAGGGCAGCACGAGGGTGCGAAGCAGCGCCCGTCCGGAGCCGACGTCGCCCCCATCCTTGGTCACGACTTGGAGGCCGACGATGGCCATGCCGAGCGTTCGCCCCGAAACAGCGACCGGATACGCGAAGTAGACGAGCAGCCATGTCGCCAGGGCGACCCCCGACGCGGACGGGCGCGTCTGACAGAGACAGGTCGTCACCTGCGATCGACGACAGGACGAACTCGACGACGCGCCCACCGAATGCGAAGAGCGCGCGGCGATCGCAACGTCGATCCCGAAGGCGCTCGCCCTTGTGACGATCCCTGCGTAGTGGCCTTGCATGCCGAGATCGCGATCGGACTTGACATGAGTCGTCGTCATGTCGGCTCGCTCGGCATCTGATCGACGAGAGCTACCGGACCACGAGTGCCAGCCGATTCGTGACGCCTGAGCAGGCGATCGACCAAGCCATGCACGAACGAGTCGAGCCCCACGCCGGCGCTGCGCGCCGAATCGAGCAACTCACCTGCGACACTCGATCCGGCACTGGCGACGATCGCCCCGAGCTCGGTCCGCTCGACCAAGGCATCGATGTCAACCCGCTCCAGGACCGCATTCACGTCGACCTTCTCGACGATCTGGTCGATATCCAGTCGACTCACCAAAGGATTGACATCGAGTTGCGGGAGCAGCAGGTTGAGCAGCGCCACCACCATGCTGGGATCCAGCTTGACGAGCACTTTGTTGAGGTCGACTCGTTCGAGCAGCCGGTCGATATCGACCCGTTCGAGGACGAGGTTGATGTCGATCCGGTCGAGGACCTTGCCGATGTCGACATGATCGACGATCGCCTGGACGTCGAGACCCCGCGATCAGCGCCTGGAGGTCGACTCGGTCGACGATCGCCTGGATGTCGACCTTGTCGACAATCTCTTGGATGTCGATCTGCTGGACGACCTCGTCGACGTCGATCGCGTCGACCACGACGGGGGCGACCTCGTTGGCGACGGCCTGCAGCATCGCGTTGGCATCGTCGCGCAACGATCCGAGAAATCGCTGCCGGCGCCGGGTGGCTGGGCTCCGCGTGCCGCGCGTCACCCACCGTTGGTCCCGGCAAACGACTGGAATGCTTCGTGCATGCACGCCACGAGGACCTCCGGCTCGGCGATCGCGATCGGATCGAAGCCGACGCCGACGTCGAGTCGATCACCGACGCCGAATCCGGTCACGTTCATCAACGAGCCGAGGCGGGGTCCGAACGGGAAGCTCTGCTCGACGACCGCACCGCATACGTGGCGAACGCCGCGGATACCCGGCAAGGTCGTCGCGACGAAGTCGATCGAGCCGACCTGTGATCGGACTGCCGGCATGAGCAGGCGTGTCGGCAGGCGGCCGATCACTGACGCCAGCGCCTCGGTGACGTGCAACGCGGGCTCGTGACGTGCTCTCGCCAACCGTTCGGCGACGACGCCGAACAGCGGCCCCGGATGCACGTTCGAGACGGGGATCTCCGCCCGTACCGGCACCACCGAACCCTCTGAGCCGATGCGCCAACGGGCGGGCGACGCCAGGCGAACCTCCGAGCAGGGGAGGCTCAGTCGTTCGAGGTACAGACCGAGTCCTCGGCCGCTGCGGCGACCAGGAGATCGTTGCGGCTGCCGCCGAGTGCGAGCGCTGTCGTTCGCGCACCCGACACCTCGAACGCCTCGAAATGGGTACTGACCGACCGTGAGGGCGACAACGGTGACAGACGGCCGCCCGTCACCACAACCTGGCGCGAGACCGAATTCGCCACATCCAGACCGCGCTGAACGCCCCGTACCATCGTGTCCAGTGGATTGATGCGACGTGCCGCTGCTCGCGCCGAGGTGAGCGTGTTGGCGATCGGATGCACGGCACCAGCCAGATCGACCGTGACGCTCACAGTGCCTGGCCGGCGACGACTCGAACCGAACGACGCCTCGATGATCTTGGCGCCGGCTTCCGGCTCGTGCTCTGCTGAGGGTCGTCCCCCGATGGCATCGTGTCGACCGAACCGGGCTCGTCGCTGCTGGCGGCATGCTCGTCGAGCAGCAGACGAACGAGCGAGACTCCGTTCACGCCGTCGGTCAAGCAGTGATGCGCCCGGAGATACAGAGCGACGCGGCCGCCATCTGCAAGACCCTCGATCAGCGTTGCGTCCCATGGCGACAGCTCTGGATCGAACGGCGACCGCTCCACCAGCGCGACGAGATCGAGGACCTGTCGCAGTCGCCAGGTGAGGCGATCGCCATCGACCGAATGTGCGTCAACGGGATCGAACTTGATCATCGTCGACCCATGCCGCCTGGGAGCCGATCCCGGGAGCGCTCTCTGGATGCCGACGCAGCGTCGGTGCGTGCTCGGCGGCACGGTTGAACCGTTCCGTCAAAGCTTCGATCGTCATGGCGCCCGGCTGAGGACCATCAGGTTTCCGACGGTCATGCGCAAGGCCGAATCCTGGCCCATTTCCCACATGATCGACGCCACGGGACTCATTCGTTCTGACACGACGTCCTCCTCGAGCTTCGATCGTCCGGTCGGGCTTCACTCGGCGACTCCGAACACGACGCGTTCCGCGACCACCTGGCCACCATGATCATCCCCCACACGCAGGTCGATGTCGTCACCCAGACCGCATGAAAATCGCTGATCGCCGACGCCGAGCAGTTGCCCGTACGGAGGCCGAGGTCGGCGGCATGTCCAGGTAGCGACCGCGGCCGTTGCGCTCTACTCGATACGCAGGCCGATATGGCCCGGGCGATCACCAATTGCTGGATCTCGGAGGTGCCTTCGAAGATCGTGTGGTCTGGCGTCGCGGTGCCAGCGCTCGACCGGGTACTCACGGGTGTAGCCGTAGCCGCCGAGGATCTGGATCGCCTCTTCGGTCGCCCGCACGGCGACCTCGGCTGCCTTCCACTTGCTCATCGAGCCTTCGGCGTTCTTGAATCCGCCGTTCTTGGCCAGCCAAGCCGCACGCCAGATCAGCAGCCGGGCGGCGTCGATCTCGTGACCATCTTGGCGAGCTTGAAGGCGATCGCCTGGTTCTGATGATCGGCCGCCGAACGCCTTGCGCTCCTTGGCGTAGTCGAGCGAGTACTCGTAGGCGGCACGGGCGATGCCGAGCGCCTGGGCGCCGACAGTCGGGCGAGTGGCCTCGAACGTCGACATTGCCGGCTGCTTCTCCCCGAGGAACCGATCTCACGAGCCCGGGCCAGCTTGGCGTCGAGCCGCTCCCTGCCACCGAGCAGACACGAGCCGGGAACACGCACGTCGTCGAGCACGACCTCGGCCGTGTGTGACGCACGGATCCCGTGCTTCAGATACTTCTGTCCCTGCGACAGACCCTTCGTGCCGGGAGGCACGATGAACGAGGCTTGTCCCCGGCCACGCAGCTCAGGGTCCACAGTGGCGACGACGACGTGGACGTCGGCGATGCCACCGTTGGTGATCCACGCCTTGGTGCCGTTGATCACCCATTCGTCGTTGGCCTCGTCGTACACGGCGCGTGTGCGTAGCGACGACACATCGGAGCCGGCATCGGGCTCGCTCACACAGAACGCCCCGAGCTGAACCTTGTCGGCCGTTCCGTAGCACTGCGGTACCCACTCGATCGCCTGCTCGGGAGTGCCGACGCCGGCGATGCCAGCCGCCGCCAGCGCCGACCCCATGATCGCCATGCCGAGCCCGGCGTCACCCCAGAAGATCTCCTCGACGGCGACCG
>CAWKMO010000011.1:0-213082 GCA_963850755.1 Ilumatobacteraceae bacterium | reverse complement strand
TCGATCGATGATGCACTCCTGGTCCATCACCGGCCGGACGACGTCCTCGGCGGCGTCCATCAGCGCCAGGACGTCGATGCCGGTGCGGATGCCGAGTCGGTCGCAGACAGCCGTGGCCACCTCGTTGCGGGTGTTCCCGGCACCGGCGCCGATGCCGCCGGTCGACCCGTCGATCTGCTCGGCGCCGGCCCGCACGGCGAGCACCGAGTTGGCCACGGCGACTCGAGGTTGTTGTGCCCGTGGAATCCGATCTCTGCCTCGGCCGCGACCTCCGCCCCGATCGCCCCCACCCGATCGGCGACGCGTCGAGGATCAGCGCCCCGGCCGAGTCGACGACGTACGGGCACGGCAGCCGGCGTCGGCCATGATCCGCGCCTGTTCGGCGAGGGCCCGGGTCGAGACGTGTGGGCCATCATCAAGAACCCCACGGTCTCGATCCCGAGGTCGCGGGCCAGGCCGAGTGCTGGACCGCGATGTCGGCCTCGGTGCAGTGGGTCGCGATGCGGACGATCGAGACGCCGAGGTCGCGGCGGCGCGCATGTCGTCCATCGTGCCGATGCCGGGCACCATCAGGGCGGCGATCTGGCCCGCCGGGCGCTCTCGACGGCGGCGGCGATCAGCTCCCGCTCGTCGACGAGCGACCGGCCGTAGTTGAACGACGAACCGCCGAGGCCGTCGCCGTGGGTCACCTCGATCACCGGCATGCCGGCCGCGTCGAGGGCACCGACGACCTCCGAACCTGGGCCACGGTGAACTGGTGGCCCTTGGCGTGGGAGCCGTCGCGCAGGGCCGAGTCGGTGATGCGGATGTCGAGCTCGTCCGAGTACGCCATCACCTGACCTCCCACCGGGCCATCGCGGCGAGGTGTTTGGCGATCTCCTTGCCGACCTGCGTGGCGGCGGCCGTCATGATGTCGAGGTTGCCGGCGTACGGCGGCAAGAAGTCCCCGGCGCCTTCGACCTCGACGAAGATCGCGACGCGGTCCTTCGGCGTGACCGAGAACGGGCTCGACCGTGAGCCGGTAGCCGGGCACGTAGGCCTGCACGTCGTCGACGACGTCGTCGATCGACGCCGACGATCGCCGCGTGATCGACGTCCTCGGGGATCCGCAGAAGATCGTGTTGCGCATGATCAGTGGTGGGTCGGCCGGGTTGAGGACGATGATCGCCTTGCCCTTGGCGACGCCGCCGCAGACTTCGATCGCGCGGGTCGTGGTCCGCGTGAACTCGTCGATGTTGGCCCGTGTGCCCGGGCCGGCGGACTTCCAGGCGACCGTGGCGACGATCTCGGCGTACGGCACCGTCGACCACGCGGCTGACGGCGTGCACGATCGGGATCGTCGCCTGCCCGCCGCAGGTGACCATGTTGACGTTCTCAGGTCGAGGTGCTCGTCGAGGTTGACCGGCGGCACGACGTACGGCCCGATCGCCGCCGGCGTGAGGTCGATCGCCCGATCCCTGCATCGAGGTAGCGCGGGGCGTTGCCGGCGTGGATGTAGGCGCTCGTCGCCTCGAAGACGATGTCGGGGAGCTGTGGCCGCGACAGCAGCCAGTCGATACCTTCGTGCGACGCCTCGAGCCCGAGCTTGCGGGCGCGCTCGAGACCCTCGCTGTCGGGGTCGACGCCGACCATGTAGCTCGGCTCGATGTGGGGCGATCGGAGCAGCTTGTACAGCAGATCGGTCCCGATGTTGCCGGACCCGACGATGGCAGCGGTGCGCATCCCGCCAGTCTCATCGACCTGTCCCACGCTGGGGAACAGTGTCCCACATCAGAGAACAGGTGTCAGGCGGGCTGTGTCCGAGCCTGATGTCGACCATCAGCTCGTTGGCGAGACGTTCGAGGGCCACCCGCAGAGCACCGATGTCGACCTCGCCCGGCACCTCGAGCACGGCCGTCGCCTCGAACAGGCGTCCACCCGACATCGGCGCTTCCCGGGTCTCGGTGCGCAGCGTGTCGATGTTGACGGCGTGCGCGGCCAGCACGTCGGTGATCTCGCGGACGATGCCGGGTCGGTCGGAGCCGATCAGGTCGAGCACGAAGCGCTGTGCCCCTGGCGCGACCACGTCGAGCCGGGCGAGCCGGGCTGCGCCATGATGTCGAGCATGCCGGGCAGCGGTTCGAGGGCGGCGACGAGCTCGTCGACGCCGTTGTCGGGCACGGTCACGAGCACGATCCCGGCGAACTTTCCGGCGAGCTCGGCCATCTGACTGCGCTCCCAGTTGCCGCCATGGCCGGCGACCACCTGGGCCACGGCGTTGACGAGCCCGGCCCGGTCATCGCCGATCACCGTGAGGACGAGCGTGGCCATCCGGCGATCGTACGCCCGGGTCAGCGTCCACCACTGCAGGAGCTTGGTCGAGCTCGGCCAGCAGTTCCTCGACTCGGTGGTGGAACCAGGGGCGAGCCCGGCCGCGGCAGCGGCGTTGGCGCGGCGCCGGAGGAGATCGTTGACCGGCGTCGGCACGCCGTGCATCCGTCCGAGCAGGCACACCTCGCCGTTGAGGTAGTCGGCTTCGATCGAGCCCGTACCGCGAGCGAGGCTCTGCCACGACGACCCGCCGCCGCGTTCGATGCCGGGATCTGCTCGATCTCCATCCGCCCCACCCGGTTGGCGCCTCGTCCTCGGCCACGGTCGCCACGTCCATCCCGGCGGCGGCGAAGCAGGCCTCTCCCTCGGCGCGTCGCGCAGCTCCCGCAGTCGCTTCCCGCCTCCGTCGAGGCCGAGCAGGGCCTGGACGGCGTTGCCGAGGTTCATCAGCAGCTTGCGTCGCTTCCAACGGGCGATGTCGGGCCGCGGCGTCGAGGCGAACCCGGCGCCGATCCAGGCGTCGGAAACCTTCTCGCACCACATCGTCGACGGGCGTGTCGGGGTAGCGGCCGATGTCGAGGATGCCGGGATGCGGAGCGCCCTAGGCGACCACCGAGCCGGGTTCGACGATTGCCGCCGGGAGCAGCACGGGCGTGCTGAGCACCGTGGCGAACCGGCGAGCCGCCAGGCGCTCGTTCTCGAGCCCGTTCTGGAGGCACACGATCACGGCATCCGGATCGGCAACAGCGCTCAGCTGCGCGGAGCGGCCTCGGTGTCCTGGGACTTGGTGGCGATCAGCACGACATCGCCCGGCGTCGATCGCCAGCCGCTCGACGGTGCCGGGACTTCGCGGCCTCGACCAGCACGTCGAGATCGGGAGTCCGGACACGTAGCCCGCGCCCGCATCGCGCTCGAGGTGCGGACCCCGGCAACCAGCGTGACCTGCTCGCCGGCGTGTGCCAACAAACCCCCGACGACGCCGCCCACCGCCCCCGCACCGACGACGATCCATCGCATCGCCGCCATGTCTAGCGAGATCACTGGTACTCATCCCACCAGGACGACCGATGGTGGCGCTCGATAGCCTGTGGACATGAGCGATGCGCCGATCACCGGTTCATTCCCCGTCAAGCGCGGCCTGGCCGAGATGCTGAAGGGCGGCGTCATCATGGACGTCGTCACGCCCGAGCAGGCCAAGATCGCCGAAGACGCAGGCGCCTGCGCTGTGATGGCGCTCGAGCGTGTGCCGGCCGACATCCGCCGCGACGGTGGCGTCGCCCGCATGAGCGACCCGGAGATGATCGAGGGCATCAAGGCCGCGGTGTCGATCCCGGTGATGGCCAAGGCCCGCATCGGGCACTTCGTCGAGGCCCAGATCCTCGAGGCGCTGGGTGTCGACTTCGTCGACGAGTCCGAGGTGCTGACCCCGGCCGACGAGGCCCACCACATCGACAAGTGGAAGTTCACGGTGCCGTTCGTGTGCGGCGCCACCAACCTCGGCGAGGCGCTGCGCCGGATCAGCGAGGGAGCGGCCATGATCCGTTCCAAGGGCGAGGCCGGCACCGGCAACGTGGTCGAGGCCGTGCGCCACCTGCGCTCGATCATCGGCGACATCAAGCGCATCGGTCAGGCCGACTCGGCCGAGCTCTACGACTGGGCCAAGCAGCTCCAGGCGCCGCTCCCGCTCGTGCAGGAGATCGCCGAGTCCGGCTGGCTGCCCGTGCCGATGTTCTGCGCCGGCGGCCTCGCCACGCCGGCCGACGCCGCGCTGGCGATGCAGCTCGGTGCCGAGGCGGTGTTCGTCGGCTCGGGCATCTTCAAGAGCGACGAGCCTGCACGCCGCGCCGCTGCCATCGTCGAGGCCACGACGCACTTCAACGACGCGTCGATCCTCGCCAAGGTCAGCCGCGGCCTCGGGCGCCCCGATGACCGGCATCGGCATGGACGAGGTCAACGAGCGCTACGCCGAACGCGGCTGGTAACCGGCGCCACGCCGAGCCCGGAGCCCCCAGGGGCACACGGTGGGACTCGACGATCGGGGTGCTGGCGCTGCAGGGCGCCTTCGCTGCGCACGAGCAGCGGCTGCGCGAGTGCGGGGTCGTCCGCGCGCGAAGTCCGCACCCCTGACGATCTCGGGCGGTCGACGCCCTGGTGATGCCCGGCGGCGAGTCGACGACGATGTCGAAGCTGCTCCTAGCAGCGGCTTGTTCGATCCCATCGCGACGGATCGGCGACGGCATGCCGGTGTTCGGCACCTGCGCCGGCATGATCCTGCTCTCGACCGAGGTGCTCGACGGTCGCCCCGACCAGCGCTCGTTTCGGAGCGATCGACATCGGCGTGCGACGCAACGGATACGGCCGCCAGGTCGACAGCTTCGAGGCCGATCTCGATGTGCGCTCGATCGGCGACCCCCGTTCCATGGCGTCTTCATCCGCGCCCCCAAGGTGGAACGCGTCGGACCACGGTGTCGAGGTGCTCGCCGAATACGCAGGGCGTCCCGGTCCTCCTCGCTCCGGACGCGTTAGCGTTGCGTCGTTCCATCCGGAGTTGGCAGGGGACCCTCGCCTGCACGAGTCGTTCATCGAAACCATCACGGAGACCAACTGAATGTCCGGCCATTCCAAATGGGCAACGATCAAGCACAAGAAGGGCGCCGCTGACAAGGCTCGCGGCAAGTTGTTCGCCAAGGTCGCCCGTCAGATCGAGGTCGCCGCCAAGGCCGGCGGTGGTGATGTCGACACCAACCCGACCTTGCGCACCGCCGTCGCCAAGGCGCGGCGGCGCGGATGACGAACGACGCCATCGACCGGGCGATCAAGCGTGGCACCGGTGAAGCGGCGCCGAGACCTACGAATCGATCACGTACGAGGGCTACGCCCCTGGAGGTGTGGCGCTGCTGATCGACGTGCTCACCGACAACCGCAATCGCACCGGCGCCGAGATCCGCAGCATCTTCACCAAGATGGGTGGCTCGATGGCCGAGCCGGGTGCGGTCGGATGGCAATTCAACCGCCGCGGGGTCGTGATGGTGGCGGGCGTCGTCGACGAGGACTCGCTGATGATGGCCGCTCTCGAAGCGGGTGCCGACGATGTCGTCGACGACGGGGGAGTTGGCGGGTGATGTCACAGCCATCCGTCGCCTACGACGTGAAGGACGCACTCGAGACCGCAGGCTTCACGGTCGAGTCGGCCGACACGCCGATGATGAGCGACAACCTGGTGCCCGTCACCAGCGTCGAGGACGCCAAGAAGATCCTGCGGATCATGGAAGCGATCGAGGACAACGACGATGTCCAGGACGTCTACTCCAACTTCGACATCGCCGACGAGGTGATGGAGGCGGCAGCGGGATGAGCGGAACATGAGCCTCGGAGTCGGCGATCCGGCACCCGACTTCACCCTGCCGGGCACGGGTGGCAGGGAGTACTCACTGGCCGACTTCGCCGGCAAGCCGATCGTGCTCGTGTTCTATCCGGGCGACGACACGCCGGTGTGCACCAAGCAGCTCAACTCGTACAACGAGGGCCTCGACCAGTTCACTTGCGCTCGACGCCCAGGTCGTGGGCATTTCGGCGCAGTCGATCGACAGCCACGAGGCCTTCTCCGGCAAGCACGGATTCGACTTCCCGCTGCTCGCCGACACCAACAAGGACGTGGCCGGCGCCTATGGCACGCTCGGTCCGCTCGGCTTTCGCGGCGGAGCGTGTTCATCATCGACCGCGAACGGCGTGATCCGCTACGCCCACCGGGCTATCGCCGGCCTGACCTATCGGCCGGTGAGCGAGCTGATCGACGAGCTGGCGAAACTGCACTGACGGTCAGCGGTCACCCGCTCTGCTTCATGCTGCGCGTGACCTCACCCCGCCGGGGCCTTCCGTCGACGGTCGATCCGGTCTGATCGATCGTGCCGTCCGGTCTGATCCACGTCGCGACCCGGTCGGGAGTCATGGTGAGCCTCCACCCGCCTTCGTGGACTTGATGGTGATGCTTCACCGACTCGCACAGCGGCGCCAGATTCGACAACTCGGTCGCGCCGCCCTGCTCCCAGGGAACGACATGATGGATTCGACAATCGTCGAACGGCACTTCGCAGTTCGGAGCGATGCAGGTTCGATGCATGGCCCGCAAGGCCTGGCGTTGGTCTTCGGTTGCCAGCCGAGCGCCGCGGCCGACGTCGAGGGCGCGTCCGTCGCCGTCGAGCACGATCGGAATGACCTCCGCCTCACATGCCATCTGACGGACGGTCGACACCGGAAGCGGCGTGCCGTCGGACAGTTCGCACACCGATCGCTCATGCAGCCCCGTCTGGAGCGTGGACAGATCGACCAGCACGTGAAGCTGCACCACCGACTCGCCCCCGGAAGCCACGGCGGCCAGCAACGATTCGACCTGGAGCTGCTCCCACGTGAGCCCGGAGCCGGCCTTGGCGCGGGCCTGTCGGCGCTGCTGGTCGACCGCAGCCCACAGCTGGGCGTCGCGGACCGGGTCGAGCTCGATGTGGGTGTGCCGCATCCCCGTCTCGCGATCGGTCCACCGTCGAACCTTCGACATCTGGCGCTGCTTGTCGGCTCGTCGGCGTCGCTCGCGATGCATGGATTGCGTTCAGCTGTCGGGCGAGGTCGCGGCAGCTGCGGTCGAAGGCGTCGACCCCCATCCGTTCAGCATCGGACAGGAGTTCGTCGGCGTGGCTGACGAACTCGGCGGCGACGACGTCGTCGAGATTGCGGATCGCTCCGGCGACGGCATCGATGTGGCCGGCGGCGACGGCGCCGGATGCGAGCGCCTCCTCGAACTGAGGGAGCGCCGTGCACACCTGTTCGCGCTCTTGGCCGGCGCGCGCTTCCTTGCCTGACTGACCGCCTTCGCGAGCCAAGAGATCCTTGGGGGACTCGGCTCGCCCTTCGGCCGCCAACTGACGTTGCCGGCGGTTGACGCGAACCTGCAATGCCTCGCACCACGCCCGGTGCGAGGCAATCAGCCGTGTCAGTCCTGCGAGCTTATCCCGGTCCATCACGTCCGGGTCGGCTGCGCACAACGTCGAATAGACGGCGTCGGTGTCGGGAGTTCGTGTGATCAAGGGTCCTCCGATCACGAGTGGTCAAACGGAGGGAAGTCGGTCACCCAAGCATGACGAAGGGGTGTGACGGTCATCCGGAGCCCCACCAGAGGACAGTCGGCCGACGGAGCGTTTCGGCCCGCCGACCGCGCCTCGGCACGGGGGTTACAAGAGGGGCGAGACGGATGGTCTACGACCCGTTCCAAACCTACGGACGGCTCCGTGTCGGGCATTCGGCGCTCGTGCGGAACCCGTCGTGGTGAGCGCGGTGAGTGACGGCGAGGCCGGTTGAATAAATTTCTCGGTTCGTGTCGCGGCAAGTCGGTAGTTGGGATGCTTTGTATCTTGATGGATCGGGGGCGGTCAGATTTCGAGCGGTTCGTGGCGGAGGTCGAGCCGCGTGTGCGCCGTGCGCTGGTGGCCGGGTTCGGGGCGGTGGTCGGGCGTCAGGCGGCGGCGGACGCGCTGGCGTGGGCGTGGCAGAACTGGGAGCGGGTGGGGGAGCTCGAGAGCCCGGTCGGCTACCTGTACCGGGTGGGGCGGACGTTGGCGGTTCGCAGCGAGGCCCGCGACGTCCCCGTGGCCGAGCCGGCGTCGGGTGTTGCGTTGCCGGACGACTCGTTCGAGCCGGGTCTGGCGCCGGCGATCGCACGCTTGTCGGAGGCTCAGCGGTGTGCGGTGGTGTTGGTGGTCGGTTTCGGGTACACGTTGCGTGAGGCGGCCGAGGTGCTGGGGGTGACGGCGTCGACGGTGCATCGGGATTCCGAGCGGGCGCTGGCTCGTCTGCGGTCGGAGTTGGAGGTTGAGAATGTCCGCTGACCTCGAGCAGCAACTCCCTCGGTTGGCCGAGGCGCTCGACCGGGAGGCGCCGGCGATCTCGGTCGACGAGATCCTCAGCCGTGGAACCGTTGCGGTCGACGTCGACCGTCTGGAGCGGCCATCGTGGGACCAGGTCCCGCGCGTCGCCGCCGTGTCGTGGGGCGACGCGATGCCCGGCCACGGCGAGAACGGCGAACGCGACGCGTCGATCGAGCTCGCGCCGACGGCCGCTGAACCCCCGGCCCGTCGCCGGGTCGCGTCTGAAGGTCGCGCTCGCGGTCGCGGCGGCCGCCGTGTTGGTCGTCGCCCTCGCGGCGATCGTGCGGATCGACGACGAACCCGACCCTGCCGACGTGCCGACGTCCGACGGTCCCCACCCCGCCGCCTCCACGACGGCCGCCGACCGACGCCGACCGCCGACGACGGTCCCCGCCCCGCCGACAACCGTCGACGACGTCACCGCCGACGTCGGGTGGGATGTGGCCGCAGTCGACGCTCGAGGAGGTGCGTGCCGCCCAGGAGCGCGCCGACGCCGGCGACCCCGACTACACCTGGCAGGTCGACCCGCAACTGACGCGAGGAAGACCCTCGAGCGCACTCGACCAACTCGAACTCGTCGACCGGTTCCTCCGTGAGGTGCTGGGCTGGGAGGCGTACCTGTTCAACGCAGGCGAAAGCGGGGACCGCGACGGCTGGGCCGATGGCGCTCTGGACCGACCAGCGTTACCTGCGGTGTGCGCCGGGTCGGACGAACCCGCTCTACCCACCCGGCCTGACCCGGAACAGCCCGGCGAGTCGTGCGCGCCGACGCTCGACGACCTCCGCTACGAATCGGTGAGCCTCGACCTCGCCCAGCTCGATCGCCAAGGCCGTGACGGGATCTGGGTGGTGAACCGGTGGAGGCTGACGGCGCCGTTCGCGCAGGCCGACCCGGTGGTTGTCGAGGCACAGGCCACGGAACGCCTGGAGGAGTTCCTCGCCGCACGCGTCGCCGGCACAGGCGCCGAGGGGCACGTGCAGGTCGGCCCCGACATAGACGTTCCGCTCCTCTACGCCACCACCTCGGGTGCCCCGTACGAGCGATACGAGATCGAGCGCGTGGACGGGCCGCAGTGGCCCGACGGCCACATGACCTTCTCGGTCCGGCTGTTCGCGGACGGCGACGCAACCGTGGTCGAGCAGGAGATCAGTTGGGTCGCCGATGGCGGGTTGTGGCTGGACGCCAATGCGACGACCGAGAACGGCCAGCCGGTCATCCTGTCCTACACCTCCTCCGACGGTGAGGTCACCGTTTCGGCGCCGAGCACATGGGAGACGTGGTCGCCCGGAGTGGCGCCGATCTCGAGGCGGGTGCCCGGACGTGTGGTTCGGGATCCTTGGCGTCCCGGGACGTGCTTCGGCACGAGGATCGCATCGAATTCATCGACCCGGTCGCCTACGACGCGTGGTGCGCAGCGAACGGCGGGTCCCCGCTGCTCTCGGCGCCGGCCGATGCAGCCGCGATCGCGCAGCAGCTCATCGCCGATCCCAACTTCGAGACGACTGCACCGGTGGCCGCGCGCGTCGGTGGCCTCGATGCCGTGTCGATCGACGTCACCCTTGCCCCCGGCGGCGAGGCTTGCGGGATAGGAATGATCGACATCAGCCGCTGGATCCACACGATCGGGTGGGACCCCGGGTTGCGCCTACGCCTCTACCTCGTCGACCTCCCGGAGGGCATGTCGGTTGAGACCCTGGCGATCACCGTCGTGGCGCCCGAGGAGCGCTTCGACGAGTTCATCGCAGAGACCGCACCGATCATCGACTCGATCGAGTTCCACCCGCAGTCAGCGTGACCTGCGACTCGATCCATCTCGGCGCGCCGGACCTGCCGAGCTGCACTCGTCGGTCTGCCAACAGCAATCGTCGTTGCAGGGGCGAGCGCCGAATGGGCAATCTGGGCGGGTGACTTCCTATGCACCGACCTGCGCCACCCCCGCGAGGTGATGGGTGATGCAGGTGGAGCCGCTGCGGCTCGAGTGGATCGAGGCATTGATCGACGGCGACGCTGCCTTCACCGAACGATTCGGCATCGCCGTGATCGAGGGATGGGCCGGATTCCCCGAAGCTCTCCCCACGCGGTCGACGCCGCACGCCTCAACAACGCCGACCCGTGGGGATCCCATCTCTTCTTCGACGACGACGGCGCGCTGGTCGGCTTCGGGGGGTTCAAAGGGCCGCCCATCGGGCAAGAGGTCGAGGTCGGCTACGCCGTCGCCCCCGCCCGTCAAGGCCGAGGACTGGCCACCACGGCGACACGAACGCTGATCGACTGGGCCCGTGACCGTGGAGCCACCCGTGTCGTCGCCCACACGCTCGCCACCCCGAACGCCTCCACCGCTGTGCTCGTCCACTGTGGGTTCACCCGCACCGCCACCATCGCCGACCCCGAGGCCGGCGTCGACGAAGACGTCTGGCGCTGGGAACTCGAACTCCGCTGACCTCAACAACGACCGGACCGATCGGATCCATAGCGGAACCGATCTGTCGATCTGTGGCGACAGAACGCCGCATCGGTCGCGCTCTCGGTTTGCGGTCTGGTTCGCACCACGACGGTGTTGAGTAGGTGCGATCGGGGCGCCGATGAGAAAATGGTGCCGGCAGTCGTCTGAATACGGTCCGGTGAACGTGCGGCGCGCATCAAGGGAGAGCAACGAGATGAGACCACTTCGATACTCGATCAACGTCACGCTCGACGGCTGCTGTCATCACGAGGCAGGGCTCCCGCCGGACGAGGAGTCGATGCGCTACTGGACCGCTGAGATGGAACGAGCCGATGCCCTGCTGTTCGGCCGGGTGACCTACGAGATGATGGAGTCGGCGTGGCGGCGGCCGGCCACGGGCACGTGGCCTGACTGGATGGGTGAGTGGGAGATCCCGTTCGCCGAGACCATCGACCGGGCGAAGAAGTACGTCGTGTCGAGCACGCTGAGCGAGGTCGATTGGAATGCCGAGCTGGTGCGAGGCGACTTGGGGCAAGCGGTTCAGCGGCTCAAGCAGGAGCCAGGCGAGGGCCTGTTCGTGGGTGGCGTGACGCTTCCCCTGGCGTTGGCAGATCTGGGACTGATCGACGAGTACGAGTTCCTTGTGCAGCCGGTCCTTGCCGGACACGGGCCGACGTTGCTCGCCGGTCTGCGTGAGCGCATCCAGCTCGAGCTGGTGGATCGCCATGAGTTCCGGTCGGGGGCGGTCGCCCTGCGATACCGGCCCACGCGAGCCACGGCTTGACGTGATTTGTCCTGGCACGTTGGCCGCTGCCTCGCGACGCAACCACGGTTCCGGTGGGCGGCGCAGCCGCGCCGCGACATCTGTCCCGGCCCTGGCGTCCTCCGTGACTGCCGCCCATCTGCTCGTTGGACAGGCCGCACCAGATCGGGGAATCTGCGCACTTGGACCGAGGCAGGTCAGCACGTCCAACCGAGCCAATCGATGATCTGCAACGCGACGTCGTGGATCGGCCCCGCGTTGGTCACCGACAGGTCCTCGACACCAACACCAATCGAGTCTGCGAGCCATTGCGCCGCCACCTCGAGGTCGTTCCGTCGGCCGCTCATCGGGTCGGGTCGCAGCCGCCGGGCGATCTCGTCGAGCGGCACCTCGAGCCGCACGACGCGAAGCGGGATCGCCGCCGCCGTCTCCAACATCCGAACCTCGTCCTTGTCGCGTACCGCCCCTGCCAGCACAACATGGCGTACACCGAAGTCGCGGTAGTTGCGAACGACACTCGCGACGTTCGCCAGGTACACGTTTCCGCTGCCGTGCGATCCATGCCGGGCACCTCGAACCACGTCAGCCAGTCCAGGTCCAACGCGCCGTAGGACACTCCTCGGCGTTCGAGCGTCTCGGCGATCTCGGCGGCGATCGACGACTTCCCGGTCCCGTAGACGCCGCAGATCAGAACGCCGTCGACCTCACCAGTCGCGGTCACGACACGAGCCTACGCGTGTCAGGCGACGAGCCCCGATCTGCGGGTCCGCCGCTCGAAACAATGCCCGATTGTGATGGTGCTCGGGTGCGGTTCGGCGCAAGCACCATCGTGGACGAGCAGCCCGAGTGACCTACGGGCAGGGACCCTTCTCGATACGGCTGTAGCCCTCCTCGGCAGCGAAGGCGGTCCCGAATTCGTCGGCTGGGAATGTATCCGGACGAAGATCCAGGAGCGTTCCATCGGGAAGTGTGACGCTCTTCTCCGACCCGACGACGATGCACGCGCCCGATGGCAGGATGATGTGGGCGCGATTGTGGGCGGACGCCACAGTGCTGAACGCCATCTCCGTCGCACCAACGAGCAGAACCGCCGCAGGCAGACACATGAGCTTCTTGTTCATCGTTCCTCGCTTTCAGTACCGGCCGCTCCGTGCGCCCGGCTCACACCACTCAACGAAACGAGATCACTGGTCCCGTCGCGCCCTGCCCGGTTCGCGGTCATCGAAACCCGACCGTGGCGACGTCACTAGCGCCTGATCGGGAGGACGATCGGCACGCCGCGTCTACGCTGCCGGCGTGCGTGGCCGCGTCATCGCCGAGAGCCTGCGGATAGGAGCGGTGGTCGAGCTGACAGGCGTCGAGCTGACCTCCGTCAGCCGCCATGACGTGTCCGCCGGAACGCGCCCTGACGGTGCCGTGCGGGCGGAGGACGGGGCGATCACCGGACAGCCGTCCGTGTGGACCTTCGTCGACTTCGCCGGTTCCGACGATCTCGCCGCCGACGTGGCCGAGGCGCTCGCTGCAGCCCTCCTCCTCGAGGGCGGCTGGTACGCCGACATCGACGTCGGCGCCGACAAGATCGTGGTCTTTGCCGATCGGGTCTTCAGGTACCCACGCGGCGACTCGCACGGGCGCGACGAGGCGGCCGCGTACGGCCGAGGGGTGGGTGTGCCGGAGCACCAGCTCGACTGGGAGTAGTCGGTCTGAGCTCACGTTGGGGGCATTGCAACCGTTGGTCACGCCGGCGCGCCAGGTCTACCGATCGATTCGTGGCTTCCCGTTAGCCTCGGTTGATGTCCGAACCCGATCCTGGGTTGCTGAGTTGGGTGACGAGCTGCGTCGATCCCGGGGCGTCGGTGGTGTCGGCCACCGGGCTGCGCCGCGGCGAACCGCCATGGCTGTTGAGGCTGTCCAACTCGGACATCGACGAGGTCGTCGTTCGCATCGGCGACGAATCGAGCGTTGCTCGCCTGGCGACCGAGATGGCAGCGCTCGAAGCGATCGCCGGCTCCGGGATCCCCGGTCCTAGGTTGCTCGGTGTCGCGATCGGCGGACCGGATGCGCCAGATGTGTTCGCCCTCGCGATGTTGTGCGTCCCTGGCACGAGTCGATCGTCCGTGGAACCGTCGACGGCTCGGCTGCGAGCGCTGGGCGAAGCGGTCGCCAGCGTGCACGCCGCGCCGGTCCCGACGTCACCCCACCTGCCAGTTCGGCGATGCCCGGTCGAACCGGTCGACTTCGACGCCGCCCGCCGGTCCGAACCGGCGAGGGCGCTGCTCGTCGAAGCCGAGAACGTTCTGCGGCGGATCCCGATGCCTGACCACGAGCCGGTATTCGTCCACGGGGACTTCTGGCACGGCAACACCCTGTGGGTCGACGATCAGCTCACCGGCATCGTCGACTGGGAGTGTGCGGGCATCGGCCATCCGGGGATCGATCTCGGGATGCAACGTTGCGACGCGGCGCTGGTGGTCGGACCGTCCGGCGCCGACGATGTGCTCGCCGGCTACGAATCGGCGATCGGTCACCCGGCCACGGACGTCGCCTACTGGGACATCGCCGCTGCCTTGACCACACCACCAACGATGGAGTTGTTCATCCAGACGATCATCGGGCAAGGACGCACCGACCTGGATCCGCCGACGCTGCTCACCCGGCGAGACGACTTCCTTGCCACCGCCCTCGACCGCATGGGATGCGTGTGATGCTCACGCGGCCGATCGATCTGCGAGTCGCAACGTCCACCCCCACGGGTGAGTGTGCGACTAGAGTCGAACCTGTGTTCGCCCGCTCCAACGCTGCAGGCTCGATACGCGTGCTCGGCATCGACCCCGGACTCACCCGATGCGGCTACGCCGTGGTCGACGGGCTCGGCGGACGCGGCTCGGTCGCGGTGTCGATGGGCGTCATCCGCACCCCGGCCGCCGATCCGCTGCCGCAGCGGCTCGCCGCCTTGCGAGCCGAGCTGGTCGACCTGCTCCAGCAGTTCCGGCCCGACGTGGTCGCTGTCGAGCAGGTGTTCTTCCAGGTCAACGTCCGCACGGCGATGAGCGTCGGGCAGGCGAGCGGGCTGGCGTTGTGCGAGGCGGCGGCGTTCGGGTGCGAGGTCGTGCAGTACACGCCGAACCAGGTCAAGGATGCCGTCGCCGGCTACGGCGGGGCCGGCAAGCAACAGGTCCAGAAGATGGTGCAAGCCCGCCTCAAGCTGACCCGCCTGCCGCAACCGGCCGACGCCGCCGACGCCGCAGCCCTGGCGCTGTGCCATCTGGCGATGGCGCCGCTCGGGCGGCGAGTGGCCGCAGATCGCTGTCGGAGGCGGGCGCCCGATGATCGGTTCGTTGCGCGGCCAGGTGCTCGAACGCGACCTTGCCGGATCGGTGCTGATCGAGGTCGGTGGGGTCGGTTACGTCGTCAACGTGTCGGCCCGGGCGCTCGCCGAGCTCGAGCCGTCGACGCCGGCGTTCCTGTACGTGCACCACCACATCCGCGAGGACACCCAGCAGCTCTACGGCTTCCTCACCCGCGACGAGCGGGTGACGTTCCAGACGCTGATCGCCACCCACGGGGTCGGGCCGGCGCTGGCGATGGCGATCATCGCCACCCACCCGCCGATCGCGCTGGTCGACATCGTGGCCGACGGCGACATCGCCGCGCTCACGCTCGTGCCCGGCGTCGGCAAGAAGACCGCCGAGCGCCTGTTGATCGAGCTCAAGTCGCGGCTGCACGTGCCGGTGCTCGAAGGCGCGGGCGGCCCCGGCACGACGTCGTCGACCACCGCCGACGTGCGTGAGGCGCTCGGCAACCTCGGCTACGGCGAGACCGAGATCCGCGAGGCGCTGCGCGAGTTGCAACCGGGCGACGACGCCGCCGCCATGTTGCGCGACGCACTCAAGCTGCTGGGAGCGCGCCGTGCGGGATGAGTTCCTCGAGCCGGGCGTCACCTCCGACGTCGAGGAGGTGGTCGAGGCCGGACTGCGACCGCGCGCCCTCGCCGAGTTCGTCGGCCAGCGCGAGCTCAAGGAACACCTCACGATCGTGCTCGAGGCGGCGCGCCGCCGCGGCCAATCGGTCGATCACCTCCTGTTCGCCGGGCCGCCAGGGCTCGGCAAGACCACGCTGGCCGGCATCGTCGCCGCCGAGATGGGGGTCCACCTCCACATCACGTCCGGTCCGGCGCTCGAGCGCGCCGGCGACCTGGCCGCCATCCTCACCAAGCTCGAAGAGGGCGATGTGCTCTTCATCGACGAGATCCACCGCTTGTCGCGGGCGGTCGAGGAGATCCTGTACCCGGCGATGGAGGACTTCCAGCTCGACATCGTCGTCGGCAAGGGGCCGGCGGCATCGAGCATCCGGCTGACGATGCCGCCGTTCACGCTGGTCGGCGCCACCACCCGCACGGGCATGATCACCGGCCCGCTGCGCGACCGTTTCGGCCTCGTCGCCCGGCTCGACTACTACCACGACGACGAGTTGCAGCAGATCGTCACCCGCGCGGCCGGCATCGTCGATGTCGAGATCGACCAGGACGGCGCCTGGGAGATCGCCCGCCGCTCGCGCGGCACGCCGCGCATCGCCAACCGGCTGCTGCGGCGCGTGCGCGACTTCTCCGAGGTGCGTGCCGACGGGGCGATCACGGCCGACATCGCCCGCGACGGGCTGGCCCTGTTCGGCGTCGACGACCTCGGGCTCGACAAGGTCGACCGCGCCCTGCTCACGGCGTTGTGCCAGCAGTTCGGCGGCGGGCCGGTCGGCCTGTCGACGTTGGCGATCAGCGTCGGTGAGCAACCCGACACGGTCGAGGACGTGTACGAGCCGTTCCTCATCCAGCAGGGCATGATCGCCCGCACGCCTCGCGGCCGGGTGGCGATGCCCTCCGCCTACCGACACATCGGTCTCGCCGTCCCCACTGCGCGGCTCGAACCAGCCGCCGGGCCTGTTCGACAGCTGAGGTCGCCCGATGACTCCGCTCGTCGGCGTGTTCGGAGGGTCGGGCTTCTACGAGTTCCTCGACGACGCCGTCGAGCACCGCGTCGACACGCCGTACGGCGAGCCGGCCGCTCCGGTCCTCGATCGGCACGGTGGCGGGCAGGCCGGTCGCCTTCATGGCCCGCCACGGACGCCACCACGACTTCCCACCACACAGCGTGCCGTACCGCGCCAACGTGTGGGCGATGCACTCGATCGGGGTGCGGGCGATCGTCGCTCCGTGCTCGGTCGGATCACTGCAGCCCGACATCCATCCCGGGCAGTTCGTGATCGTCGATCAACTCGTCGACCGCACGTGGGGGCGTCCCGACACGTTCCACGACACCGCCCCGGTGCACCACCAGACGTTCGCCGAGCCCTACGACTCCGGGCTCCGACGCGCGCTCGCCGCAGCCGGGCGGCGGGCGGGCGCCGACGTGATCGAGGGCGGCACGATGGTGGTCATCAACGGCCCACGGTTCTCGACCGCCGCCGAGTCACGCTGGTTCAGGGCGATGGGCTGGCACGTGGTCAACATGACCGGCTACCCCGAGGCCGTGCTCGCCGCCGAGCTCGGCATGCGATACGCCAGCGGTGGCGCTGGTCACCGACTACGACGCCGGCGTCGACGGGCACGAGCCGGTCACGATGGAGGCCGTGCTCGACGGTGATGCGCGGCAACGTGGCGGCGGTGCGGCAGCTGATCACCGAGGCGATCACCCACGACTACGACGCCGTCACCGCCGACTGACCACGCAACCCATCGTCATAGCCTGGGACCACGATGCGGCTGACCGACTTCGACTACGAGCTGCCGCCCGACCGGATCGCCCAGACTCCGATCGAGCCGCGCGATGCGGCCCGGCTGCTGGTCGACCACGGCGACGCGCCGCCCGAGCATCGTCACGTGCGTGACCTCCCGTCGCTGCTGCGAACCGGGCGATCTGGTCGTGGTCAACGAGACCAAGGTGATCCCGGCCCGACTGGCGCTGCGCCGTGGCACCGGGGGAGCCGCCGAGGTGCTGATGCTGGAGCCGCTCGACGGCGAGCGACGCGTGTGGGAGGCACTGGTACGGCCGGCACGCAAGCTCAAGCCGGGCGAGACGCTGTTCGCTGCCGACGGCACGCCGGTCGTCGAGATCGGCGGCCGCACCGCCGCCGGCGACACGTTCACCGTGTCGCTGGTCGGATCGGTCGACTCGTTGCAGCTGCTCGAGACGCACGGCGAGATGCCGTTGCCGCCGTACATCACCGAGCGCTTGGACGACCCCGATCGCTACCAGACGATCTACGCCCGCCAACCGGGGAGCGCCGCAGCACCGACCGCCGGGCTGCACTTCACCGACCGCCTGCTCGCCGACCTCGACCGATCGCGGGATCGGCGTCGCCAAGGTCGAGCTGGTGGTCGGGCTCGACACGTTCCGCCCGATCGCCACCGACGACCCGCTCCAACACCGGATGCACACCGAGCGCTACCGGGTCCCGGAGGCGACGCTCGACGCTTGTCGCCACGCCGAGCGCGTCGTGGCGGTCGGGACCACCACGGTGCGGGCGCTCGAATCGGCTGCCCAACGGCAACAGCTCGAGGGCCGCACCGACATCTTCATCCATCGTGGCTTCGACTGGCAGCTGGTCGACCTGATGATGACCAACTTCCATCTGCCGCGAACGACGCTGCTGATGATGATCGACGCCTTCGTCGGCGAGCGTTGGCGCACGCTGTACGGCGAGGCTCTGACCGAGGGCTACCGGTTCCTCTCGTTCGGCGACGCGATGCTGCTCGACCGTCACGCCTGACAGCGCGCAGCCGGTCGGTAGCCTCGCTCGACGTGCATCCCGTCGTGTTCGAGACCGTTGCCAGCGACGGCCCGGCGCGGGCCGGGGTGGCCACCACGGCCAACGGCTCGTACACGACGCCGTTGTTCATGCCGGTCGGGACCCGCGGCGCGATCAAGTACCTGAGTGCCGACGACTACGCCGCGCTCGGCGCCCAGATCGTGCTCGGCAACACCTACCACCTGATGCTGCGGCCGGGCGCGGAGACGATCGCCCACTTCGGCGGTCTCGCCAAGTTCGCCGGGTGGAGCGGGCTCACGCTCACAGACTCCGGCGGCTTCCAGATCTTCTCGCTCGAGCCCAAGGTCGATGACGACGGGGTCACGTTCCAGAGCACGTACGACGGATCGACCCACCGCTTCACACCGGAGTCGGCGGTGGCCGTGCAGGAGCTGCTCGGCGCCGACATCCAGATGGTGCTCGACGTCTGCCCGCCGCTACCGAGCCCGCCCGAGGTCGTCCGGCTGGCCGTCGAGCGCACGGCGGCGTGGGCGGTGCGCGGTCGCGCTGCCCATCACCGCACCGATCAATCGCTGTTCGGCATCGTGCAGGGCGGCACCAGTGAGGCGATGCGAACCGAGAGCGCCAAGCGCGTCGTCGACCTCGACTTCGACGGGTACGGGATCGGCGGGTTGTCGGTTGGCGAGACCCGCGAGCAGATGCTGCCGGCGCTGGCGGCAGCGCTGGCCGAGCTGCCAGCCGACCGCCCGCGCTACCTGATGGGAGTCGGCGACCCGGCGGCGCTGGTCGAGGCGGTGAGCCTCGGGGTCGACCAGTTCGACTGCGTGATGCAGACCAGGCTGGGTCGTCACGGCACGGCGCTCACCGGCGCCGGTCGGCTGAACGTCAAGCGCAACGAGTTCGCCCTCAGCGACGATCCGATCGATCCGACATGCGCCTGCATGGTGTGCGCCCGGCACTCGCGGGGCTACATCCGGCACCTCTTCAAGGTCGGCGAGCCGACCGCGTCGCGGCTGGTCAGCCTGCACAACGTGGCCTGGACGTTCGACCTGATGGGGCGCATGCGGGCGGCGATCGAAGCCGGCCGATTCGGCCGCCCTTCGGGCTGAGTTGCTGGCCGTCTGGGGATGATGCCGGTCTCGGTGACCGCTCGGTAGGATTGCCCGCCGCTATGTACGTCGCTTCGATCTTGGCGCAAGAATCGAACTCCGGAGGGAGTCCTCTCACCTTGTTGGTCTTTCTGCTCATTCCGGTGGTCTTGTACTTCCTGTTGATTCGTCCTCAGCGGCGGCGCATGAAGCAGCAGGCCGAGCTGCAGTCTGCGATCGGCGTCGGTGACGAGGTGATCACGAACTCGGGCATCTACGGCTTCATCACGGGTGTCGACGACGACAAGTTCTGGCTCGAGATCGATGACGACGTGCAGATCCGCATCGCCCGTGCGGCGATCCAGGGCAAGGTCAACGCGACCGAGGCCCCTGTTGCCGAGGTCGGTAAGGGTTCGGCCGAGCCGGCGCAGGCCGACGAAGCCGACGACCCGGATCCGCAGTGAAGAACTCGCGACTCTGGTCGTCGCTGATCGGCTACTCGACGATCGTCACCGCGCTCTTCACACTCACGCTCGTCACCGAACGCACGCCGGTGCTGGGGCTCGACCTCAAGGGCGGGCTGTCGGTGATCTACGCCACCGAGGAACCGGCCAGCGAGGACGAGCTGATCGTCGTCCGCGATCTGATGCGCGACCAACTCGAGAGCTTCGGAATCGCCGAGCCCGACGTCCGCGTCGAGGGCGACAACATCATCGTCGACCTGCCCGGCGTCGACGATCAGTCGGAGGCGTTCGAAGCGCTCCAGGTGTCCGGCATCGTCGAGCTGCGCCCGGTGATCCAGTGCCAGGTGGTCGCCTCCGAGGACACCACCGGCACCAGCGTGCCCAGCGGCACCACGCTCCCGACCGGCAGCACTGTTCCCGGTTCCGCCACCACCGTTCCCAACTCCGAGGTCACCGCTGGCGACGAGTCGGCGCTCGGCGCCAGCGGATTCGCCGGTTCCGGTGCGCTGTTCCCCCGCGTGGCGCCGGCTCCGATGGCGACGCCCGACAGCACGACGCCGGCGACTGTTCCGGACACGACTCCCGAGACGACGGTTCCGGCCGAACCGGTCGCGGCCGGCGTCGATCCATCCGTTCCGCCGTCCAGCGTTCCCGATACGTCGGCGCCGCTGGTCGGGCCGACGTTGCCCACCACCGTGCCCACCACTCCGCCCGACACGACGGGCCAGGACGTGCTGCCCACCGCCGACGGGCTGCAGCTGTGCATCGTCGGCCCGGCGGGTGGCACCGGCGAGGTGTTCGAGCGCGGCAGCGCAGGCCGTCGGCATCGATCCCCAGACCGGCCAGTGGAACGTCACCGTCGACCTGCGCGACGACGGCCAGGCGACATGGAACGCGCTCGCCGCAGCAGTGCTACTCGGCGCGCGCAACGTGCCCGTCGCGTCAGCTGGCGATCGTGCTCGACGACATGATCCAGTCGGCACCCACCGTCAACGAGCCGATCTTCCCGGGCAACGTGCAGATCTCCGGCGCGTTCACGGAGGACGAGGTTCGCGACCTGGCACGGGTGCTCAACCGCGGCGCCTTCCCGGTCGAGGTCGTCCAGCAACGGGTCGAGACCGTGTCGCCGACCGCTGGCGAGAACTCGTTCCGTGTCGGCGGTGATCGCCGGCCTGATCGGCGTCGTGTTGATGCTGCTCTACATGGTCTTCTACTACCGCAAGCTGTCGGTCGTGATCATCCTCAGCCTGGTCGTGTGGGCGCTGTACCGTGTTCACCATGGCGTCGTTCGTGTCGAACACGTGGAACTACGCGTTCACGATCGCCGGTGCCACCGGGATCATCATCAGCGTCGGCGTCACGGTCGACACCTATGTGGTGTTCTTCGAGCGAATCCGCGACGAGATGCGGCACGGTCGATCGATGGCCAACGCCGCACCGCGCAGCTTCAAGTCGACCTGGACGACGATCCTCGCTGCCAACTTCATCTCGCTGCTGGCGGCGATCGTCCTGTTCTGGCTGAGCGTCGGCTCGGTCAAGGGCTTCGCCCTCTACCTCGGGCTCACGACGGTGTGCGACCTGCTGGTGTTCTGGTTCGTCGCCCGCCCGGCGACGTACCTGCTGGCCCAGACGCGTTGGTTCGTCCGACGCGAATCGGTCCAAGCCGGCGACGGCGCCGATCGGAGCGACGTCATGAGCGACACACCACCCGCACGGCGGAAGCCCCCGACACCTCCACGGCCAGGACGGCACCCAAGGTCAAGCGCACCGGGTGGGGTCGCCTGGTCGAGTCGCAGACCGCGATCGACTTCGTCGGCCGGCGCTGGATCGGCATCGATCATCTCGGCGGATCCTGATCCTGCTGACCGTCGCTGTCGCTCTGGCACGCGTGGCCTCAATCTCGGGATCGACTTCGAGGGCGGTGTGTCGTGGGACGTGCCCGCCGACAACGGTTCACCACCGACGACGCCGAGGACGTGCTCGAGGCCAACGAGCTGAGCGCCGAAGGCGCCAGGATCCAGGAGCGCAGCTCCGACGCCGGCGACTTCATCAAGGTCCAGGTCGGCGACCAACCGGCCGAGGTCGGGGAGTCGCTGCGTCAGGCCTTCGCCGAGGCAGCCGGTGTCGACGTCGCAACGTCAACGTCAACCTCGTCAGCTCCACGTGGGGTGACGAGATCACCGAGAAGGCGCTCCGGGCGCTGGTGATCTTCCTCGCGTTGGTGGCGATGTTCATCGCCTTCCGGTTCGAATGGCGGATGGCGATCGCCGCGATCCTCGCCATGATCCACGACGTCGTGATCAGCGTCGGGATCTACTCGATCTTCCAGTTCCTCGTCACTCCGGCGACGGTGATCGCCTTCCTCACGATCCTCGGATACTCGCTGTACGACACGATCGTCGTGTTCGACCGAATCCGTGAGAACGAGTCGCGGGTCGGCACCAAGAAGCCGCTCGTACGCCGACATCGTCAACGTCTCGATGAACCAGGTGCTGATGCGTTCGCTCAACACGAGCTTCTCGGCGATCATCCCGGTGCTGTCGCTGTTGGTGATCGGCGCCTGGATCATGGGCCAGTCGACGCTCTCCGAGTTCGCCCTGGCGCTGCTGATCGGCATGCTCACCGGCGCCTACTCGTCGATCTTCGTGGCCGTGCCGCTGTGTACTGGCTCAAGCAGACCGACGCCAACTGGAAGTCGAAGAGCACGGCCGTGGGCGGTCGGCGAGGAGCTGCGCGAGATGGTGATGGCGGGTGGCTCGATCACTCGTCGCGTGTCGCGAACACGTCCGGCCGGCCAGTCCGACGAACCAGGTTCTGCCGCCGAGTCGGCCGGCGCCCAGCCGGCGGCGGCCGACACCGGCGTCGAGCGCCGCCACGGTGCTGAGCCACCCACCGCGCCCGCGGAAGAAGTCGCGCCGCTGACCCCGGCGCCGCCACCCGAGTGGTGGTCGACGACCTGGCGGTTCGGATCGGTAACCTCGGTTTCATGGCAGCGGATGCGAGTTGGGTTCGGGAGCACATCAGGGCGATCGCCGACTATCCCAAGCCTGGCGTCACGTTCCGTGACATCACGCCGCTGCTCGGCGACGCAGCCGCGTTCGGGCGAGCCGTCGACGACCTCGTCACCCGCTTCCACGACGTCGCCGTCGACCGCGTGGTCGGCATCGAGTCGCGGGGCTTCATCCTCGCCGCACCCGTCGCCTACCGGCTGAGGGCCGGGTTCGTGCCGGTCCGCAAGGCGGGCAAGCTGCCGTGGGCCGTGGCCCGCGAGGAGTACGAGCTCGAGTACGGCACCGACAAGCTCGAGATCCACCGCGACGCGATCCACCCCAGGCGAACGGATCCTCGTCGTCGACGACGTGCTCGCCACCGGCGGCACCGCGGCCGCCACCGGACGGCTGGTCGAGACACTGGGCGGCCTGATCGTCGGGTTCGGATTCCTGATCGAGATCGCCGACCTCGACGGCCGGCCGCGCCTCGGCGAGCACCGAGTCGAAAGCCTGTCTCCGTACTGATGGTGACGTGATGTCGACGGTCGATCGCGTTCTCCCGTGGCGACGCCACCACGAGGCGGCGGCGTCGGCCGAGCTGACACCGCTGCTCGCCGTGTACCGGCGACGCCATCCCAAGGCGCGGCGTCGACATCATCAATCGCGCCTACCACATGGCGGCCGAGGCGCACCGCTCGCAGACCCGGTCGAGCGGCGAGAGCTACATCAACCACCCGCTGGCGGTGGCGACGATCGTCGCCGACATCGGGCTCGACGACGTCTCGCTGGCGGCGGCGTTGCTGCACGACGCCGTCGAGGACACCGAGATCACGTTGCCCGACGTCGAGGAGCACTTCGGCGCCGAGGTGGCGCGGCTGGTCGACGGCGTCACCAAGCTCGAGCGGATCCAGTTCGACTCGCGCGAGGCGCAGCAGGCAGCCACCATGCGCAAGATGCTGGTGGCGATGGCCAAGGACCTCCGGGTCCTGGTGATCAAGCTCGCCGACCGGCTCCACAACATGCGCACGATCGCCGGCATGCCGCCCGAGAAGCAGCAGCGGATCGCCCAGGAGACGCTCGACATCTACGCCCCGCTGGCGCACCGGCTCGGGATCCAGGAGATCAAGCAGCAGCTCGAGGACCTCTCGTTCGCGGCGCTGCACCCCAAGCGCTACGCCGAGCTCGATCACCTCGTCGGCACCCGCACGCCCGAGCGCGAGGTGTTCCTGGCCCAGGCGGTGGCCGAGATCCGCGCCCGCCTGAACGAGCTCGGGATCGAGGCCGACGTCACCGGGCGCGGCAAGCACCTGTGGAGCATCTACGAGAAGATGGTGCTCAAGGGCCGCGAGTTCGACGACATCTTCGACATCGTCGCCGTCCGGGTGATCGTCGACTCGATCAAGGACTGCTACGCCGCGCTCGGCAGCATCCACGGTCGCTGGCGTCCGGTGGTGGGTCGCTTCAAGGACTACATCGCGATGCCGAAGTTCAACCTCTACCAGAGCCTGCACACGACGGTGATCGGCCCGTCGGGGCGGCCGATCGAGGTCCAGATCCGCACCCGCGAGATGCACCAGCGGGCCGAGTGGGGCGTGGCCGCCCACTGGGCGTACAAGGGCGACGGCAACACCAGCGACATCGACTGGCTCAACCGCATCATCGACTGGCAGGCCGAGGTCAGCGACCCGGCGCTGTTCATGGAGAACCTGAAGACCGACCTCGAACAGGACGAGGTGTTCGTGTTCACGCCCAAGGGCAGGGTCGTCACGTTGCCGGTCGGGTCGACGCCGATCGACTTCGCCTACGCCGTGCACACCGAGGTCGGTCACCGCTGCATCGGCAGCAAGGTCAACGGTCGACTGGTCTCGCTCGATCACAAGCTCGCCAGTGGCGACACGTGCGAGATCTTCACGTCGAAGGTCGAGACCGCCGGCCCGTCCCAGGACTGGCTCGGCTTCGCCGCCTCGCACCGCGCCCAGAACAAGATCCGGCAGTGGTTCAGCCGCGAGCGCCGGGTCGACATGATCGAGGCCGGGCGAGACGAGCTCACCGACGAGTTCCGCCGCGAGAGCCTGCCGGCGCAGAAGATCTGGAGCTCCAAGCAGTTCCAGGACGTGCTGGCCGAGTTCAGCTACAACGACCTCGACACCTTCCTGGCTGCGATCGGCGAGCACCACGTCTCCGCCCGCAGCGTCGCCCAGAAGGTCGCCAAGGCGTTCCACGGAGGCGGTGACGACCGCGACCAGCTCCCGACCACCGTCTTCACCGCGCGCGGCCACCGACGGCGCAGCGACGGATCCGTGGGCGTCCACGTCGAAGGTCTCGACGACGTGCTCGTCCGGCTCGCCAACTGCTGCACGCCCGTGCCCGGCGACGAGATCCTCGGCTTCGTCACCCGCGGTCGCGGCGTGAGCGTGCACCGCATCGACTGCGCCAACGCCATGTCGCTGGCCCAGGAGCAGGCGACCCGCATGATCGACGTCGAGTGGGACGGCGACATGGCCGACCAGACCTACAAGGCCGCGGTCGAGGTCGTCGCCCTCGACCGGTCGCAGTTGCTCCGCGACGTCGCCAACGCGCTCGGCGACCACCACGTCAACATCGTCTCGTGTGAGACCGTCACCGGCGACGATCGCGTGGCCCGGATGCGGTTCGGGTTCGAGATGTCGAACCCGGCCCAGCTGCCGGCGGTGCTGAACACGATCAAGCAGATCGACGCCGTCTACGACGCCTTCCGGATCCTGCCCGGCGGCGCGCCGGCGAGTTGAACCCCACGATCGCTCACTCCGACATCTAGATAGCCTGGTGAGCCGTGCCTGCGTTCCAGACAAGCCCCGGGATGCGCGACATCGTCGCGCCCGAGTCGGCTCGTTGGCGACGCTTCACCGAGGTCTTCGCCGAGGTCGTCGAGGCCGCCGGGTACGAGCAGATCATCCCTCCGCTGATGGAAGACCTGGGGGTGTTCACCCGCATCGGTGACGCCACCGACATCGTCACCAAGGAGATGTACGACTTCGTCGACAAGGGCGGTCGGCACGTCGCCCTGCGACCCGAGCAGACCGCCAGCGTGTGTCGGGCGTTCGTCGAGCTCCGGCCACAAACACCCTGGAAGACGTGGTACTCCGGCCCGAACTTCCGCTACGAGAAGCCCCAACGCGGTCGCTACCGCCAGTTCGATCAAGTCGGGATCGAGGTGCTCGGGGCCGACGATCCCTATCTCGACGTCGAGGTGATCGCCCTCGGCATGGGAGTTCTACCGGCGGCTCGGGTTGCGACAGGTCGCGCTGCTCGTCAACAGCCTCGGCGAACCGGGTGACCGCGCTCGCTACGTCGACGCCTTGCGCAGCCACTTCGAGGGCGCCGGCGACGCGCTCTCCGAGCAGAGCCGCGAGACGCTCAACAAGAACCCGCTGCGCGTGCTCGACTCGAAGCGCCCCGAGGACGTCGCCATCATCGCCGCCGCGCCCACCATCGACCAGTTCTGGTCGGATGCCGCAGCCGCTCATTTCGCCACCGTCCAGAACGGGCTCACCGATCTCGGAGTGCCGTTCGCGGTCGAGATGCGGCTCGTGCGCGGGCTCGACTACTACCGCCACACGACCTTCGAGTTCCAGGGCGGCACGCTCGACTCCGCCCAGAACGCGCTCGGGGGTGGCGGTCGCTACGACGGCCTCGTCGAAGACCTCGGCGGTCCTGCCACGCCGGGCATCGGCTTCGCACTCGGCGTCGACCGCACGCTGTTGGCGTGCACCGACGAGGGCGTCTTCGAGGCTCCCGACACGTCGGTCGACGTGTTCGTGGTCGACACCACCGGAGGCCGTGAGGCACTCGTGATCACCGCCGAGTTGCGGGCGGCGGGCATCACAGCCGACCGCGCGTTCGAGAACCGCAGCATGAAGTCGCAGATGAAGGCCGCCGATCGCAGCGGAGCAGGGTTCGCGATCATCGTCGGCTCCGACGAGCTCGATGCCGGCACCGTGATCGTGCGCCCACTGCGCGGCGGTGACCAGGTGCCGATCGACCGCACTGCTCTCGTTCCAGAACTCCTCACCCGAATCCCAGGACACCCATGACCTCCACTGCCATGCGAACTCACCAATGTGGTGAGCTCCGCGCCGAACACATCGGAACCACCGTCACACTCGCCGGATGGGTCGCGACCCGCCGCGAGCACGGGACGTCGCTGGCGTTCGTCGACGTGCGCGATCACACCGGCGTCACCCAGTGCGTGGTCGACAACACGGTCGACGTTCGGGCCGAGTACGTCGTGCGGGTCACCGGCGTGGTTGCCGCCCGCCCGGCCGAGAACGTCAACGACCGGCTCCCCACTGGCGCGATCGAGATCCAGCAGTGCGAGGTCGAGGTGCTCAATGTCGCCGAGTCGCCGCCGTTCCCGATCAGCGAGCGCACCGACACGGTGGCCGAGAACACGCGACTCCAGTTCCGCTACCTCGACATCCGCCGCGAGCGGATGCAGCGCAACCTTCGCATCCGCTCCGCCGCCAACTCGGCGATCAGGCGGGCCATGGAAGAGCAGGGCTTCGTCGAGGTCGAGACCCCGATGCTGGTGCCGTCGACGCCGGAGGGCGCCCGCGAGTTCATCGTGCCGAGCCGCCAGCAACCGGGCTCGTTCTACGCCTTGCCGCAGAGCCCGCAGCTGTTCAAGCAGCTGCTGATGGTGGCCGGCATCGACCGCTACTACCAGATCGCCAGGTGCCTCCGCGACGAAGACCTGCGCGCCGACCGCCAGTACGAGTTCATGCAGCTCGACGCCGAGATGAGCTTCGTCGATCAGGACGACGTCCACACCGCGATCGGCAACGCCGTGATCGCCGCCGCCCGCGCCGCCGGGCAGGAGCCCGGCGAGATCATCAAGATGACGTGGCACGAGGCGATGAACCGGTTCGGGGTCGACAAGCCCGATCTGCGCTTCGGGATGGAGCTCACCGAGCTGACCGACGCCTTCGCGGCCACTGAGTTCAAGGCGTTCGCCGGAGCCTCCTGCATCAAGGGCATCAACGCCTCGGGCAAGGCCGAGGAGTACGGACGCAACAAGCTCGACGGGCTCACCGACAAGGCCAAGCAGATGGGTGCCAAGGGCCTCGTGTGGATCAAGGTCGCCGCCGATGGCGCGCTCGAATCGCCGGTGGTCAAGTTCCTCTCCGAGACGGAACAGGCGGAGCTCAAGCAACGCCTCGCGGCGACACCAGGCGACCTATTGCTGATCGTCGCCGACGAATGGGTCACGACCTGTGAGGTGCTCGGCCAGCTCCGCAACGACCTCGGCCGTCCGCCCGTGCACGAAGGGCCGTACCGCTACCTCTGGATCATCGACTTCCCGATGTTCGTCGGCGTCGATCCGGTCACGGGCACGCCGAAGCCGGGCCATCACCCGTTCACGCAACCGCACCCCGACGACGTGCACCTGCTCGACACCGACCCGATGGCCGTGCGCAGCCAGGCCTACGACCTCGTGCTCAACGGATGGGAGCTGGGTTCCGGTTCGATCCGGATCCACCAGCCGGAGATGCAGTCCAGGATCTTCGAGTTGCTCGGCATCGGCGAGGAGGAGGCCGACCGCAAGTTCGGGTTCTTCCTCAACCCGTTCCGCTACGGCGCCCCGCCCCACGGCGGGTTCGCCTTCGGCATCGACCGGCTGGTCGCGATCCTGGCGGGGGAGGACAACATCCGCGAGGTGATCGCCTTCCCCAAGACGCAGAGCGGCGCCGATCCGATGACCGACGCCCCCACTCCGGTGGCGCCGAAGCAGCTCGACGAGCTCGGTATCCGCGTCCTACCCAAGGTGGATTGACGCTCGCGGCAGGCCGCGTGAGTGATCGAGGGTAGATAGCCCCTGATCGCTCATGCCGTGCGTAAGGTACGGGCATGCTCGATCTGGGGATCGACCCCGACGTCTGGCCGTGGATATGGCTGGGCGCGGCGGTCATCTTCGCCCTCATCGAGCTGGCCGTCGTCGGTGGTTCGTTCATCATCCTGCCGTGGGCGGTGTCGGCGTTCATCGCCGCCATCCTGGCGTTCTACGACGTGCCGATCGAGGTGCAGTGGTCGGTGTTCGTGTTCGGCGGGGCGATCCTGTTCTTCGTCATGTACCGGTGGGCGCAGCGCTTCATGCGCGACACGCCCCGACAGCCCGGGGTCGGCGCCGATCGCGTCGTCGGCCTGACCGGGATCGTGACCACCGACATCGCACCGGACGACACCGATCGCAAAGGGCGGGTCACGATCGAGGGCGAGGTGTGGGGCGCGCTCGCGGACGGTGACGACGGCATCGAAGCAGGTAGGCGGGTCACAGTGTTGGCGATGAAGGGGACGCGAGTGGTCGTGACCCCTGTGATCGCCGGCGAACCATCGGGCGAGGAGTGAAGTCGTGATCTACATCATCGTTGTCATCGCAATCGCGATCGTCGGCATTGCCATCCTGGCGGCGGCGGTCAAGATCGTGCGTCCCTTCCAGCGCGGGTTGGTGGAGCGGCTCGGGAAGTACAAGGCCACCAAGGATCCCGGCCTTCAGCTGATCCTTCCCTTCATCGACACGATGCGGCTGATCGACATGCGTGAGCAGGTCGTCGACGTTCCGCCCCAGGAGGTGATCACGGCCGACAACGTCGTGGTGTCGGTCGACGCCGTCGTGTACTACGAGGCCACCGATCCGCAACGTCTCGTGTACAACGTCGCCGACTTCTTCACGGCGATCACCAAGCTCGCCCAGACGAACCTGCGCAACCTGGTCGGCGACCTCGAGCTCGACCGGGCGCTGACGTCGCGCGACACGATCAACACGCAGCTCCGCGAGGTGCTCGACGACGCCACCGACAAGTGGGGCGTCAAGGTCGTCCGCGTCGAGATCCAGCGCATCGACCCTCCGCCCGACATCGTGTCGGCGATGCACGCTCAGATGCGTGCCGAACGCGACCGGCGCGCGACGGTCACGACCGCTCAGGGGTACCGCGAAGCGGCGATCGCCCGGGCGGACGGCGAGCAACAGTCGGCGGTGCTCGCCGCCGAAGGGCGCAAGCAGGCCAACATCCTCGATGCCGAGGGCGAGGCGCGGGCGATCGAACTGCGCGCCCAGGCGGATCGGGCGCGTCTGACGTTGATCGGTCAGGGCGAGGGCGACGCCGCCAACGCCCGCCTGTCCGGCATCAAGTCGGCCGACGCCGACCAGACCGTGCTCACCGTCGAGTACCTGCAGGCGCTGGCGCGGATCGGCGACGGGCGGGCAACCAAGCTCGTGATCCCGGCCGACTTCGCCGGCCTGCTCGGCCTGGTGTCGGCGATCACCGCTGCCGGAAACATCGACGACGGGACCGACGAGGTGCGCCCCAAGGCCGGGCTGCCGATCCCGGTCGAGTCGCAACGCGTCGACGTCCCCGAGGAGTGAGGGGATCGGCGTGAAACTCTCGGAGGCTCCTCGCCCTGGTTGGTACCCGGATCCCGAGGGCGGGTCGCGGCTGCGCTGGTGGGACGGCGGTGACTGGTCGGACCGCTTCCGAGCACGACCGCACCAATCCACAGCGGCCTATGTCGCGCCGCCGGAGGAGCTCGCCGCCCAGGCGTGGCCCCAGGATGCTGCGGCCTCCGTCGGACAAGTGTCAGCGACCTCGGCTGCGATCGTCGATCAGGTCCGGTTGGCGGCGCGGGCCGAAGCGAAGCTGGCGGCCGAGGACTTCACCCGCCGGGCCCGCGAGGTGACCGGTGCCATCCCACCGCTGATCTCGCAGTACTCGAACCGGTTCATGCGCTACGTGCGGATCGGGATGGCGTTGGCGTTCATCGTGCTCCTGGTGTGGGTGGCCTACCAGCTGTTCCTCCAGAAGAGTCTGTTCGACTGGATCGGGGACCGGATCGACAACCTCGACGACGAGGGCAGCGCCGTGCTGTGGCGGGCGTCGATCGTCGTCAGCCGACGGTGACGATCTCGTACTCGGTCGGCACGTGCTCGGCGGCGAGACGCGCCTGCAGCTTTCGATAGTCGTCGGCGACGCGCTGGTCGGGGTTCCAGGTGCGGGCGTAGTACACCTTGACGACACCGGCCTGGATCAACTCCTTGCTGCACGAGAAGCACGGTTGGTCGGTGGTGTAGACGATCGACGCGTCGGTCGAGGCGCCGTAGCGACCGGCGGTGAGCAAGGCGTTGGCCTCGGCGTGGACGCAGATGCACAGGTCGTACCCCGTGCCCGACTCGAACTCGTCGCGATCGGAGCACCGCAGGCAGCCACCGTCCAGACAGTTGGGTAGCCCTTCGGGAGTCCCGTTGTACCCGGTGGCGATCACGCGGTCACCCTTGACGAGCACGGCGCCGACCTTGCGGCCGCGGCAGTTGGCCCGACGCGACGCGGCGAACGCCAGTGCCAGGTAGTAGTCGTCGCGATCCGGCAGCCCCACGCGCGTCACCGTAGCGTCGGAGCTTGGAGCGCGAATGCCCCCGAGCCACTAGGTTTCCCGGCTATGAGCGAGATGTTCGAGCGAGCCCGGCACGGCAGCGGATTCATCGCCGCCCTCGACCAGAGTGGCGGCAGCACGCCGAAGGCGTTGCGCCTCTACGGCATCGGTGAGGACGAGTACTCCAGCGACGCCGAGATGATGGATCTGGTGCACGCCATGCGCACCCGCATCATCACCAGCCCGAGCTTCAGCGGCGAGCGGGTGCTCGGGGCGATCCTGTTCGAGAACACGATGGATCGTCAGATCGAGGGACGCGGCTCGGCCGACTACCTCTGGAACGAGAAGCGCATCGTGCCCTTCCTCAAGGTCGACAAGGGTCTGGCCGACGAGGCCGACGGGGCGCAGATCATGAAGCCGATGCCCGAGCTCGACGCACTGCTCGAGCGGGCGGTCGGAGCCGGCGTGTTCGGCACCAAGATGCGCTCGTTCATCGCGCCGCCGATCCAGTCGGGGATCGACGCCGTCGTGGCGCAACAGTTCGACGTCGGCCGCCAGATCCTCGCGCACGGTCTGGTTCCGATCATCGAGCCGGAGGTCGACATCAACAGCCCGACCAAAGGCGAGGCCGAACAGCTCCTGCGCGACTCGATCAGCGAGCAGCTCGGCGGGCTCGACGCCGACCAGCACGTGATGCTCAAGCTCTCGCTGCCCGACGTCGACGACTTCTACCAACCCCTGATCGAGCACCCCAACGTGGTGCGTGTGGTGGCCCTCTCGGGCGGCTACGCACGTGACGATGCCAACGCCCGGCTGGCGCGCAACCACGGCATGATCGCCAGCTTCTCGCGTGCGCTCACCGAGGGGCTGACGGCGCAGATGAGCGATGCCGAGTTCGACGCCGCCCTCGACACCGCCATCGACGGCATCTTCGCCGCCTCCCGTACCTGACCGGTCGGTGGTGTCACAGCCCATCGCCATGATGGGCTCCATCCGGCTTCCCCTCGTCGTGTTCCGTACGAAGGGATCGTTCATGTACTCCAACAATGTCGTGCTGGTGAAGGGTCGCGTCTCCAGTGAGCCGCGGATCCGCCAACTCCCGTCCGGGTCGTCGATCGTCAACCTCGAGGTCACGACCGCGCTCGACGACGGGTTCGGGTCGGTCTCGGTGCCGATCGTCGTCGAGGCCGAATCGGTGCGACTGTGCGGCGGGCGACGAGGTCGTCGTGGTCGGGCACGTCAGGCGGCGGTTCTTCCGGGCCGGCGGCGCCACCCAGAGCCGGACCGAGGTGGTCGCTCACAAGGTGGTGCGCGCCTCGCGCACGCGTGCGGCGCAGAACCTGGTGGCTTCCGTGGTGGCGACCCTCGACGCGGCCTGATCAACCGAGCTGGCGCAGCACCAGCCCGGTGCGCAGCTTGGGGGTGAAGAACGTCGACTTGGGCGGCATCAACAGTCCCTCGCGGGCGGTGCGCTCGATCTCGGCGACACTCACCGGCCTGATCAGCACCCCGGCCGTCACGGTGGGATCGGAACGCACGAGCTCGGTCAACTCGTCGACGCCGTGTTGATACGCGACGTCGACGCCGGTGCCGGCCAGCAGGTGCTCCAACCACGCCCCGTCGAGTGCCCGCACGTCGTCGAACACACCCGGTCGCGGATCGAGCCAGGTCCCGGTGCCGTTCGCTGTCGACCAGGCACAACGCTCCGCGGCGACTCCATCTCGGCCAGGGTCTGGCGCCCGACCGCCCCGGCCTCCGACATCGAGAACCCGCGTCCGAGGGCGTCGATCAGGCGCTCCGCGATCGACGCCCCGGTACACGCGGTGGATGGCTGCGACGCTGAGTTGCTCGGCGACGAGCTCGCTCACGAACGCCAGCGTCAGCTCGGCCGCCGTGTCGTCCGATCCGGTCGCCGCCCGGATCTCGTCGCGATACGTGCGTGAGATCGCGTAGCGGTGGTGCCCGTCGGCGATCAGCACGTCGTCCGACTGCGACGCGTGCGCGCCGATCGCCGCCACCCGCTCGGGATCGGTGACGCGCTCGACACTGTGCTCCACTCCGTCGACGGTCACGGAGCCGACCGGCTCGGCCGGCGCCGTGAGCAGCTCGGTCAGTCCACCTGCCAGCGACAGGCCCCAGATCGGCGACAGGTTGGCGTTGGTGGCCCGCGTCAGGTCGAGCCGATCGGTGGACGCTTTCGGTGTCGTCCGCTCGTGGGGGAGCACGCCGCCGGCCCCCTCGTCGACCACTTCCAGAGCGCCCAGCACACCGACGATCTGCCGGTCGCGACCGGCGGCATCGACGAATCGCATCCGGTAGAGCGTGAACGACGGTTGCTCGTCACGGACCAGCACCCCCTCGGCGATCCAGGTCTCGAGTCGCTCGGCGGCGGCCATGTACCGACCGTCGCCGTCGCGCTCGCGGGGACGTCGACGTGGACGATGTTGTGAACGTCACGGGCCTCGAGCTGGTCGAGGTCGTCGTCGGACAGCACGTCGTAGGGCGGGGCGATCAGGTCGTCGAGCTCGGTGGTTGCGTATCGGAGGGCGGCGAACGGTTCGAAGCGAGGCACACGAACAGGTTGTCAGGTCGGGCGCGTTTGCTACAACGGACCTGTGCACCCGAGCGCCGGCGACGGCACAGCGTCCCGCGACTGGGGCCAGCTCCAATTCGTGCTGTGCGACCTCGACGGCGTCGTCTGGCTCGCCCGGCAGGCGATCGCCGGCGCGCCGGAGGCGATCGCACGACTGCGCGACTCGGGCCGGCGAGTCCTGTTCGTCACCAACAATTCGTTCTCGGTGGTCGCCGATCAGGAGGCGGCACTGGCCGACGATCGGTGTCCCTGCCGTGGGCGACGTCGTCACCTCGGCCCAGGCTGCGGCGTTCCTGGTCGAACCTGGCGAGATGGCGCTGATCTGCGGCGGACCGGGCGTGTACGAGGCGGTGTCGGCGAGGGGCGCCCGCCCCGTCCCCGACGGCGACGCCGACGCCGTGCTGGTGGGATTCCACCGCGACTTCGACTACGAACGGCTGCGTGTCGCCAGTGCCGCCGTCCGTCGCGGAGCGCGTCTGATCGCCACCAACGACGACGCCACCTATCCGACGCCGGACGGCGAGATCCCTGGTGGCGGTGCGATCCTGGCCGCCGTCGCCACCGCTTCCGGAGCGACGCCGACGATCGCCGGCAAGCCGCACGAGCCGATGGCCGACCTCGTCCGCCAGCGCTGCGGCCCGTCGTTCAGCAGTTCCACGGCCCTGATGGTCGGGGACCGGTGGACCACCGACGGGCTGTTCGCCAGGACGCTCGGGTGCCCGTTCGCGCTCGTCCGCACCGGCGTCACCCCGCCCGGATCGTCGCCTCAGGACGTCACCGACCTCGATCTCCCCGATCTGGCGTCGGTCGCCGACGTGATCCTCGGCGCCGCCGTGTGACTTCGGCGTGAGAACAGCGGTTTAGGCTGTTTCCCATGCCCAACCCGACGATCAAGAGCTACCTCGAGGCCGGCGTCCAGTTCACCGAGATGTCGAAGAAGCAGGCCGAGGCGCTGGTCAAGGCGCTCGTCAAGTCCGGCGACGTGCGCCGCAAGGACGCCGAGGAGCTCGTCCAATCGCTGGTCGCGCGTGGCCGCGAGACCACCGAGAGGATCTCGGCGCTGGTCCACTCGGAGGTCGCCAAGCAGATGGCAGCGCTGTCCGCTCGGTTCGACGACGTCGAGGGCAGGATCGAATCGCTGACCGTGTCCCTGAAGCACAACATCAGGCCGTCGGAGCCGCCGCTCTTCCCACCGCCTGATCTCACCGCCGCCGAGCAGGCGCCGCCAAGAAGGCGCCGGCCAAGAAGGCCGCCAAGAAGGCGCCTGCCAAGAAGAAGGCGGCCAAGAAGCCAGCGGCCAAGAAGAAGGGCGGCAAGAAGGCGCCGGCCAAGAAGAAGGCCGCCAAGCACTCGGCGGCCCGAGCGGCCGACCCTGGTGCCGCCGATGCGGTCGGCACGTCCGGGGTCCGCAGGGTGCCGACGACGCGCACGCCATGATCTCCGGGTGAGCGGGCGACGGCGACTCGACGCCGAGCTCGTCCGTCGCGGGCTCGTGTCGAGCCGTTCCGAAGCGAACGCGCTGATCGACGAGCATCGGGTGTTGGTCAACGGCGCGATCGCCGACAAGCCGGCCCGCCAGGTGGCCCCCGCCGACCAGCTGGTCGTCAGCGGCCCACCGTCCCGATTCGTCGGGCGCGGCGGGCTCAAGCTCGAGCACGCCCTGGAGACGTTCGGGATCGACGTCGCCGGCGCGCGGGCGCTCGACGCCGGAGCATCGACCGGTGGCTTCACCGACTGCCTGTTGCAGCGCGGAGCCGCCAGCGTGGTTGCCGTCGACGTCGGGCACGGTCAGCTCCACGAACGGCTGCGCGCCGATCCCAGGGTCGAGAACCTCGAGCGCACCAACATCCGCCAGATCGACGCGGCGACGATCGGCGGACCGGTCGATCTGGTGGTCGGCGATCTTTCGTTCATCTCGCTCCGGCTGGTGATCGTGCCGTTGGTCGCCGTATGCCAGCCTGGGGCTCCGATGGTCCTGCTCGTCAAGCCGCAATTCGAGGCCGGTCGCGCCGAGGTCAGCCGCGGGCGGGGAGTCATCACCGACCCCGAGGTGTGGGCCCGCGTCAGGGGAGAGGTGGAGGCCGCGCTCACCGACGCCGGGTGCACGATCGCCGGCTGGACCGAGTCGCCGATCACCGGTGCCGACGGGAATCGCGAGTTCCTCGTCCACGCCGTCACCCGCAGGACGGCGCCATGAGTCGGGTTGCGATCGTGGCCCACCACGTCAACGGCGAGGCCCGCGACGCCGCCATCGGCGCCGCAGCCTGGCTCACCGAGCGCGGGCACACGGCGTGGATCGCCGCCGATGACGCTGCCCAACTGGGTCTGCAGCAACTGGCCGGCGACGACCCTGCCGATTCCGCCGATCTCGTGCTGAGCCTCGGCGGGGACGGCACCATGTTGCGCGCGGTCGGGATGCTCGACGGTGCTGCGGTGCCGCTGCTGGGTGTCAACCTGGGGCGGCTCGGCTACCTCACCGAGGTCGAGGTCGACCAGCTCGCACGAATCGCTGGAGCGGTTCGTGGCCGGCCCTGAAGCGGGTGGCTGGCACCTCGACCGGCGGATGATGCTCGACGTCGCCGTGCACGAGGCCGACGGCACTGGCGCCGGCCAATGGTGTGCATTGAACGAAGCCGTGATCGAGAAGCGCACATCCGGTCAGACCGTGCAGCTCCAGGTCCTGATCGACGGTGAGCCGTTCACGTCGTACGCAGCCGACGGACTGATCGTCTCGACCCCCACCGGTTCGACCGCATATTCACTGTCGGCACGCGGGCCGGTGGTGTCGCCCAAGCACCGGGCGCTGCTGGTCACCCCGGTGGCGCCCCACACGCTGTTCGATCGCAGTCTCGTGCTCGACCCGAGCGAGACGGTGGAGATCCAGGTTCGGGGTGACCGCCAGGCATCGGTGGTGATCGACGGTCGTCAGGTGTGCAACCTCTCGACCGGGGCGAGGGTGCGGTGTGAGCCATCGGCCAACACCGCCAGCTTCGTGCGCTTCCGTGGTCGCTTGTATCACCAGGTGCTCAAGGCCAAGTTCGGCCTGACCGATCGCTGAACTCGTCCCGCATCTCCGACCGCTGCCAGACCCCCGCAGTACATTCCGCCGGGTGGAGATTCGAATCGACTGCCTCCGATCGAGTTGGTCGCGGGGGAGCACTCCCGACCGGCGCTCTCCGGGGCTGCGGACGGATAGACCGACATCATGCTGACCGAGCTCCACATCGAGAACCTGGGCGTGATCGAGCGCGCCGTGCTGACCCTCGGCGCCGGCCTCACCGCGCTCACCGGCGAGACCGGTGCCGGCAAGACGATGTTGGTCGAGGCGATCGAACTGCTCGTCGGCGGACGTGCCGATGCGTCCGTCGTCCGCGCCGGCGCCGCCGAGGCCCGCGTCGACGGCCGGCTGCTGGTCGATGGCACCGACGGCTCCGAAGAGGTCGTGCTGACACGTGTCGTGCCGGCCGACGGGCGCTCGCGTGCGTATGTCAACGGACGCCCGGCGACGGTCGCCCACCTCGCCGACATCACCGGGGGTGTGATCGACCTGCACGGTCAGCACGCCCATCAGAGCCTGCTGTCAGGGGTGGCGCAGCGCCGAGCCCTCGACGAGTTCGGAGCGATCGATCTCAGCCCGCTCCGCGAGGCACGCGCCCGCCTGACCGAGATCGAGGCCGAGCTGGCGTCGCTGGGGGGCGACGAGAAGGCGCGCGCCCGCGAGATCGACCTGCTCCGGTTCCAGGTGGCCGAGCTCGACAGCGCCCAGCTCAGCGACCCCGAGGAGGACATTCTGCTGTCCCGGGAGGAGTCGCTGCTCGGTGATGCGCTGGCCCACCGCGAGGCGGGGCTGACGGCGCTCGAGACCCTGCGCGGCGACGGCGGCACGGCCGAGACGCTGGCGGCGGCGATCCACGCGCTGGGGAGCCGGGAGACGTTCGAGGCGCTCGCCGCTCGGCTCACCGGCGCCATGGCCGAGCTCGACGACATCGCCGCCGATCTGCGCAATCACACCGACGCCATCGAGGAAGACCCCGAGCGGCTGGCCGAGATCGGTGAACGCCGGCACCTGCTCCACGATCTGCGGCGCAAGTACGGCGACGATCTCAGGGAGGTCATGGCGTTCCACGCCGAGGCCGAACGCCGGTTGGGCGAGCTCGAGAGCTATGAGCAGCGCGCCGCCGAGCTCGACGAGGCTCGCCGCCACGCGCTCGGCGAGGAGCGACGCCAAGCCGAGATCGTCGGGCGTCGCCGCCGGCAGGTCGCACCCGACCTCGCCGGTGAGATCGAACGCCGATTGCGCACACTGGCGATGCCGCACGCGTCGATCGCGATCGAGGTCGGCGACGGCGCCGACGATCACCCCGGCGATCATGTGCGCTTCCTGCTCTCGGCCAACCCCGGATCGCCGCTGCTGCCCTTGAGCCGTGTGGCGTCAGGCGGCGAGCTGGCGCGGGCGATGCTCGCACTGCGGCTCGTGCTGGTCGGCGCCGGCGGCGGTTCCGGCGCCACCACGCTCGTGTTCGACGAAGTCGACGCAGGAATCGGTGGTGCCGCGGCCGTCGCCGTCGGTACCGCACTGGCCGAACTGGGCGGCGCCAGTCAGGTGTTGGTGGTGACCCATCTGGCGCAGGTCGCGGCGGCGGCCGACAAGCAGCTGAGCGTGGCCAAGCAGGTCGAAGGACGGCTCACGTTCACCTCGGTCGGCGAAGTCGACGGCGAGGCGCGGGTTGCCGAGATCGCCCGAATGCTGTCAGGTGCCGACACCGAGGCCGCGCGCGAGCACGCACGCGCCCTGCTGGCGGCCGACGCGTGAAACATGCCGGGCGATCCGCGCGTACCCGGCTCGGCCCGCGGTATGGTGATCTCCCGTCGTGAGGTGCGTCGAAATCGTGCCCGAACCACTCTGACGGAGGTCAACCCCATGCCGAAGCACATCTTCGTGACAGGTGGGGTTGCCAGCTCACTCGGCAAGGGTCTCACCGCGAGCTCGCTCGGCCGGCTGCTCAAACTGCGTGGACTGCGGGTCGTGATGCAGAAGCTCGACCCCTACATCAACGTCGATCCGGGCACGATGAACCCGTACGAGCACGGTGAGGTGTTCGTCACCGACGACGGAGGCGAGACCGACCTCGACCTCGGTCACTACGAGCGCTTCATCGACGAGAACCTGACGCGGGCGTCGAACGCCACGACGGGTTCGATCTACCAGGCGGTGCTCGCCGCCGAGCGCCGCGGCGACTACCTCGGCAAGACGGTCCAGGTGATCCCGCACATCACCGACGAGATCAAGCGCCGGATCCGCCAGGTGGCGACCGACGACGTCGACGTCGTCATCACCGAGGTCGGCGGAACCGTCGGCGACATCGAGATCCTCCCGTTCCTCGAGGCGATCCGGCAATACCGCAAGGACGCCGGTCGCGACAACGTGTGCTACATCCACGTCACGCTCGTGCCCTTCATCGGCCCGTCCTCCGAGCAGAAGACGAAACCGACCCAGCACTCGGTCACGGAGTTGCGCAGCCGCGGCATCCAGCCCGACCTGATCGTGTGCCGCAGCGAGGCGCCGATCCAGGAGGACCTGAAGCGCAAGATCTCCAACCTCAGCGACGTGGCGGAAGCGGCCGTGATCAATGCCGCCGACGTTCGCAACATCTACGAGCTGCCGCTGATCCTGCACGACGAAGGGCTCGACTCCGTGGCTCTCGACGTGCTGCGACTCGAGGGACACCCGATCGACCTGTCGCCCTGGGAAGCCGTGGTGAAGCGGGTCGACGAAGCGACCACGCCGGTACGGATCGGCCTGATCGGCAAGTACGTGCAATTGCCCGACGCCTACCTGTCGGTGGTCGAGGCGCTCAAGCACGCCGGGTTCCACCACGGCGCCAAGGTCGACATCGACTGGATCCAGGCCGAGGACGTCGAAGGACTGCTGGCCTCCGACCGGCTCCGCGATCTCGACGGGATCGTGATCCCGGGAGGCTTCGGATCGCGAGGTTTCGAGGGCAAGATCGCCGCTGCCCGCTTCGCTCGCGAGGAAGGCGTGCCCTGCCTCGGGCTGTGCCTCGGCCTGCATGCCATGACTGCCGAGTTCGGGCGCAACGTGCTCGGCATGACCGGGGCCAACTCGTCCGAGATGGATCCGACCACGAAGTACCCCGTGATCGACCTGATGCACGACCAGCGAGACGTCACCGACATGGGCGGGACGATGCGCCTCGGCGCCTACTACGCGGTGCTCGAGCCGGGCAGCAAGGTGGCCGACGCCTACGGCGAGCCGGTGGTGAGTGAACGCCACCGTCATCGCTACGAGGTCAACCCCAAGTTCCGCGCCAGGTTCGAGGAAGCGGGTCTGATGTGCAGCGGCACGTCGCCCGACCGGCGGCTGGTCGAGTTCATCGAGCTGCGCGATCACCCGTACTGGGTGGCGACGCAGGCCCACCCCGAGTTCAAGAGCCGCCCCGACCGCGCCCATCCGCTCTTCCGGGAGCTGGTCGGTGCCGCACTGAGGCGGCGTGACGTCACGCCACCCGGGCTGCGCCGGATGATGTCCGAGGCCGCCGAGCAGCACCCTGCGCCGGCGGCGACCGACGCCTCCTGACCGCATGCCCGGGTTCCGTCGGCTGGCCGACACCGAGGTCCACCAGGGCTACATCTGGCGGGTGGTGGTCGCCGACTTCGAAGCACCCGACGGATCACGATTCCGTCGCGACATCGTCCGCTCGCCCGGCGCCGTGGCGGTCATACCGCTCATCGTCGGCGACGACGGGCAGGTCTCGGTGGTGCTCGTCTCGCAGTACCGCCCGCCGTACGAGCGCCAGCTGATCGAGATCCCTGCCGGCATGCGCGACGTCGCCGGCGAGCCGCCGGAGCAGACCGGTCGGCGCGAGCTCGCCGAGGAAGCCGGTTTGGAAGCGGGACAGATGACGCATCTGATCGACATGCTGCCGTCGCCCGGGCTCACCGATTCGGTGACGACGATCTACATGGCGACCGACTGCACGCCCGTCGAGCGCAATCTGCACGGGCCGGAGGAGCAGCACAGCGAGTTGATCGAGGTCCCGCTGTCGACCGCGGTGGAGATGATCGAGCGGGGCGAGATCGCCGACGCCAAGAGCGTGGTCGGCCTGTTGCTCACCGAACGCCGCCTGCGCCCGACCCAGCGCTGACAGGATGACATCGTGAGCGATGTCGAGTTGCCACTCGAGGCCGAGGAGTTCCTCGTCTGGTTGTCGAGCGAGCGCGGCCGTTCACGCAACACGATCCTGGCCTACCGCCGCGACCTGGTCGCCTACCAGCGATGGCTCGATGCCCGCCAGGTCACGATGCTCAGCGTGAGCTCCCAGGATCTGATCGACTTCGTCGCCGAACGCCGAGCCTCGCCGGCGGCGACGACGTCGGTCGCCCGCCAGATCGCGGCGATCCGGATGCTGCATCGCTACCTGTCGGTCGAGCAGATCCGACCCGATGATCCGACGGCCCGGCTCGACGGGGTGCGGGTTCCGTCAGGAATCCCGAAACCGCTCAGCGAGGCCCAGGTCACGAGCCTGCTCGATGCCGTGATCGGCAACGAGCCGCTGCACCGTCGCGACCGCTCGCTGCTCGAATTGCTCTACGCCACCGGCGCTCGCGTGTCCGAGGTCGTGAACCTGTCGATCGGCGACATCGACTTCGACGAACGGCTCGTGCGACTGTTCGGCAAGGGCTCGAAGGAGCGCATCGTTCCGTACGGATCGGCGGCGGCGATCGCCCTCGACGAGTGGTTCTCGTCGTCAGGCCGGGCGCGGCTGGTGCCCGAGCGTTGGAAGCGTCGTGACGACGCCGAGGCCGTGTTCCTCAACCAGCGCGGCGGCCGGCTCAGCCGACAGGGAGCGTGGCTGGTGATCAACAAGTACGGCACCCGGGCCGGCATCACCGAGCACCTGTCGCCGCACGTGCTGCGTCACTCGTGCGCCACGCACCTGCTCGACCACGGGGCAGATCTCCGTATCGTGCAGGAGATGCTCGGCCACGCCTCGATCTCGACCACCCAGGTCTACACCAAGGTCAGCCAGGAACGCCTGTGGGACGTCTACCGGGCCGCCCACCCGCGGGCGGTGCAGCGCGTGAGCAAGCCGCGCCACATCCTCACCAAGCCCCACCATCTCGCGGCGCGGTTCTTCGGCTCGCTGTCGAGCAAGCCGCCCGAGCCCGCCGAGGACGCCTGGGCCGAATCGCAGCTGCTGCCCGGCGAGGTCGCCCTCTGGCGCCAGATGAGCAATCAGGACCGACGCCACTCGGCCAAGGTCGCCAGGCGCTTCGTCGCCGCCCGGCCCGAGGCGACTCGGGCCGAGATCGCCGGAGCCCTGCTGCACGACGTCGGCAAGATCCAGTGCGGCCTGGGAACATGGGGTCGTGTGGCTGCCTCGGTGGTCGGCCGGCGGGGCCAACGGTTCACGCTCTATCACGACCACGAACGGATCGGTTCCGAGCTCGCCGTCGATGCCGGATCCGATCCGGTCACCTCGAGCTGATCGCCGAACGCGGGCCGGCCTACGCCACGTTGCACGCCTGCGACCGGGCCTAACGAGTAGGCGCCAGCGGCGGGCTCCTGACGAACGCTGCCCGCACGGCGTCGACGCCGAGCAGTGTGTGCGTCCGGCGGTCGTTGACGGTCGCCCGGATCACCATCCACAGCAGCAGGCCGCCCCAGATCCCGGCGATCCCGAGCTCGGGGTACGCCAGCGTCAGGGCCCCGATCGGAGCGACCGCGACCAGGTACCAGAACGCCGCCCGACCGAGGAAGCGGTAGTCGCCCGCCCCGATCAGGATCCCGTCGTGGGCGAACGCCACGCCGCCGGGCACCAACATCGCCGCCAGCCACCACATCGCACTCGTCGCCCGCTCGGCAACGGCCTCGTCACCGGTGAACAGGTACGGAAGCCACGGCGCCACGGCGGCCAGCGCCACGCACAGCACGCCGCCGGCGATCAGCGAGAGGCGCACGGCACGTGCCGCCACCTCGGCCGCTGCCGATCTGTTTCCGCTGCCCAGCTGCTCGGCGACGATCGTCTGGGCCGGCACGGCGAGGGCGTCGAGCGAGAGCGCCAGGAACAGGAACACGCTCATCGTGATCTGGTTGGCGGCCAGCGTGGCGGCGTCGATCCGGGCGGCCACCATCGTCGCGCCGGTGAACACCGCCAGCATCGACCCCACCCGCAGCAGGAGATAGCGTGCCGGCACTCGCCAGCGGTCGCATCCCCGCCCGATCGGGGCGCCGGATCGAGGCCGAGCCGAGCAAGCTCCGGGCCCGCCAGAGGAACAGCAGCGCGGCACCGACCTGGGCGATCACGGTCGACCAGGCCGATCCGGCCATCCCCGTGTCGAACCCGAACACCAGCACCACCTCGAGCACGGCGTTGACGAAGTTGGCGCCGACCAGGATCCAGAGCGGCGTGATGTAGTCGGAACGTCCGCGCAGCACACCCTGCGCGGCGAGCGTGACGAGGAAGAACGGCACACCGACGGCACTGATCGACAGGTACGTGGCGGCGTGGTCGAGCACCTCGCCGGAGGCGCCGAGCAGCGCCGACAGCGGGCGGGCGACGAAGTACAGCACCACCGCCGTCGGGACGCCGTACCAGCATCGCCGAGCCACATCGCCTGGACGCCGACGTCGGCGGCGGCCGACGCTGTCGCCGGCACCGAGGCTGCGGGCGACACGCTCGGTGGTGCTGTAGGTCAGGAAGTTGGAGCCGACGAACACGAACGACGAGCACGGTGGCGGCGATCGCCAGCCCGGCCAGCTGGTCGGTCCCGAGCCGGCCGACGATCGCCGTGTCGACCATCACGTAGACCGGCTCGACGGCGAGCGACCCGAGCGCCGGGATCGCCAGCGAGATGATCCGCCGATCGACCGCGTTCATCGGTGCTCCGCCGACCGGCCGAGCCGGATCGGCTGCGCCACGGTCAGGCAGGGAGCAGGCCGATCGCGTCGTATGCCCGGCGCAGCGTCACGGAGGCGACGCCGCGGGCGCGTGTCGGAGCCGACCCGCAGCAGACGTGCCAGTTCGGCCTTGTCGTCGATCAGTTCCTGGTACCGGGCCTGGATCGGCTCGAGCAGGGCGACCACCGCCTCGCCCGTGTCGCTCTTGAGCGGGCCGTACTGGGTGTAGCCCTCGGCGGCCTGCTGCGGGGTGCGGCCGGTGGCGGCGGCGAGGATGTCGAGCAGGCTGCTGACCCCGGGCTTGGCTGCCGCGTCGTAGCGCACGTCCGACTCGGAGTCGGTGACGGCGCGCTTGAACTTGCGCATGATGTCGGCAGGGGAGTCGAGCATCATCACGCAGCCGGCGTCGCTCTCGGACGTCTTCGACATCTTCGAGGTCGGATCCTGGAGGTCCATCACACGCGCCCCGGCCTTGGGAGTCACGGCCTCGGGCACGACGAACGTCTCGCCGAAGCGGAAGTTGAACCGGATCGCCGATGTCGCGGGTGATCTCGACGTGCTGGCGCTGATCGTCGCCGACCGGCACCTCGTTGGTGTCGTAGAGCAGGATGTCGGCCGCCTGCAGCGCCGGGTAGGTGAACAGCCCGGCGGAGATGAACTGGCCCTCGCGCTTCGAGGTCTTGTCCTTGAACTGGGTCATCCGCGACAGCTCGCCGTACGACACCGTGCACTCCATCACCCAGGCCAGTTGGGGGTGCTCGGGGACATGGCTCTGCACGAACACCGTGGCGATGTCGGGGTCGAGCCCGACCGCGAACAGCATCGCCGCCAGCTTGATGGTCGACTCGCCGACGACGCCGGGCTGCTCGATGACGGTCAGCGCGTGCAGGTCGACGATCCCGTGGAAGACGTCCTTGTCGTGCTGGCCCTCGACCCAGTTGCGCAGCGCACCCAGGTAGTTCCCGAGATGGACGTCACCGGTCGGTTGGATGCACGAGAGCACGCGAGTCACGCCGAGAGGCTACCGAGCGGTGGGTGATCGCCCCGATCCGGTTCCCGGCCGACCTGCTCGGGTTTGACCTGCCGTGGTTACACCGGTGTGATTTCGGCGGGTAGGCTCTTGGCCCGATGACGATCGATGTCTCCACACCGGTCTACGAGGGTCCGTTCGACCTGCTGCTGCAGCTGATCCTGCAGGAGAAGGTCGACATCTACGAGGTCGACCTGGCGATCATCGTCGACCGCTACCTGCAGGAGATCGAGCGCATGCAGCGCTCGACCTCGACGTCGCCACCGAGTTCCTGCTGATCGCCGCCACGCTGGTCGAGCTCAAGACGCGCCGCCTGCTGCCCGGCTCCGACGACATCGATCTCGACGAGGAGTTCGCGCTGTGGGAAGAGCGCGACCTGCTGCTGGCCCGGCTGATCGAGTGCAAGACGTTCAAAGACGTCGCCAAGGTCTTCAGCCGGCTCGCCGACGACGCCGACCTGTCGTTCCCTCGCCTGGTCGGGCCCGACGAGCGGTTCGCCGGCCTGATGCCCGACCTGCTCGAAGGCACCAGCGTGCGGCGTCTCCAGAGCGCCGCGATCCGGGCGCTCACGCCACGTCCGGAGCCGATCGTCGACCTGTTCCACGTCAACCCGATCAGGTTCACCGTCGCCGAGGCGGTCGCCGAACTGATCGACGAGCTGCCCCGGATCGGCCAGATCTCGTTCCGTCGCCTCACCGCCGACCTCGGCGAGCGGCTCGAGGTGATCGTGCGCTTCCTGGCCGTGCTCGAGCTGTTCAAGCAGGGCTTCGTCGATCTCGACCAGACCGAGCGGTTCGGCGACATCGAGATCACCTGGACCGCCGGGCGCGACGCCGACGTGACCGCCGAGGGCATCCTCGTCGACGCCTACGAGGGATGATGTCGACGGTGCAGCGACCGACGAACTGTTGCCGATCGACGACCAGTCGCCGACGTTCAAGCGGGCGATCGAGGCGGTCGTGCTGGTCGCCCACGACCCGGTCGCACCCGAACTGCTGGCGCAGCTGCTCGAGCAGCCGGTCGTCCTCGGTCGAGCAGTGGTGCGAGGAGCTGCGCGCCGAGTACGCCGCCGACCAGCGCGGGTTCGAGTTGCGCCCGTGTCGCCGGCGGCTACCGCTACCAGACGCACCCCGACCAGACCCCGTACGTCGAGCGTTTCGTGCTCCACGACCAGAAGGCGCGGCTGTCGGGCGCGGCGCTCGAGACGCTGGCGATCGTCGCCTACAAGCAGCCGATCTCGCGGGCCCAGGTGGCCTCGATCCGCGGTGTCGACCCCGACGGCGTGATCCGCACCCTCCAGGCGCGGGGCTACATCGACGAGGTCGGGCGCGACGACGGTCCCGGTCAGGCGGTCCTGTTCGGCACGACGCCAGCAGTTCCTCGAGAAGCTCGGGCATCGACTCGCTCGACGACCTGCCGCCGATCGCCGAGTTCATCCCCGACGCCGACGTCGTCGAGGCGCTCGAACGCGGCCTGCGTGCCAAACCGTCGGACCTCGCCGACGACCTGGGCAACGACGGCCCGGTGGCCGGAGATGGCTCCCCAACCTCCTGACGAGCGCAGGCCCGAACCGCCGCTCTGGGAACAGTGGGCCGAGCAGCGCGCCCACCTGCCGCAGGGCGAGCGGCTCCAGAAGGTGCTGGCCTCCACCGGGTGGGGAAGCCGGCGGGCCTGCGAGGAACTGATCGCCGACGGCCGGGTCACGGTCAACGGTGACGTCGCCGAGCTCGGCCGTCGGGTCGATCCCGAGGTCGACGAGATCGAGGTCGACGGGGCGCCGGTCGGGGTCAAGCCCGGGCTGGTGTACTACCTGCTCAACAAGCCGCGCGGGACGGTCACCACCGCCAAGGACACGCACGGACGACCGACGGTGGTCGAGCTCGTGCCGTCCGAGCCGCGGGTGTTCTCCGGTGGGGCGGCTCGACGTCGACACCGAGGGGCTGCTGCTGCTCACCAACGACGGCGAACTGGCGCACCGCATCAGCCATCCCAGCCACGGGGTCGAGAAGGAGTACCTCGCGCACGTGCGAGGGCGCGTGTCAGCCGGGGGCTCTGCGCCGGCTCCGTGACGGCATCGAGCTCGACGACGGCATGACCGCCGCCGGCCCAGGCGTCGCAGCCGACCCCGGGCGTCATCCGGATCACGATCCACGAGGGCCGCAACCGCCAGGTGCGCCGGATGTGCGACGCCATCGGGCACCCGGTGCTGCGGCTGGTGCGCACCCGGATCGGCCCGATCAGCGATCGCTCGCTGCGCCCCGGTGACTGGCGCGAGCTCTCGACGGGGGAGCGCAAGGCGCTGACGGAAGCGGTCGCCGAAGAGGCGCGCCGGTACGATCAGCGACCGTGACCGACGCCGATCCAGCTCCGAGCAGCCCCGCTCCGAGCAGTGTCGACCGGCGCATCGCCAACGTGATCGGCCTGGGACTGGTCGGCGGTTCGGTGGCCGCCGGGCTCCGGCAGCGCGGTTGGATCGTCCACGGCGACGACGTCCGACACGACGACGTCGAACGGGCCCTCGAGCTCGGCGTGATCGACGCCGTCGGGCTCGCACCGCGATGCCGAGATCACCTTCGTCGCCGTGCCCGTGCTGGCCGTCGCCGACCAGGTCAAGCGGGCGCTGGCCGAGACCAGCGGGTACGTCACCGACGTCGGGTCGGTCAAGGCGCCGGTCTGTGCCGCCTGTGACGACGCCCGCTTCGTCGGCGGTCACCCGATGGCCGGGCAGCGAGCTGAACGGCCTCGACGGCGCCGACGGCGACATGTTCAACGGCGCCATCTGGGTGCTCACGCCGGGGCCCCACACCGACGCCCGGGCGCTCTCCGCGGTGAGCGGGCTGATCAAGCTGCTCGGCGCCGAGGTGGTGGCGCTCGCTCCCGACCGTCACGACCAGGTGGTCGCCGTGGTCAGCCACGTCCCCCACCTCACGGCGGCGACGCTGATGACGCTCGCCTCCGACCGGGCCGAGGAGCACGCCGCCCTGCTGCGGCTGGCGGCGGGCGGCTTCCGTGACATGACCCGCATCGCCAGCGGGCATCCCGACATCTGGCTCGACATCTGCGCCGAGAACCGGTCGGCGATCGTCACCGCCCTCGACGGCCTGATCGATCGACTGGGCGACGTGCGCGACGTCGTCGACCGGGAGGACCGCAACGCGCTGCACATCACGCTCGCACGCGCCCGCGACGCCCGCACCAACCTGCCCGGCCGGGTCACCCACCCCGAGGCGATGGCCGAGGTCCGGATCCCGATCCCCGACCGCACCGGGGCCGCGGCCGAGGTGTTCACGCTGGCGGCCGAGCTCGGCGTCAACATCGCCAACTTCGAGGTCGTCCACATGGCCGAGAGCAACCGCGGCGTTGCCGTGGTGCTCGTCGACGCGGCCTCCACCGAGCTGTTCCGTGGCGGGCTGCTGGCCCGTGGCTTCAAGCCGGCGGTCACCCCGCTCGCCTGATGGACGACTCGCGCCTGCTGCGGCCGCTCGGGCGCGAGATCGATGCCGTGGTCGTCGTGCCCGGGTCGAAGTCGATCGCCAACCGGGCGCTGGTGTGCGCCGCGCTGGCCGACGGCACGAGCGAGCTGACGAACGTCCCCGACGGCGACGACACGACGGCCATGCTCGACGGTCTCACGCGCGCTCGGCGCGGGTGTCGAGTCGTTCGAGCGGGCGGGTCGTCGATCGACGGCGTGCCCGCGCTCGACGCGATCGGGCCGGCCGACGTGCACGCCGCGCTGGCCGGCACCACGTCGCGGTTCCTCACCGCGCTGGCCGCGCTCGGTCGTGCGCCGGTCACGATCGACGGTCTCCCGGCGCTGCGGCGGCGGCCGTTCGGTCCGCTCCACGATGCGCTCGTGCAGCTCGGTGCCGACCGTGACGGCAGGCGGCCGGATGGGGGCACCTGCCGGTGACCGTGCACGGCCCGCCGACCGGGTCGGCGGTGTCGATCGCCGGTGACGTGTCGAGCCAGTTCATCACGGCGCTGATGCTGATCGGCCCGTACCTACCCGGAGGGCTTGCGACTCGACCTCACGAGCCGGCTCGTGTCGCGGCCGTACGTCGAGATGACGGCAGCCGTGATGGCGGCGTTCGGTGCGCACGACACCGAGGTCACCGACGACCGCCGTGCAGGTCGCCGCAGGGCGGTACCGGCCGAGCGCACTGGCGATCGAGCCCGACGCCTCGTCGGCGAGCTACCCGCTGGCGGTCGCCGCCGTCGCGCGGTGGCCGGGTCGACGGTGCCCGGCCTCGGCGAACGGTCGCTCCAGGGCGATGCCCGGTTCGCCGACGTGCTCGCCGCGATGGGGTGCCGGACGCAGCGACTCGCCGATCGGACCGATCGTCAGCCGCGACGCCGAGCGCAGCGCTGCGCGGCATCGACGTCGACATGGCCGACATCTCCGATCTGGTGCCGACGCTGGCGGTGGTGGCGCTGTTCGCCGAGACGCCCACACGCATCACCGGCGTCGGGTTCATCCGCGGCAAGGAGAGCGACCGCCTCGGCGACCTCGCCGGCGAGCTGCGGGCGCTCGGCGCCGTCGATCGACGAGACCGACGACGGGCTGCGTCGTTCAGCCCTCGGCGTCGCGATTGCGCGGCGGTCAGGCTGGCGACCCACCACGACCACCGGCTGGCGATGGCGTTCGGCGTGCTCGGCACGGTGGTCCCCGGCATCGTCGTCGCCGAGCCGCACGTGGTTTCGAAGAGTTGGCCGGCGTTCTGGAACATGCTCGACGGGCTGGCGGCGTGACGCCCACGCGTCGTCGCCTTCGACTTCGACGGCACGCTCACCCGATCCGACACCGTCGTGCCGTTCCTGCGGCGCGTGGCGGGCCGGCGGGCGCTCGCCGCCGGTCTCGCCCGGCGCGGCCACCATCTCGTCGCCGCGCTCGTGCGGCGCGATCGCGATCGCTTGCGTCGCTGGCCACCGATGTGGTCTTTCGCGACGTCTCGGCGGCCACCGTCGAATCGCCAGGCCGCCGGCTACGGGCACGAGCTCGCCGAGTCCGGGCTGCGTGACGACACCGTCGCCCGACTGGGCTGGCACCTCGCCCAGCAGCACCTGGTCGTGATCGTGTCGGCCTCGTACGAGCAGTACGTCCAGGTCGTCGGCGAGCAGCTCGGGGTCACGGCGGTGGTCGCCACCCGGCTCGAGGTCGACCCCGACGGTCGGTGCACCGGCGGCTGGCACGGGCGCAACTGCCGTGCCGCCGAGAAGGTGATCCGACTCGACCGCTGGCTGGCCGACCAGCTCCTGACGCGGTCCGACATCGAACTGTGGGCGTACGGCGATTCGGCCGGCGACCGTGAGCTGCTCGCGGCACGCCGAGCATCCCGTCTGGGTAGCCGGGCCGCTCGATAGCGTTGCTCCGACGTCCGCCTGACGCGGCGACGGAGTACTGACTTCATGAACGCCCTCCTTCGCACCGCGCGCCCCAAGCAGTGGACCGAAGAACGTGCTCGTGTTCGCCGCGCCCGGCGCGGCCGGCGTGCTCGACGAGCCCGAGAGCTCGGGCATGACGCTGTCTGGCTTTCGTCGCGCATGTGCCTGGCGGCGAGCGGCGACCTACTTCTGGAACGACGTGCTCGACGTCGAGTCCGATCGCGAGCACCCCACCAAGCGCTTCCGTCCGATCGCCTCGGGAGACGTGGCGTTGCGCACCGCGCACGGCCGTCGGGCACGCTGCTGCCGTCGCGGCGCTCGGCGTCGCCGCCGCTGACCGGGCGCTGGCAGACGGTCGCGATCGTGGCCCTGTACATGCTCGTCACGCTCACGTACAGCGCGATCTGGAAGCACATCGCCGTGCTCGACCTGATTGCGATCGCCTCCGGGTTCGTGCTGCGAGCCGCCGCCGGGGCGGTCGCCGTCGACGTGCCGATGTCGAACTGGTTCGTGCTGTGCACGACGTTCGGCTCGCTGTTCATCGTCACCGGCAAGCGCTTCGCCGAGGCGCGCGAGCTCGGCGACGACGCCGAGCGCCTGCGGGCGACGCTCGGCGACTACAGCGAGGGGTACCTGCGGTTCGTGCTGGCGGTCGCGTGCGGTGGCGGCGCTGGTGAGCTACTGCATGTGGGCCTTCGAGCGAAGGAACTGTCCGGCATCGGACTTCCCGTTCTACGAGCTCTCGATCGTGCCGATGCTGGCCGCCTTCCTGCGCTATGCGTTGGTGCTCGAACAGGGCCGCGGCGCGGCGCCGGAAGAAGTGTTCGCCAGCGACCGCGTGCTGCAGGTGCTGGGCGTGATCTGGGTCGCTCGTGTTCGCGCTGGCGGTGTACGCGTGAGCGAGCGCACGTTCGACGAGGCCTGGCTCGCCGTCGCCGACGTCGAGGGATGGATGACGCGGGGTCAAGGTCGAGGCGCTGTACGACGGCCGCGCGCCAGGCGCCCGACACGTGGGCGGATCGTCGAGATCGGCAGCTTCCAGGGGCGATCGACGATCGTGCTCGCCAGCGCCGCACCCGAGGCGGCCGAGGTCGTTGGCGATCGACCCACACGCCGGCAACGACCGCGGACCGCAGGAGATCAGCGGGTTCGAGGACGCTGCCGACGCCGATCACGACGCCTTCGTCGCCAACCTGGCGGCCGCCGGCGTCGCCGATCGGGTCACCCACCTGCGGATGTTCTCCGACGCCGCGCTCGGAGCGCGTCGACGGCGACGATCGACGTGCTGTACATCGACGGCGCCCACCGCTACGCACCCGCTCGCGCCGACATCCGCGACTGGGGCGAGCGCGTTGCCGACGGCGGCACGCTGCTGATCCACGACTCGTTCTCGTCGATCGGCGTGACGTTGGCGATCCTGCGCGAGCTGGTGCTCGAGCCGAAGTTCCGGTACGTCGGCCGCTCCCGGTCGCTGGCCGATCTATCGGGCCGACCTCGACGCGACGTCGGCGCGATCGAACGCGCTGCGCCAACTCGCGCAGCTGCCGTGGTTCGTCAAGAACGTGATGCTCAAGGTGCTGCTCAAGCTCGGGCTCGGATCGGTGCTGCGGCGGTTCGGCCGGGACGTGCCCGAGTGGCCGTATTGACGGTCTGTAGCGTGGTGCGATCGTGAACGACGGTTCGACAACGTCGCGGCGGGCTTGCTCGCCGGCTGGGGACGTGCCACCCCGAGCTCGTTCGAGCTCGTCACCGTCGACGAGCACGGCCTGGCGGCGGCGATCAAGAACCTGCCACGATCGCGGCGGGATCGCCCGCGGCCTCGGCCGTTCGTACGGCGACCCGGCCCAGAACGCCGGCGGCCACGTGATCGCCCTCAGCCCGCCGCACGATGCCGTCCAGGTCGACGACGCCGCGGGACACGGTCACCGTGTCGGCCGGCGTCAGCATCGACGACCTGCTGGCGATCATCGTGCCGCGGGGCTGGTTCGTGCCGGTCACGCCCGGAACGCGGTTCGTCACGATCGGCGGGGCGATCGCCAGCGACATCCACGGCAAGAACCACCATCGCGACGGGTCGTTCGGCAACCACGTCGTCCGACATCGGATGATGCTCGCCGACACGACCGTCGTCGAGGTCGGGCCCGACCGCGACCCCGATCTGTTCTGGGCGACGGTCGGCGGCATGGGGCTGACCGGGATCATCCTCGACGCCACGTTCCGCCTGATCCCGATCGAGACCAGCCTGATGTCGGTCGAGACGCGTCGCATCGACGACCTCGACGAGATCATGGCGCGGATGTCCGAGAGCGACGCCGACTTCCGCTACTCGGTGGCCTGGATCGATCTGCTCGCCCGCGGGCGACATCTCGGTCGCGGCGTGCTGACCAACGGCGAGCACGCCAGCGCTCGCCGAGCTCGATCCCAAGCGGGCCTCCGCCCCGCTCGCGTACGCAGGCCGGCAGGTGGTCGACGTGCCGCCGATCGTCCCGGCCCCGGGCGTGATCAACCGGCTCTCGGTGGCGGCGTTCAACGAGGTCTGGTACCGCAAGGCACCGGCGTTCCGCGAGGGCGAGCTGCAGATCGATCGCGGCCTACTTCCACCCGCTCGATCTCGTCGGCGACTGGAACCGCGTGTACGGCCGGGGAGGCTTCCTGCAGTACCAGTTCGTCGTCCCGTTCGGCGCCGAGACCACGCTGCGCACGGTGATCGAGCGGATCTCGGCCGCCACGCTGCCGATCTTCCTCACCGTGCTCAAGCGCTTCGGGCCCGGCAACCCGGGCCCGCTCAGCTTCCCGACCGGCGGTTGGACGCTGGCGATCGACGTGTCGGCTCGCCACTCGGGGCTGTCGACCCTGTTGGCCGGTCTCGATCGGCTGGTGCTCGACGCCGGCGGTCGTCACTACCTGGCCAAGGACTTCCAAACCACGCCCGAGCGCCGTCCGACGCGGGTACCCTCGGCTCGACGAATGGCTCGCCGTGCGCCGGCGAGTCGACCCGCACCGGCGTCTGGGCGAGCGACCTCAGCCGACGCCTCGGCCTCACCTCACCGGCGCAGTACGGGACACATGCAGAACGCACTTCAGGAACCACAGACGATCGTGCTGCTCGGCGGTACGAGTGAGATCGGGCGGGCGATCGTCGAGGAGTTGCTGGCGCCGGTCGACGCGCACGCTCGTGCTCGCCTGCCGGCACCCCGACGACGGCGCAGCCCGAACGCTTCGCCGGCGACGGCCTCACCGTCGACGTCGTGCCGTTCGACGCCGCCGACACCGCCAGCCACGAGCGGTTCGTGCGACGACCTCGCCGAGCGTCACGGCGACCTCGACGTGGCGATCGTGGCGTTCGGCGTGCTCGGATCGCAGGAGCGAGTTCGACGACGACCCGCAGGCCGCGGCGGAAGCGGTGCACGTCAACTACACCGGTGGCGTCAGCTCGATGATCGCTCTGGCGGGGCAGATGCGGCGCCAGGGCCACGGCCACATCGTGGTGCTGTCGAGCGTGGCCGGCGAGCGTGGGCGTGCCACCAACTACGTGTACGGCTCGTCGAAGGCCGGGCTCGACACGTTCGCCCAGGGGCTCGGCGACGCGCTCGCCGGCACCGGCGTGCGGGTCACCGTGGTGCGACCCGGGTTCGTCCACTCCAAGATGACCGCGCGGGCGCAAGTCGGCGCCGATGGCCGCCACGCCGCGACAGGTCGCCGAGATCGCCGTCGCCGGCATGCGCGCCGGCAAGCACACGGTGTGGGCCCCCGGCAAGCTGCGCTACGTCTTCATCGGCCTGCGCCACACGCCACGAGCGATCTTCCGCCGCCTGCCGCTCGGTTAGGGCTGCGCCTCCGGAGGGATTGGGTAGCGGCCGGTGATGTCGGCGGGGCTGATGCCGCCGCCGCCCTCGCAGCGCTCGAACAGCAGCACGAGGTTGTCCTCGTACTGCCCGACCAGGCAGAAGTTGTCGGCGACCGCCTGGTTGTGCTCGTCGCTGAGGTGTTCGTCGGAGGCGTTGGGCTCGTTCCAGCCGGTCCAGATGTTGGTCAGCACCAGGAAGTCGGCGGTGGCGATGTCGTCCGCCAGCCCCGAGCCCTCGCGGTCTGCGAGCCCCGGATCCATCTCGATGTAGCGCGTCGCCGGCACCAACTCGGGGAACAGGTAGTACACCGACACGTCGCTGTAGATCGTGCGGCTGAGGTCGGCGGGTCCGACGATCAAGCGGTCGCCCGGCTGCGATCGGGCCTCCAGTTCCGGGATCATCTCGTTGAGCGCGCTGGCCACCGAGCCATCGCCGAACCAGAATCGCCGCCCGTCGCGTTCGACGAGGAACGGAACCGGAAGGTCGCCGAGCGACACACGCGTGTGCAGCAGATGGTGCCGGTACGTGTAGAAGGGACACACGACCAGCATCAGCACGCCGACGATGCACGTGGCACCCAGCGAGCGACCAACCGACACCGGTGAATCGCCGACGCGCCACAACGCGATCAGCGGCACCAGCAACGACCACGACACGACGGCGACCCACGCCAGGTGCGTCGAATCGGGACGCTGCAGCGCCTGCGGCAGGATCCCGAGCCCGAACAGCCCGGCCGCCAACAACGTCCCTGCCGCTGCGCTCGGACCCGTGCCGCGACGCAACATCCACCACGCGCCGGCCGGTACCGCGGCGGCGAGCACGATCGACGGCGAAGAACCACAGGAACAGCTGATGGTTGGCGGCCATTGCCGGCAACGGCCAGGCCGGCGGAACTCCCTCGGCGACCGCCTGCAGGGCGCCGTCGATGATCCCCCAACTGGGAGGACGCGGGAGCTCGCGGCCGGGTCGCAGGCGCACCACGGGATCGATCAGCATCCCCTCGACCGAAGCCCTGGGACCGGCGTCGATCAGGTGCCACCACATCGGGAGGAGGCCGACGAAGGCCCCGGCCAGCAGGGTCAGCAACGCCGATCGCCGCCGCCAGACCGCCCATCCCAGCGCCAGCGCCAGTGCCAACGCCAGATCGGGCCGGTACCCGAGCGCCAGGCCGGCCAGGCCGCCGGCCCACCACCAGCTGACGAGATCACCCTGGCGCTGACGGGCGCGGGCGGCGAACACGACCGCCCACAGGCCGAGCGCCAGTGCGCCGTGCCAGGCCAACGCCGACAAGCCGATCGGCGTGACGATCAGCACGGTGGCGACGAGGGCGGCTCCGGTGGCTGCGAGATGGCCGGCCACTCGGGCGAGCGCGTAGACGGCGAAGATGATCCCGATGTGCTGCAGCAGCCCGAACGTGCGTTGGCTCTCGAGCGAGTCGCCGAAGATCCGGTACCAGACGGCGAGCGCGTCGAGCGACGCCGGACCGTAGAGGTGGAGGAAGTCGACGTTGGGCACCTTGCCTTGTTGCACGAGGCGCGGGAACACGATCATGAAGCCCTCTTCCATCGAGGACCCCGTGGCCTTGTAGAGGCCCCGCACCGGGAGGGCGATGGCGACACAGATCGTGAGGATCGACAGCACTCCGGCGCGGGCGGCGCGGTCGAGACGCAATCGCAACGGGCCGCCCAGCACGAACGGGACCGGCGCGTCGTCTGGCACGGCGACACGGTAGCCAGCAGCGCCGGATTTGCCGGGTACCCGCCGGTCGTCGGCGGCCCCGCCTATCGTCTGCTGCGTGGTTCCGGCCGACTCCGCCCCCTCCGACGCCGACCTCGGCTGGTTCGTCGACGATCTGAAGCGACGCGGCATCCATCGCGTGCACGTGCTGGCCTGGCGCGACCTCGACGATCCGGATGCGGGGGGATCGGAGGTCCACGCCGACGAGTTCATGAGCCGCTGGGCCGAGCTCGGACTGGACGTCCTGCACCGCACCTCGGCCGCGACCGGCCTGCCCGCCACGGCGCAACGCAACGGGTACGCGGTGGTGCGGCGCGGCAGCCGCTACTCGGTGTTCCCGCGCACGATCGTCTCCGAGCTCACCCGCCGCATGGGTCGCTACGACGCCCTCGTCGAGATCTGGAACGGTGTGCCCTGGTTCTCGCCGGTCTGGTGCCGCCGGCCTCGGATCACGATCCTCCATCACGTGCACGGCCCGATGTGGGGCCAGATCCTGCCGGGGCCGCTGGCGGGGTTCGGGCGGGTGCTCGAGGCCCGCATCGCCCCGCCGTTCTACCGGCGTGGCCTGACGGTCACCCCGTCGGATGCCACCCGCGAGGAGCTGCTCGAGCTGGGGTTCCGGGCCGATCGCGTGAAGGCCTTCCCGAACGGCGTCGACGAGTTCTTCTCACCCGGCGGTGAGCGCTCGCCGCGGCCATCGCTGGTCGCTGTCGGCCGGCTCGCTCCGGTGAAACGGTTCGAGCTCGTGATCGATGCCGCGATCGAGGCCCGCCGGCGAGTCGACGGGCTGACACTCACGATCATCGGCGACGGACCGCTGCGCGAGCAGCTGCAGCGTCGGATCGACGCCGCCGGTGCCACCGACTGGATCCGCCTGGCGGGCTGGATCGAACGCCGCGCCTTGGTCGCCGAATACCGCCGTGCCTGGCTGGTGGTGAGCGGCTCGCTCGCCGAAGGATGGGGGCTGAGCCTCACCGAGGCCGCGGCCTGCGGAACGCCGGCCGTCGCCACCGACATCCGGGGCCATCGCAGCAGCGTCGTGGCCGGGGTGACGGGGGTGCTGGTCGAACCCGACGACTTGGGCACCGCGGTCGCCGACCTGCTCACCGATGATGCACGCCGGGTCGCGCTGGCGGAGGCTGCGTTGACGCGAGCTCGCACGCTGACGTGGGATGCCTCGGCGCTCGGTGTGATGTCGTGCCTGCACGCCGCCGTCGTCGAACACCAGCGGTGACGCAGTAGCGTCTGGCCGCTGTGCGCGCCGTCATCGTCCTGCCGACCTACAACGAACGCGACAACATCGAGCCGTTCCTGCGCTCCCTGCGATCGGTCAGCGCCGACATTCAGGTGCTCGTGGTCGACGACAACAGCCCCGACGGCACGGCCGACCTTGCTCGCTCGCTCGCCGACGAGCTCGGCGGCGTCGAAGTGCTGCAGCGCGACGCCAAGGCGGGACTCGGCAGCGCCTACCGGACCGGCTTCCGACGGGTGCTCGATGCCGAGGACGGCGAGGCCTACGACGTGGTGGTGTCGATGGACGCCGATCTCAGTCACGACCCGGCCGAGATCCCAGGCATGCTGGCGCTGATCGATGCCGGAGCCGACGCCGTGATCGGGTCGCGCTACGTCCGCGGCGGAGGCACCACCGACTGGCCGGTGCGGCGGCAACTGCTCTCGAAGTGGGGCAACGGCTACACGCGGCTGTTGCTCGGACTGAGCCCCCACGACTGCACCTCGGGCTATCGCGCCTATCGCGCGTCGGCGCTCGAGGCGATTCGCCCCGACGACACCTCGGCCGAGGGCTACGCCTTCCTCACCGAGCTCGTGCGGCGTCTGACACGGCACGGGTACCGGATCGTCGAGACCCCGATCGTGTTCCGCGACCGCGCCCACGGCAAGTCGAAGATGTCGGGTCGGATCATCGTCGAGTCGATGCTGCTCGTCACCAAGTGGGGGATCGCCGACACGCTGCGGCTACGGCGCCGGGCGCGCTGACCCGGCCTGCCGACGGGCGGCGATCCTGCGCCTGACACCGCCGAGGGCTGCCAGCGAGCGCAACGCCGCGGCCGGGTCGAGCTTCGACCCGCCCACATCCCGCCACTCGAGCAGCGGCATTTCGACGATCTCGTCGGGCCGCAGCGGTGGGACGTGGTCGGCGGGGTACAACAGGCGTGCCAGCAGCTCGACGTCGAACGACCATGGGTCGGGGAACGGCGTGGAGAGGGCGGCTGCGAGCGTGGGGCCGGCGCGGAACAGCTTGGCGCCGCACTGCGTGTCGTACACCGGCACCGACAACGCCAGGCTGGCGGCGGTGGCGTACATCCGGCCGAGATAGTGGCGTGCCGCACGTCGGTCGATCGAGTGGCCGAGCAATGCCACGCGACTGGCGAGCACAGCCTGCAGTTCCGGTCGATCGACGATCACCCGGATCAGCCGCTCGAGCTCGCTGACCGGCGTGGCGAAGTCGGCGTCGAAGTAACCGACGATGGCGGCCCCGTCGCTCGCCGCCACCAGACCGGTCCGCACGGCTTCGGCCTTCCCGCGATTTCGATCCAAGCGGATCACCTCGACCGTGCCAGGGGGTGCGGCGGCGGCAACGGAGTCGAGCGCTTCGGCGGTGGCGTCGGTCGATCCGTCGTCGACGAGGATCAGTTGATCGACGGCAAGCGTCAGTCGTTGGAACGCAGCCGGGGTGATGCGGGCCGCCTCGTTGAAGCACGGGACGACGATGGCGACGCTCATCGAGCGGGTCCGAACACCCAGTGCGACAGCCCCCAGAGCCGCTGACCCAGGTGACCGAGGCGCCGGGTGACGATCGCGTCGGTGGCGAGCAGCCGGCACATCAACCGGGTGGTGGCGGGACCGTGGTGCCATTCACCGACACCGTGGGTGGCGGCGTGCGGCTGGGGAGTGCGGCGATGGCGAAGGCGCTCGACGGCGATCGCCGCCGCTCGCGGCGGGACGAGGCTCGGAAACAGCGGACCGTGGTCGACGACGTCGATCCAGTCCGAGACCTCGGCCAGCAGCTGATCCGGTCGGTAGCGGCGGAAGTGACCGAGCGCCCGGTCGTGATCGCCGAACAATCGCGGATGGGCGGGGACGCCGACGAGCACCGGTGTGCCCGGAGCGGTGAGTGGGTGCAGTTGGTCGCGGATGAAGTCCTGCGGGTGTTCGACGTGTTCGAGCACGTCGAGCACGAGCACGAGGTCGAAGCCAGGTTCGGGAACGACGGAGGTGCGCACCACCCGCGGATCGTCGGTCGCCAGCTCGAGCTCGTTGTAGTTGATGTCCCAGCACACGATCTGTTGCGCATCGGGGAGCGATGACAGCAGCGACTCGCCGAACCATCCGTCTCCGGCACCGACATCGAGCACGCGCCGCGCCGACAGCGCGCCGTGATCGTCGAGGATCTGCCGGTAGGCCCGGAACCGTTCGATCTCCCACGGATGGCGGCCGGTCGCCGAGCCGCGTTCCGAGAGATCCATGTGGGCGGAGGCTACAGTCTCGCCCAGCAGCAGCCGACGGTCCCGTGACGCCGGTCAGCCCTCAACCATGACCGAGTCATCCCTGGTAGTGCAGCGCGAGGAAGACCAGGAACCGAGCCTCGCGTGGCGCTGGGCGGCCCGCATCGTGGTGCTGCTCCCGATCGTCGTCGCCGTCGTGCGTGCATTGTCCAACGACTGGATCCCGGTCGGCGACGCCGCGCTGCTGGCGGTCCGTGCCGCCGATGTCGGAACCGCGCATCATCCGTTGCTCGGGTCGTGGACGTCGGCGTCGCTGGCGCTCGGCATCGACGTCAACAATCCCGGACCGCTGTACTACGACCTCGCCGCCCCGTTCATGTGGACCTTCGGGCGGGCCTTCGGGATCGGCGCCGGCACGGCGATCGCGATCGGCACGATCAACGCCGCCGCTGCGGTCGGGACGATCGCTCGTCGGCGCCCGGATCGGCGGCTGGCGGACCGAACGCTGGATGTTGCTGCTGGTGTCGGCGCTGATGTGGTCGATGGGCAGCGAACTGTTGATCGACATCTGGCAACCGCACGCACTGTTGCTGCCGTTCTGCCTCGTGGTCGTGCTCACGATCGCAGTGGCGAGCGGCGACACGCGCCTGCTGCCGGTGTGGGTCGGCGTCGCATCCCTCGTCGTGCAGACCCACGTCGCGTACGTGTACGTGATCGCCGCACTGGGCGTGGTCGTCACCGTCGCCATCGTGCGGAGGACTCTCCACCAGCGCGGCGACGAGTCGTGGAGTCGACTCGGTCGCCGGCTCGTCGCCACCCGCACGTTCCTCTGGACCGTCGTCGTGACCGTCGCCGCCTGGGTGCAGCCGCTGTGGGAACAGTGCTTCGGTCGCGGCGAAGGCAACCTGCAGCGGCTCGCCACCCACGCCGGCGAAGGCGACCTGACCGTCGGTGCCGGTGCCTCGGTGAAGATCGTCGCCGCCGTCACATCGCTCCCGCCGTTCTGGACCCGGTTCGGCTACGTCGATTCCGTGATCTCGACCGAGCTCACCCAGACGCCGGACGGCCCCCGGCTGTTCATCCCCGGGCTCCCCGGACCGGTGACCGCCGTGCTGTCGCTGGCGCTGGTGATGGCGGTGCTCGGTGTCCTCGTTGCCGTGCTGCGGCGGCCGCAGCAGCGCCTCGCGCGATGGGCGGCGGTGGTGTCGATCGTGATGATCGTCGTCGCCGTCGCCGGCCTGGCGATCCAGGCGGTGACCGTGACCGGGCTCAAGAACCATCAGGTGCGGTGGTTGTTCGCGCTGTCGGTGATCGTCCACGTCACGATCGCCTGGGGAGTCGTCGAGTGGGCGTCGGAGCGCTGGCCGGAGGCGCTCCGGTGGCGGCGCTGGCTCGACGTGGCGATCCTCGTCGCGATCGCGGTGATGACGCTCGCCAACCTGCCGTACTACGCCCACGATCTCGGGCCCACCGCCGACCGGGCGGCGGCCGACACGCTGCATCGCACGTTCGACGACCTGTCGGGGTTCGAGCCCGACCAGCCGGTCGTGTACGACGTCGACAACATCCGGGTGTTCGAGCCCTACAGCTCGGCCGTGATGATGCGTCTGCGCGAGCTCGGCATCGAGTTCCGATTCGAGGACGAGGTGATGGTGCGCCAGTTCGGTGAGGGGCGGCGGGGCGATGGAGAGGAGCCCACGCACGTCCGTCAGTACGAGCGCAGCGATGCCCTGCTGTACGGCGGCGAAGGCTGTGTGGTGTCGCTGCGATCGGCTGTCTCGCCCGAGCAGGAGGCGCTTGTCGACAGCGTGATCGACGCCGCCGTCGCCGATCTCGCCTCAGGGGGTCGCGAGGTGAACGTCGAGGGGCTGCCCGACGAGGTGCGCCTGCTGACGGAATCGGCCGTGGCGGGCAACCATGACGACGCGTTCCGAGTGGTCGCCCAGGCGCTGCTTCCGGTGCTCGTGAACGAGGGCAGGATCGAGCCGACGTCGGCGATGTTGACTGCGGTCGCCGCCACCGACGACATCGTCGAGCGCGTCAACAGCACGTTCCTGTTGGTGGCCACCCCCGCCTCGGCGTGCGCACGCTGAGGCGGCTCAGAACGTGCTGTCGGGCGGGGCCAGGAAGATCCCCACCGGCTCTGCGAGCAGCAGCATCTCGCTCATGTCGGCGATCACGTCGTCGGGCAGATCCGGATCGAGCGAGGCGCCGAACAGGTTGACGTCGATCTCGTCGACCAGGTCGGCCCGGTCGAGCTGGATCAGCCGGACGATCACGTCCGCTCGGAGCTGGAGGAACCGGCGGCGCTCCTGTTCGGTACGGACGTCGTCGACGACCACCTCGACGTAGCCGTCGCGCTCACGCCAATCGTCGATGTAGTGGCCGGACACGAGGTGCACCTCGGCGTCGTAGGTCCCTGCGGGGAACACGCGGTGCGGGGTCACCGGCACCCGCCACGTCTCGTGCACCCCCACGTCGAACCCGGCCCGTTCCAGCTCGTTGACGAGGCCGTAGCCCTGGGCACCGATGAACACCGAGTCCTGCCAGAAGACGAGATAGCGCCCGTCGGGACCGACCGCCGGGCCGACGCCGTCGTTGAGCGCCGCCTCGGTCGCCGGGATCACCGCTCGCAACCCGTCGGAGAGCTGGTGCTCGGGCACCTCGTGCTCGACGGCGGCTCCCAATGACATCGACGTGCAGACCACGATCACGGCTGCCGCGGCCACGACCACCCACCGTCGGTCGACGGGGCGGCCGGCCGGTACGTGCCGGCGGATCCACCACCACGCGGTCCACACGATCGACAGCACCACGAGCAGCGTCGTGCCCCACGCCCACAACGTGAGGTAGTACCAGACCTTGCCGAAGATCCGGACCATCGAGAAGGCACCGGCAACGAGTGCCACCCCGATCACCGCGGTTGAGCATCATCAGCGGCACGTGCCGGCCTCGATGAGCGACGACGGCGGCGACGATCCAGACGACGAACACCACCGCGCCGAGCAAGCCGTTGCCGCCCGGCAGACCGGACCGGTGCACGAAGGCGTCGCCGTGGAGGAACAGGTCGATCATCGCAGCCGGTGCGTCGAGGTGGCGGAAGAACAGCCGCACGCCGGTGCCGAGCCCGATCGCCGGCTCGGGTGGCTCCGACGCGAAATGACGAACCAGCATGCGGATGTTGCCAGGATCGCGGATCAGCTGATCGACGAAGGCCGGCACCCAGATGGCGGCGCCGATGACCACCGATGCGATCAGCGGGCGCTTGACCGTGGGTCGTGCGTCCGGCCGGCGCATCCGCCACGCCATCGTGCCCAACACCAATCCACAGATCGCGAGCGCGTTGAGCAGATATGGCACGTGTGTCTGGGCCGCGATCGAGCCGGCGACGACGACGATCGTCGCCATCCAGTAGTCGCCCATCAGCACCGACCATGCGGCGACGAGCACGAGCAGCCACAGCAGCACCGGGAAGTACGGGTTCCACGGGTGGGTCAGCACGGTCATGCCGTAGCCGCGCACGGCCACTGCGGCGAGCGCACCGAACACGACCGCTCCGGTGAGCCCTGCCCGGCGGTGACCGATCCACACCACGAGGGCGATCGTCACGCTGTTGATCACGACGCTGCCGAGCTCGAGCCCGTACGCCGTCGAGCCCGCCAATCGGTAGAACGGGGCGAGCATGTAGAACGACGCCGGCCCGGGTGGCTGCCTTGATCGGGGAAGTTGCCGATCCGGCCGGGCAGGCCGATCAGCGGGGTGTGCGAGCCTCCGACGTCGCGCACCCGCAGCTCGGTCATCGCCATGTCGAGCACCGGCGCCCACGGCCGTTGCGTGAGCACGACGGCGGCGAGCACGAGCGGCAGCACGACCAGCCCGGCGAACAGCAACGGGGATTCGAGGACCCGACGGACGCCCGGCGACCGCTGCTCGCCGGTTCCGTCGCTCACGAGGGTGGGATGGTACCGGACCTAGGCTGATCGAGTAGACCGTCTGCACGGTCGGTACGGCCGCTCATTTGCACGTGCGACATGCGCCAACTCCTGACCCAGATCACCTCCTCGTCGCTCGTGCGCCGTTGGGCGCCGGTCGTCATCGTGTGCTTCCCGATCGCCCTGGCCGCGATCCGCGCCGCCGTCGGGCGATTGGGTGCCCGCCGGTGACGACGCCTACTTCACGGTGCGCTCCCGGGACGTGCTCACGGCGAGCCATCCGTTGCTCGGGGCGTGGTCGTCGGGATCGCTCGACATGGAGACGCCGATCAACAACCTCGGGCCGATCCAGGCCGACCTGCTGGCGCCGTTCACGCGGTTCACACCGATGGGCGGGACAGCGATCGGTGTCGCCGTGGTCAACATCGCCGCCATCGTCGCCATCGCCTGGCTCGTGCGGCGCACCGCCGGCGAGCGGTCGGTGCTCCCGGCGATGTGCGCCGTCGGGCTGCTGACCTGGACGATGGGTTCGGAGATGCTGATCACGCCCCGCCAGCACCAGTTCCTGATCCTCCCGTATCTGTGCCTGCTGGTCGCCGCCTGGGCGGTCGCCACCGGCGATCGGTGGGCGATCGTGGTGGCGGTGGCGGCGGCCAGCCTCGTCGCCCAGACCCATCTCTCGTATCCCGTCCTGGTGGCGGCGTTGGGGGCGGTGATGGTGGTCGGGCAGGTCGTCACCACGCGAGCCGGAGCCGGACGCGGGGGCACCCGGCCGTTGGTGGTGTCCGGTGCGCTGCTCGCCGTGCTGTGGGTGCAGACCCTGATCGATCAGTTCTCCGGCTACGGCAACCTCGGGCACGTGTTGTTCGGTTCGGGGGATGCCGGTCGTGCCGGTCTGACCGCCGGAGCACGCATGGTCGCCGCCGCGCTGGTGTCGGTGCACATGTTCACCCGCCCCGGGTACCAGGAGTTCGACACCGAGATGCGGTTCGCCCCGGCGTGGCAGTTGATCGTGTTCTGGGGCGCCCTGGCCGCAGCCGCGGTGTACGCCGTGCGGACGGTTCGATCGAAGGGCTGGATCCCGGCGGCCGGCGTCGTCGTCGCGGTGGTGGCGGTGCTGGCCGGCGTGCTCGATGCGGCCCTGCTCCCGCGGACCGCGTTCGGCTATGCCGTCATGAACTATCGCTGGTTGTGGGCGACCGGCACGTTCATCCTGATGCTCGTTCTGATCGGCGCAGGCCGGTGGATCACGGCCCGGCAGGAGACCACCAGCCGGCCGATCCAGCGTGAGTTCGTGGCGGTTGCGCTGTCGGTGTGCGCGCTCACTGCCGTTGGCAACCTCCCCCGGTCGGTGCAGACCGACGGCGCCGACCGCTACCTCTCGGAGCAGCGCAACGTGGCCTCGGTCCTCGATCAACTCGAGCCCGTGCTCGGCTCGGTGGCCGACGGCGGCCCGATCTTGATCGACGATTCGGCGATGTACTTCGGCCATCCGCTACACCTACCCGACGCTGGTCGCCATGCAGGGCCACGACATCGACTTCCGCTTCGCCGAACCACTTCAGGAGCGCAGGTTCGGAGCGCGCCGCGTCAGCGACGGCACGGAGCAGCAACGGCTGCGAATGGTCAGTGGCGACTCGGCGTTGGCCCTCGAGGGTGATCCGAGCGTCGTGGCGTTCGTGGGTGGCGAGCGGCCAGTGGCGTTCGTCCTCGAACGCCAGTGACGATTCAGTCGGGGAGTCGTCGTCGGCGCTCGCCGGCCGATCAGCCGGCTGAGCATCGAGCGCGAACAACGACGCGACGAGCACGCTCACCACGGCGAACAAGGCGAGCCGGTGCCACGACTCGAACACGCCCGGCCAACCGCCGTTCGGTGCCGGCGCGCTGCGGCGCTCACGCACCGTCACGAGCGCGCCGACGGCGACGAGCGTGGCCCATGCGGTGAGCTCGACGATGCGTCGGCGGCGCAGGGCCACGACGACTCCGCCCGCCACGGCGCCGACGAGCGCCCACTCGGGTGCGACGAGGAGAGCCGACAGCGCCGTCCAGGCGACCGCGATCGCGACCGCCCGGCGGCAGCGACAGAACTCCGATCGTCGGTGATGAACTCGGGATCGGCCTGCTCGTCGATGATCTCGGGCGGGCGCCGGCGGCGGTCGAGCACCAGCAACACGACGGCGGCGATCACCCCGATCAACGAGACCGCCATCGCTACGTTGAGCGGACCCTGCTCGGTCCAGGCGACGACGACCTCGACGGGGCCGTCGGATGGTTCGATCCACCAGCCGTTGAAGCCGCCGTCGACGAGCTGTGGCTCGCCGAGTGTGCCGTCCGCGGTCTCGGCGCTCCACGCCGTGTTGTAGCCCTCACCCAGCACGAGCCAGCAGCCGTCGATGCATCCCGAGACCTCGATCGTGCGCTGGCGCCGTCCATCCTCGGTGACGCGGGCCTGCGCCGCGGCTGGGGTGGGCGATGGTGACGCTGCATCCGATGTGTCCGAGAGCAGGATCCGGTCGACCTGGACCGGCACGCCGACGTGACGCGACTCGACGCGGTGCGCTCCGGCGGCGAGGTCGATCGAGGGCGTGCACGGTGTGGCGACGACCGCTTCACCGTCGATCGCCTGGGAGACGCTGAGGGCGAAGGTGAACCCCTGGTCGACACCATCGATCGCCACGATCGGGGCGCACTCTGCCGTTGCCGATGTGCTCGCCGGGGGCTGGACCGCCGGCAGACCTGGCAGGACGAGCTCGGAGATCGCCGAAGGGAGCTCGACCACGTCGGCATGCCGGCGGTCGAGGGTGGTGGCCTGATCGATGGCGGCGATCACGACCTCGACGGTGCCGGCCGGCAACGGCGGCACGATCCGGGAGCCCGTCGACCCGTCGGCCTCGGGGGTGAGGTAGACGTAGCGCTCATCACCAGCGACGCGAACGATCAGCTCGGTGATCCGGCTGAACTCGCCCGCCGGCTGCCGGACGCTGATGTGATCGATCGGCGCCGAGACGGCGTCGATCGTGAGCGTCGCCCCGAGCGCCTCGCCGAAGGCGGTGATCCACGCCGTGCTGTCGTCGCCGTCGATCGCCGCCGCGCCGACATTGGCGACGGAACCGGTGAGCCGACTCGACGCCCTGGCCGGCCATCCGAACATCGCCGCCAGCGCCTCGTCGGATGCTCGACGGTCGACGCGGACCTCGGCCGTCGGCGTCATGGTGCGATCGGACGCGAGCTCGAACTCACGGATCAGCGTCGGTTCGGGGTCGCTGCGCCAGCGATCCATCGGATCGACACGCAGCCGCGAGAGGGCGAGCGAGATGGGCGTGGTCGGGGCGACCGCAGCCAGTGCGTCGGTCGGCACGCGCACGACCTCGAGCGTCGACGGGAGCTGCGTGATGATCTCTGCGAACCCCACGCCAGCGACTGCGGATGGGGCACCCGCTGTCCCGCCTCCGATCGCCTCGATCGTGATGTCGATCGTGCTGGCACCGTCGGGAACGTCGATCGGCTGCCCGGCCGTGGTGATCGATTCGTCGGTCAGCTCGATGCGTTGCGTCAGCGCCGGCGAACTCGGGGTCACTGACCGACACGGCGGTGATCCGCCGCTCGCCCGGCCGCCGAGGCCTGCACGAGATTGATCGAGCGCAGCGGTTGGCTGAGGTGCAGCCGGATCCGCTCACCGATCGGGTTGGCGTGCTCGCCCACCGTCCAGGCAGTGGCCGGGTTGCCGTCGATCGCCATGTAGGGCCTGTGCTCCGGCAGGTAGGCGAACGGCTCACCGTACGACGTGGCCGTCGCCGTGACCGGGCCGACCTGGCGGGCGAGCGTCTGAGTCGCCGGATCGACGCGCTCGTCACGGTCGGCGAACACCGGCAGGGTGGCATCGGATGCGACGTCGCGCAACAGTTCGAGCTCCGGCTGGTCGGACTCGGTGTACCCGGTGGTGTCCTGCGAGCTCCGCCATTGGCGGGCCCGGTCACGGTTCGAGTCGGTGACGAACAGTCGTGACGCTTCGGTGAGTGCCTCGTTCAGGTCCTCGGAGTCGAGCGAGGCGCTGTACCGGACGAGCTCGCTCCCGTCGAGCAGCCCGGCGGCGGCAAGGTCGACGAGCCCGTCCCCGCTCCCGGACACGACAACCTCCTGGTCCTCGGCGCGCACCACGGCTCCGGGCGGCTCGATCGGATAGAGGTCGACAGTTGCCACCGGCGCTGTCGCGGCGGGGTCGGCCAGCGCGCTGCTCGTCGGTCATCGGCACCCGCGGAAGGTTGGGCTCGACCGGGCCGAGGTGGAGCGGCTCGCCGACACCGGGCGCCCCGTCGACCTGTTCGGTGAGCTCTTGCGGACGGGCCGTGCGGAAGCGATCGAAGGCGAGGTCGTTGGCGACCCAGACGGTGTCGACGCCGAGCCAGCGTGAGACGGGTGCCAACGAGGCGGGCTCGAAGACCCCGTCCTGGACCCGATCGTCGAGGGCGTACAACAGGTCCATCGCCGCCGGCGATCCGAGCGGCAGCAGGTCGCGCGTGACGAGCGGCTTGTCGGTGAGCCCCGGCAGCGGTTGATCGACCGTGTATCCCCACCGGAAGGCGCCGAACTCGGCGCCAGGCAGCTGCAGCACACGGCCCGACGTCGTGCCCGCGTCGAGCGACGCCGACGCGTCGAGCCAGGCCTGGGGCGGGTCCTGGTCGCGCTCGAGCGCTGGGTCGACGAAGGCCCCGGTCCACAGCGAGGGCAGATTGACGATCGCCACCGCGCAGATCGCGCCCGCGGCGACGAACTGCGGGTGCCAGGTCGAGCCTGGGAATGCGGCAGCGCCTGCGCTGGCCGCGACGAGCGAACCGGCGAGCAACGCCAAGCCGAGGTTCATCACCGGAAGGGCGCGCGTGCTGCTGCGCAGGGCGAGCGCCAGCCCGCTCTCGTCGTCGCCGGCGAGCAGCCGCATCAGCGGCGACCGGTCGTCGATCGGGTGCACGCCGACCGCGAGCAGGGCGCCGGTGGCGACCAGCAGGGCCGCGAACCGGCGGTGCGCCCAGCGCACCCACACCAGCCCGACGAGGCACACGATCGGCACGATGTAGCTGATGAAGATCGACGCAGCGACGACGACAGGTAGCGCAGCGATTCGGTCGTGGTCGCGGCATACGGGTCGCGGACGTAGAACAGCCAGTAGCCGAGGCTGCGCCACACCTCTGGCGCGGTCGACGTCAGCGAGACGTCGGCCGAGCGATTCGGAGTAGGGGAGCACCTCGGCGCCGAAGCGGCCCTGGATCACGAGCATCGCCACCCACCACAGGCACACCGGCACGGTCAGCACCGACGACCCTGCCCGACGACCAGCAGCGCCTGGCGCCAGGTCATGCGAGCGCTGCCACACGGCGTGCACGATCCACAGCACGGGGGCGGGCACGATCATCGCCAACGCCGTGGCGTTGACCGCCCCGACCGTGAACACCACGCAGCGCGAGCGCCGCCGGATCGCGCCAGCGTCCGACGGCGCGTGGCCAGGACCGTGAACCCGACGATCCATCCCAGCCCGGCCCACGGCAGCAGCATCACCGAGGTCCGCGACACGTACGGGCAGCACGTACGGGCTGGTCTGGTAGACGACGGCGGCGACGAATGCTGCCGCAGCTGCCGAGCCCGAGCAGGCGAGCACACCACCGCACGCCCAGCCCGGCGGCCAGCAGCAGCGTGCCGATCCACAGCCGGTGGGCGATCCAGTCGGGGACGCGCAGCTTGCTCGAACAGCCAGTACCACGGGCCCGGCCGGCCACAGGTAGGCGATGTGCTGGTGCGGCACCCATCCGGCGAACTGGCGCGGGTCGAAGCTCGAGGCGGCGTCGCCGAGGAAGCGGCCCGGATCGAGGTACAGGTAGAGCTTGCTGTCGGCCGGCATCCGGCCGGGCGCGGCGGTCAGCGCGGGCAGGTACGCGAGCACCGCCAGTGCGGCCGTCGCCGCGACGATCGGCCTGCGCCACCGCGTCGGGCGACGGCGCGGTCGCTGCCGCGTCGCTCACCGAGATCGCTCACGGGATCGCGCCGAACACGCCGTACAGGCCGGTGAGCGCGACCAACCCGGCCCCGCAGGCGGCCATCGTCAGCGCCCACGATCGATCGTCGGTGCGATGGCGCTGCTCGAACCACACCGCGGCGCCGATCAGCAGCGGGAAGGCCGTGAACAGGAAGCGCGGTCGGGCGGTCACCGTCGCCGGAGCCAGCATCAGCGCCACGACCGTCCACGAGTAGGCGTTGAGGAACAGCCGGCATGCGCGCCCTCCATCCCATCCACAGCAGCACGACGGTGGCGACCACGCTGACGGCGGTGATCGTGTCGGTGGGCGAGGTGAGCGGTTGCGTGATCGCCTCGGCAGTGTTCTTGACCGCCGTCCACCCGAAGCTGGCGCCTTCGCCCCACGCCTCGCGCTGGACCCGGAACCACGCACCCGCCTCGCCGGTGTGCTGGCCGAGCCAGATCTGGAACGCGATGAAGCCGATCGGCGCCAGCAACACCGCCGACAACGCACGCCAGTCGCGGTCGTCGCGGATCGCGAAGAAGGCGGCGACGACGCAGCTGAGCGACGATCGCCACACCGTTGGGCCGGGTCGCCGTGGTGAGCGCCGCGAACACCCCGGCCAGCAGCCAGCGCCGATCGAGCAGGCACAACATCGCCGCCGCCGCCAGCATCAGCATCAGCGCCTCGCTGTAGGCGAAGGTCAGCACGAAGCTGCCGGGGAACAGCGCCACCAGCGTGGTGGTGGTGCGCCCGACCCGCTCGCCGTACAGGCGCTCGACCGAGCACACCCGATCAGCACCACGGCGACGAACCCGAAGATCGTGTTCATGACCAGCACGGCCATGCTGTCGCCGCCCGGGCAGCACGAGGTCGAACGCGCGCCCGAGCATCGGGAACAGCGGGAAGAAGGCCGCCCGCGCCTCGTCCATGTGGTACGTCACGTCGGGCGGCACGACGCGCGGGTAGCCGTTGCGGACGATGTCCATGTACCACAGGCCGTCCCACGACGTGAGCACGTCGAGCATCGGCCGCACGGCGCTGCCGGTGCTAGTGGCCGGCCGTCGATGATGTGCGGGTCGGCGAGCGGCAGCCCGCGTTCGTCGGCGAGGTTGGCGTCGACGCGCAGCTCGGCGGCCACCACCGCCGCCCCGGCCAGCACGCACAGCCGCGACAACACGTACGCCGGGACGGCGATACCACGCGAGCCGCCACCAGTGCGCTGTTGCGAACGTCTGCTCACGATGCTCGCCTCGGCGCGTGGGCAGCAGGCGGGTCGTGTGCTTGAGCAACGCCAACATGCCCTGCTTGGCGCTCCGGCGATGCTGGCTGGCGCCGAGCGTCGACACTCGTGTGTCGCGGTGGGCGACGAACCAGTCGTAGCTCTGGGCGAACATCGCGTCGGTCGACCAGGCCGGCGCCCAGCCGAGCTGCTCGCGGGCGTGCTCGATGTCGAACCACATCGACTTCGAGTACATCAACCAGTGGTACGGCGCGAACGGCGTGAGGCCGAGGGCGGCGCTGGCGCGCATCGCCATCGCGGCGGGTGCCGCCGGGAGCCGCCGCACGGTCGCGCCGGTGCCGGCGTGCCGGCACAGCGCAGTCGAGCGTCTCGAACATCGTGCCGAACCGGTCGGTGCCGATGTTGAACACCCCCGGCCCGGCGACGCCGGCGGCGGCGATGCAGGCGTCGGCGAGATCGTCGGCGTGCACGAACTGGTAGCGGTTGCTGCCGTCGCCGAGCACGATCGGGTCGGCGCCGTCGGCGATCCAGTCGAACAGGATCCCGAAGATCCCGAGCCGGCCGTGACCGAGGATCGTGCGCGGCCGCACGATCGACACGTCGAGCCCGTCGCGGGCGGCGTCGAGGCAGGCCCATTCGGCGGCCAGCTTGGCGTGGCCGTAGGCCTCCTCGGGCTTGGGCACCGTGGTCGGGAGCACCGGGTTGCGTGTCGGGCACGCCGAACACGGCGCTCGACGAGGTGTGCACGACCTTGGCGACGCCGGCCGCCTGCGGCGGCGTCGAGCAACAGCCGGGTGCCGTCGACGTTGACCGTTCGCAGCAGCGTCGGGTCCTTGGCGAGCGGCACCTGGGCGACGTTGTGGTAGACGACGTCGCAACCCGCCACGGCCGCGCGCGACGGCGTCACGGTCGCGGATGTCGCCCTGCACGAACTCGACCTCGGCGGGCCGATCGTCGGCGTCGGACGATGTCGAGCACACGCACCGCTGCGCCGCCGCTGGCGGCAGCCGTTCGACCAGCAGCGACCCGAAGTAGCCGCTGCCACCGGTGACGAGGTCGGTCGCCGTCACAGCTCGAGCCCCTGCTCGATGCACCAGCGGATGCTGCGGCGCATGCCCTCCTCGAGCTCGACCTGCGGGCTCGTAGCCGAGCTCGGCGCGGGCGACGGAGATGTCGCAGGCGATGTTCTTGTCCATCTCGCCGAGCACGTGGATCTGCTGGTGGTAGCGGCCGGTGCGCTGCACCAGTCGCATCGGCGATCTCGGCCACGCGGCCGACGCAACGCCGGCAGCCGCGACCGGTTGGGCGGCGACGTCGAAGCCCTCGGTCGGCGAGCGCTCGACCGACGGTGTCGACGATCTCGGTGACCGTGTACGGGCGGGCGTCGGCGATCCACCAGCCGCGGCCGGGCGGCGTGGCGACGAGCTCGGCACGCACGACGCCCTGCACCAGGTTGTCGACGTAGACCATCGAGCGCATCTGCTCGCCGCCGCCGATCACCGGGAACCGGCCGGTCCGCACGAGCTTGAAGAACGTCGTCTGGCGCGGTGGTTGATGCGGGCCGTAGAACCACGGCGGGCGCACGATCACGGCGTCGAGCCCGCCGCCGACGGCCTCGGACACGGCCAGCTCGGCCTGCATCTTCGAGCGCCCGTAGCCGTAGTACGGGTGGTACGGCTCGTCGTTGCGGAAGCGGTCGCCGGGGTGCGAGTTGGTGCCGAACGGGCTGTTCGACGAGACGTGCACGAAGCGTCGCACGCCGTGCTCGGCGGCGCAGCTCGAGCATCGCCTGCGTGCCGCCGACGTTGACCGACTCGAACTCGTCGACCCGTTGCGGGATGGATCACGCCGGCCGTGTGGATCACGTCGACCGTGCCCGTCGAGCCCGTGCGAACAGCGGCGTCGAGCGACGCCGGATCGGTGACGTCGCCGATCGACCGGTTCGACGCCGCGCCGAGGGCACGCAAGCGCTCGGCCTCGACGCGGTTGGTGACCAGCGCCCGAATCGTGCCCGGCGCGGTTCCACGCCGATCGCGAGTCGGTGAGCGCGTGCATCAGCGCCGTGCCCAGCCATCCGGCGGCGCCGGTGACGACCGTCGCGTCGGGCGCGGATCGCGACACGTGCAGCGCGTCATCGGACCGCGTCTCGGACCAGCCGGCGGGCGTTGCGGGTGGCGATCGCCATCACCGACGCCTGTGGGTTGACGCCGGGCGCGTCCGGGAGCAGCGAGGCGTCGTTGACGTACACGTTGTCGGTGCCGTGCAGGCGTCCGAAGCTGTCGGCGGCGGCGACGTCGACGGTCCTCGCCCATCGGCACCGTCGAGCACAGATGCACCGTCATCACGCTCGCCGCAGCCGTGCTGGCGAAGGCATCGGTGACGTCGGCCAGATCGGCGCGATTGCGCACGATCGGAGCGTCTCGGAACGACGGATAGACCTCGCTCGGCCCCGGCCGCCAGCATCACCAGCGCCAGACGTGCCAGCCCTTGGCCGAGCAGCGGCCGGTCGCGGCGCGTGAGCCGGTACGTGACGAGCGGGTCGCGCAGCCCGGGAACGGCGTGCACGCGACCGCGCCCCTCGCTGGTGATGGCCGCGTAGTACACGGCGATCTCGCGCCAGGCGGTGACGGCCTCGCGCATCAGCGACCAGTGGTCGGTGAGCGCCAGCGCCACCAGCCCGGGCTGGCTGGCCGAACCACCGAACGACAGGTCGGGGGCGAACTCCTTGACCTGATGCACCGGCACGTCGTCGACGACGTTGACCGGCTCGTCGAAGCGGGCCGCCAGCTTGACGGTCGGGATGCACGGCGAGGCCTCGGCCGACCAGCCCGCGGTGGCCGGATCGTTGCAGCAGGGCCGGCGTCTGGATCGCGCCGGCGCACACCACGACGTGCTCGAAGTCGATCGTGCGCGGGCCGCCGTCGGGCCCGGTGAGCTCGGCCCGGAACGGCGCGTCCGCGGTCGTCGACCAACCGGTCGACGCGATGCTCGACGAGCATCCGTGCCCCGGCCGCGATGCGCGCGGGGCAGGTACGTCCGGGTCATGCTCTGGCGTTCACCGCTGGCGGCGTCGGTGCCGTGCGGATACGTCATCCAGCGCGGGATCTCGTCGTGGCGCCAGCCGAGCGCGGCGGCGCCGTCCCGGAGCAGCTCGCTGGCCGGAGTGTGCCGGCCCGGGACGGTCTGCACCGAGAGCGCCGCCTCGACCTCGTCGCAGTCGGCGTAGAACTCGGCGTCGGTCGAAGTCGACGATCGGGGTCAGGCGCCGCCACCGCTCGAGCGTGTCGTCGGACGGCCGCCGGTAGAGGCCGCTGTTGATCTCGGTGCCGCCGCCGGCACAGCGACCCTCGGTGTAGGCGATCGATGGCCGTCCGAGGGCGACGGTGACGCCGCCCGACCGGTACTGACGGTCCATCTGCTCGAGCGAGAACGGCACGACCGATGCCCTGCTCGACCCACGCCGCCTTCCTCGACGACCAGCACGTCGAGCCCGGCCTCGGCGAGCAACGCCGCGGTGGTGGCGCCGCCGGCGCCGGAGCCGATCACCAGCACCTGGCAGTCGTGGTGCGGCGCGCGGACTCGAGCAGGCGGGTCATGCCGGCGATCCGGTCGGCGACGTGTCGGGCCACGTCTCCCAGATGTAGGCGAAGCCGAGCGAGCGGACCATGCGCGGCAGCTCGCCGACGAACGGCAGGGTGAGCTGCGCAGGAGCATCGGGTCGTGCGGTCGATGCCGACGCATGCGCTGGGCCACGCCGACCCGACGGTGAGCACCATCACGCCCAGCCGCAGCGGGCGACGGCACCTGGCTGGCGCGGCGGCACACGAACGCCACCGTGTTCGACGCGGGCACTGAGTCGGAAGGTCCGGGAGTTCGAGGTGTGAGGAGTCGATCTGCGAACAGCCCGAACGGTCCCTCGCTCGCAACGGACCGAACCACGACCGCCGAGAGCGTAGTCGGAGTGACACTCCGGGCCGTCACCGGGCTGCTACGAGCGCAGCGGATGGATCTGGAGCGTTCGCCGGCGCGGTCCGAACGCCGGGCGGCGACTGTCCACGCGACACGATCGCGTGCAGCACGCGGCCGCGCTGGCCGCGGAACGGCTCGAGCAGTTCGAGCATCCGCGGCGTCGTCGGCGCGGGCCTCGCCGGCGAGGTTCCAGGCCACGATGTTGGGGAAGTGGAAGTCGCCGACGGGCACGGCGTCGGGGTCGCCGAGCGCCGGTCCGAGCACCGATGCCCGACGGTCCACGGCCCGACGCCCGGCAGCAGAGCCAGCTTGTCGGACGACGGTCGCCGAACCTGACCGCGACCATCCCCACAGCTTGTCGGCGTGGCGGGCGACCTCGATCAGCGTGCGGGCACGCTTGGCCTCGATCCCGAGCGGGTGGAACCACCAGGTCGGCGTCGGGCTGCGCAGCGCTCGCGGTGCGGGCGGCAGCAGCAGGTCGCCGACGATCGTCAGGCAGGCCCGGGCGCCGGCGTCGCCGAGCGCCCGACACACGCCGCCGCCATTGCCGCGAGCGCCTCCCCGGCCGTGATCCGCTGGGCGAGGATCGTCGGCAGCAGCAGGTGGTAGAGGTTGCCGCTGGCCCCGACGCGCGTCGGCGCCGCGTCACGCTGCAACGCCCGCGACGACGGCGGTGGACAGTCGGCGACAGGCGGATCGCCGTCGTCGGGCGAGTCTGGCTCCCGGTCAGCGCGTCGACACCGTCGAGCAGCCAGTCCCGCCCCTGGCCCCCACGCCTCGGCCCGTGAGCCCGCCCGATCGACGGGGCTCGGGTCGCGCGCCCACTCAGCAGCAGCGTCCCCGGACCGTCGGGTGTGAGCGTGGCGTGCAGGAAGCTGTCGGTCGGTCGAGCCGTGTGGTCGGGTCGCACGAACCGGCCCGGTACGCCGCCGAGCGTGCGTCGCAGCGAGCGGACCGTCACGCCCGCGACGGTATCAAGCGCCGGCGACCGCGACCGGCGTCACCAACGGGTGGTGGCAGGCGACGAAGTGGCCGTCGCCGATCGGTTCCATCATCGGCTCGGTGCTCACGCACACGTCGTCGGCGGCGGGGCAGCGGGGGTGGAACCGGCAACCGGACGGCGGATTGACCGGCGACGGCGGTTCGCCCGTGATCGCCGTGCCGAGCGACGTCGACCGCAGGATCGGGGACCGGGATCGAGTCGAGCAGCACCTTCGTGTAGGGGTGCGCCGGCGCGCTGGTACAGGTCGTCGCTGTCGGCCACCTCGCACAACTTGCCGAGGTACATCACGGCGACCCGGTCGCTGATGTTCTTGACGACGGCCAGGTCGTGGGCGATGAAGATCAGCGTCAGCCCGTACTGGGCCTTGAGGTCCTCGAGCAGGTTGAGCACCTGCGCCTGAACGCTGACGTCGAGCGCCGACACCGGCTCGTCGCAGATGATCAGCGTCGGGTCGAGCACCAGCGCCCGGGCGATCGAGATGCGCTGGCACTGCCCACCGGAGAACTGGTGCGGACGACTCTCGGCGGCCCGGGCCGGGTCGATGCCGACGCTCTCGAGCACCTGTCGACGACGCGTGATCGCGTTCGGCGGGCGTGCCGCGCTTCCAGATGTCGAGCGGATCCTTGACGCTGTCGCGGACGACGCGGCGGGGATTGAGCGACGAGATCGGATCCTGGAAGATCATCTGGATCCGAGTGCGGGCAGTCGCGCAGCTCCTCGGCTGCGAGAGCGTCGTCAGCTCGGTGCCCTCGAACACCACCGAGCCGCCGGTGGGCGGGGTGATCTGCATCACGGCTCGACCGGTGGTCGACTTGCCGCAGCCCGACTCGCCGACGATGCCCAAGCGTCTCGCCGCGCATCACGTCGAAGCTGATGCCGGCGACGGCGCTGACCGTGAGCGAGCGACCGATCGGGAACTCGACGACGAGGTCGTCGACGCGCAGGACGGCCTCGCCGTCGCGGAGGTGGGCCTTGCCGGTGCCGGCCATCAGCGGGCTGCCGGTGCCGACGGTGAGCCCGCTGACGATCTCGGCGTCGCGTTCCTCGAACTCGGGCGACCCGACCGGATACCAACAGGCATACACGTGATCGGGGCTCGGCGGCGGGCGTCAACGGCGGCTCCTCCTCGAGGCACGATCTGCGGGCGTAGGCGCAGCGCGGCGCGAACCGGCAACCGCGTGGCGGGTTGACGAGGTCGGGCGGCCGGCCTGGGATCGTCGAACAGTCGCGTGTGGCTGGGGTCCTCGATCTTGGGGATGCTGCGCATCAGCGACTTGGTGTACGGCATCTTCATGTCGGCGAACAGCGTCTTGGTCGGGGCCTTCTCGACCAGCCGGCCGCCGTACATCACGGCGATCTCGTCGGTGTGACCGGCGACGACGCCGAGGTCGTGCGTGACGAGGATCACCGACATGTTGCGATCGTGGCGTTGCTCGCCGATCAGCTCGAGGATCTGGGCCTGCACCGTGACGTCGAGCGCCGTGGTCGGCTCGTCGGCGAACAGCAGCGTGGGCCCGCACGCCAGCGCGATGGCGATCATCACCCGCTGGCGCATGCCGCCCGACAGCTCGTGCGGGTACTGATCGAGGCGACGCTCGGGCTCGGGGATGCGCACGTCGCGCAGCAGCTGGATCGCGGTCGCCCTGGCGTCGGTGCGTCCCATCCCGAGATGGATCTGGAGCGGCTCGACGATCTGCTTGCCGACCTTCATCACGCGGGTTGAGCGACACCATCGGGTTCTGGAACACCATCGACATCTCGCGGCCCCAGAGATGCCGCATCTGCTTGGCGTCGAGGCCGAGCACCTCCTGCCCGGCGAACTTGACCGATCCGGACAGCACGGCGGTCGAGGGCAGCAGTCCCATGATCGAGCGGCTGAGCACGGTCTTGCCCGATCCCGACTCGCCGACGATGCCGAGCGCCTTGCCGCGCTCGAGCGAGAACGTGACGCCGTCGACGGCACGCACCAGGCCGCGTTCGGTGCGGAAGTGGGTCCTGAGGTCGTCGACCTCGAGCAGCACACCGTGCTCGACGCGGCCCTCGGCCTGGATGCCGCACGTTCACAGTGCCGATCTCCTTGACGTCGAAGTGGGCGCGCACCTTGTCGCCGCAGAAGTTGAGCGAGGCGACGGTGAGGAACAGCACGATGATCGGAGCGAACGCCACCCACGGCGAGTCCTCGAGCGTCGCGTGGCTCCGACCCGAACAGGATCAACTTGCCCCACGTCGAGCCCGTTCTCGACCGACAGCCCGAGGAACGCCAGCGAGCCCTCGGCGACGATCGCCACGCGCCATGCCGAGCAGCGCCAGCGCGCCCATCGGGATCACCACGTTGGGCAGCAGCTCGCGGACGATGATGCGCCGGTGCGTGGCCCCGAGGTGCGCGGCGGCGACGACGAACTCGCGCTCGGCTGAACTGGATCGTGGTGGCCCGCGACAGGCGACCGACCGGCGCGATCGCCAGGAAGCCCGAGCGTGGCCGAGATCGTGAACAGGCTGCGGTCGATCAGCGTCGTGATCAGGATCGCCAGCACCAGGGCCGGGAACGACAGCAGCACGAGGAACACGAACGACACGATCCGGTCCCACCAGCCGCGGAAGTAGCCGGCGAGCGATGCCCAGCGTGCCGCCGATCAGCATGCCGAAGGCGATCGCCGCGAAGCCCGACGATCAGCGACACGCGTGCGCCCCAGATCGTGCGCGAGAACATGTCGCGGGCGTCGGCGTCGGTGCCGAACCAGAACTCGCGACGACGGCGAGTACGGCGGACGACCGAGGCTGCGGTCGATGTAGTTCGCCTCGGGATCCTTGATCGGCAGCCACGGCGCGAGGATCGCCACCAGACGACCAACACCACCCACCCGACGGCGATCCAGAACATCGAACCGAGCTTGCGCATCGACCGGCGCTCGTCGGCGGCGACGGTCTCGTCCGCTGTGAGCTCGGCCGACTCGGTGGCGAGCGGGGCGATGATAGTCGGTCATGCGTGAACCCGCGGATCGATGCATCGGTGTAGACGACGTCGACGACCAGGTTGATGACGACGAACGCGATGGCGATGAGCATCACGATCGCCAGCACGACCGGGAAGTCCTCCCGGGCGACGGCTTCGACGATCGCCGACCCGAGCCCGGGGATCAGGAAGATCTGTTCGACCACCAGCGCCCCGCCGATCAAGGCTGCCGGTGTTGATCGCGAACACGGTGACGAACGAGAACAACGAGGGCCGCAAGGCGTGCCTGAAGCAGCACGGTGCGTGCGCGACACGCCCTTGCTGCGCGCCATCAGGATGAAGTCCTCCTGGAGGTTCGTGATCAGGTCGGTGCGCAGCAGCCGTTGGTACACGGCGGCGGCCGGCAAGGCGATCGTCAGCGCCGGCAGGATCATCGAATGAGCCTGGTCGAGCAGCGGTGTCGGTGGCGACGTAGCGCTGCGGGAACCAGCCCAACTTGATCGCGAAGATGTACTTGAGGATCACGCCCAGCGCGAAGGTCGGCAGGGCGATCAGCATGAACGTCGCCAACGTCGACACGCTGTCGACGGGCTTGTTGGCTTTCGACGCCGCCCACAGCGCCCACGGGATCGAGATGACGAGCCGCCAGCGTCTGCGCCATCACGAGCAACATCATCGTTCGCGGAGCGCGTTCCTTGATGAGGTCCGCCACCGGCGGCTCGCCGTCGGTGCTGAACTGCACGCCGAAGTCGCCGGTGACGAAGTCGCCCAGCCACTTGACGTAGCGCACGGGCAGCGGGTCGTCGAGGTGGTACTCCGCCTTGGCGGCGGCGATCCTCTCGCAGGCTCTCCGGGTTCTCCGTGTCGCCGGCCACCGGGACCGAGCAGGTTGAACAGCGGATCGCCGAGCACGTTCATGGCGCCGAACGTCAGCGCGCTGACCGCAGAGCAGCAGCAGGACCGCCATTCCGATGCGTTGCAGCCAGTAGTTCATCTCGATCTGTGGGGGCTGTGGGGGCGTCGGATCCGGTCAGTCCATCCAGACCGAGCTGAACCACGTACGACCTGCGACGGCGCACTTGAGCGGCGTGCCCTCCGGCGACGTGCGATCGCACACGCCGTGGACGTTGTCGGTGAAGGCGTTCATCCACAGCGTGTGGGTGAGGAAGATGTAGAGGAAGTCCTCGTTGATCATCTGCTCGACCTGCTGATACGAGCGCCACTCGTTCGGCCTGGTCGGTGGTCGCCTGGGCCTGCAGCAGCGCTGCGTCGCGCTCCTCGTCGCAGAACCGCGGCCAGTTGAGCGAGATCCCGCCGATCGTGCGGCACAGCAGCCAGACGTTGTCGGCCGACGGATCCTCGGCCTCGAACTGGCGCCACAGGTTGACGTTGTACTGCCCGAGCGCGGTCTGCTGGATGTGCTCGTCCTCGAGCAGCTCGTCGAAGGTGACGTTGAACGCCGCGCTCCAGCCCTCGTCGAGGATCTCGGCGCGAGCGTGTCTGCAGCACCGACGGACCCGCGAACTGGAGCTCGATGTTGATCTTGCCGTCGGTGCAGGTGGGCTCGCCGGTGGTCGGGTTGGTCTCGGACCGCGCTCGGCGCAGTACTCGGCAGCCAGGGCCTCGGCCGTGCCGGGATCGTCGCCGACCATCTTGACGTCAGGGTTGTGGTACGGGTCCTCGGGGATGAAGCGCTGGTCGGCGCCGCGGATGACGCCGAGCGCGATCAGGTCGAGGTAGGTCTGACGTGGCGTGGCGTAGGCCAAGCGCCTGGCGGGCGCGGATGTCGTCGAACGGCGCCGCCGCCGAGTTGATCATGGCGAACTGCTCCGCGGCCGAGTCGTCGTAGACGTTCGGGATCCCCTCGTCCTGGAGCACGATGACCGAATCGGGGTCGGTGGTCTGCAGCGCCTCGAGCTCGCCGCCGAGCATCAGGTCGACGCGGGTGGCCGAGTCGGGGACCGGGTAGAACTCGACGGCGTCGAGGTAGACCTCGCCGCCCCACCAGTCGTCGTTGCGAACGAACCGGGTGACCGAGTCCTGGCTGCGGCTGTCGAACTTGAACGGGCCCGGTGCCGACCGGCTGCTGGTTGAGGGTGGGGTCGGCGGCCGCCGCCTCGAGCCACTTCGGCGAGGCGGGCATGCCGAGCTGACCGACGACGGTGGCCGGGAAGTAGGCGTTGGCGTCGAGCAGGTTGAACTCGACCGTGAGGTCGTCGACCTTGGTGATGGCGTCGGTCTCCGGGAAGAACGGCCTGACCGCCAGGCCGACCAGCGGGGCGTTCCGTTGGGCCTCGAAGTTGGTGATGATGGCGTCGGCGTTGAGCGGCTCGCCGTCGTGGAAGGTGACGCCTGGCACGCAGCTTCATCGTCCAGTTCTTGAAGTCGGCGCTGGGCGTGAACGACTCGGCCAGGTTGGGGACGACCGTGCCGTCGGGGGTGACCGCCGCCAGCGAGTCGAACACGGCGTTGGTCATCATCAGACCAGGGGCCGAGAGTGCCGACTCGGTGGGGTTGAGCCCGTCGACGTCGGCTTCCAGGCCGTAGCGCAGCGTGCCACCCTGCACCGGATCGGGGATCGTCTCGGGTGGGAGCGTCTCGACGACCGGTGAACCGTCCTCGGTGTCCTCGTCGGAGGTTTCAGGGACGGCAGCCGGCTCCTCGGAGACGGTCTCCTCAGCAGGTGCCTCGGTGACCGTTGGTTCGGCACCGCTGACCTCGGCCGACTCGTCGGCGTCGGCCGCATCGTCGTCGCCACCGCCGCATGAAGTGGCGATCATCGCCGCCACCACTGGAATCACCAGCAAGCGCCGGCGACGTCGGATATGAGATCGACCTGATGGAGTCATCAACGCCGCTGTCCCCCTTGAACGGTCGGCGGCCTCCCCGCCGAGATGTGACGGACGTTACAGCATCACACCGTCGACACAAGGTGCAGGCCGGGCCCGATTGACCGCAGGTTCAAGACGTCGAACGACAGCGGTTACGGTCTGCTCGCATGAGCGTCGATGTCGTCAAGGCCTGCCGGGTCAAGTCCCATGTCGAGCTCGCCGACCACGACCCGGGCAGACCTTCGGCTGGTCGAAGAAGGCGGCGCAGGGCCGAGCTGGCCGACGTCCTGACCGACGTCGCCGGCCTCCAGGAGCGCCTGTTCGCCGGCAAGTCGGCGGCGCTGTTGGTCGTGCTCCAGGCGATCGACGCCGGCGGCAAGGACGGCACGATCCGCGAGGTGTTCAGGTCGCTCAACCCGGCCGGCATCGACGTCGAATCGTTCGGCGTGCCGTCCGAGGAGGAACTCGCGCACGACTACCTCTGGCGGATCCACCAGCGCGCACCCGCCAAGGGCAGGATCGGGATCTTCAACCGCAGCCACTACGAAGACGTGCTCGTCGTCCGCGTCAAGGGCTTCGCCCCCGAGCACGTGTGGCGCACGCCGGTTCAACCACATCCGCGACTTCGAACGGATGCTCTGCGACGAGGGCACGCACGTCGTCAAGCTGTTCCTGAACGTGTCCAAGGAGGAGCAGCGGGCTGCGGCTCCAGGACCGCGTCGACGACCCGACCGAACGGTGGAAGTTCCGGCGCGGCGACCTCGACGACCGTGCCCTGTGGGCCGACTACCAGGTGGCGTTCGAGGAAGCGCTCCGCGAGACGACGCGACCCAAGGCACCGTGGTACGTCGTGCCGGGCGATCACAAGTGGGTCCGCAACCTGGTCGTCGCTCGGATCGTGCAGCACCACCTGATCGAGATCGATCCCCAGTACCCACCCGCCGAGGACGGCGTCGAGGGGATCGTCGTCGAGTAGACGGGGCGTCGCACGGGCGAAGCCCGGGCGACCGGTTGACACTTTGTACAGTCGTCGCTGTGACGGTGCTCGTACCCACCAGCCTCGGTGAGGCCGTTGACGGGCTGAACGCCCATCCCGGAGCGACCCTGCTCGCGGGTGGCACCGACCTGATGGTCGAGGTCAACGAAGGCCACCGACGCTTCCCTTGGCGCGACGGTGACACCGATGTGATCGCCTTGTCACGCGTCCCCGAGCTCTCGACGTGGACCTACGACCCGCTCGCCGGCGCACGGTCACGCTGGGTGCGGCGCTCACCTGGTCCGAGATCGAGCGCGAACCGCTGCGGAGCATGTTGCCGGCGCTGGCCGAGGCGGCCCGCACGGTCGGGAGCCCGCAGATCCGCAATACCGGCACGGTCGGGGGCAACCTGGCCACCTGCTCGCCGGCGGGCGACGGACTTCCGGTCTTCGCCGCACTCGAATCGACCGTCGGCTTGATCAGCAGCGCCGGCCGGCGGGCGTTGCCGGTGCGCGGAGTTCATGGTGGGCGTCAAGCGCACCGCCCTCGCTCCGGGCGAGATGATCGAGTCGATCACCGTGCCGTTGCTCGACGGTTGGCAGGGCTACAGCAAGGTCGGTGTCCGCAACGCGATGGTGATCGCCACCGCCAGCGCCTGCCTGGCCACCGACGTGTCGTCCCGGTCGGTGCGGATCGCGCTCGGATCGGTCGCTACCACCATCATCCGCTGCCCGGAGGCCGAGGCGTTCGCGACCGCCGCCGTCGACTGGGACGCGCTGGCCGTCGCCGCCGAGTCGGCGCACGCACTTCGGGCGAGCTGGCGGCGGCCGCCAGCCGCCCGATCGACGACCATCGCTCCACCGCCGACTACCGGCGGCACGCGGTCGGCGGTCATGGCAGCGCGGCTGCTGCGGCGCGCCTTCCCGGGCGGTCATTCGTGAGCGAGCACTACCGCTCCACGTCAACGGCGTCGATCACGAGGTCGCCGATGCGCTGGGTCGGCGAGAACCTGCTGTACGTGCTGCGCGAGCGGCTCGGGTTGATGGCCGCCAAGGGAGCCTGCGAGCAGGGCGAGTGCGGCTCGTGCTCGGTCCTCGTCGACGGGCGCCTGGTCTGCTCGTGCCTGGTGCTGGCGGCGTCGGCGGTCGGGTCAGCCGATCGTCACCGTCGAGGGGCTGGCCGAGCCCGGCGCCCCGAGCGACGTGCAGCAGCGCCTTCGTCGACGCCGGCGCCGTGCAGTGCGGCTTCTGCACGCCCGGGCTTGATCATCGCCGCCCACGACCTGCTCGACCGCAATCCCGAGCCCTCCGAGATCCAGATCCGCGAAGAGCTGTCCGGCAACGTGTGCCGCTGCACCGGCTACGGGCGGATCATCGAGGCCGTCCAACAGGTGGCCGTCGCCCGCCGCCACGGAGGTGGGTGCCGAATGAGCGTCGTCGACACCCGGCACACGCCCGCCGTCGACGTGCTCGGCGCCTCGCCCGCCGCGACCCGACGGAGTCGCCAAGACGCAGGGGACGTTCGAGTTCTCGTCCGATCTCGGCGGCGACGGTGTGCTGTGGGGGGCGACCCTGCGGTCGCCGCACCCGTACGCCCGCATCGTGTCGATCGACGTGCGCCGGCGTGGAAGATCGCCGGGGTCGAGGCGGTCATCACGGCCGACGACGTGCCCGGCAAGGCCACCTACGGACTGATCGACGACGACCAGCCGGTGTTCGCCGCGCGACGTCGTGCGCTACGTCGGCGAGCCGGTCGCGGCCGTCGCCGCCGACCATCCCGAGACCTGCCGGCGGGCGCTGGCAGCGATCGTGGTGGAGTACGAGGTGCTCGAACCCGTGCTCGATCCCGAATCCGTGATCGCCGGCACGACCCAGCCGATCCATCCGTCCGGCAACGTGCTGCGGCACCAGCGCATCGTGCGCGGCGACCCCACGTCGTCGGGCGCCGTGGCGGTCGAGGGCACCTACCGGATCGGGATGCAGGACCAGGCGTTCCTCGGGCTCGAAGCGGCACTGGCGATCCCCGACCCGGGCGGCGCACGGGGTCGAGCTGCACATCGCCACGCAATGGCTGCACGAGGACCGCAAGCAGATCGCCGCCTGCCTGGGCTTCGCCGGAGGAGAAGCGTGCGGCTCGTGCTCGGCGGAGTCGGTGGCGCCTTCGGGGCCCGGGAGGACATCTCACTCCAGGTCCACACCTGCCTGCTCGCGCTCCGGCTCGGGCGTCCGGTGCGGATGCACTACACGCGGGCCGAGAGCTTCCTGGGCCACGTGCACCGCCACCCGGCCACGATCTGGATGCGCCACCACGCCACCGCCGACGGCGAGATCGTGAAGATCGAGGCCCGCTACGTGTTCGACGGCGGCGCCTACGCCTCGACGTCGTCGGCGGTGCTGCTCAACGCGATCACCCACACGCAAGGGCCGTACCGCTGCGAGAACGCGGTCGTCGAGGGTTGGGCGGTGCGCACGAACCACCTCCCGTGCGGGGCGATGCGTGGGTTCGGGGTGGTGCAGGCCTGCTTCGCCCACGAGTCGCAACTCGACCAGCTGGCCGAGGCCTGCGGACTCGACCCGGTCGAGATCCGCGTGCGCAACGCGATCCGCACCGGCGATCGGTTGATCACCGGGCAGATGCTCGAGAACGTGGCTCCCGTCGAGCGCTGCCTGCGTGAAACGGAGGCGTTGCCGTTCCCGGATGAACCGATCGGCGGCACGGACGGCGATCCGATGCGCTTGCCGGGTGGTGCGGGGCGAACCGCCGACGTCGAGCACGTCTTCCGCGGGATCGGCTACGGGGCGGCCATGAAGAACCTCATGTACTCCGAGGGCTTCGACGACTACTCGACGGCGCGATGCCTGCTGGCCGACGGTGTCGCCACGCTCAAGTTCGCCACGTCCGAGGTCGGCCAGGGCTTCGTCACGCTGGCACTCCAGATCGCCAGGTCGGTGCTCGGCGTCGACGATGTGCTGCTCGACCGGATCGACACCGGCGTCGGCTCGGCCGGTTCGTCCTCCGCCTCGCGTCAGACCTGGATGAGCGGCGGGGCCGTCAACGCCGCCTGCGTCGCCGTGCGCGACCAGCTGCTCGAGCACGTCGCCACCGCCCACGCCATCCCGATCGAGCGCCTCCGCGTCGAGGGCACCGACGTCGTCGACGATTCCGGCGCGTTCCGGCTGCCGGTCGCCGACGCCTCGGCCGGCATCGCCATCGACGAGACCCGCGAGTACCACCATCCGCCCACCGAGGAGCTCGACGAGAACGGCCAGGGCAACTGCCATACGGCGTTCGCCTTCGTCGCCCACCGCGCGGTCGTCGACGTCGACATCGACCTCGGGCTGGTCAAGGTCGTGCAGGTCGCCACGGCACAGGACGTCGGGCGGGCGCTCAACCCACTCTCGGTCACCGGCCAGGTGGAGGGCGGCATCGCCCAGGGCCTCGGCCTCGCCGTGATGGAGGAGATCGTGCAGATCGACGGCCGGATCCGCAACGCCAGCTTCACCGACTACCTGCTGCCCACGATGCTCGACATGCCCTCGGTCGTCATCTCGCTGATCGAGGAGCACGAACCGCTCGCCCCGCTGGGGGCCAAGGGAGTCGGTGAACCACCCTGCATCTCGTCGACGCCGGCGATCGTCGCCGCCATCCGTGACGCCCTCCGTCAGGCCGGCCGGCCGTACCGACTCGACCGCATCCCGGTGCGACCGATCGACATCGTGAATGGCGGAATTCAGACCGGCTGAGGCTTGCCGTGATTTCCGAGTCAACGGCTAGGTTGTGAGGGCATGTCGGATGAGCGTGAGATCTTGACCTGGGAGATGTTCGGGGACGGCTTCGCGGTCACTCGCTCAGATGGTTGCCGACGACGGGTTCGAGCCCGACATGATCCTCTCGATCGCCCGTGGCGGGCTGTTGATCGGCGGTGCCATGGGGTACGCCCTGTCGGTCAAGAACACCTACACGATGAACGTCGAGTTCTACACCGGTGTCGACGAGCGGCTCGAGGTGCCGCGGATCCTGCCGCCGGCACCCGACTTCGTCGATCTCCACGATGCCCGGATCCTGATCGTCGACGACGTCGCCGACACGGGGCACACGTTGCGGAGTGTCGAGATGTTCTGCGAGGGCAAGGTCGGCGACGTGCGCACGGCGGTCATCTACGAGAAGTCGCACTCCGTCGTGAAGTGCGACTACGTCTGGAAGCGCACCGACCTCTGGATCAACTTCCCCTGGAGCGACAAGCCGCCCGTCGCCAAGCGCGAGTGGCACGTCGCGGACGCCTGAAGTGCCGCGAGCACGTAGTCGTCGAGCTCGTGTCAGGAGCCGGCGAGGCGTTCGCGGAGGCGCTTGGGGGGCACCATTCCGACGAGCTTGCCGTTCTGCCACACCGTCACGGTCGGTGACGCGGGGTTGAGCCGGGGGAGCACGTCGCTGAGGTCCTCGTCGGGAGTCGCCTTGGCGACGCGATCGAGCGGGACCATCAGTTGGGTGAGCATCACCCACGGCCGTTGATCGGCCGGCACCGCCCACATCTCGTCCTCGAGCACGATGCCCTGGGGACGACCGAACCGGTCGGTCACGGCGACGCCGCCGGCCATGCCCAGACGGCGCCGGTCCCACAACATCGAGTCGGCATCCATGTCGGTGCCGGCGGCAGCGACTCCGAACCAGGTCAGGTCGCGCACCTTGACGCCGTCGAGCCGTTCCGCCACGGCGGCGACCGCCATCTCGACGCGCGCGTTCATGGCGATGAACAGTCCCGTGACCATCAGCCACACACCGGGCTGAGCCCGAAGCAGCAGCAACACGCCCAGACCGGCCAACGTCCAGCCGATCACGCTTCCGGCGCGTCCGGCCTCGCGCGCCGCCTGGTAGCGGTTGCCGTGGATCGCCCAGCGGATCGCCTTGAGGATCCGGCCACCGTCGAGCGGGGCTCCGGGGAGCAGGTTGAAGATCGCCAGCGTGGCGTTGATGAATCCGAGCCAGGCGAGCATCCCCACGAAGTCGGACGAATTGTCGGTGCCACCCAGGCTCCACCAGGCGCCCAGGCTCACGACTGCGATTGCCACGCTGGTGAGCGGCCCGGCGGCGGCGATCCAGCCTTCGGCCTTGGGTGTCGACGGTTCGCGCGACGAGGCGTGCGACGCCGCCCAATGCCCACAGTTGGATCGACTCGGTCGCGACGCCGAACCGGCGCGGCGGTCAGCGCGTGGCCGAACTCGTGCAACAGGATCGAGACCAGGAAGCCGACGGTGCCGGCGATCGCGGCGTCGATGCCGACGACGTTCGACAGGTTGGCGCCGATCAGGATCGCGATCAGGGCCGCGCTCCAGTGTGCGTGGACACCGATTCCGGCGAATCGGCCGAGCATGAACGAACCGTTGATATGTGCCGCCTGTTCCGTCTCTCTGTGCTGCAACCTACGCCGAGCGGTGTGCATTCCGCCGGTCAGGCAGTGGTCAACCCTCGATCGAGTCGAGCACCACGGCCGCGCAGTTGCGTCCGCTGGCGCCCCATACTCCGGCGCCCGGGAACGTCGCCGCACCGGTGAGGAACAGCCCGCCGACCGCGGTCTCGTAGCGCGTCAACTCGGGATCCTTGCTGCGGAACACCGCCAGCGGCCCGCCGGCGAAGCTGGTGGCATGTCCGGCAGGCAGGTGGAACCGTTGCTCGTAGACGTCGGGCGTCATCGCCCGGACCTCGACCACGCTCTCGATCAGACCGGGCTCGCACAGCGTGGCCAGCAGCTCCAGCCAGCGGCGGGGTTCGTCTGACGACGGCCAGCCACCCGTCAGGCGATACGGCGTGTACAGCACCTCGAGGCTGAGCACGTGATGGTCGGGGTTGGTGGCGGGTGCCATCGTCGGGTCGATCACGGTCGGCACGTTGACGAGGAATGCCGGCCGGTCGAGCACCCTGCCGGCGAGCATTTGGGCGTGGCCGCGATCGATCTCGGCGAGGGAGGGGGCGATCGTCGTGGTGCTCCCCGTCGGGGCGCCGATCGCGGTGATCACGGGCGCCTTGCTGACGATGGCGTCGACCTTCGATTCGTAGCCCTCGTGCCGGGGCACACCGCGCCAACGGGCGATCGTCCCTGCCGCACGCGCCGGCGGATCGGTGAGCCATTCCAGGAAGGTTCGGTGAGGGTCGCAGGCCGACACGACGACCGGGGCGTCGATGTCGGTCGTGCCGTCGATGGTGACGCCGCGCACCGAGTCGGCTTCGCATCGGATCGCCGTGACCTTGCGTCCGGTGAGCAGCGTCCCGCCTGCCGCGGCAAAGGCTGCGAGCACGGCCTCCGGCATCGCTCCGCTGCCACCGACCGGGCGCCCGACGCGGGTGACGTGTCGCATGGCGTGGGACAGGGCGCCGAGTCCGGTGCCCGGTAGTTCCGGGCTGACCCCCCAGACCATCGGGCCGCCCACCGCCGCCGTCCCGGACAGGGCATCGTGCGTGAAGTAGCTGCGGAGCACGTCGGCGGCGCTGCGCCTGCTCCACCGCAGCAAGGTCGGCGCTCCGGCAAGTCGCCGTCGCAGCGCAAGGCGCGTCAGCCCGAGCCGCGTCGGCTGGCGAGTGGCTGCCTCGAGGATCATCCGCACGGCGGGAATCGCCGCCTTGGCGTAGGCGCGGTATCCGTCGACCTGGTCGGGCAGTGCGCGGCCCAGCGAGTCGAGGTTCTGTTCGAGGTCGTGGTGCGCCGTCCACACCGCCTTGTCCGACCAAGCCATCAGGTGCTGTGGCGGCTCGACGTCGTCGTAGCGCAGCCCGTGGGCGGAGAGCCCGAGCTCGTCCATCACCGGCGTGGTGCGGAACGTCGTGTGATCGCAGTTGCAGATGTTCACCGTTGCGCCGCCGAACGGTTCGCTGGCCGCCGTTCCTCCCACTCCGGCGCGCGCTTCGACGAGCAGCACGGACAGCCCGGCGCGCGCCAGGTAGGCGGCGGTGATCAACCCGTTGTGACCCGCACCGATCACGATCGCGTCGTGATCGTCACCGGAACGACGAGGACGACCAGCGGGCACCACGCCATTCTGCTCGGCGCGATCGCGCCGAGCAGCAGCGTCACGGAATCACGACGGTACGCGTGATCTCTCCGTTGCTCTCCCAGTACGTGCGCTTGTCGGCGATGATCGGGTCGTCCTGCGTCGGTTGCACGTCGCCGTCCTTCGAGATCGCGAGCGAGGCGACCGTGTGCTCTCCGGACGTCGGCGTACCCCAGTCGTACGACCAGAACCGCCATGCCACCCCTGACGACCGTCCGCCATGGCGCGACGAACCGACGAGCTGAGCGGGTTGCGGCGGCCCACCGTCGATCGAGACGTCGACCTGTCCGATGGCGTCGCCCCAGGCGACCCCGATCACCCGGTACGTGCCTCCGTTGTGCACGACCTTGGCCGGCGCCGACTTGAGACGCGAGGTGCCGACGTTCTCGAACGTCCAAACCGTGTTGCCGGCATCGTCGGTGTGCTCACGGAACGTGACGTAGTCGCGGGCCATGAAGCGACCGGCGAAGCGGTGGTTGGTGACCTCGATGCGCGAGAGCCACTTGACGTTGGCGACGCCGTACCAACCCGGCGCGATGAGACGCACGGGTGCCCCGTGCTCTGGCAGGAGCGGCTCGTCGTTCATCTCGTAACACAGCAGGTTGCCCGGCGCCATCGCGTCCGCGAGCGTCATGCTCCTGGCGAACTGCTCGGTGATCGTGATGTCGAGGCCACCACCGGCGTCCGGTTCCCCGACGCCGGTGTTCCCGGCGCTGAGGACGCCACTGTTGTCGCGGATCGCGACGGTGCCGGAGTCGGTTCCCCAGAACACGACTTCGGTTGCCGAGTCGAGTGGCCGTGCCCGCCGCAACAGCGGAGCCAACGCGGCACCACCCCACACCGCATTTCCGATGCCGCCGATGAAGAACGGGAGGCCGGTGTTGCCTGAGCATTCGAGTGTGAACTCGACGTCGCGTCGTGGCCGGGCCATCAGGTCGGCGAGCGAGATCGACATCTCGTGCGCCACCAATCCGGTGATCGACAGGCGCCAGTCCTCGGGGTTGATCGTCCGGCAGCTCGTAGTGCTTGACGGTGAAGAAGTTGTCGGCCGGAGTGATCCGCGTCGACAGCGCCTCCCAGTCGAGCAAGTTGCCGACGACGCCTTGGGCGGGCGGCGGGACCGGATCCGGTTGATCCAACCATTCGAGCGGCTCGTCGCCGGGCCGTCCGGGGTACGTCTCGCGAAGTGTGCCGTCATGACCGAGCCAGTTGAAGTCGTCGCCGCCCGCCGCGGCCAGCGCCGATTGCGAGCCCGTCAGCTGGAGCACGCTCCAGCCGGCGACCGCCGCACCTCCACCCTTGAGCACACTCCGACGTGTCATCGATCCGGGATCCATCAGTAACCCCCTTGGTTTCGTCTCCGACGGGTGCGACCTGCGATCTCGCGCAAGCAGCCGGGCAAGTGTCGGCCGGACGGGTCTTACCTCGGTCTCGAAACGGTCTCGCGCTTTGCTGTCGATTCCTGACCGTTGCGCATTGACCCTGGTCAGCGACCCTGCCGGACGTGCTTCACAAGCGCACTACGCTTCGGGATGATCAGCGTGTCGATCCTCGGCCCGTTGCAGGCAGCCACGGACGACGAGCCGCTGCCGATCACCGGTCGCAGCGAACGGGTCGTCCTGGCGGCACTGGCGGCGTTCTCGTGTGAGGGCGTGAGCGTCCACTGCCTGATGGACGCGCTCTGGGGTGCCGGGCCGCCCAAGTCGGGCACCAAGGTGCTCCAGAACGTCGTTCTCCGGCTTCGCAAGTCGCTCGGTGCCGAGATCATCGAGACTCGCCCCGGTGGATACGCGGTGCGGGCGATCGTGGACTCGATCGAGTTCGAGCACCTCGTGCACGACGGTCGAGCACTGGCGATCGACGGCGACTGGCATGCTGCTTCGTCGGCGCTGTGCGCAGCCGTCGACTTGTGGCGCGGTCCGCCGTTGCCGGAGCTCTGCGAATGGCCGCTCGGACGCCACGAGGCAGCTCGGCTCGATGAGCTCGGTCGCCTCATCCGGGAAGAGCACGCCGAGACCGAGCTCATGTGCGGTCGACACCACGAAGTGGTGCCCGACCTGGAGGCGATGGTGTCGGACGAGCCTCTGCGCGAGCGGAGGTGGGCGTTGCTGATGCTGGCGCTGCATCGTTCCGGGCGGCAGGCCGAGGCGTTGCGCGCCTTCCAGCGCGCTGCGGTACGCATTCCAGGAGGTCGGCCTGGAGCTCGGTCCGGACATCGTCGAGCTCGACAGGGCGATCGGATCGCGTGCCGTCGCGCTCAGGGCTGACGGCGGGTGGCTCGCCGGCCACCACCGGTTCGCACAGAGCGTCGGCGGCTAGCGTCTCGGCGGTGAGCCGCCGCCTCGCCGATCTTCGGGCACCACAACTGGTCGACGCCCTCGACGACCGTTCGATCCTGGTGCAGCCGCTCGGTGCGATCGAGCAACACGGGCCGCATCTCCCGTTCAGCACCGACCTGGTGATCGCCGAACGCGTGGCCGAAGCCGCCGTCGAGCGCGTCGGTGAGCAGCTCGGAGTGTGGTTGCTTCCGTCATTGGCCTACACGAAGTCGAACGAGCACGCCTGGTCGGTCGGCACCGTGTGGCTGAGCGCCGAGACGATGTTGAGCGTGCTCGACGACGTCGGGCGCTGCGTTGCCGCCACCCCCGCCCGGAAGTTGGTGTTCTTCAACGGTCACGGCGGCAACTCGGCGTTGCTGGGAGTGGTCAATCGCGAGGTCCGGCTGGCGCATGGCCTGCAGACGTTCCTCGCCCATCCTGGTGTGCCACCCGACCAAGGCGGTGTATCCGCTCCCGAGGAACTGGGGATGGGGATCCACGGAGGCACCGACGAGACCTCGCTGATGCTGCACCTCGCGCCCGACCTGGTCGACATGTCGTCGGCGACGCGCAACGTGCCCGAGAAGCTGGCGTCGAATCGCTACGTGCGCTTCGGTGGAAAGGTCGGCTTCGGATGGTTGTCGAACGACTTCGGGTCCGACGGGCACATCGGCGATCCGACGCTCGCCTCGGCCGAGCGCGGCGCAGCGTTGTTCGAGGCGGCCGTGACGGCGTTCGCCGAGGCGCTGGCCGAGATCGCCGCCTTCGACTTCGGACGCTGAGATGAGCGGGGGCACGGTGCGGATCGACATCGATCGGCTCGTGTCGCGGATCGAGGCGCTGGGCGAGATCGGCGCCGTGTTGGGACCGGACGGCGAGCGTGGCTGCGCTCGCCTGGCGTTGACCGACGCCGACCGCGCTGGACGCGACCTGGTGGTCACCTGGATGCACGACCTCGGGCTCGACGTCACCATCGACGCGATCGGGAACGTGGTGGCCACGCGTCCCGGGAGCAATCCCACGCTCGCGCCCGTGATGACCGGCTCGCACATCGACACCGTCCGTACCGGTGGACGATTCGACGGAAACCTCGGGGTGCTGGCCGGCCTCGAGGTGCTGGAGACGTTGATCACCCTCGACATCACGACCGAGCGCGCCGTCTCGGTGGCGTTCTTCACCGACGAGGAGGGGGCCCGATTCGCCCCCGACATGCTCGGCAGCCTGGTGTACGTGGGCGGGATGGCGCTGGAGGAGGCGCTCGACGTCACGGCCGTCGACGACGGAGCGAGGCTCGGCGACGAGTTGTCGCGCATCGGTTATGCCGGGCCGATGCCGTGCCCGGCGGCGGCGTTCCCGCACTGCTTCGTCGAGCTGCACATCGAGCAGGGACCGATCCTGGAGGAGGAAGGGATCGAGATCGGCGTCGTCGAAGGCGTGCAGGGGATCTCGTGGACCGAGCTCACGATCACCGGTCAGTCGGCGCATGCCGGCACGACACCGATGCGCATGCGCCGCGATCCTGGGCTCGTCGCCGCGACGCGTGATCGGGTTCGTGCGCGACCTCACCACCGAGCTCGGGGGCGATCAGGTGGCGACGGTGGGCAGGATCGAGTTCCAGCCGAACCTGGTCAACGTCGTTCCGGCGTCGGTGACGATGACCGTCGATCTGCGCAATACCGACGAGACGACGCTGCAGGTCGCCGAGCGGCGACTGGCAGCGCGAGCTCGAACGCGTGGCCGCGACCGAGCACGTGGCGGTCGACGCCCGTTCGCTGGCGCGGTTCGAGCCGGTGACGTTCGACCCGGAGATGGTCGGGCTCGTCGAGCGAGCTGCGCACGAACTCGGTTACTCGACGCGACGGATGCCGAGTGGTGCCGGGCACGACGCCCAGATGCTCGCCCGGGTCTGCCCGACGGCGATGATCTTCGTGCCCTCGGCGAACGGGCTCAGCCACAACATCGCCGAGTTCACGGCGCCCGCCGACCTCGAGCGCGGCGCCAATGTGCTGCTCCGCGCGATCCTCGATCGTTCGGGGCAGAATGATGGCTGATGAAGCTGACGATCTCCGCTGCAATTCATGCCCGCTGGGGCCATCGGGTGGATGGTCTGATCCACACCCACGCCTGGATGCTCGAGGCGACCGTCGAGGGTGATCCCGACTGCGACAAGGTCTATCCCGTCGACGACCTCGAGTACCTGCTCACGGCGACGGTCGAGCCCTGGCACGGCCACTACCTCACGAGTGAGGACATCGGCCCCTGGAAGGGCCTGACGGCGCTGGTGTGGGACCGCGAGCCGACCGTGGAGGAGATCGCCCGCCGGGTCTTCGCCAACCTCGAGGACAAGCTGCCCGGCCTGATCGAGGTGGCCCTCGTCGAGTCGACCGAGTTCGACCGCAGTCGTACCGTTCGCCTCTCGCGCTGAAACGGTGGGGCGGGAGCCCTACTCGAGGTTGGTCATCGACTCGGCGAGTGGGATCGTCGACAGGTCGGTGTCGGGCGCCACGATGTAGTTCCCGGCGATCACGGTCTGCAGCGCCTCGGCCTCGTCGAAGTGCACGCCGACGGGGTTGCCGCCGGTGGCGACGATGCGCACCTGTTCCTTGAACAAGCGCCTCACCATCGACACGCCGCGGTCGGATGCCGCCAGGTGCTCCTCGGAGTGACGGGTGATCGCACCCTGGCCGACCTGGGTCTCGTAGTCGCCGGGGAAGCGCTGGTGCTCCTCGTCGCTGAGCTCGAACCAGCTCCGGTTGCCGTCGTACACCGGCAGGCCCTGTGGTGGAACGCCAACGGCTTGCGCACCATGGCGTAGACGCGGGTGTTGGTGGCATCGATCGGCATCGCCCACGACATGTTGTTGGTCGGGCCGAGCACGCTGAGCGTGGGGGTCGGGATCACCCTGATCGTGGGAGTCCGTGTCTCGGTCACCCGGTGCAGGATCGTGCCGTCCGGCAGCCGCCGGTCCTGCGTGGCCGTGACGCCCCACTCGTGGCGCTGCCATTCGATGTGCGGCCAGATCTCCAACTTCGGGTCGAACTGGTGGCCACTGATCGCGTTGTGGAGGATGAACACGTGGTACGGGTCCATCGCGTTCTCGTGGGTCTGGAACCAGTTGCACGGAGCGTCGACTGGTCCGCCGAACGCGAAGTGGTCGACGATCACGATCTCCTCGTCGTCAGCGAGATCCTCGAAGATGTCGTAGCGCGGGAACACCGGCTGCCTGTCGGCGGGCCCATGTAGGCGAAGACGAGACCGTGATACTCGACCACCGGATACCACGGCTGGCGATACGAGCCCCGGTTGCGGCCGCGATCGAGCTTCGCACGGTTGGTCGAGGCACTGCCCGTCGGCGGCGAACAGCCAACCGTGATACGGGCAACGGATGCCGTCGTCCTCGACCCGGCCGAAGATACAGGCTGGTGCCGCGGTGGCAGCAACGCGGCACCACCAGGCCCGGTGCTCCCGAGCCGTCGCGGAACAGGACCAGATCCTCGCCGAGGATCCGTACCGCCCGCGGCGTGGTCGTCGCCTCCGACGATCGTGCCACCGGGTGCCAGTAACGACGGAGCAGCTCCCCGGCGGGTGTGCCGCGGTCGACCTCGACCAGGTCGGGATCCCAGGTGCCCGCCTCGTAGCCATAGCGCGCGGCCGTCATCGTCGAACGTGGTCACGGAGGCGATGGAGGTCACTGCTCCAGCATCCCAGACCGGCTCGGCACACGCGGGGCCGAGCCGGTCGAGGGATTGCGGACAATGCGACGTCAGATCAGAGGCCGATGCTGTCGTCGATGAACTGGTTGGTGAACATCTCGGCGGCTGTGAGCTCCGCCGGGACGTCGGCGCCGGCGTCGCGCGATGATGTCGAGCATCTCCTGGACGCGTGCCTCGTCGAGGTTGCCGAGCGTGCTGTCGGGGCCGTTGCCGACCAGGCCGAGCTCGAGCTGCGTGGCCACCGAGTACTCGGCCAGCTCCGGGGTGTACACCCAGAACGAGTCGAACTGCTCGACGGCGTCGACGATGATCGCGTTCGCTCGGGCGGGGTCGTTGACGAAGTCGATCTGGGCCTGTTGGGCGATCGGGATGAACTTCTCCCAGCACGCCGCCAGCGCCTCGACGTCCTCCGGCAGCACCGAGAGGGTCTGCGAGTAGGTCGGGTAGCCGGCGTCGTGCAGCAGCTGGAACGCGGGAGCGCTTGCCGTACTCCTCCACCTCGAACTCGTAGGTGTACGGCTCGGCCGAGGCGAACCCCTGCTGGGCGATGTCGAGCGACGTCGATGAACCGGGCCGGCGACCCGTCGTACGACGGGTCGACCTGGTCCGCGGACCAGATGCCCTGGGCGACGAACACGTCGGCGAAGCCGTAGCCGCCGAAGATGTTGATCGTGATCCCGTCGGTCGCCGAGGTCGGCGATCGTCTCGACGTCCGGGTACGTGTCGGGATCCCACATGATGATCTGCGGGTTGATCTCGAGCGGCGCCATGATCGCCACCAGCGGAGTGGCCTCCCACGCCAGCATCTGGGCATCGATGTTGGAGTAGCGCGATGTGGATGCTGTCGTCGGTGTAGATCTGGGCACGCGGTGCCTCGAAGCCGATCGCCGGGCCGCCGCTGCGGATCTCGAGATCGATGCCGGTCGGCTGGCCGCCGGCGATCAGCGGGCCGCTGACACGCATCGTTGTCGGGAGTGATCGTGTAGTCGTCACCGAGCATCTCGTAGAGGCCGCCGTGCTCGGACTCGGCGAACCAGTCGGTCTGGATCACGAGCGGCGACGGACAATCGGCCGAGAGATCGACGGCGCCGGCCGGCGCCTCGGTGCCGGCGGGTGCTTCGGTGCCGGCTGGAGCCTCGGTTGCGGCCGGAGCCTCGGTGCCAGCGGGTGCCTCGGTGCCGGCTGGAGCCTCGGTGGCGGCGGGTGCTTCGGTGCGGCCGGAGCCTCGGTCGAGTCGGCAGCTCCCGTCGTCGTCGTCGTCGCCGCATGCGGCAACGACCAGCGCCAGGGCGAAGACCCCTGCGGAGATCCGGAACGAACGTGATCGTGACATGTGTCCTCCAGGAGGATGGATGGTGGTGATGATGGGTGGTTGGTGGGAATGGGTGATGTCGTCGATGGTCGGTACGGGGATCGGTCACCTGCCGGACGTCGACTCGTACCACTTGCCGATGGCGCGGTTCTGGATGCAGCCGAACGTCCAGAACACGACGACGCCGAGCAGCGCGGTCATGATCACCGCCGCCAGCAACTGCTCGCCGTCGAGTTGGAGGGCGTAGCGCTTGAGCAGCTGCCCGATGCCCGACTCGCCCTGCCCGAAGAAGAAGTCGCCGACGACGGCGCCGATCACCGACAGGCCGGCCGAGATGCGCAAGCCGGCGAAGATCGCCGGCAGCGCGGCCGGGAACATCAGCTTGCGCAGACGCGTGTATCGGTTGGCGTGGTGGAGCGTGAACAAGTCGTGCATGCCGCGTTCGGCCGACTGCAAACCGAACAGCGTGTTCACGATGATCGGGAAGATCGAGATGATCACGCACACGAACACCCGCGACTTCATGCCGTAGCCGAACCAGAAGCCGATCAGCGGGACGATCGCCAGGATCGGAATCGCCTGGAGGGTCACCATGTACGGGAAGATCGCCCGTTCGGCGATCTTGGCCTGGCTCATCAAGACGGCGATCGAAGATCCCGAGCACCACGGCGATCGTCAAGCCGATCAACGCCACCTTGGTGCTGATCCAGAGCGACTCGAGGATCGTCGCGGAAGTTGTCCCAGTCGAGGAAACCGACCTCGACCACCTGGTGGGGTGGGCGGAGGAGGAAGCGCCGCCGCTCCTCGAGCATCACGTACGAGATGAAGTACCAGACCCCGACGATGAGCAGCCCGAGCACGATCGGCGGGAGCGCGACGGCCATCGCGTGCCGCCACCGATGGCGCTTCGACTGCTGCTTGACGGCAGTGCCCGGCGTATCCGCATCGCGGTCCGGTTGAACCCTCTCGTCGACGCTCATGCACGCACCGTCGTTCGCTCAGTGTGTTCGCTCATGTGTGGGCACCTCGCAAGGCGTGCGAGACCTCGCCGCTGAGCTTGGCGAACTCGGGTGCGAAGCGCAGATCGGGAGGACGCGGGTAGCCGAACGGCACGTCGAACTCGGCCACGATCCGGCCAGGCCGGGCCGACATCACGAGCACCCGAGTGCTCAGGAACACCGCCTCGCTGATCGAGTGGGTGATGAACAGTGCCGCGAAACCCTCGGACGCGAACAGCCGCTGGGTCTCCTCGTTGAGGTGCTCACGGGTGATCTCGTCGACGGCGCCGAACGGCTCGTCGAACAGGAACAACGGCGGGTTGAGGGTCAGCGTGCGGGCCAGCGAGCAACGCATGCGCATGCCACCCGACAGCGCCTTCGGATAGTGACGCCTCGAACCCCTTCAGGCCCGACGGTGGCGATCGCCCGCTTGGCCAGCTCGCTGCGCTCGGCCTTGGGGATGCCGTGCAGCTCGGGCAGCAGCTCGACGTTCTGCTGCACGGTTCGCCACGGCAGCAGCGTCGCATCCTGGAACACGTAGCCGAGCCGGTCGCGATCGACGTCGACCGATCCGCGGGTCGGCTCGAGCAGACCGGAGGCGATCTTCAGCAACGTCGACTTGCCGCATCCGGACGGACCGACGACGGTGACGAACTCGCCCTTGGCGACTGTGAACGACACCTCGCCGACCGCCTCCGTGCCGTCGGGGAACACCATGCCGATGCGATCGAACGACAAGTAGCCCGTGGCCGTGCTGGCTGCCATGTGTCCTCCCGTTCCGATGGCAAACGTTCGCGTTCAGCTGGAGCGCCCAACAAGCTCTGGGCGCCCACGGTAGCCCCCGCAGCCGGCCTCGGCGAATGTCGAAATCGGGCGTTCACAAACCCGCCGTCGAACGGCACACTGTGGTCGTGGCAGCACCACCGATGGTGGACATCTCCGCGCTACGGGCGACATCTGCCGCCGATGCGCCGGTCGAGCTCGTCGATGCGATCGACGTCGCCTGTACCGAGATCGGGTTCTTCGTCGTCACCGGGCACGCCATCGAGCCGGCCGTCGACGAGGTGTTCCGAGCCGCCCACGGGCTGTTCGCGCTGCCCGAGCCGGTCAAGGAATCGTTGGCGATGGTCGACCGCCAGGGCTTCGTCCCGGCCCGGCACCGGGTGCTCGACCACGCCCTGCACAGCGCCCCGATGGAGTACTACGACGTGGGGCTCGGCGGGGCCGCAACGTTGGCCGTCACCCGATCACCTGGCTGGGTTCGAGGACACCGTGCGGCGATACCAGACCGAGGTGCTGGGAGTCGCCGCCGACCTGCTGCGCGTCCTGGCGCTGGCGCTCGACCTCGCAGCCGACGTTCTTCGCCGAGCGGATGGTGCGAGCCCCAGTGCTTCCTCCGAATGATGCACTACGAGCCTCGGGAGCCCGGGCGGTGGCGGGCGAGTCGATCGTGCTCACCGACCCTCACACCGACTACGGGCTGATCACGCTGCTCGCCACCGACGGCGTCGGTGGGCTCGAGGTCCGCTCGCGCGACGGCGACTGGACGATGGTCACGGCGCCGGCGGGGAGTCTGGTCGTCAACCTCGGCGACATGCTCGCCCGCTGGACCAACGACCACTACGTGTCGACTCCTCACCGGGTCTCGGCACCGGCGGCGAGCGACCGCTTCTCGGTGCCGTTCTTCGTCAACCCCGACCCGGCAGCGACCGTCAGTTGTCTCCCGTCCTGCGTCACCGACCTCCGCCCGTGCCGGTATCCACCGGTCACCGCCGGCGACTTCCTCGCCAAGCGCATCGAGGACGGCGGTTACATGTCCGACGCCGCGTCCGAGGCGTGAGCACGACACCGGCCGACCGCCGGCTCCAGCTGCTCACCGCGCTGTTCGGCGAGCAGCGCCGAGTCGATCGAGGCGCGTGCGATGGCGCACGTGGCGCGGGAACCGGCCGGCGATCGCCCGATCCCACTCAGGCTGATGCCTGGCTGATCGCCTACGCCGACCACTTCCGTCAGTCCGGGCGAGCCGACCCTGGTGACGTTGCGCGAGGTGATCGACCGCCACTTCGCTCCCGAGATCAACGGCGTGCACGTGTTGCCGTTCCATCCGTCGTCGTCGGACCGGGGCTTCAGCGTCGTCGACTACGCCCGGGTGGACGACTCCTTCGGCGACTGGGACGATGTCGCTGCCCTGGCTGGTCGGCAGCGGCTGATGGCCGACGCCGTGCTCAACCACGTGTCGGCCGAGAGCCCGTGGTTCAGGGCGTTCCTCGCCGCCGAGCCCGGCTGCCTCACGTTCCGCACGGTCGATCCCGAGGCCGATCTCAGTGCGGTCGTGCGGCCGCGCACGCTGCCGCTGGTCACCACCTTCCAGGGCGCGGAAGGGCCCCTCCACGTGTGGACCACCTTCTCCGCCGACCAGGTCGACCTCGACTACCGCGACCCGGAGGTCTTGTTGGCGGCGCTCGAGGTGCTGCTGCGATACCGCCGTGCCGGGGCGTCGGTGATCCGGCTCGACGCGATGGCCTTCCTGTGGAAGCGTCGAGGGCTCGCCGTCGATCAACCTGCCCGAGACACACGATCTGATCGAAGCTGCTCAGGTCGTGGCTCGACGAGATCGACCCAGGCCTCATGATCGTGACCGAGACCAACGTGCCGCACGCCGAGAACGTGGCCTACCTCGGCCGTCCCGGCCGACGCGAGGCCCAGGCGGTGTACCAGTTCGCACTGCCTCCGCTGGTGCTGCACAGCCTGTCGACCGGCGACCCGGCCGCTCTCGTCGATTGGGCGGCCGGCCTCGACGAGCTGCCGCCGGGTCGGACGTATCTCAACTTCACCTCGTCCCACGACGGGGTCGGCGTGCGACCCGTGGAAGGGATGCTGCTGCCGGCGGAGGTCGCCGCCCTGACGGCCCTGTGCGAACGGGCCGGGGGCGTGGTGAACAAGCGGCGCTTGCCGGACGGGTCGGAAGGGCCGTACGAGCTGGCCTCGACCTGGTTCTCGTTGATGCTCGCCATCGACCCCGATCCCGAGGCTGCCCTGGCGCGCCATGTCCTGAGTCAGGCCTTCGTGCTGGCGTTGCGGGGCATCCCCCTGCTGTACACGCACGTCCTGCTCGCGTCGGAGAACGATCTCGACGGCTATCGACGCAGCGCCGTCGCCCGCGATCTCAACCGCGCCGACATCGCCGCCGCCGACCTCGACCGTGAGCTCGCCGATGCCGGCTCCCGAGCGTCGCGGGCGCTGGCCGCGATTCGCGAGATGCTGCGTCGGCGTTCGAGCAGCGACGCGTTCCATCCCGACGCCGCTCAGACGGTCAGCCGCTCCGGCCCGGTGGTGATCGTCGAGCGGCGGGGAGATCGGGTGCCGTCGCCCGCGTCCTTCTGAACGTCTCGACCCGAGACGCCGAGTTCGAGTCCACCCACGTCCCCGCCCTCAGCTCGATCTGGCTGGTGTGAGCGATTCCGGGCGATCGGCCCGGGATGGCTCACGTAGTTGGCGCGGGTGCTCGTCGCTGTCCGTGGCGCCAGATGATGCGATCGGCAGGGCCGAACGCGATCGCCTCACGCAGCGTGTCGGCGCGGACGGCGATCAGGTGGGCCGGGGCGCCGGGAGCGATCTCGGCCTGGCGGCCCATCACACGCGGCGGCATCGGTGCTGACCGACTTCCATGCCTGGGCCGGGAGGTCGTGGGCGGCCATGATCATCAGCCCGGCAGTCTCGAACGGGCAGGCCCGGCCGACGGGGTTGAACGGGTCCTGGAGGTTGTCGGCACCGGCGCCGACGTTGACGCCCGCCGTGCGCAGCGACGAGATCGCCGTCAGCCCTCGCGGCACGGGGCAGACGCCACGTCCCTGGAGGAACAGGTTGGTGTGGGGGAGCACGACCACGCTGATGTCGGCTTCGGCGACCCGCTCGGCGATCGCCTGCTGCACCTCGAGTGGCTGTTGTCCGAGGCTGACGCAGTGGCTGGCGGTGGCCCCACCGTCGAAGCCACCCAGGACGCGGGCGGCGAGCACCTCGAGGCCGTTCGCCTGCGGGTCGAGCGTCTCGTCGGTGTGGAGGTCGACGGCCTTGCCGTGATCGACGGCGAGCTGGAGGAAGGCGTCGGTGGCACTCTCGATGTCGCCGTCGCCGGTGTACGCCTCGAGATGCGGGCACCCACCGACCAGGTCGGCCCCGGCGTCGAGCGCCTCGGACATCAGGCTCCGCTGCGCAGCACCTGCGGTGCCCGTGATCGGCCACGATGAGAGGGCGACGATCTCGAGGTCGATGACGTCGGCCACGCGGCGCTTGACCTCGGCCAGCGCCTCGATGCTCTGCAGCATGTTCTCCTGTGTGGTGTCGGCGTGCGAGCGGACGGCGCTGTACCCGTTGGCGGCCATCAGGCGCGCGGCGCGCTCGGCGCGGGCGATCGTGTCGTCGAGGTTGGTGAGGTGCCGTGATGCCTTCATCGCCGCGATCGCGCCGTAGAGATCACCGGTCTCGTTGACGACGAGCTCGGCCAGGAAGGCCTTGTCGAGGTGGGCGTGCGGCTCGACGGCTGCCGGGAGCAGCACATAGCCGGTGAGGTCGACGCGCTCGGCGGCGTCCGGGGCGTCGACGACCTCGCCGACGGCAGCGATCGTGCCGTTCGTGATCAGGACATTCGTCACGCTGCCGTCGATCAACGTGGCATGCGTGAGCACCGTGGCCGGCATGTGTGCGACCATACCCAGTCGTGGGCGAGATCGTCATCGCTGAGCTGAGAGGACTGATGGGATGAAGCTCGGAGCGTTCTTCTTCGGCGGCGTCGAGATGGACGATGCCGGCGCCGGGCCGCCGGCTCCGATGGACAGGCGCTACTCGAACGACGCCTGCTGGAAGGCCACCCTCGACTACGTCAACTCGGCGATCGAGGCCGACCGGCTCGGCTACGACTCGTTCTGGACGACCGAGCACCACTTCCAGCACGAGGGCTACGAAGTGGTCCCCAACGGCATCCAGCTCTCGACCTGGATCGCCGCTCGCACCGAACGGCTCCGCTTGGGGACGATGTTCAACGTCGTACCGCAGTGGAACCCGCTGCGGCTGGCCGAAGACTTCGCCACACTCCACAACCTGTCCGGCGGGCGGGCGATCCTCGGGGTCGGGCGCGGCACGGTGCCCCGCGAGGTCCTTCATCTGAACGACAAGGGCGTGTCGATCGGGTCGTACGACAACCCCGATCAGGCGGCCGCTGACGAGCTCAACCGGGAGGTGTTCGAGGAGTCGATGGAGATCGTGCGGAGAGCGCTCGACAACGAGTCGTTCGCCTTCGCGGGCAAACACTTCCAGATCCCGGTGCCGGGGATTCCCGATCGCGGTTCGACGGTGCAACAGCTCTCGCTGATTCCACGCCCGGCATATCCCTACGAGATCTGGCAGGCGGTGACGAGCCCGCCGACGCTCGACTACGTGCCCGTGGTCGGACACGGTGCCGTGTTCTGGAACCAGCACTACTCGTTCATCAAGCGCTTCTGGGACAAGTACGGCGACACCTACGAACGGACCCACGGCACAACGCTGGCACCGCACGAGAAGCGCATGCTCGTGGTGGCGACGCGTATCGAGGACACGTACGAGAAGGCCCGCGAGACCGCTCTCAACGGGCACGACGAGTTCTGGAAGTTCCTCGGCCCGTACGGCTGGAGTCGCGGCTACATGGGTGACGACGGCAAGCCCGCCAAGCCGGGTCTGATCCCGACCCTCGACGATTCGATCGACAACAAGACGATCCTGCTCGGCACTCCGGAGCAGGTGGCGGAAGGGATCCAGTTCTACCGTGACCTGCTCGGCGTCGAGCACCTGACGATCTTCCCGCACCTGCTCGGCGACAGCTACAAGAAGGCCGACGAGCAGATGGCGAGATTCATCGAAGAAGTCATGCCGCTCGTCAACTGACGCAGATCACGGACCGTGGCGGGCGACCTCAGCGCGGTTCGCCAGGTTCTGCACGATCGCTTGGAAGTCGTTGACGGACGCCACCGGGTCACCGTCAGCGTCGGCGAGTATCACCTGGATCGAGGTGACGATGTCTCCCACGCGGATCGCAGCAAAGGCGATCTCGATGGGTCCGCGTGGCACACCCTGATCGTCGATCCAACCGACCCTGTAACGGCGCACCAAGATGTCGTCGGCGTCGACTTCGATCGTCGGTGCGTCGAGTTCCTCGTCGCCGGCCTCGATCGGGATCCAACTGGTGACGTCGTCGCAGCATTGCACGGGCAGGGTGCTCTCGTAGGCGGGCATGCATTCGTCCAGGAACGCCGGATCCTGCATGCCGTCGAGCATCGCCGTCGCCTGCGCCAGCGTGGGATGCACGACGACGTACTGCAGGACCATGGCGTCGAGCGACTCGTTGCCGAACGCCTTCGACCGGATCGCCGCGGGACGCGCGTCCGACTCGAACACCGTGTCGAGGAACGGCCGGCAGGCGGGTAGATCCTGAGCGACCGCTCCGTCGAGCGTGACCAGGAGGGGGTCGATCGGTACGAACCCAGAAATGAAGTAGTCGTCGGCCCACATCAACGCCCTGATCGACGTGAGCTCGTCCATCGACATGGGTGCGCCCGTCGTCGTGGTCGTCGGCGCTCCGTCGGCGGGCGGGATCGATTCAAGTGGCGGAGTGGTCGGCACCGGCACGGTAGCGGCGGGCGGATCGACCGCATCGTCGTCGGCGACCCGACCGACGACGAGACCGATTCCGACACTGAACACGATCGCGGCTGCCACTGCGAGCGTCGCGCGACGCCGACGATGCCGGTCGATGTCGTCGGTTGGCTGCGGTTCGCTCGACGGCAACACGTCGAAGTCGAACTCGCAGCTCGACATGGTTGTCACTCGGCTCGAGCTTCGTGAGCTTCAGTGGCTCACGCGTGCGAGCATCGAGGCGTTCCCGCAGGACGCGTTCGAACTCCGGACCAGGTGCGACGGCGAGGTCGTCGTAGCAGGTCGGTCGGTGCTCGCTCATGGCGTGCCTTCCGATGACCGGATCCGGCGACCCTGCGTCGCAGCTCGTACGCGCTCGGGCGAGCAGCGAGTAGGTGGCGGTCGTCGTGCGCGAGATCATCGAGTGCGATCTCATCGACCGGCAGACCATCGATGTATCGGAATGCGAGCACGACGCGGTGGTCGTCGTCGAGCTCGATGAGTCGATCGACGACCTGTTGACGAGTGACCGACTCGTCGCAGTCGTCCTCGCGCGTCGTGTTCCAGACGAGGCCGAGCTTGCTCTCGAGCCGGCGAGCCCGACGCCATTGGTCGACGTACCGGTTGCGGGCGACCCGGATCAACCAACGCACATCGAGCGCGTCGGCGCGCCCTGCGCGCGCTTCGTCGACGAACGCGACCCATGCCTCCTGGACGAGGTCTTGCGCTCGATCGACCTGACCACCGCACAGCCTGAGCGCATAGCCGTACACGATCGGCAGATTGCGGTCGTAGAACGCGTCGAACCCCAACACCCCGAACGTCCTCGGGGACTCCGGAGTCGATTCGACGGTCATCACAACTCTCCAACGAACGACGAGGTCGCGATTCGTCGTCCGTCACCGGATTTCTACACCCATTCGGGTGATCATCCGATCGGCAAGACTGGGTGAATGCCGGCTTCACTCCAGTTCGATCGGTACGTCGACATCGTCGCGCCTGTCGGCGACGCGAATGGTCGACGACGATCGAGGGCGTCGGGCTCGACGCCGCGGTCGTCACATGCCCTGCGTGGGACGGCCGTGCGCTGCTCGCGCATCAGACGATGGTTCACCGATGGGCGACGGCGCAACGTCCGCGGTGAAGACGCCGTCCGGGCTCTCCAACCAGACCGAGATCCGCGAGACCGATCGAGGATCTCGGTGACTACTTCCGCGAAGGTCTCGATGGGCTCGTTGGCCGCGCTCGCGCGAGGCGCCCGACGATCTGCAGGCGATGGTGTTCCTGAACGATGCGCCGCCGCCCAAGTTGTTCTGGGCGCGCCGGCAGACGCACGAGAACACGATCCACATGGTCGATGCGCTGAGCGCCGCTGCCGGCTCGGTGCCGATCGCCGGCCGGATGCCGGGATCGACGCCGACGTCGCTCTCGACGGCATCGACGAACTGCTGTGCGGCTTCTTCACGCGTGGCAAGTCGAAGCTCTTCGACGGCACCGAGTTCGACGTGCTGGTCGCCCCGACCGATTCCGACCGGCGATGGCGGCTGCACGTCGCCGAGCGGATGACCGTGGACGATGCTGGCGGCGGCGACGTCGACGTGACGATCACGGGCAGCGCCGATGCGATCTACCTCGCGCTCTGGAATCGCGGCGACGAGATCGAGGTTGCCGGCGACGACACGCTGCTCGAGCGCTGGCGGGCAACGCAGCGCGTGCGCTGGAGTTGAGCGCGCTCAGATCGCGGCGCAACTGCCCGACGACGGTGCGCGGGTCGGCGCAGCCGGCGAGCACGCCGTTCGGCTCGACGACGATCGCGTGGGCGTGGCCGAAGGCGCTGTCGAAGGCCGGCGTCCGTTCCACGCTGTGTCCGCGCCGCGCGAGATCGTCGTACCAGTCGTCCGGCGTGTGACCCTCGATCTGGACGATCGGCGTGCCGCCTCGGCGGTCCACGTGTCGAACCCGGTCGACGGCCCGCGCAGCGCCCACCGCCCGGCGCTGATCGCCGCGGTCGGCGCTCTGGCCGTGCCGGAACAGGCGGGCCGCGAGCTGGAGCAGGATCTGCGGTTGGGCGTCGCCGCCCATCGTGCCGAACACGGCCACCAGGTCGCCGCCGCGCGATGCGAGCGCCGGCGACAGCGTGTGCGGCGGGCGCCGGCCCGGGCCGAACTCGGCAGGGTGGCCGGCGTCGAGGTTGAAGCCGAGCCCGCGGTTGTGGAGGTTGATCCCGGTGTTCGGCTCGACCAGCCACGATCCGAACCCGGCCGCGTTCGACTGGATCAGCGACACGCCCATGCCGTCGCCGTCGACGGTGCACAGGTAGGTGGTGTCGCCGGCGGCCGCCGGTGCCGGCGGCGCCGACGCGGCTGTCGCGGTCGACGAGTCGCGCCGCGGCCGTCGATCGCGTCGAGCAGCGCCCGACCGTCGGCCGTGCTCGTGCAGCACGCTCGGGCCGGTCGAAGCCGGCGGCGGTGGCGCACTCGATCAGCACGTGCGCCCACTCGCGGATCGTCCGGGTCGTCGGGGAGCCCGACCGGCTCGGCGAGCCGCAGCCCGCCGAGCGTCAGGTAGCCCTGCGAGTTGGGCGGGATCGTGTGCAGGTCGACGCCGAACGCCGTCGTCGACGAGCGGCTCGACCCAGTCGGCCTGGGATCGGGCGAGGTCGTCGGCGCTGTAGAGGCCGCCGCCGAGCGCCGAGCAGGCCCTCGCCGAACGCGACCCTCGTAGAAGCCGGCCCGGCCGTCGGCGACGATCGCCCGCAGCGCCGCGCCACGCCCGGAGCGGGCCACCCGGGCGCCGGTGCGTCGCGGCACCTGCCAGCGACGTCGCGCAGCTGCGGTCGCCTCGGTCGTCGAGCGCGCAGACGCCCCGACGAGCAGCGGGCTGGCCGGGAAGCCGGACTCGGCGAGCCTGATCGCCGGCGCCAGCAGGTCGGTGAGCGGGCGGCTGCCGAAGCGGGCGTGCAGCGCGATCCAGCCGTCGACACATCCGGGCACGGTGACGCTGCGGATGTCGTGGTGGAACGGCATCTCGGTCTGCCCGTCAGCGCGCAGCTCGTCGGCGTCGGCGCCGGACCCGGCGCGCCCGCTGGCGTTGAGCGCCGCGACCTCTCCGTCGCGATGGACGAGTGCGAACAGATCGCCGCCCATCCCGCACAGGTGGGGAGCGACGACCGCCATCACGGCGTTGGTGGCGATCGCGGCGTCGACGGCGTTGCCGCCGCCGGCGAGCACGCCGATGCCGGCGTTGGTCGCCAGTTGGTCGGCCGTGGCGACGGCGCCGTTGACGCCGCGGACCGAGCTCGTGGGGGGAGCTGTCATGCTCGGCACGCTACGCAGGTGCATACGATCGCGCCGTGTCGATCCACCGGCGTGCAGGCGCGATCGTCGTCAGCGTCGGCGCCGTGGTGACCTTGTCGGCACGTTCCTGACTTGGGTCCGCTCGGGCGCCACCGGCCGCTCCAGCTACGACGTGTTCGAGCTCGTCGACCGGCTCGGGTTCTCGCCGGACGGGCTCGTGGGCTGGGCGCTGCGGGTGTGGCCGCTCGTGCCGCTGCTGCTCGTGCTGGCCGTGGTCGGTGCCTGGTGGCATCCGTCGCCATCCGGCCTGGGCGCCGAGTCGAATCGCGCTCACCGCCTGGCCGCGGTCTACGCCGGAGGAACAGCCGCTGGCCGTGGCCAACGCTCCCGACATCGCCCTGTTCACGGTCGGGTCAGGACCGGTGGTGACGTCGATCGGCGCCGGCGTGATGCTCGCCGGTCTCGTGGTCGAACCGCTGATGTCGCGTCTGTCACCGGCGTGACTGCGCTCGTGGTCAGTGCCATTCGCCGCGCTCGAGCAGCACGTCCTTGAGCACCTGCGGCCGATCGGTCATGATCCCGTCGACGCCGAGGTCGAGCAGGCGCGTCATCTCGTCGGCGTCGTCGATCGTCCACACGTGGACCTGGTACCCGCGGCGGTGGGCGCGGTCGACGGTCGACGGGTGTGACGACCGTGACCGGCCCGACGCTGCACCGGTACCTGGGCGATCTGCCCGCCGAACGGGACTCGGGCGCCGCTGCGCAGGCTCGCCATCTGCACCGGCCCGAAGCTGGAGCACAGCGCGATCGCCGAACTCGCGCCGCAGCCGCCGCAGACGCTGATCGCTGAAGCTGCCGAGGCACACCCGGTCGAGGCAGTCGAGCCGCTTCGAGCGAGGCGATCAGCGCCGGCAGCGCGTGTCCGGCCTTGCAGTCGATGTTGACGCGCGCCTCGGGAAACGAGCCGACCAGGTCCTCGAACAACGGGATCGGCTCGCGCCCGCCGACACGTGCCGTCGACACCTCGCGCCACGGCAGCGTGTTGATCGTCCCGGGCGCCCGCACGTGCGCGAGAGATCGGCGTCGTGGAAGGCGACCAGCACGCCGTCGCTCGTGGCGTGGACGTCGGTCTCGAGGTACGTGTAGCCGAGGTCGACCGCGTGCTGGAACGCCGGCATCGTGTTCTCGGGGTTGTCGCTCGCCCCGCCGCGGTGGGCGAACGCGATCGGGCCGTCCCAGTCGAGGAACGGATGCGACGCCGGCGGTCTCATCGCGGCCTGCACATCAGATCGACCGCCCGGCAGCCTTCCAGTACTCGTCCTTGAGCAGCCGCTTGTAGAGCTTGCCGGTCGGGTGGCGGGGGAGCTCGGGTCGGAAGTCGATCGATCGCGGGCACTTGACGTCGGCGAGCTGGGTGCGGCAGAACGCGATCAGCTCGGCCGCGAGCGCCGCTTCGGCCTCGGCGTCGTCGGGCATCTCGACCGGCTGCACGACGGCCTTGACCTCCTCGCCGAAATCGTCGTTGGGCACGCCGAACACGGCGACGTCGACCACCTTGGGATGGGTGACGAGCACGTTCTCGGCCTCCTGCGGATACACGTTCACGCCACCCGTGATGATCATGTAGGCCTTGCGATCGGTGAGGTAGAGGTAGTTGTCGGCATCGAGATACCCGACGTCGCCGAGCGTCGACCACCCCTGTGGGTGTCGCGATCCGGCCGTCTTCTCGGGATCGTTGTGGTACTCGAACGAGCTCCCGCCCTCGAAGTAGACCGTGCCGATCTCGCCCTGCGGCAGCTCCTCGCCGTCGTCGCCGACGATGTGGACCTTGCAGTTGATCGGCATGCCCACCGTGCCTTCGTGGGCGAGCCACATCTCGCTGTTGCAGTAGCAGAAGCCGTTGCCCTTCGGTACCGGCGTAGTACTCGTGGATCACCGGGCCCCACCACTCGATCATCGCCTTCTTCACGGGCACCGGGCACGGAGCGGCGGCATGGATGACGCACTCCAGTGACGACACGTCGTAGCTCTGGCGGACCTCGTCGGGCAGCTTCAGCATGCGCACGAACATGGTCGGAACGACCTGGGTGTGCGTCGCCCGGTAGCGCTCGATGTACTCGAGGTAGCGCTCGGTGTCGAAGTGCTCCATCACGACCACCGTGGCCCCGAGCGAGAGCGACGACATCGAGAACCGCAGCGGTGCGGCGTGGTACATCGGCGCCGGCGACAGGTACATCTTCGTGTCGTCCATGCCGAACAAGGCACGCAACATGCCGGCCACAGGGGTGACGCGGGTCTCGAGTGGCTCCGCGCTGCAGCACGGGCAGCACGCCCTTCGGCCGTCCGGTCGTGCCCGACGAGTACAGCATGTCGGTGCCGGCGACTCGCTCGGCGAGCGGATCGGATGACTGCTGGGCGACGGTGTCCTCGTACGACTCGTAGCCGTCGATCACGCCGTCGAGCATCAGCCGCAACTCGACGTCGGGCGTGGTGTCGAGCAGTTCCGCGGCCTGCTCGGCCTTGTACGTCGATGTGATGAACACCCGGGCGCCACAGTCGTTGACGATGTAGGTCAGCTCGTCGGTGGTGAGGCGTGACGAGGCCGCGGTGTAGATCAGCCCTGCGTACTCGCAGCCCCAGAGGATCTCGATGAAGCGCGGGTGGTTCTCGAGGCAGAGGGCGACGTGGTCGCCGGGTTCGCAGACCGACCGACCGGAACAGCCGGCTCAAGCGATTGGCGGCGGCGTCGAGCTCGCCGAAGGTCTGCGTCCAACCGGTCTCGGCCATGATCACCGCCGGCTTGTCGGGGATGCGAGCGGCGTGCGCGCCTGGGTACATGGCCGCGCACCGTAGTGGACGAAATCGTCGGAGTGGCGCTCGCGCGAGCGTTGGTGTCAGGGCGCGACGGTCGACGCCAGCGGCGGGGGATTGGGCTCGGTGTCGGGCGGGCCCGGGTTGTTCTGCCCGTCCCTGCAGACGAACTGGACGTAGGCATTCAGCCGTAGGGCAGGTGAGTCGTCGGGGGTGTAGCCCTCCTCGAAGTCCTCGAGGGTCGTGCCCGGGGCGACGACGGTCGTGGTCGACGACGTGCTGCTCGACGCAGCCGCGGCGACGTCGGTGGTGCCCTCCTGGAGCCCGGCGAGCACGGTGAGGAAGTCGTCGCGGATCTCGGGTGGGACGTCGTCGACGATCGCGCTGTACGCGTCGATGATGATCTCCGCGGTGTCGCCGCCGGCCGGTACCTCGGCGAGACGGTCGTCGAGGTCGGCGATGCCCTGGCAGAACGGTGTCAGGCGTTCCGGGGGTATGGCGACTGTCCGGAGTTGCCCAGGATCGGCGAGCGTGGAGTCGGGCCCCGCTCCCTCGTCGGGCGAGCAGCCGATGAGGGCGATCGCGAGCAACGAGCCGGCGGCCATCAGACCCGGTCGCCGGCGATCGTTCACGGCGTCGAGTGTGTCAGGCGCCCGACGTCGATCGGCGTCATCGATCGTGTCGCTACTGCCCGGTCGTGAGCAGGTATCCGCAGAACATCGCACCGAGCGCAGCGAGCAGGCCGACCGCCCCGCCAACTGCCAAGCGCCACTCGACTGCGCCCCACGGCGTGCACGGCGGCGGCGGCCCCGCTGGTGATCGCCAACACGATCTTGACGAACAGCGTCACCTGATAGGTGGTCGAGGTGTCGGTGACGTCGACCTCGGTCAGATTCCAGATGCCGGTCAGCACCACCAACGCGAACGCCGGCCAGGCGACTCGGGCGAACGCGCGGGCGGCGATCTTCGTCGCCTCGGGCGAGACCCGTCGCAGGCTGGGCACCACGCCGGCGAGCGCGATCTGACCACCGACCCATACCGACGCCGCCAGCACGTGCAGGAACAGCCGGACGGTGACGAGCGTGGGGGAGAGCATGTGTTCAGAGGACAGCGAGCACGTCGCTCGCAGGCAGGCTTCGGTCGTCCATCGTGGGACGACTCAGCAGCGCGCCGCCGAGCATCGAGGTGCACGCCATCTCGATCGCCGACTGCAGGTCGCGGATGTTGCGCGGCGGAGGAAAGTACTCGTCCTCCTCGGTGACCGACACGACCTCGACGCCGTCGCGCGGTGCGAGTCGCTCCAACACCTCGTCGACCAGTTCCTCGGGAGCCGACGCTCCGGCGGTGACGCCGACCGTGCCGGCGAGATCGTCGGGGACCTGATCGGGAACGTTGACTCGGTGCACCCGGGCGCAACCGGCTTCGCGAGCGAGCTTCTCGAGCGCACGCGTGTTCGACGAATTCTCCGATCCGATGATCACCACCGCGTCGCACCGTTCGACCATGGCGAGCAGCGACGACTGGCGGTTCGTGGTGGCGAAGCACAGGTCGCTCCGTCCGGGGGTCCACACGTCGGGGAAGCGCTCACGCACCCGGACGGCGACGCCTTCCCAGTCGCGGTGCGACAACGTCGTCTGGGCGAGCAACGCCACCGGCTGCTCGAACTCGGGGAGGGCGTCGACCTCGTCGACGGTCTCGACCCGGCTGATCGACGTCGGGGCGACAGCCATCGTGCCGACCGCCTCTTCGTGGCCCTCGTGGCCGACGTAGACGATCCGGTAGCCCTTGCCGGCGCGCACCTTGACCTCGTGGTGGACCTTGGTGACGAGTGGGCACACCGAGTCGACGACGAAGCTGCCACGCGCCTGGGCGGCCTCGACCACCTCGGGCGCCGAACCGTGGGCCGAGAGCATGATCGGTCGCCCGGGCGGAACCTCGGAGATGTCGTCGACGAACACCACGCCGCGTCGCTGGAAGCGCTCGACGACGATCCGGTTGTGGACGATCTCGTGGTAGCAGTAGACGGGCGGTTCGAACGCCTGCACCATCCATGCCAACGCTTTGATCGCCATCTCGACCCCGGCGCAGAACCCGCGCGGTTCGGCGAGCAGGACACGATCGACGCTCACGGTCGAAGTGGCCTCCACCTGCTGGGTACATCGCATGATGACGCCAGAGTACCGGCCCCGGAGAGCGCTGCATCCCAGCCGATAGCCTGCTTGGGCTCATGTCCACACCTCTCGTCGTCGCCGTCGCGCCCGATTCCCCCGCGGCGCTCGCCGGGCTCCAGCCCGGTGACGAGATCGCGCGCGTCGACGGTCTGCAACCCCGCGACGTGATCGAATGGCAGTACGCCACCGACGAGGCCGACATCGAGCTCGACGTGCGTCAGGGGCGGTATCGAGATCGCTCTCACGGTGCCGAAACGGGCCGGAGAGCCGCTCGGCGTCGAGGTCCAGTCGGCCGTGTTCGATCGCGTCCGGACGTGCGACAACCACTGCGAGTTCTGCTTCATCTACCAGCTGCCCAAGGGCATGCGCAGGAGCCTGTACCTCAAGGACGACGACTACCGCCTGAGCTTCCTGTACGGCAACTTCACCACGCTCACCCGGTTCACCGAGTCGGACCTCGAGCGTGTGATCACCGAGCGGCTCTCACCCCTCCACGTGTCGATCCACTCCACCGATCACGACATCCGCAACCGGATGTTGAAGAACACGCGCGGCGGGATGAGCCTGCGCTGGCTGCGGGCACTGCTCGACAACGGGATCGAGGTGCGTGGCCAGGTCGTCGTCTGCCCGGGCGTCAACGACGGCGACGTGCTCGACGACACGCTTGCCGGCGTGCTCGACGTCTATCCCGATCTTGCTTCGGTGGCGATCGTCCCGCTCGGTCTCTCGAAGTTCAACAAAGAGTCGGCGATGCGGTTGCACACGCCTCGACGAGGCGGCGCGCGTCGTCGACATCGTCGAGCGCTGGCAGGCCACGTTCCTCGACGTGCTCGGCCGCCGCATGGTGTTCGCCGCCGACGAGTACTACCTCATGACGGGCCGCCCGTTCCCGCGGCGCCGACGACTACGAGGGCTTCCCCATGCACGAGGACGGGATCGGCATGGCGCGAACGTTCGAGCTCGAGTTCGAAGGGCAGGCGGTCGACGGCCACAGGCGTTCGTGCCGGGTTCTTCGCTGCCGTCGATCTGCCGAGCAACCCGGCCGCGTACACCGGGCTGCGGGCCTGCACCGACCACGGCACCACGCACGATGGCTCGATTCCGCTCGAGCAAGTCGTCGATCGGCGTCCTGACCGGCACGTTCGGCGCCAAGGTGATCGGTCCGCTGATCGATGGGCTCGGCCGCGATGACGTTCGTGTCATCCCGGTCGAGAACCGTTTCTTCGGTGGCAACACGGGTGTCACCGGACTGATGACCGGTGAGGACCTCGGTCGCGTGCTCGCCGACCAGCCGCTCGGCGATCGCTACCTGCTCCCCGACGTCTGCCTGTCGGACGACGGCCGCTTCCTCGATGGCGTCACGATCGACGCCCTGCCGCGGGCGGTCGAGGTGGTCGCCACCGATGGCATCGCCCTCCGACGAGCACTGGACGAAGCCGCATGAGTGCCGAAACCGTGCTTCCCACCGTGGTGATCGTCGGACGGCCCAACGTCGGCAAGAGCACGTTGTTCAACCGCATCATCGGCTAGCAGGCGGCGATCGTCGAGAATCGCCCCGGGATCACCCGCGACCGCAAGGAGCTCGAGGCCGATTGGTTGGGTGTTCCGTTCCGGATCATCGACACCGGCGGGTGGCTGCCGCAGGGGAGCGAGCTCGACGACAAGGTCAGCCGCCAGGTCGAGTCGGCCGTCGCCGAGGCCGACCTGATCCTGTTCCTGGTCGATGCCAGCGTCGGGTCGCTCGACGAGGACGAATCGATCGCCGAATGGCTTCGCCGCGGTGATCGCCCCGTGCTCGTGGTCGCCAACAAGTCGGACAACACGCGCCGCGAGGACGATGTCTGGCAGTTCCTCTCGCTCGGCCTCGGCGAGGCCGTGCCGGTCAGCGCCCTGCACGGTCGGCGAGCCGGCGACCTGCTCGACGTCGTGCTGGAACGGCTCGGCGACAAGGCGATCCCGCACGACGAGACCGAACAGCTGCTCGACGACGCCGAGTGGCTGGAGGAGTTCTCCGCCGACGCCGACACGAAGCCGCCTCGCGTGGCGATCGTCGGCCGACCCAACGTCGGCAAGAGCACGCTGTTCAACCGACTTGGTCGGCGCCGATCGCTCGGTCGTGCACGACATGCCCGGCACCACACGCGACGCGATCGACACGTTGGTCGAGACCGAGGACGGTCCGATCGTGTTCGTCGACACGGCGGGCATGCGTCGCCGGGCGAAGATCGACGACACGGCCGAGTACTACTCGATGGTTCGTGCCCTGCGGGCGATCGACGACGCCGACATCGCACTGCTCGTGGTCGACGCCGACGAGGGCGTCACCGGCCAGGACCAGCGCCTGGCCGAGCGTGTCGACGCCGCCGGGTGCCCGATCGTCGTTCTGCTCAACAAGTGGGAGACCGTCGACGACGCCGAGCACCGCCTCCAGGTCGAGACCGAGGCGCGCCGCAAGCTGTCGTTCCTGGGCGAGGCGCCCGTGCTCAAGATCTCGGCGCTCACCGGCAAGGGCGTCCACAAGCTGCGCCCGCTGCTGCAGGACGCGATCGAGCAGTACCACCGGCGGGTCCCGACCAGGGACGTCAACCGGGTGATCAACGACGCCCAGCAGCGGCAGCCGGCCGGGGGAGGAGCGCGGGTGCTGTACGCCGTGCAGGGTGCGACCGACCCGCCGACGTTCACGTTGTTCGTCAACCGCGAGCTTCCCCAGCATCATCTGCGCTACCTCGAGCGCAGCATCCGCGACGCCTTCGGCTTCGGCTCGACGCCGATCAAGCTGCGCGTGCGCAAGAAGAACGACTGAATCACAGCCGGCGATACCGTGGCGGCGTGCCCTGGTGCGAAGACTGCGCGAAGTACCTGACTCCCACCAGCGTGCGTGACGACGGCACCTGCCCCACGTGCGGACGCGAGGTCGGCGAGGTTCGCGAGGTCGAGCGGCCCGCCGAGGATGTCGTCGCCGACGAGGGAACGCCATGGCACTTCAAGCTGCTGATCGGGGCGGTCGGCGCCTACCTGCTGTGGCGCACGGTGCAGATGATCAGCTGGTTGTTCTGAAGCCGCCCGATCCGGCGGCGGAACGGTGCACGGGCCTGGATAGGCTCGGCGAGCACACATATACGGGCTGTGGCGCAGCTTGGTTAGCGCGCTTGTCTGGGGGACAAGAGGTCCCGAGTTCAAATCTCGGCAGCCCGACCAGCACCTGGTAGATCGACCGGGCGACAAGGTCGCCCGGTCGTCAGGACCGACCACATTCGTCGTGCGGTGACGCGTCTAAGTTGCGCCGATGGATGCTGAGGTGCTGGAGATGTACAACGCGGCTCCCCAAAGACCGGTTGCTCTTGAGCGCCCGATATGTCGCATCGGAGCTCAGCATCGACGAGAGCGCGGCCGGGGAGCGGCTGTCCAGCCTCGCTGCGAGTGGCCACGTCGCAGAGGTGTGGGGCGGCCTCGAGCACGACGAGTGGACGATTCTCGCCTACGGGCTGACGGCGCGAGGCCGGGACGCCTTGAAGTCTTGACGCCATCGCGGGAGCGGGAATCCGTGCTTGCGCGGACCGAGTTCCAGTCCGCGACGCATCGCCCCGCCCACCACCCGCCGGGGTGAGCGGGGCGACATCAGGTGCACACCGAACCGCGCCGCCGAACGGTTCGGGGCGCGGTCGGTGCATGCGATCAGGCTTGCTGCACAGCGTCGGCGAGCTCGTCCTTGGTCATCGTCGAACGGCCTTCGATGCCGGCCGCTTGTGCCTGCTTGTAGAGGTCGCGCTTGCTGGCGTCGGCGGCCGGATATCCGAGTGCCTCACGGAGCTTCGGGAACACCTCGGTCTCTTCCTCCTCGACGTGATGAGCGATCCCGGCCTTGCAACATCGCGACAGCGGCCCCGAACCCTGGCTCACCGACCAACTCGTGGAGCTTGGCCATGCCATCCCGACCGAGGCCATGCTCGGTCTCGGCTTCCTGCTCCATCTCGGCGTCGAGCTTGTAGACCTCGGGGTACACCTCGCCCTCCTCGACCTCCATGTGCGTGGTCAACGACCTGACGAGCTCCTCGACCAGCGGACGCTGCTCGGACTCACTTTCAGCCTTCTCGAGCTTCGAGAACAACTCCTCGACCTGGCGGTGCTCCGACTCGAGTTGTTCCAGCAATCCGGCTTCCATGGTGACTCCTTCTCTTGGGGGCTTGTTGCACCCGTACGGGCGCGCCCGTCGGTGCCCGAAGCGAGACGCGGAACAAACTGGTGAGGCGAGAAATCACCCTTTCGGGTGTGGCGGGCGCGCTGTTGTGAAACGAACCGAGGTGCCCGGACGATGTCACTCGCGTGCGCGCTGCTTCCCAGAGCTCGATCTTCAGGCTCTCATGGTCGAACGCCGGGACGTTGGCATGACTCTGCGCACGTTGCTGTCTCGCAGTGATGGTTCAGACGCAGCTGTCGATCTGACCACGTGGCGACCGCGCGACGATTCGACACAGCGAGCTGTTGTGGATCGACGTGGAGGCACCCACAGCAGACGAGCGCAGCGTCGTCGCATCCGCCCTCTCGCTCGACGCGGACACGCTGAGGTTCCTCGACTACGGGGACAACACACCGGATGCACACGTGCTCGACGACGGGATCCTGGTCACCGTTCAGACGCTTCGGGACGACGTCGCCCAGCCTCCGATCGTGCTCCATCTCGTGATCGGACAGGGATGGGCCGCTGACGTGGCACGCCGGTCCGATCGGCTTCCTCGACGAACACCGCGACCGCATCCAGGATCAGCGCGAGGTCGGTCGCCTCACCCCGGTGCTGCTGCTCGTCGCCATGCTCGACTGGCATCTCGACACCTTCTTCGCTGCCGCCGAGGAGCTCGAGCGTGAGGTCGACGATCTGGACGATGCCGCGCTCCGTGGCGACGAGAAGAACCTGCTGGAGCGGCTCGTCGCGATGCGTCGACGGATCTCTCGTGTGCGCCGCCTGCTGAGTATCCATCGCGACATGTACTCCGAGGTCGCGCGACCGGACTTCATGCCTGACGTCGAGCCACGCGAGACCGAGGCCCTCGGCGCCGTCACCCACCGCCTCGAACGTGCGACCGAGGCCGTCGCCCATGCCCGCGAGATGCTGATCGGAACGTTCGACGTGCACATGACGCGCACGGCGCAGCGCACGAACGACATCATGCGACTCCTGACTTGGGTATCGGTCACGCTGCTGCCGGCGGGCGTGCTCGCAGGCGTGATGGGCATGAACTTCCAAGTCGGTCTGTTCGAGAACTCCAGCCTGTTCTGGATCATCGTCGCCTCGATGATCCTGTTCGCGCTCACGACGCTGGTCCTCGCCCGCCGACGGGGTTGGCTCTAGCCCGCGATGTCGGCCCGGGAGTGCGAGTCATCGATTGCGTGTTTCGCTGCGAGGAAGCGGGGTATTGCCCCGCCAACGCACGGGCCGCATCGGCGGAAGCGCCCAGCGCCAGACGTTGTCTCTGACCACAAGCCAGTGACCACACTCATCGTTGAGTCCGGTTCGGCCGACGCCACCTCGTCGGCCGAACCGGGTCGATGGGTACCCGGCGCCGCCCAGTTCACCGACCTGTGGGCCCTCGTGGAGGGTTTCCGATTTGCCAGTTGCCAGTCGACGTCGCTCCTGCTAACAATCTGCGCTGAAGCCAACGTTGAACCCATTCCAGTTTCCGTTCCTCTGACAAGGGAAGTGCCGAAGCCATGAGTGATGTGTTCCAGATCCACACGTTGCACACCAGCACCGACGTGCTCACGGTGACCGTGATCGGCGAGTTGGATGCTTTCACCGCCAATCAGCTGCGCCTCGCACTCGCCGGCTGGGAACTCCCGATCGTCGACTGTGTGGTCGATCTCAGCCAGGTGACGTTCATGGACTCGAGCGGACTCAAGGAACTGATCGCCGCCCGCCAGCACTTGCACGAGCGGTCGGCGACCGTTCGTCTGAGTGGCGCTCGAGGTCAGGTCGAGCGGTTGTTGAAGATGACCGGCGTCGACGAGTTGTTCTCGACGCCCGCGACGACCTGAACCGACCTCTCGGACAAACTGGACAGCATCGAACACATGTTCGTAGAGTGCGAGCATGCCAGTCGACAACGCCCAACTCGTATCCATGCAGCGCAGCGCCGGGATGGCGCAGCGCGGCCAGTCGTGCCCGGTCGATCGGGACGTGCTCGTCGACCTGTGCGGCGAACTGCTCGAGGCGCGCTCGCTGCTCGCTCGGCTCGGCACCGACCTGCGAACGGTGGCGGGCAGGGCCCCAAAGCCGAGTTGACCGGCTGCTGCTAGATCGTTGCCGTTGGTGCGTCGAGCGGGTCGTTGTCGCGGTCCAGGCCGAGCACGGTCTCGAGCCCGGCGAGGCGAAGGGTGTGCTCGATGTTGGACGGCACTCCGACCAGCCGCATCTCCGCTGCTTCACCGATCTGGTGACGGCACTCGAGCACGGCCTTGAGCCCGCGTGAGTCGATCAACGTGCACTCGCTGAGGTCGACCGTGAGCTCGGTGATGCCGAGCCACTCGCTGAGTGCGGCGATGAGCTCATCCGACGTCGCTGCATCGAGCTCACCGACGACACGGAGCATCAGCGCTCCGTAGCCACTCATCGATGCTTCAACGTGGAACTCGTCGTCGAACACGTCAACCTCATGTCGTCGTCACTCGCGGGCCTGGTGGCGCCCGTTGAGCAGTGCTTACCACCGCTCCGGGCCCCGCACAACAGCTGCCCGGGACGGTTCATGGCGCAGCGACGGTGATCAGGTGCGCCGGGGTGCGAACCTGTGGAGCGTCGCTGCGCCACAGGCTGGCGACCAACCCGTACTCTCCGGCCGGCAGCACGTAGCCGAGGCGTGGGTCGCAACTCGCCATCGCCACGACGCCGGACACGACCGTCGACGCACCGGGGGCCAGGTCGATCCCGATCCCGACGAGCGCCAACGCGAGGTTGGCCGACGTGGCGACCACGTTGCCGTTCGAGTCCAGAATCGTGCCGCGCGCGGTGCCTGTCGTGAACTTGATCGGTGCCTCACCGAGGTTGGTGAGCTGAACCTCGAAGGTCGCCGACCCGAAGGCGTCGGCGCCCAACGGCCCGGTCGGCGGGACGATCGACACCTGGAGCTCCGCCGGCGCCGGCTCACCCACCGGTTCCTTACACACCGACGAGGCCTCGTCGATGGGGTATGCGAGCGTGCCGACCGTCAGCTGCACCGCTTCGCCGTATCGAGCGAACAGGTCGCGTGCCAGCGCTTCCTCGGTTGCCGGAAGCGCGATCGCGATCGGGCCTCCGCCCTGACTGATCGAGAGGTAGCGACCTGCGAGCTCGGTGGTGAGAGCCGCCGACAGCGCCTAGCTCGCCTGGCCGGGCAGCGCGACCTGGCAGACGATCAGTTCCTCGGGGAACTCCACGATGCCCGAGAGCGCGGTCCGGTGCCCGGCAAGCTCTCCGGCGAACGAGATGAACACGGAGGCGTCGGTCTCGCTGTGCCAGATCAGTCCATAGCTGCCGAACTGAGTCCGGATGCTCACCGCCGTACGCCACGACCGCTCCGAGCATCGGTTCCAAACGGCTGCTTTCGGACAGGGACGCCGACGCGTCGCCGCTGATCGAGAACGCGACCGAGTCCGGGCAGAGCTCGCTCACCCTGATTGGTTCCGGCAACACGAGCGGACCCGAACCGACCGTTGGCTGGATGAACAAGGTCGTGGCCGGCAGCAATCCCGTGACCGCCGGCCCAGAGTCGGGCACGCCTTCGATCGTGGTGGTCGTCGAACCCGGTACCCCGGTCGCCGACTCGATCGAGGAGCTCGTCGTGGAGGACGCACCGCAACCGGCGCAGATCAGCAACGGCACTGCGAGCCACCGACGCACCATGGATTGACGCCTCACGTCGACGACCGGTTCCCCACCCGTGCAGATTGCCCGGTTTCGGCGTCCCGGCACAATCGACAGCAGTGACGTTCATCCAGATTTCGGCCGCCGTTCAGGCGCCGCATCTGCCAGAACGAATGCCTGCAGTCGCTCGCAGAACTCTGTTATATTGCCGGCGGGCGGACCTGCGAGGACGAATCTCCGGATCTCGAATCTCGCAGATCGGGCGCCCCTGATTGAGCACCGCCGGCTCGATCAGGGGCAGCCCCGCTCCCTGTGTGACGAGACCCGAGCCCGGGTGCGCCGACTACTTCTTGGCCTTGGAGTCGTTCAGCGCAGCGGCGGCGCGAACGAGGCCCTTGAAGGCCTTGCTGTCGATCTTCTCGCCTTCGTGGAAGTCGATCGCACGCCGTGTGTTGCCCTCGAGGCTGGAGTTGAACAGCCCCGATGGATCAGGTAGCGAGGCCCCTTTGGCGAACGTCACCTTGACGACACTCTTGTAGCTCTCGCCCGTGCAGAGCATCCCGTTGTGTGACCACACCGGGACGCCCCTCCACTTCCACTCCTCGACGACGTCGGGACACGCTTCCTTGACCAAGGACCGGAGCCGGCCGAGCATCTCGCCTCGCCAGTCGCCGAGCTCCTCGATGCGGGCGTCGATCAGTTCCGAAGCGGACGTGCTGTCCTGCGACCCACTCTTCGTCATGCTCGTTTCTTCCTTCGTCCGGAGGCGGCGATACACGGACGTCACGCCACCGGGCCGACTCTACCGATCGCCGGTTGTCGGGCGTGTTGCCGCACGGCGCTCTCAGGTGAGGAGGTGTGCTCGCGTTCAGGCGAAGGCCGGCAGTGCCTGGAACCGCGTCAGCGTCAGATGATCGTGGTCGGCGCAGCGTTGACAGATGGCGACGGCTCCGAGCACCGGGTGCCGGCTCGTCCCGTCGGCCGGGAGATCGCAGTACCGATGCCAGGCGCACAGCATCTCCGCTCGCAGCTGGCGGGCGAAATCGGTGACCGCGGCGCCCAATGCTCGGCTGTCTGGCTGGAAGATTGTGTCGTTCATGTGCGGTCCGTCGTGTTCGTGTCAACAACTACTCCCGTATTGTAAACTACGTGTCAAGTCCCCAGCTAGCAGGCGATCTTCACGGAGTGCTGTCAACGCACGGTCGCGATCAGCGCGTTATCAGAGCTGCGCTCACGGAACGAGTGTCCAGGTGCCACACCCACTCGACTTGAAGGCGAAATCACTGGCACTGATGTCGACGACGGTGGGTCCCTCGACGTTGTCATTGGCGATGATGCTGTCGAGATCACCTCGGACGCTGCTTCGCCGCTCCCAGTAGCACCCGAAGTCGTCTGGCTCAGGGCCGGTCGACTGGTAACGGCCCGGCACGATCTCGTTGTTCACGAGCCACGTTCCACCGCCGAACGTTGATGCCGGCTGTGCCGGTGGCACGAAGACCGTCCAGTTTCCGCAGCCGTCGGAGTTGAACGCCTCGTCGGTGGGCGCCAGTTCGACGGTGGCGAGATCGCCCGGGTTCACGTTGTCGTTGGCGAGAATGGCTTCGAACTCGCCCGAAAGATCGCTGAGGCGCTCCCAATAGCAGCCGAATGCGTCGGACGGCACGGTCGCTCGATAAATCCCGGGTTGGGCGTCTGATCCGATCAGCACCACACCTGGACCAAAGCCGGGCAGCGGCGGTTCGGTGGGGGCGACAGGCGTCGTCGGTGGAGCGGTCGGTGGCGCGGTGGCCGAGGTCGCGGGTGCGGTTGTGGGCGGAGTCGTCGCCGGAGCGGAACTTGGCGTCGGCACACTCGTCGCGGGAGTGGTCGACGCTGCCGCCGAGCCGGGGATCGAACTCTCGGTGATGCTCGTCGAGCCGGCCGGTTCGGAGGACGTGGTGGCGTCCGGATCATCATCGTCCGATGGTGCGAAGATCGCCGCCAGGATGATGAGCAGGATGAGCACTCCCAGACTGATTGCCCACCAACGCCGCCACCACGGCTTCTTCTTCCGGGGTGGGGATCGCTCGGTGTCGGCGCAGTTCCCGGCGGCGGCCCCACTGGCATGGGAATCGTGGGCTGGGGCGCCAGAGGCGGAGGCAGCGTCGGCTGAGGTGTGGTGGGATGCTGCTCGGGCGGATACCACTTCCCGTCCGAGGCCTGCCACCAACCTGGTCCTTGTGCCGAGTCGCTCATGGGTAACCCTCCGTGCCGTTCTCGGAGTCGCCGCGGCGAACGCCGTCGGCAAGGCTTATCACGCTTCTCCGCGACCGCCAGCCGACTCGCTCAGTGCGACTCGACCGCTGGCGTGAGCCGTCGAAGCCGCCAGGGCTTACTCTGATTCACATGTGTGGTCGCTTCGTCTCGTCGTCGTCGCCGGAGCGGATCGCGGAGTACTTCGGGGCCGAGTCGAACGTCGAGACGCTGGGGGAGAACTTCAACGTCGCGCCGACCAACGACATCTACGGGGTGGTCGAGCAGCCGGACGGCACGCTCGAGGTGCAGGTCTTCCATTGGGGGCTGATCCCGGTGTGGGCCAAGGAGCGCAAGATCGGCCAGAGGATGATCAACGCCCGGTCGGAGACGATCGCCGAGAAGGCCGCCTTCAAGGGCGATTTCAAGAAGCACCGCTGCATCATCCCGATGGACGGCTTCTACGAATGGGCGCAGGGCGTCGAAGGTGGGCCCGTCACGAAGGCCGGCAAGCTGGCCAAGCGACCGCACTTCATCCACCGCGTCGATGGTGAGCCGCTCGCCGTGGCCGGGCTGTGGTCGGCGTGGAAGGACAAGTCAGAAGGCCCCGACGCGCCCTGGTTGCACAGCGCCACGGTGGTGACGACCAGTGCCAACGGCACGATGTCGGCGATCCACGATCGGATGCCGGTGATCCTGCCCAAGGCGATGTGGCACCTCTGGCTCGACCCGGCCAACCAGAACATCGACATGCTCTCGAAGCTGCTCGTGCCCGCACCCGACACCCTGTTGACGATGCACGAGGTGTCGAACGAGGTCAACAACGTCAGGAACAAGGGCGCCGAGCTGATCGCGCCGCACGAGAGCGCCAGCCAGGGAACGCTGCTCGACTGATTGCATCGATTGGGGGTGCAGCGTCAGCCGACGACGTGCTCGGCGTGCCCGGCCGCCCGCAGGGCGGCGCGGAGCTCGCTGGCGGCCGACTCGAGCGCCGACGGATCGACCGACGTCGCGGCGTTGGCGAACGAGAGCTCGGACATGTCGTTGGTGGGCACGACGTGGATGTGGGCGTGCGGTACCTCGTAGCCGGCGATGATGATCCCGACCCGCTGCGGAGCGAAGGCTCGCCGCTGGGCGTCACCGAGAAGGTGCGTCACCGTGAACAAGTGGGTCACCAACTCGGGGCTGGCGTCGATCCAGTGATCGACCTCCTCGATCGGCACGACCAGCGTGTGCCCGTAGGCCATCGGGTTGATCGACATGAACGCCACGCATCGGTCGTCACGCCAGACGAACGTGCCGGGGATCTCGCCGTCGATGATGCGGGTGAAGATCGTCGCCACGAGCGGCACTCTAGAGGCGCCACGTGGCGGGCACGAGCGCGTCATTCGAGCGCCTGTAGACGGATCAGTATCGCCGTCTCGGGGTGGAGCGCAGGCGGTTGCAGGCCGATCGCGCGAGCTGCCAACCGGTCACCGTGGCACCCTCGCCACACCATGTCGGTTGCGTCCGGCCGGGGCCGTCGAGCTCGCCCGGGAGCCGGATTCGCTCGACTCGATACCTCGCCGTGGCGAGCAGCCCAGGGAGGCGTAACGGCGGGGGAGTGAGACTCGCCGACGTCGAGACCACCGCCCACGACACGAGCGCCTCGGCCCGGTCGGCGGCGTACACGCCGTGGGCGACGTACGCCGGCTCGGGGTCGAAGCGCACGGTGTCGCCGCCGTGCAGCAGCGGTGCGGAACCGCTTGTGGACTGCGATCACCTCGGCCAGCTCGTCGAGCTCGGTCGTCGTCGAGCGTCAGCAGGTTCCACTCGACGCCGAGGTGCCCGAACAGCGCCGTGGCGGCGCGGAACGCGAGCTCGTGCGCGCGGCCGGTGGTGTGGCTCGCGTCGCGGCCCGATGTGGGCGCCCATCACCTCCGGCGGGATGAACATCGACGCACCGCGCTGGATCGTCTGGCGCTCGAGGGCGTCGTTGCAGTCGCTCGTCCACACCCGCTCGGTGCGGCGCAGGATCTCGTGGTCGATGCGCGCCCCGCCCGACGAGCAGCTCTCGATCTCGACGTCGGGTGGCGGCTGCGCAGCTCGTCGAGCAGGCGGTACAGCGCGAGCGTCTGGGCGTGCGTGCCGGCCGCGCCGTCGGCGCCGCTGCCCTGCACGTGGTCGCGGTTCATGTCCCACTTGACGTAGGCGATGTCGTGGTCGCGGAGCAGCGCGTCGAGCTGGCCGAGGATCGTGCGTCGAACGCGTCGGGGTGGGCGAGGTCGAGCACGAGCTGGTGCGGCCGAGCACCGGCTCGTAGCCGTCGGTCGTCGAGCGCCCACTCGGGATGGGCGCGGAACAGGTCGCTGTCGGGGTTGACCATCTCCGGCTCGACCCAGATGCCGAACTCCATGCCGAGCGACCGGACGTGCTCGATCAGCGGAGCCAGCCCGTTCGGGGTGGGCGTCGGGCGAGACCCACCAGTCGCCGAGCCCGGACGTGTCGTCGCGGCGCGCCGCCGAACCAACCGTCGTCGAGCACGAAGCGCTCGACGCCGACCGCGGCGGCGCGCGTCGGCGAGCGCCGTCAGCGTGTCGAAGTCGTGGTCGAAGTACACGGCCTCCCACGTGTTGAGCACCACCGGCCGCGGCCGATGTCGGTGGCTGGGCGCTGACCGCACGATGGCGTGGAACCGCCGGCTCGCCGGCGTGAGGCCGTCGTCGAGTGGACGGCGAACACCTCGGGCGTGTCGGTAGCGCTCGCCGGGCTCGAGCACGACCTCGCCGGGATGCAGCAGCTCACCCAGCTGGACGCAGCGCCGCCCGTCGGGCAGCCGCTCGGCGAGCAGCGCGTGGTTGCCGCTCCATGCCGAGGTGCGCGCCCCACACCTCGCCGCTCCACTCGCCGAAGCCGGCGGTGCCGGCGAACAGCAGCGGAGGGTTCTCGTGCGACGTTCGGCCGCGGCGGTTCTCGGCGAGTGTACGCGCCGTCGTCGAACGGCCACGCGGATCGGGTGGAACTCGCGGGTCCAGCGCCCGTGAACGTGCATCAGCTCGGCGACGTGCGGCGGCACGGGCAGCGTGATCGGTCGAGGTGCGTCGAGCAAGTAGTCGTCGGCGCCGTCGTTGGTGAGCTCGACATCGCACGATCGCAGCACGTCGCTCGAGCGTGATCGCGACGTCGAGGCGCAGACTCGGCGACGTCGTCGACGGCGTCGACGAGAGCGCGCTCGCCGTCGGCGCTGTGCGACTCGAGCACGGAACCGTGGCGCCCAGTCGCCGCCCGTCGCGGCGGTGCCCGCTCAGCCCGGGCCGCCCGGGGAACCCGACGCCGTGCTCGGGCACCAGCGCCATCGGCGCCACGACGTCGAGGCCCGCCGTCGACGACCGGCGTCGGTGCAGCGCGCGCGGCGCGTCGAGCTCGATCGTCGTCGCCGAGCGGCGCGCCCCAGTGCACGATCGCGCCGGCACGCCCGTCGACAGCGTCGACGACGAAGCTGGTGTCGTCGCACCGGCGAGGTGGATCAGCGCATCAGCCCTTGGTCGCGCCGAGCGTCAGCCCGCTGATGAAGTGCTTCTGCAGGGCAAGGTACACCGCCAGCGTGGGCAGGGCGATCATGATCGACGCGGCGGCGATGAGGTTGTAGTCGGTGGCGTACTGCCCGTTGAGCACGGCGATCGACGACGTGATCGGCCGCTCGGCGCCCTGGTTGAGCAGCACGGCGCCCCAGAAGAAGTCGTTGTACAGCCACGTGAACTCGAGCGTCGCCAGCGCCGCCAACGCCGGACGGGACAGCGGCAGGATGACCTGGAAGAACTGCCGCGGGCACGCTGGCGCCGTCGACCACGGCCGCCTCGGCGAGCTCCTTGGGGATCGTCTTCATGTAGTTGGACAGCACGAACGTGCAGAAGCCGATCTGGAAGGCGACGTGGATGAGGATCACGGCGATCTTCGTGCCGAGCAGGTTGCCGGTGTCGGTGTCGGACAGGAAGTCGGGCAACGGCATGCGCTTGTAGATCTGGAACAGCGGCTGGAAGATCACCTGCTGCGGCATCAGGTTGCCGGCGGTGAACAGCACCAGGAAGAAGATGTTGAACCGCCAGCTGTAGCGCGTGCAGGCGAACGCCACCAGCTCGACAGCAGCAGGATCAGGAACAGCGCCGGCAGCACGATGAACGCCGTCTTGAGGAAGTGCGTGCCACATGTCGCCGACCTTCCAGGCGCTCGCGGTAGTTGTCGAGCGTCAGCGTCGTCGGGCCACGAGAACACGCCGTTGACCTGGTGTCGGCCTCGAAGTAGCGGAACGACGAGTAGCAACGCCGTGCCGATCGGCACCAGCCACAGCAGGGCGAGCACGATGAGGAACACGTGCAGGAACACGCATCGGCTGCAGCGGCGACTCGCGCGTGACGGCGCGACCGGCCGGTGACGTCGCAGCGACACGTCGATGGCGCTGGCGATGATCGTCATTCGGCGCTCTCGCGGAAGTTGTTGACGACGTACCAGATGATGAAGCCGATGCACAGGACGAACAGCACCATGCCGTAGGCCGAGCCGATGCCCGACCCGCCCGCCGCCCTCACCGATGAGGCTGCTGCGTCACCAGCGTGCCCATCACCTCGGTGCCCCGCGGCTTGTTGAGGGCGGCGATGATGTCGTAGGCGCGCAGCGCCTCGATGACCGTGATCACGGCGACGACCACGTTGATCGGCTTCAGCGACGGGAAGATGACGCGGCGGAACGACTGCCACTCGTTGCAGCCGTCGATCGCGGCCGCCTCGCGAAGCGACGGGTCGACGCTCTTCAAGCCGGCGAGGTAGAGCACCATCACGTAGCCGATGTGCCGCCACGCCATGGCGATCAGCAGCGCGGCGAAGTTGCGCGACAGCCCGAGCGGGAAGTCGAGGAACGGGCAGGTCGATCTCGAAGATCTTCGTCTGGTCGCCGACGAAGTCGATCGGCCGCCGGGCCAGAGGATGTTCAGCAGGCCCCGTCGCTGGAGAACATCACGCTCTTCCACATGAACCCGACGACGGCCAGCGACAGCACGACCGGGAAGTAGTAGACGCTCTGGTAGAAGCGGCTGCCCCGGAGGTTCTTGTCGAGCAGGTAGGCGAACAGCATGCCGACCGCCGAGCAGACGAACAGCCACAGCAGCAGGACGAAGTTGTTGAACAGCGCCGGGAACAGCCGGTTGTCGAAGATCGTGAAGATCTGCCAGTAGTTGTGGAACCCGACGAGCTGATCGCTGCCGAGCGGCGCGAGGTTGTCCCACTCGGTGAACGACAGGACGCCGGTGACGATCGCCGGGATCCACACCAGCATGATGTGCAGGAACGCCGGGACCCCGACCATCACGCCACAGCCACGACTGTCGCTGCGGCTCAGCGGCGAGCGGCGGCGCTTGCGGCGGCGCCCTGCGGGGTGCCGCCGCCGTCGGCCAGCGTCGTGTGACACGGGTCAGCCTGCCGATCTCGACGTCAGCCGTCACTCGAACGTGTACGTCTGCTTCTGCTCCTCGACGTCGGCGAGGATCGTGTCGATCTGGCTCGGGTCGGAGATGAAGTCGGCGAGGGCCGTCGCCGACCACGTTGGCGGCGAAGTCGGGGTCGGTGTCGCGGTCGAGGAACTGGGCGATGTACTTCGCCGCGCCGACGAGCTCGGCCGACTTCTGCTGCAGCGCGTTGTAGCCGCTGGTGTCGGCCTCGGCGTTGGCGGCGACCACCGACGGGTTCGACGCCGATGTAGGCGTCGATCGCCGCGGCGCCGCCGAGCCCGGCGAGCAGCGCCTTGGCGCCCTCCTCGTTCTGCGGGCTCGGCGGCCATCATGAAGCCGTCGATCGGCGCCTCGACGGCGTCCTGGCCGTGCTCGTCGTCGATCGTCGGGAAGGCGAAGAAGTCGATGTCGTCGATGATGTCCTGCTGTCGTGGCGGGGTCGAAGTTGCTGACGTGATGAACGTGCCGAGCAGGAACATGCCGGCCTCGTTGTTGCCCAGCGCCGTCGCCGCGTCCTGCCACGTGCGACCGTTGGCGTCGGGCTGGTAGTAGGGCGAGCAGCTCCTCCCAGGTGGTGAACACCTCCTTCACCCGGTCGTCGGTCCAGCTCTCCTTGCCGCCCATCAGCGAGACGTGGAAGTCGTAGCCGTTGATGCGCAGGTTGAGCATGTCGAACATGCCCATCTGCGGCCAGCTACCGTCGTTGGCGGCGGCGAGCGGCGTGATCCCGTCGGTCTGCATCTTGTCGCACAGCGCCATGAACTCGTCCCAGGTCGTGGGGATCTCGTAGCCCTTCTCCTCGAACAGGCTCTTCCGGTAGTGCACGGCCCACGGGTAGAAGTAGAACGGCACGAAGTACTGCTTGCCGTCGAGCCCGGTGCGAGGCGCTCTTGAAGCCCTCGCTGAAGCCGGTCGAGGCCGGCCCACACGTCGCTGACGTCGCCGACCACGCCCTTGCTCGGCGAACGCCCGCATGCGGTAGCCGGCGAACCAGCGACATCACGTCGTCGGGCTGCTGGATGTAGGTGTTGAAGTTCTCCTGGTAGTGTTGTGGTCGACCGTGTTGATCGTGACGTCGAGCCCGGTGGCCGTCGACGGCGGCCGCGATGGCCGCGCTGTCCTTCGGGTCGGAGTAGTTGGAGCCGAACGTCACCTCGTCGCCGACGGCGCCGCGTGTCGCCGGCGCGCGGTGGTCGCCGGTGCGTCGGTGGCGCCGGCGCTCGGTGCCGCCGGCGCGTCGGTCGGCCGGCGCCGCCTTCCTCGTCGTCGTCGCCGCAGGCGGCGAGCAGCGCCGCGCCGCCGACGGCGGCCGCGGCGCCGAGCAGCGAATGGCGGCGAGATGATCGAGAACCCGACCTCGGACGGGCTCGGTGAGGATTCGTACCTTCCCGGACATCTGCTTCCCCCTCGGAATGTCGGTGATGCACCCGATGGACTGATGCGCGTGCGGCAGAACCTCTCGCATACCGGCGTCGGACTGTCGAATGTGACAGTTCGCGTTCATCGCGAGTCAAGGATTTCGTTCGAACAGTGTGGAATCGAACAGCGACTGTCGTCGGCAATTCTGTTCGACATTCCGCGTTTATGTTCGAACGTGTTGACATACGCGCCGAAGCTTCGTCATGCTGCCACCCGATGCCGAACTCGAGCGCACGGGCCATCGCTCGCCCGGCAACGCCACGAGGTCATCCTGGCCGAGGTGCGCCGGCGCGGGGCGGTGCCCGGGTCACCGAGCTCGCCACCCTGCTCGGCGTCAGCGACATGACCGTCCGCCGCGACCTCGACGTGCTCGACGACGCCGGGCTGGTGGCCAAGGTGCACGGCGGCGCCACGCTGCGCGACGAGCACAGCACCGACGAGCCGGGGTTCGAGGCCAAGTCGCTGCGCAACACCTGGCCGAGAAGCACGCCATCGCGCTGGCGGCCGCCGCGCTGCGTGCGGCCGGCGCAGGCGATCGGCATCACCGCCGGCACCACCACGTGGCAGCTCGCCTACCACCTCGTCGACATCGCCGACCTCACCGTCGTCACCAACTCGGTCCGCGTCGCCGACGTGCTCCACCCGCCCACCGCGCCGATCGCACCGTGGTGCTCACCGGCGGCGTGCGCACGCCGCGCGACGCGCTCGTCGGCCCGGTCGCGGTCAGCGCGCTGCGCTCGCTGCACCTCGACGCGGTGTTCATGGGCGTGCACGGCATGAGCGAACGCGCCGGGTTCACCACGCCGAACCTGATGGAGGCCGACACCAACCGCGCCTTCGTCGAGGCCACCGACGAGCTGGTCGTGCTCGCCGACCACACCAAGTGGGGCGTCACCGGCCTCAGCTCGATCGCCCCGCTCGACGAGGCGACGGTGCTCGTCTCCGACGACGCGGCTGCCCGACGCACGCCCGCGCGATCGCTCGACGAGCACGTCGGCCAGCTGGTCGCTCGCCGACCCAGCTCCCGACATCGCAGTCGTCGACCGAGAGGAGCGCCTGATGGCCACGGTCACGTTCGAGCATGCCACCCGCATCTACCAGGCCGGCCACCGCCCGGCCGTCGACGCACTCGACCTCGAGATCGCACGACGGCGAGTTCCTCGTGCTCGTCGGTCCGTCGGGTGCGGCAAGAGCACCACGCTGCGCATGCTCGCCGGGCTCGAGCCGATCGACGACGGCTCGGTGTTCATCGGCGACCGCGACGTCACGATGCTGCCGCCACGCGACCGCGACATCGCCATGGTGTTCCAGAGCTACGCGCTCTACCCGCACATGACCGTCGCCGAGAACATCGGCTTCCACCTCAAGATCAAGAAGGTGCCAAGGCCGAGATCGCCGAGCGTGTGCGCGAGGCGGCCGCGAGCTGCTCGACCTCGACGAGTTCCTCGACCGCAAGCCGGCCAAGCTGTCGGGCGGCCAGCGCCAGCGCGTGGCGATGGGCCGCGCCATCGTGCGCCAGCCGCAGGTGTTCCTGATGGACGAGCCGCTGTCGAACCTCGACGCCAAGCTGCGCGTGCAGACCCGCACGCAGATCGCCGCGCTGCAGCGGCGCCTCGGCGTCACCACCGTGTACGTCACCCACGACCAGGTCGAGGCGATGACGATGGGCGACCGCGTCGCCGTGCTCAAGGACGGCGTGCTGCAGCAGTGCGCCTCGCCCCGCGAGCTGTTCACCCGTCCCGTCAACATGTTCGTCGCCGGCTTCATCGGCTCGCCGGCGATGAACCTGCTCGTCGGCCACGCTGGACGGCGACGGTGCCGAGTTCGGCTCGCTGACGCGTCCCGCTCACGCCCGAGCAGCGCGGCGCGCTCACGTCGCCGATCGATCGGTGATCGGCGTCCGCCCCGAAGGCGCTGCGATCGCGGCACTCGCGGCGGGCTCGACGCCACGGTCGACCGTCGAGGAGCTCGGCTCCGATCGCTACCTGTACTGCACCGCCGACGGGCATGCCCGACCGTCAGTCGTCGTCGCACCGAAGGGCTCAGCCGGTCGCGAAGCCGGCGACACGGTCACCCTCGTCCCGCGACCCGAGCGCGCGTGCACCTCTTCGACGCCGCCACCGGCGTCCGCCTCCCGGACGAGCCATGACCGGCCGCGACGCTGCTCCGACGACGCGGGTCGACCCGCACCTCGGCACCGTCGTGCACGTCGTCGGCGCGCGCCAGGCGCGCCCGAACCTGCCGTCGAGCGGGTGCCCGTTCTGCCCCGGCGGCCTCGAGGCGCCCGACCGCTACGACGTGCGCTGGTTCCCCAACCGCTGGCCGGCGATGGAGGGCGACCGCTGCGAGGTCGTGCTGTACACGCCGCAGCACGACGCCAGCTTCTCGTCGCTCGGCGTCGACGGTGCGCGCAAGGTGATCGACCTGTGGGCCGAGCGCACCGCGCGCTCGGCGCCCGCGACGACGTCGACTTCGTGCTCGTGCTTCGAGAACCGCGGCCCCGAGGTCGGCGCCACGATCGCCCACCCGCACGGCCAGATCTACGCCTACGACCACGTGCCCGATCGCCAGCCGCGCCGGCTCGCCGGCGGGTGGGCGCCCGACCGGTCGGCCCGGGCGATGCGCGCTCGTCGCGGATCGCGATCGGCGGTTGGCGGGCGTGGGTGCCGTACGCGCCGACCTTCCCGGTCGCGCTGGCGCTCGCGCCGCGTCGAGCGCGTCGCCGACCTGCCGTCGATGGCCGACGCGCGACGCGACGGGCTGGCCGCGCTGCTGATCGACGTGCTCGGTCGCCTCGACCGGCTGTACGACCAGCCGCTGCCGTACATGATGTGGCTGAACCAGCGGCCCGACGGCGGCGACGGGTACGACAGACGCGTGGTTCAACATCGAGATCGTGTCGCCGTGGCGCGACGCCAGCGTGCCGCGCTTCATCGCCGCCGCCGAGGTCGCCTGCGACGAGTACTTCAACCCGGTCATCCCCGAGGACCTCGCCGACCGGCTGCGTTCCGTCAGGTGAGGAGCACCGCATGCTCCCGGTGATCGGCGCGCTCGCGGCCGTGGACCGATCCGACCCAGCTCCAGATCCACCGGCTCCCGATGCACGTGCCGCTCGACGGCTTCGACCGCCGGTCGCTCGACGGCACCTGGTCGCTCGAGATGTTCGACGACCCCGACTCGGTGCCGGCCGACGCGATCACGGCCGTACGTCGCCGTTCGCGTCGACGTCGCGGTCCCGGGCAACTGGACGATGCAGGACCTCGGTGGCTACGTCGACCTGCCGCACTACACGAACATCCAGATGCCGTTCCCCGGCCCGCCCCCGCGCTTGCCGGAGCGCAACCCGACGGGGTGTACCGCCGATCGTTCGGCGTCCCGCCGCCTGGCTCCGCCGGCGCATCGTGCTCCACGTGGCGGGGGCCGAGAGCGTCCACGCTGTCTACGTCAACGGTTCGTTCGCGGGCTACGGCACCGACAGCCGGCTGCCGAGCGAGTACGACGTGAGCGGGCTCGTCCGGCCGGGCGACAACGAGCTCGCGATCGTCGTGATCCGCTACAGCGCCCACAGCTACATCGAGGACCAGGACCAGTGGTGGATGGCCGGCCTCCACCGCTCGGTCTGGATCGAGTCGCGCCCGCCGGTCCACATCGGCGACGTCCGGATCGCCACCGACTTCGACCCGCCGACGCGGCGAGCGGTTCGATCGGCGTGCACGACGGTCGTCGACTTCGGTGGCGCGCCCGGACCCGGGCTGGACGGTGCGGACGTCGGTCACCGGGCCCGCCGGGCGCCGGGTCGGCGCGCGCGTCGTCCGCGCCGCGTCCCCGATCGGTTCGCCCAGCCGTACGTGTTCACGGGGCACTCGGTCACCGTCACCGTGGGACGTCCCGCGCGCCTCGCCCTGGAGCGCCGAGACGCCCGACCGCTATGCGCGTGCAGGTCGAGCTGTGCGATCCGTCGGGCCGGGTCGCGGCACACCGAGCAGCACCAGGTCGGCATCACGCGGATCGAGGTCCGCGACCGGCAGCTGCTCGTCAACGGGCAGCCGGTCTGGATCTTCGGGGTCAATCGCCACGACCACCATCCCGACCGGGGCAAGGCCGTCACGGTCGACGACATGCGCGCCGACCTCGTGCGAGATGCGGGCCCACAACATCACGGCCATCCGCACCTCGCACTATCCCAACGACTCGGCCTTCCTCGACCTCTGCGACGAGCTCGGCTTCTACGTCGTCGCCGAGGCGAACATCGAGAGCCACGGCTACAACTTCCTGCTCTGCGACGACCCGCCTACCGCGCGGCGTGGGTCGACCGCGGGGCGCGGATGGTCAGCGCGACCGCAACCATCCATCGGTCATCCTGTGGAGCCTCGGCAACGAGAGCGGGTACGGCTCGAACCACGACGCGCTCGCCGGCTGGATCCGCCACGCCGACCCGACGCGTCCGCTGCACTACGAGGACGCGATGCGGATCGAGGGATGGACCGACGGCGGCCGCCCGGCGACCGACATCGTGTGCCCGATGTACCCGGAGATCGAGGCGATCGCGCGATACGGCCGCGCCGGCAGCGGCGACCGTCCGCTGATCATGTGCGAGTACAGCCACGCGATGGGCAACTCGAACGGCTCGCTGGCCGACTACTGGGACGCGATCACCCGACGCCCGGGCTGCAGGGCGGGTTCATCTGGGAGTGGAAGGACCACGGCCTGCGCCAGCGGCTGCGCCGACGGCACGACTCGATCTGGCCTACGGCGGCCAGTTCGGTGACACCCCGCACGACTGCAACTTCGTCGCCGACGGGCTGTGTCGGCCGAGCTCGAGCCGCATCCGGCGATGCGCGAGGTGGCGTGGGTGCACCGCCCCGTGACCGTCGCCGGCACCGCGTGGCCGCCTGCGGATCGACAACCGCCAGTCGTTCCTCGGTCTCGAGTGGCTGGCCGCCAGCTGGGACCTGCTCGTCGACGGCGAGGTGACCCGCCGCGGGCATTGACGGTGCCGCCCGTCGCGCCCGCATTCGGCGCGTCGTCGCTGCCGGTCCCGTGCGACGATCCCGGCGCGGACGCCCGATGTGCGGCTCACCGTGCGCTGGACGACCGCGCGTGAGCAGTGGTGGGCACCCGCCGGACATCTCGTCGCCTGGGACCAGATCAGGCTGCGCCGATCGCCGGCGGCAGCACGGCGGCGCCGGCGTCGGGGCGCTCAACCGCCGATGCACTGGTCGAACCGCCCCGTCCTCAACCTCTGGCGGGCGGCCACCGACAACGACGGCTTCAAGTTGATGCCCGAGCTCGCCCAGCGGCTGCGCGTCGGCGGCCAGGCGCTGCGGCGATGGCAGGAGGCCGGTGTCGACCGGCTGCCCGCCAGACGAGTTGGTCGACCACACGCTGTCGGTCGCCGACGACAGTGCCGGGCGCACGCTACCGGCATGTCGTCGATGGTGCCCGAGTCGTTGCCCGACCTGCCGCGCGTCGGTGTGACCTTCGCTGTCGACCCGTCGCTTCGCGCGACTTCGCTGGTTCGGCCGCGGACCGCACGAGAACTACCCCGACCGCAACCGCTCGGCGATGCTCGGTATCTGGGAGTCCGCGCCCGACGAGTGCCCGTACCTCGTGCCGCAGGAGTTCGGGCTGCGCACCGACTGCCGGTGGTTCGAGCTGATCGACCCGAGCGGCGGCGAGGTCCTGCGGATCGACGCCGTCGAGCCGCCCGCCGCTGCACATCTCGGCCACGCACCACCGACCCGACGACCTGTTCGCGGCCGCCACGATGGGCGAGCTGCAGCGTCGCCCCGGAGCTCGTCGTCTGCATCGACGTCGCCCATCGCGGCCTCGGCACGGCGAGCTGCGGCCCGACGTGCTCGACCGGTACCGGCTCGGTGCCGGCCGCTACGAGTTCGCCTACCGCCTCAGCCTGCGCGCTGACCGACGCCCCGGCGCAGGGGCGCACAACCACACCGCCGCCGCGTGACCGCCGTACGCGTAGCCGGCGCGGATCGCACTCGGCGAACGCTCCGCCTGCTCGGTCGTCGACGAGCGCGACGGCGCAACCGGCGAAGCCTGCCGCCCGTCATCCGTGCGCCGAGGCAGCCCGGGCTGGCCAACGCCAGCTCGACGATCGAGTCGAGCGCCGGCGCCGACACCTCGAGGTCGTCGCGCAGGCTGACGTGGCTCTCGGTCATCAAACGACCGAGGCCGCGGCCGTCACCGCGCTCCATCGCCGCCCGGCGGCGAGCGTTCGCGCGCGTTCTCGGTGACGACGTGACGTGCCCGGCGACGGTCGACGTCGTCGGCGACGCGCGTCGAGATCGGCCTCCGACGCGTCGCGGAGCGCGTCGACGCCGATCGCCTTCGCCGCTCGCTCACACGCTCGGCGCCGGTCGGCGTAGGCGGCGTCGGCCAGCACCCGCCGGGTACCGGTGTCCATCACGGCGACGGTGGTGCCTGGCGGCAAGGGCCGCGGCTCGAGCGTGAGCGCCCGGCAATCCATCAGGCTGGCGCAGCCGGCGACGGCGCCCGCCGAGATGAACTGATCCATGATCCCGCTCGGCAACCCGACGATCTCGTTCTCGACGCGCTGACCGAGCGGGCGATCTCGATCGGCGACCACTCGATCCGGGATCGGGCGAGCAACGCTCCGGATCACTGCCACTTCGATCGCTGCCGACGAGGACAGACTGGCTCCGGTCGGGATGTCGGTGGCGACCGTCGCCCGCCAGCCACCCGACGCCACGCCCGCCTGCCGAAGCAGCGCGACGACGCCGGCGATGTGACGCGCCCAGTGGTCGACGGCGCGAGGATCGCCGCTCGGATCGATCACGACAGAGCCGAAGCCCTCCGAATCGATCTCGACCGGTCCGTCGAACGGGTCGCCGGTGTCGCTCGCCGTGACCACCGTGTCGAACGGCAGCGCCATCGGCATCGTGAAGCCCTCGTTGTAGTCGGTGTGCTCACCGATCAGGTTGACCCGGCCGGGCGCTCGCGCCACGCGCTCGAGGGCCCCCCACCTGGCCGTATGTGCCGCGACCGCACGCTCGGCGGATGTGCGGCCCATCGACCGCACGATAGTTCGCGCGTCACCTCTAGAGTCGCCCGAATGGATCAACGGACGGAGCAGCGCGAGGTCGACACGCTCTGGACGATCCCCAACCTGTTCACCCTGATCCGCCTCCTGTGCCTGCCGCTGTTCCTGTGGCTGCTGTTCGGGTTGCCGTCGCGCCAAGCCGCGGCGTGGCTGCTCGGCGGCCTCGGCGCGACCGACTGGGTCGACGGCTACCTCGCCCGCCGGCTCGGCCAGACGAGCGAGTTCGGCAAGAAGTTCGACCCGACCGTCGACCGCCTCCTGTTCGGCGTGGCGGTCGTCGCCATCATGATCAACGGCGCGATGCCGATCTGGTTCGGCGTCGCGGTGCTCGCCCGCGAGGTGCTCGTCGGCGGCACGATCGCGATCGCGACGCTGTTCTTCGGCATGGAGCGCTTCGACGTCACGTTCCTCGGGAAGCTGGCGACGTTCCTCCTGATGTTCGCGGTGCCCGGATTCCTGATGGCGGAGAGCAGCGTTCCGTATCCCGATGCGTTCCTCGTCGCCTCGTGGTGCCTCGGCATTCCCGGCTTGATCCTGAGCTACTACACCGCGATCGCGTACATCCCGAAGATCTCGGCCGCGATCCGCTCGGGACGCGCACGCCGTTCTTGACGGTTCCGAGCGAAACGGTACGGTTACGCCCATGAACATCCCTGAGGAGCTCCGCTACTCGCCCGAGCACGAATGGGCGCGCCGTCTCGACGGCGGGTCGAGGGTTCGGATCGGGATCACCGACTTCGCTCAGGACGCGCTCGGTGACGTCGTCTACGTCGACCTGCCGTCGGTCGGAACGCGCGTCGACGCCGCAGAGGCGGTCGGCGAGCTCGAGTCGACCAAGTCGGTCTCGGAGATGTACGCACCGGTCGGGGGAGTGGTCGTCGCCATCAACGAGGCGCTTGGCCGACAACCCGCAGTTGCTCAACGACGACCCCTACGGGGACGGCTGGCTGATCGAGATCGACGCCAGCGACGTCGACGATCTCGGTTCGCTGCTCGACGCCGACGCGTACCGTTCACTCACGGAAGGCTGACCCTGGCATGGCGTACACGTACTGCAACCAGTGCGGGCATCGCAATCCACCCGAGAGCAACTTCTGTTCGAGCTGCGGATCGGCGCTCGACATGCTCGACGACCGCACGATCACGCTCACGGCGATCGACCCTCTGCAGGATGCGCCCGGCGCCGACGACGACCTCGTCATCCCGATCGGCGAGCTCTCCAAGGATCGCGGTGTGCTGATCGTGCGCGCCGGCGCCCAGGCCGGCACGCGGTTCACGCTCGACAACGACCTCACCCGGCTCGGCCGTCACCCCGACAGCGAGATCTCGCTCGACGACATCACGGTCTCGCGCCGCCACGCCGAGGTCCAGCGCACCGCCGACGGCTACATGGTCGCCGACTCCGGATCACTCAACGGCACCTACGTCAACCAGGAGCGCGTCGAGCGCGCCGCCCTGCGTCACGGTGACGAGGTGCAGATCGGCAAGTTCCGACTCGTGTTCTTCGAGCGCACCGATGCCTGAGGCCACCGAAACCGGGTTCCTCTCGATCGGTGAGGTGCTGGGGCTGCTCCTGCAGGAGTTCCCCGACATCACGATCTCGAAGATCCGGTTCCTCGAGAGCCAGGGCCTGATCTCGCCCGAGCGCACGTCGTCCGGCTACCGCAAGTTCTACGACGACGACGTCGAACTGCTGAGGGTGATCCTCACCGAGCAGCGGCGCAACTATCTGCCGCTGCGCGTCATCAAGGATCGTCTCGACTCGGGTGAGATCGACCCGACCGGCGAGCACCTCCGGCCCAACGGCGAGGCGATCGAGGACGACGAGGAGGTCGCCGACCAACCGCCGACGCAGCCGAGACCCCGCCGCCCCCCGAACCCGAGCAGCCATCCGAGGAGATCCCGAAGGCGAGCATCCGCGCTCATCCGGCGTCGCGGCGCAAGGCCGAGCCTCCCGCGCCGGCGACGAGCCCGGCCAAGCGCGGCGCATCCGCCGAGCCCGATCCGGCGCCGGCATCGCGATTGCTGCCGGGGGTGATGCTCGAACGCCATGAGCTGTGCTCGATGGTGGGCATGACCGATGTCGAGCTCACCCAGCTCGAGTCGTTCGGCATCGTGGCGCCGACGGCGGGTGAGCCGGCGCTGTACGGCGACGACGCGGTCGAGATCGCCAAGCCGGCGTGTGAGTTCCTCCGGCTCGGAGTCGATGCCCGCCACTTGCGCAACTGGCGCACGTCGGCCGAGCGCGAGGCGTCGTTGTACGAGCAGCTCGTCACACCGCGCTACCGCCAGCGCAACCCGGAAGCACGGGCCGAGGCGCTCAGCCAGTTGCGCCGGCTCGACGTGCTCGGCGCCACGCTGCGGGCGGCGATGATGCGGCAGGCTCTGCGTCACCACTTCGAGTCCTGACCGTTCCGCTGCGTTACGACGCCGAGTCCGGAGGGGTAATGTCCCTCTCGTGACACCCATGGAGCTCGTCGGGGTCCGGGTCGAGATCCCGGCCAACACACCGATGGTGCTGCTCCAGGAACAGCAGGGCGAGCAGCGGCTGCTCCCGATCATGATCGGCGGGGCAGAGGCCTCGGCGATCCACTATGCGCTGGAGGGTGTCGAACCGCCCCGGCCGCTCACGCACGACCTGTTCGTCAACGTGCTCCAGCGGCTCGGCGTCACGCTCGACCGGGTCGTCGTCACCGAGATCCGCGATCACACGTTCTACGCCGACCTCCACCTGGTCACCCCGTCCGGGCCGCAGATCGTCTCCAGCCGCCCGTCCGACGCGATCGCCCTGGCGGTCCGGTTCGGCGCACCGTTGTTCGCCGCCGAAGAGCTGCTCGACGAGGTCGGCCAGCGTCCCTGCGCCCGAGCCGGAGGAAGAGGCGGAAGAGATCATCGACGAGTTCAAGGACTTCCTCAAGACCGTCAACCCGGACGATTTCGTGTAGGGCTCGACTCAAGCGCTTGTCAGGGCGTTGTTGGCGTCGACTCTTGACGCTCGCGCGGGCGCCGTTTAGGCTCACATGCTCACAACCTCGTAACTACACCGCTGTGTTGCGCTGCAGTGACGGGCCTGGGTTGGGGCAGGGTGCGTCGCCAACGGCGCCACGACGAAACAGGAGGGTGCGGTGGACGACGGGTTCAGCGGCACGCAGGCAGCGAAGGTGGTGGGTATCACCTACCGCCAGCTCGACTATTGGGCACGGACCGACCTGATCAGGCCGTCGCTGAGCGACGCCTCGGGCAGCGGTAGCCGGCGCCGGTACAGCTACAAGGACCTGCTCGAGCTGCGCGTCATCAAGACGCTGCTCGACGCAGGCATCAAGCTCGAATCGGTCCGCGAGGTGTTCGAGTACATCCGCGAGCACGTCGGCTCCGACATCGCGTCGGCGCATCTGGTCATCAACGGCAACTCCGTCATCCTCGCCCAGGACAACGAGCTGATCGACGTGCTCGCCAAGGGTCAGGGAGTCCTCAACGTGCTCTCGCTGGCCGGCGTCAAGCACGAGGTCGACACCCAGCTGGTCCCGCTCGCGGCCGAGCTCCCCGGGGTCAACGGCGAGCTCGTCTCCGCCATCCACTAGCGGCTTCCCGGTGACGCGGCGTTCGCCGCTCGACGCGGTGCACCGGACACTCGGCGCCCGCATGGTGCCGTTCGGCGGCTGGGAGATGCCGCTCGAGTACACCGGCACGATCGACGAGCACATGGCCTGTCGCCGCTCGGCGGCGATCTTCGACGTGTCGCATCTCGGCACGGTGCGAATCACGGGCGGCGACGCCTTCGACCAGCTCCAGCGAACGCTCACCAACGACCTCGGCAAGATCGGCCCGGGGCGCGCCCAGTACACGCACCTGCTCGACGACGACGATGCGTTCGGTGCTCGACGACATCATCGTCTGGTGGCATCCCGAGTCGGACGCCGGCCCACCCGTGTTCGACGTGATGCCCAACGCGTCGAACACCGATCGTGTGATCGACGCGCTCGGCGGTGACGACATCACCGCACGCCGGGCGGTGCTGGCCGTGCAAGGGCCCCGAGGCGCGGGCATTGGTCGGCTCGATCTGGCCCGAGGCCGCGGCGGTCGGCCGCTTCAGGGTGGCGACTGCGCATGGGATGGCATCCCGTGCGTCGTCGCCGGCACCGGCTACACCGGCGAGCCGGGGATCGAGATCTCCGTGCCGGCCGAGATGGCGCGAGTCGCTGTGGCGCGCGATCGTCGACGCCGGCGTCCAGCCGGCCGGCCTCGGCGCTCGCGACACACTGCGGCTCGAGGCCGGGCTGCCGCTGCACGGGCACGAGCTCGGTCCCGGCATCACGCCGCTGCAGGCCGACCTGGCCTGGGTCGTCGCCTTCGACAAGCCTGAGTTCCGGGGCAGGCGAGGCACTGCTCGCCGAGCGCGACGCCGGCGTCGAGCGCAAGCTCGTCGGCTATCGCCACCGAAGGGCGCCGCCCGCCGCGCGCCGAGTGCGTTGTGCTCGCCGACGGCGAGCCGGTGGGGGAGATCACGTCGGGCAACTTCTCACCCGTGCTCGGACACGGGATCGCGCTCGGCTTCGTCGCACCCGCGCTCACGGTCGGCGACGCCGTCGACATCGACGTCCGCGGCAGCAGGTTGCCGGGCCGGATCGTGTCGACACCCTTCGTCGGCGGCTGACCGCTCCCGAGCGGGCTATCTTGGCGGTCGACTTCGCAGGCGACTTCTTGGCTCGCTTCTTGGCGGGCGCCTTCTTCGCTGTCGGCTGTTTGCTCGCCGCCTTCTTGGCGGCGCGGGCGGCGGGATGGTGCTCCGATCCTCGCGGCGTGCTCGGCGGCGGCGACGCCGCGGGAGCAGACGGCGCGGCCGCCGGGGGAGTCGCCGGTGCCGGGCGTGCCGCACCGGGAAGGCGCAGCCCACCGAACAAGCCGCCGGCGCTCTCGGCCAGCTGCGTCAGGGGGCCGAGTCGCTGCATCAGCTCACCGATCTGGCTCGGCAGCGTCAGGAAGCCCGGAGAGCCGAGCGCATCGACGATCCGCTCGACCTTTGGCGCCGTGGCGCGCACCGGCCCCTCCATCATCGAGGTGATCTCGTCGGCAGTCTTCACCGTCGCGTGAGCTGCGGCATCATCGCCCTGACCGGCTCCTCGATCTCGCCCAGCAGGCGATTGACGCGCGCCGCCGCCTCGTTGAGGTTCTCCATCGTGCGGTTGAGGTTGTCGACCGCACGGAACATCTCGTCGACCCCACGCTTGATCTGCTCGACGGTTCGGATCCCGCCGGCGATCGGGGCCGCCAGCAGATTGATCACGTCGGCCAGGCCGTCGTGTCTGGGTTCGTCGGTCATGCGCTCAGGTTAGGCGTTGCCGTCGTCCAGGCACGGTCGTGGTCGATGTCGTGGTCGTCGTGGTGGCCACCGTCGATGTCGGCGTGCGACGGTCGTCGTCGATGTCGTGGTGGTCGCCACGCGTCGTGGTCGGAGCGACGGTCGTGCTCGTGGTCGTGGTGGGTGGCAGCGTGGTCGTCGTCGGTCGTGGTGGTCGTCGTGGTGGTGCGTGGTCGTCGTCGTGGTCGGCACCGGCGTCGGCTGGTACGGCGAGTACGTCAGCATCGGTCGATACCGGTCGGGTCGCGGCCAGGCGTCGCGCAGCATGTTGCGGGCGTTGTTCGAGACGATGACCACGACCGAACCGAAGCCGTCGCGCCACGGCAGCAGATGGGCGTGATAGCTGTTCATCTTGGGATCGTTGCCGCGGGGCTGGAGGCGGAAGTAGTCGACCGTGGTCCACGGGCCCCACGCGTTCGGGAGCGACGTCGATCGCCAGGTCCTCACCCCAGTACCCGTCGACCTTGGTTGCCGACACCCACTGACCGTCGAGGAAGCGCGGCTGCATCGGGTTCTCGGCGAAGTACCGACTGACGATCGGCACCGCGTCGGCACGGATCGGCGACCAACCGTCGGCCGTTCGGTACTCGGGCCGCGCCGTCAGCTGCCCGCGGGGAACCCGTGCCAACCACATCTTGGTGGCCGAGTGCGGCCCGCTCCAGAAGCCTCCCTCGCGCACCATGTTCTGCTCGAACGTGTTGCCGAACAGGTAGGTGTGCGTGGCGTCGCTCGACACGGCGTAGCCGTAGATCGGCGCCGACCGACGGAATCCTGGGCGGGCACGAACGCCACGCGCGCCGAGCGTCTTCTGGTCGTAGGCCGCCATGTAGAGCTTGCTCGGGTGCCAGCCCAGGCCGTCGGGCGGGTCCGGGTCGTACGGGTCCTTCACCATCTCGGCCCAGAACACCACAGGTTGCCGTCCGACGAGCTCGCCGCCCATCGGCCAGTACCACTTGGTGCGCACGTTGCCGGTGCCGTCGCCGAGCTCGAACGGTTCGGGCTTGGCGGTGCGTGCCGCGGTGCAGCAGCGTGAAGCAGCGTGCCGGTCTGCAGCAATCGCCGCGTTGTGGACGAAGCGTGCCTTGCCGAGGTTCGACACGACTCCGGTGTGGTCGATGAAGGTGTCCTGGAACAGCCACAGGTAGCGGTCGCCACCGAGCGGGTACACGTGCTGGTAGTCCCATCCGAGCACCGGTCCGACGCGGGTCGGCGAAGAACCGTCGAGCGACGTGGCACGACGAGATCGTCGGCACACCCGACGTCGACACCGAGGTAGCCGCCCTCGGTGCGTCGTGTGCTGGCCGCCCACGGCGGCGGGACGAGCGTGGTGGGTGGCGTCGGCGTCGGTCGGCTCGCTCGGGGATCGGTCGGGCGACGACCGCCGGATCGTCGTCCTCGACGTCGAGCTCGTACTCGTCGGCGAGGTCGATCGTGCTGGCGGTGACCGACGTGGAGCTGCGGTCGTGACGTGGACGGGGCGTTCGTCGAGCGCTCGACGTCGTCTGTCGGAGCGTCGGTCGGATGTCGACCGGGGTGGGTCGTTGTCGAGGCGAGCCTGCTGTCGTCGGTCGCGACCGAGTCGCTCCCCGACGCACGACACCGAGCGACACGAACAGCAGCGACGACCGCGAGCACTGCCACCGATCACCCACCACTGGCGCGGCACGGCACGAATGCGGTCGCGGCTGGCACGCGTTCCACGCTAACCGGGGCACCTTCGCCGACCGGGGAAACCGCCAGGTCGGCGATGTCTCGAGTTGCTCAAGATCTGGTTCAGGATTCGGCTGCGTACGCCTCCAACGGTTCGCAGCTGCAGATCAGGTTGCGGTCGCCGTAGGCGCCGTCGATGCGCGACACCGGCGGGAAGTACTTGTCGGCCCGAGGCGCCGGTCGGGGAAGGCCGCCTCCGCCGGCGTGTAGGGCCGGTCCCAGTCGGCGAGCAGGTCCTCGGCCGTGTGCGGAGCGTGGCGCAGCGCGCTGGCGTCGATCGCCGACGTCACCGCCGGCGATCGGCGTCGATCTCGGCCCGGATCGCCAGCATCGCCTCGCAGAAGCGGTCGAGCTCGGCCAGGTCTCTCGCTCTCGGTCGGCTCGATCATCAACGTGCCGGCCACCGGGAAGCTCATCGTCGGGGCGTGGAAGCCGAAGTCGATCAGCCGCTTGGCGACGTCGTCGACCGTGACCCCGGTCTGCTTGGTGATCGGCCGCAGGTCGATGATGCACTCGTGGGCGACGCGCCCGTGCTCGCCCGTGTAGAGCACCGGGAAGGCGGCAGCCGAGCCGGGCGGCGACGTAGTTGGCGGCGAGGATCGCCGTCTCGGTGGCGCGTCGCAGACCCGTCGCCGCCCATCATGCCGGATGTACACCCACGGGATCGGCAGGATCCCGGCCGATCCGAACCTGGCCGCCGCCACCGGACCGACCGCCTGCTCGGCGCCGCCGAGCGGGTCGCCGGGAAGGAACGGGCGAGATGGGCGCGCACGGCCACCGGACCGACTCCCGGTCCGCCCCCGCCGTGCGGGATGCAGAACGTCTTGTGCAAGTTGAGGTGGCTGACGTCGGCACCGAACGTCCCGGCCGGGCGAGACCGACGAGGGCGTTGAGGTTGGCGCCGTCGACGTACACCTGGCCGCCGCGCGGCATGCACGATCTCGCACAGCTCGACGATGCCGGCCTCGAACACCCCGTGCGTCGACGGGTACGTCACCATGATCGCCGCCAGCCGATCGCCGGCCGCGTCGACCTTGGCGCGCAGGTCGTCGAGGTCGACGTTGCCGTCGATCGTCGCAGCGCACGACGACGACATCCATCCCCGCCATCACCGCGCTGGCGGCGTTGGTGCCGTGGGCGCTGGCCGGGATCAGGCACGTCGTGCGGTCGAGGTCGCCGCGGCTGCGGTGATAGGCACGGATCGCCAGCAGGCCGGCGAACTCGCCCTGGCTCCCGGCGTTGGGTTGCAGGCTGACGGCGTCGTAGCCGGTGATCTCGCACAGCGCCGCCTCGAGCTCGGCGATCATCGCCCGGTAGCCCTCGGTCTGGTCGTCGGGCGCGAACGGGTGGATGTTGGCGAACTCCGGCCAGGTGATCGGCTCCATCTCGGTCGTGGCGTTGAGCTTCATCGTGCACGAGCCGAGCGGGATCATCGTGCGATCGAGGGCGAGGTCGCGATCGGCGAGGCGGCGCAGGTAGCGGAGCATGGCGTGCTCGTTGTGATGCTTCTCGGAACACCGCCTGCGGGAGGATCGCGTCGGACCGCAACGCCGATCCGGGGATCGCCGACCACGCTCGTCGCCGAGCGCGGCAGGGTCGATCGCCACGCCGGCGACGACCTCGGCCACGGTCGACACGACCGCCGGCGTCGTCGTCTCGTCGAACGAGACGCCGACCGCGGTCGCCGACACGCGCCGCAGGTTGATTCCCTGCGTCGCCGCGGCGCCGATCACCGCGTCGGCGTCGACGCCGTCGACGACGACCGTGTCGAACATCGACGCGTGCCGCACCGAGCAGCCGTTGCCGGCGAGGTGGGCGGCGAGCATCGCCGCCAGCCCGTGGCACGCGCTGGGCGATGCGTGCGCAGACCCTCGGCGCCGTGCCACGCGGCGTAGAGCCCGGCGATGTTGGCGAGCAGCACCTGCGCCGTGCAGATGTTCGACGTCGCCTTCTCGCGGCGGATGTGCTGTTCGCGCGTCTGCAACGCCAGCCGCAGCGCCGGTCGGCCCTCGGTGTCGGTGCTGACGCCGACCAGCCGGCCGGGCAGGGCCCGCGAGGCCGATTCGCGAACGGCGATGAAGCCGGCGTGCGGGCCGCCGTAACCCGATCGGCACACCGAACCGCTGCGACGAGCCGACGGCGATGTCGGCGCCGAGCTCACCGGGCGACCGCAGCAACACGCACGCCAGCAGGTCGGTCGCGACGATCGCCATCGCTCCGGCGGCGTGGACGCGCTCGATCGTCGGACGACCAGTCGTGCACCTGCACCGGTCGACGTCGGGTAGCTCAACAGCGCGCCGAAACACGGGTCGTCGTCGAAGCGCTGCTCGTCGCCGACGACCAGCTCGATCCCGATCGGCTCGGCGCGGGTGGCGAGCACCGCCAGGGTCTGCGGATGGACGTCGTGGTGGACGAAGAAGCGGCTCGCCGGCGACCTTGCTCAGCCGGCGTGCCATCGTCATCGCCTCGGCCGCGGCGGTCGCCTCGTCGAGCAGCGAAGCGTTGGCGATGTCGAGCCCGGTGAGGCTGCTCACCATCGTCTGGTAGTTGAGCAACGTCTCCAGCCGTCCCTGGCTGATCTCGGGCTGGTACGGCGTGTAGGCCGTGTACCACGCCGGGTTCTCGAGCACGTTGCGGCGGATCACGGCCGGCGTGTGGGTGCCGTAGTAGCCCATCCCGATCAGGCTCGTCATCGGGCGGATCCGACTGCGCCAGGCCGCGCAGCTCGGCCAGCACTTCCGGCTCGCTCAGCGGATCGCGGAGCGCGAGCGGCTGGCGCAGCCGGATCGAATCGGGCACGGTCTCGTCGATCAGTGCCGTCGATCGTCGCAACGCCGAGCTGGCGCAGCATGTGATCGACGTCGTCGGCTCCGGGCCCGATGTGGCGCGACTCGAAGTCGTCGTGCAACAACAGGCTGAGTGGAGGTGGTCACGGGAACCTCCTGGATGTCGGAAACGCGCGCTTGGTCCGACCCCACGCTGTCGTCGGTGCCTGAGAGCTTCGCCTGCGGTCACCCGCAGGTTTTCCCCTTCGGCGAGCTGACGGCCGGTCTCGGACGTCAACTGCTTTCCAGCGTTGCCTCGCCCGGACGGTCCGTGGGCCTGAGAGATTCGGGGCGATTGCTCCTTCGGCGCCGCCGCACGCAAGCGTGCGTTGGCTCTCCCGACCGGGTTCTGCGACGTCCCGAACGCTAGCGGGTGCGACTGCCGGAGCCGCTCATGCGACCCGCTGGGTGACGAGCTTCGGACGGCCGAGCACGGCCAGCACCAGCCGATCGATGCGCGGCCGCCCGCATCGCCACCCGTTGCGGATGGTCGGGATCGAGCAAGGCCTCGTCGAAGTGGGTCCACACCGTGCGGATGAAAGGCCGCCCAGCGCTGGCCGCCTCGGCACTGGCGGCCTCGAGGAACTCCGTCCGCCGCGGGTGATGCCACGGGACGTTGACGCCGTCGGCGCGGCGCCCGGCGATCCGGCTCAGCCGGACGACTGTTGACCCCGATGATGCTGGTGGGCACGGGGGAGGGGAGTGGGAAGGTCTCGAAGATCGCCTCTCGCCCCGGCGACCACTCGCGCTCCATCAGATCGAGCACCGCCTCGACCCGTGCGTGGCGCTCCTCGAGTGCGTCGGCGAGCTCGGCGCCGACGGCGCGTTGCTCGTCGGCGAACCGGCTCTGCGGAGACGCTCCGGCACCGAGCCCGAAGTGGAACTGCCGGCCCGACACGATCGCCACCGACGCCGCCGCCGAGACGAGCGTCCCGATCTGGCGGTTCCACACGTTGGTCACCAGCGCGCCGAGCTCGATCCGGCTGGTCGCCTCGGCCAGCGCTCCGAGCAGGGTGAAGCACTCGATCATCGTGCGGCCACCGAGCGCGGCTCCGGCGAGGTGGTCGTAGACCCAGAGCGCACCGAAGCCGGCCTCCTCGGCTGCCAGACAGGCCTCGCGCAGCTCAGCCCAGTCGCAATGGGCCGGGCTGAACTGCACGTCGACGATCGTCACGACGCCGCTCGGTGATCGGCTGGACGGGCGTTGCTGGAGATCACCCGCTCAGCGTAGGGGCGAGGTGTCAGGGCTGCGGGCGTGGCTCGGTGACGTTGCAGGCGTCGATCGCCTTCACCAGTGGGTACGGATTGATCGCCGACCCGCCCTTCGGGTGGATCTCGAGATGCAGGTGGTTGGTGCCCGAGCTCGCCGGTGCTGCCGACCGTCCCGACGATCTGGCCGGCCTTGACCTTGGCGCCGACGCGCGATCCCGGTGCCGATCCCGGTCATGTGGGCGTAGAAGTAGTAGGTGCCGTCGCCGGTGCTCAGCCGCACGCCGTTGCCCGACAGCGAGCCGGGATAGTCGGCGTAGATCTTGGTGATCGTCCGCCGACGTACGGCGTAGAGCAGCTTGCCGGCGGGGGCGATGATGTCGACCCCGAGGTGCACGCGGCCGCCGCTGCGCGAGTACCCGTAGCTGTCGCCGAAGTAGCACTGGCCCTGGACGGGGAACACCTCGAGCTTGACGCGTGCCCGGATCGGGCGGCAGCCGGCGGCCGGCATCTTCGCCAGCCCGAGCGCGTTGGCGGTGGCCTCGTTGACCTTGCCCGTCACGTTCAGACCGTGGGCGCGCTGGAAGTCCATGATCGCCGCGCTCGTGCCGGCACCGAAGTCGCCGTCGACGCCGCCGCGGACCGGGATGCCGGCCTTCACCAGCGCCGCCTGCAGCTCGAGCACGCGGGCGCCCTTCTCACCGAACACGGCGTAGCCGTCGGTGGTGTTGCCGCGGCGGCGTCGTCGGTGCCTTCGGGTTCTGGAGCGCGGCCACCGTGGCGTCGTCGACGACGCCGGTCGCCGGCAGCCCCTGCGAGGTCTGGAACGACTTCAGCGCCTGCGCCGTCGCCGGACCGAAGATCCCGTCGGCGCCGCCGCGTGACGTTGACCCCGGCCTTGATCAGTGCCTCCTGCAGCGCCTTCACCTGTCGAACCGAGCGAGCCGGACTTGAGACCGACGAGCCCCGACGGACCGCCGGCGATCGACTTGCCCGAGGCGAGGGCGCTCGCCGTGGCCTCGTCGACCTCGCCCGACTGCGGCCGACTCCGACCGCCTTCTGGTACTGCTTCAACGCGACCTGCGTGTTCCAACCGAAGATGCCGTCGGCGCCGCCCTTCACCGCCACACCGGCGTTGATCAACGTCTGCTGCAGCCGCTTCACGGCATCGCCCTGAGCGCCGACCTTGAGACCGAGCAGGGGAGAGGAGGCACTCGGGTGCCGCCGCCGCCGCCGTTGGCGGCCGCTCTGGGCGAGTGCCGCCAGCGTGGCGTCGTCGGCGACGCGTGTCGACCGGCAGGCCGTTCGACTGCTGGAACGAGCCGAGCGCGTTGGCGGTCAGCGCTCCGAACACGCCGTCGGCGCCACCGACCATCGGGAAGCCGGCCGCGATCAGCTGCTGCTGGAGTTGCTTCACGGCGTCGCCGCGTGCCCCGATCTTCAACCCCGACATCGACGACGGATTGGTTGCCGGAGTCGGTGCCGGCGCCGGTGCCGGCGCGGCGGGCGTGGCCGCGGTGGTCGCCGCCCCGAGCGCCACCGCCGTCGCCGCATTGACGACACCGGTCTTGGAGTACCCCTTGCGCCCTGGAACTCCTTCACCGCGGCGGTCGTGCCGGCGACCGAAGACGCCGTCGGCGCCGCCAGTCACAGGGATGCCGATGTCGATCAGCCGCTGCTGCAGCTGCCTGACAGCCTCGCCCTGCGCTCCCTGCGTCAGGCCGAGCAAGGGGCTGGTGGTCAAGCCGAGCGCCAATGCCGTCGCGTCGTCGACGACACCGGTCGCGTTGAGTCCGTTCCGAGTCTGGAACTGCTTGAGCGCCGACACCGTCGCCGACCCGAACACGCCATCGACGCCGCCGGCGACGGCGATGCCCTGGTTCACGAGCGCCTGCTGCACCGCCCGCACGGCGTCGCCCTGCGAGCCCTGGGCGAGGCCTGTCACGCCTGCCACCTCCGCCGCCGCTGAGCCCCCGAACAACATCACCGGCGACAGCGACAGCACGATGGCGCACGCCACCACCCTGCTGGTGTGACGGCGACGGATGACGGTGGACAACGACGAAAAGAGCATGAGACCTACCTCCAACTGGGACATTAGGGTTATCGGCCCGTCCGCCCGAGCCCTGGACACCCCTCGAGCCGGCCTCGACCCCCGCGAGAGGGGAGACTGAGCAGGGAGAACAGCGTCTTGACGATTTCTAGAGAGAAGGTAGAGGTTGAAGGTTCGTCTTGACATAACCGACATTATGGGCGGCGGCCGGACGCCGTCGCGAGATGACACGGTCACCGACGAGGCTGCCGCACCCGTGGAACGGCTGTGTCCCGGCCTTCGCCCATGAATGTCCACGCGGCCCCAACCTCAGACCGCACCGACACGCGGCCCGGCTCGCGTACGCGGCCCTGTACTCGAGATGGAGCGGTTGGGCCGGCGCACGCATCGCCCTGCGGGTGTGTCTGCGCCCTTCTCGCCTGCCCGTATTACGTCATGACGGAATGCTGGGGGTACTGCTGGGTGCGGAGAGTTCTCGGTCGCGCAGGGGTCTTGCGGACTCGAGCAGCCAATCGAGCATCCGTCTGAGGTCCTTGGCGCTCGCCCTGGCGCCCGACGCTCTCAAGTCCTTCTCGGTGTCCTCCACCGCGCACGCCAGGACGTACAGATCGTCGTGGAGACGATCGAGCTCGCCGCGCGCGATCACCAACTCGTCGTCGCTCAGTTGCAACTCGTGCGCTCGCTGTCTCGACACCCAGTCCCATTGCCGGCATTTCTGGCTGCAGAACTGGCGCGGGCGTCCCGGACCGTCTCGCGGCGGGAGCACTCTCCGACACCAGCGGCATCGCGGTGATTCCGTCATGACGGAAATGCTGCCATCCCGTGTGCGGCGCCCGGCGGACCCTCGGCCCTATTGTGCTCGCCGTGGACGAAGCGCAGCCGTTGAGCGACTACGAGCGCTACTTCTTCGATCTCTACGGGTACGTCGTGCGACACGAGGCCCTCTCCCCTGCCGAGGTCGACGACCTCAATGCCGCGATCGATCGTCTCGGTGTGCCGACGCCGGGCGACTCGCTCGAGAGTCAGCGGTTCGTCGGGTTTCTCGACGGTGAGCAGGTGTTCCGCGACCTGATCGATCACGAGTCGATCCTCGAACCGATTCTCGAGATGTGCGGGCCAAAGGCGCGTCTCGACCACGCCTACGGGATCATCATGAGTCCGAACACCGGCGGGCTCGGGCTCCACGGTGGTGGCACACCGCACGATCCGGCTCAGTTCTACGAGGTGCGCGGCGGGCACATGTACAACGGGTTGGTGGCCGTGCAATGGGCGTTGGTCGACCATCAGCCGGGAGACGGTGGGTTCTGCTGCGTGCCCGGCAGCCATCGCGCCAACTTCCAGCGACCCAACGGGCACCCGTCGAGTTGGGTGGTCGACGTGCCGATGCTGGCCGGCGATGTCGTCTTCTTCACCGAGGCGCTGACGCACGGGACGTCCGCTTGGAGAGCGCCGTACGTGCGACGGTCGATGCTCTACAAGTACGCCCCCGGTCACTCCACCTGGGGCACCCAGTACCAGACGACGCTCGCCGAGCTCGCCGCCAGCGGGCTGCTCACCGAACGCCAGCAGCGCATGATGCAGGTCCCGGCCGTCCACCCCCACACTCCGATCCGCTGAGCTGATCGGAGTCTCCATCTCCTGTCGAGGTCGAGGCTTCCGGGCCGTTCGATTCGGCCGCACGCCACTCGGGCCTGTATGACCAGGAGATGGGACATCGACACTTCACGCGTTGGCCGGTGGCCGAGGGGTACGCCGCACGGCAGAGCGTTGCTGCTGGGGAGACCGTCGAAATCCACTGCTCCAGCCGGGTGCCGAGCGTCGACGTCGAGGTTGCCCGGCTCGGCACCGAGCGCACCGTCGTGTGGCGTTCGACAGTCGATGTCGGTGACCACCCCGTGCCTGACGACGCCTGGCGATCGGGTTGTGACTGGCCGGTCGCCTTCTCGTTGGCGACCGATGCCAGTTGGCGCCCAGGCCTGTACGAGATTCGCCTGACCACCGGTGAAGGTGAACAGAACAGCTCGCAGGCCTTCGTCGTCGTGCGCCATCCCGGCCCTGGACGTCCGGCACACCTGCTGGTGCTCAGCACCAACACGTGGCAGGCCTACAACCAGTGGGGTGGGCGCTGTCTCTACAGCGGCGCCGACGAGGTCTCGTTCCGGCGGCCGATCGAGCGCGGATACATCACGCGTCACGTCGACGCCGACGGCTACGACGGCCGAGTCTCCACGACAACTGGTGACGACGATCCGCTGCACGCCCGCTTCCCGGAGTATCTCGCCGCACATGAGTACCCGCTGTGGACGGCGTCGAGCGGATGGTTCAGTTGGGAGCGCCGCTTCGCCGAATGGGCGGAGTCGATCGGGGTCGAGCTCGACTACGCGGTCGACGCCGACCTCGATCAGGACGCGCACCTGCTCGACGATCGCGCGCTGCTGTTCACCGTCGGTCACAACGAGTACTGGTCGTGGGCGATGCGCGATCACGTCGACCAGTTCGTCCAGGCGGGCGGCAACTGGGCGATCCTGTCCGGCAACACGTGCTTCTGGCAGGTGCGGTACGACGCGGATCACGGCTCGATGATCAGCCACAAGACGGACGCCCGGGTTGCCGACCCCGTCGCCGGGAGCGCCGAGCAGCATCTCCTCACGAGCATGTGGTCGGACCCGTTGATCGGCCGGCCGGAGACGTCGACGATCGGGCTGACGTTCTCACGTGGCGGATATCACCGCGTCGGTGATGCGGTGCCGCGCGGTGCCGGCGGCTACACCGTCGTCGCGCCGGAGCACTGGGTGTTCGCGGGGACCGACCTGCGCTACGGCGACGTCGTCGGCGCCCAGGCGACCGCCGTCGGGTACGAGGTCGACGGTTGCGCCTTCACGGTCACGGACGGCCGGCCGGTGCCGACCGGTGAGGACGGAGCGCCGGACTCGCTGGAAGTGCTCGCCACGGCACCGGCCCGCTTGATCTCGATCACAGCCGATCATTGCGAGGCCCCCGCTGCCTTGTGGGCGAGCGTTGCCCCGCCGGGTGACCTCGAATGGGTCGCCTCGATCCTGTACGGCGACGACGCAAACGCAGGCATCGATCGCCTCGCCCATGGACACGCCGTGATGTGCGTCTTCCAGAACGGCGAAGGCACCGTCTTCAACGCCGGCTCGGCCAACTGGTGCTACGGACTCGGCGCCGACGCCGGCATCGAACGCATCACCCGCAACGTGGTCGAGCGGCTCGGGGCTCGCGACTAGCCGGCGAGGATGTGGTCGAGCGTCAGCTCTGGCTCGTCGTTCTCGAGGCGCTGCAGGCGGTAACGGCTCTCGAACAGCGCCACCAGCTCGCCGTCGCCGCGCTGCAGGATCCTGATCCCGCCGATCTCGCGCAAGCGCTTGGCCGATTCGTCGTCGGTCAGGCGGATCGCCTCGTACGGCGTGCTCCCGATCTCGATCGGGACGTTGAACTCGACGTCGAGGCGGTCGGCGAACACGTCGAACTGGAGCTGACCGACCGCTGCCAGCACCGGGTTGCTGTCGCCCATCAACGGGTCGCGCAGGACCTGCACGACTCCCTCCTCGTCGAGTTGGGCGAGGCCCTTGCGGAACTGCTTGTACTTGCCGCTGTCGAGCGGTCGAGCCGAGGCGAACACCTCGGGCGAGAAGCGCGGGATCGGCGGGAAGCGCACCGGTTCGATCTCGTAGAGCGAGTCGCCGAGATTGAGCCCGGTGGCGTTGACCAACCCGACCACGTCACCTGGAAACGCCTCGTCGACGGTGGTGCGCTCGGCCCCGAACACGGTCGAGGCGTACTTCGTGGCGAACGGCTTGCCGGTGCGCTCGCAGGTCAGCACCATGCCGCGCTCGAAGCGGCCGGAGCAGACCCGGACGAAGGCGATCCGGTCGCGATGGGCGCGGTCCATGTTGGCCTGGACCTTGAACACGAACGCCGAGCAGTCCTGGTCGAGCGGACGGGCGTCGCCCTCGATGTCGACACGCGGCGACGGCGGCGGGGCGAGGTCGACGACGGCGTCGAGCACGTGGCGAACACCGAAGTTGGTGAGCGCCGACCCGACGAACACCGGGGTCGACGACCCGGCCAGGAACGTGTTCGTGTCGAACGTCGCGCCGACCGCGTCGAGCAGCCCGCACTCGTCGACGGCCGCGGTCCACGCCGTGCCTTCCTCGTGCGGCCGCGTCGGCGGCCGACACGATCTCCTCGGGAGCGATCGACGTGCCACGAGTGGTCCTGCGTGAAGCGCGTGAACTCCCCCGTCGTGCGGTCGATGACGCCGCGGAACTCGCCCGAGATCCCGACCGGCCACGTCACCGGGGTCGCCCGCAGCCCGATCTGATGCTCGATCTCGTCGAGCAGTTCGAGCGGCTCGCGGCCGGGGCGGTCGTACTTGTTGAGGAACGTGATCACCGGGAGGTCGCGCGAACGGCACACCTCGAACAGCTTGAGCGTCTGGGGCTCGATGCCCTTGGCGCTGTCGAGCACCATCACGACGGCATCGACCGCCGACAGCACCCGGTACGTGTCCTCCGAGAAGTCGCGGTGACCGGGTGTGTCGAGCAGGTTGAGCTGGTGGCCGCGGTAGTCGAACGACAGCGCCGTCGAGCTGATCGAGATGCCGCGCTTCTGCTCCATCTCCATCCAGTCGGAGGTCGCCGCCCGCCGGCCGGCACGGGCCTTGACCGCGCCTGCCTCGCCGAGCATCCCGGCGTACAGCAGGAACTTCTCGGTCAGCGTGGTCTTGCCGGCGTCGGGGTGGCTGATGATCGCGAACGTTCGTCGACGCGCGGCTTCGACGGCGGCTTGCGGCATCTGTTCAGGCTAACGACGGTCTGGCGAAGGAGGCCGCTACTCCGAGTCGGTCAGCGAGCCGTGCCGCGTCCATGCCGCCTCGACCGCGGCGAGGCGGTCGCGCGCCGAGTTGCGGAGCGATCCGGCGACCTCGGCCGACGACCAGGTTGAGCAACGCCAGCGTGCCGACGTGGCTGTCGAACGGGCCGACCGAGTCGGCCGACACCACGAACATCACCGCCGACCGCGCCGCGAGCGGCGACAGCATGCTGTCGGTGAACGCCGCCGACCAGATCGAGCGCTCGCACATCGACTCGTGGGCCTCGAGCACCCACCGCTCGTAGCGCCGGAGGTCGATCACGATCGCCGTCGTCGGTGGGCGGCAGCACGGCGATGTCGCGTCGCACCGCCACCTCGCGAGCCCTGCAAGCGTCCGAACGTCGTCGCGCAGCTGCTGCAGCTGGTCGGTGAACTGGACGGCGACACCCGCCGACGCCTCGCCGGACAGCACCGCGACCGGGCGTTGCAGGTCGGCCAACCGCGTTGCCAGGGCGGCGATCGAACGCGAGTCGGCGGCGTCGAGCGTGGCCCGAACGTTGGCGAGCTCGACTGCCACGTGTGCGTTGCGCGGGACCGTCGTCGTACGTCTCGTCGATGCGCTCGACCGCCGGCCGCAGTTGGCGCATCAGATCGCGTTGGATGCTCGCCTGGAGGTCGCTGTACCCGTCGAACCCGAGCTTGCTGGCCAGCCGGACGACCGACGCCGCTCCGACGTTGGCGGAATCGGCGAGGTCGGCGACCGTGCCGAAGCCGACCGACTGGGGCGACTGCAGGATCGCCTCGGCGACCCGCCGCTCGGCGGCCGTCAGCGACGCGCTCGTGGACCCTGATCCGCTCGGCGACCTCCACGGGCGCTCACGGTACTCCCGCGTCGCGTGGCTGATGCCGCCATCGGCGCTGGTGTCACGGCGCTCCGTGCTGTCGACCCATACTGGCCGGATGACGCTTCCCACCCGCCCCGTCGCGGTCCTTCGCCAGCGACAACGCCGCCGGCGCCCACCCGGCCGTGCTCGAGGCGATCGCGCGCGTCAACGTCGGTCATGCGCTGGCGTACGGCGACGACGACGAGACCCGCGCGCTGCGAGCGGCGCTTCTCGGAGTTGTTCGGACGCGATGTCGCCACGCTTCCTCACGTTCAACGGCACGGGCGCCAACGTGCTCGCCCTCACGGCACTCGCCCGCCCCGGCGACGCCGTCATCTGCAGCGACTGGGCCCACATCAACGTCGACGAGACCGGCGCGCCCGAGCGCATCGTCGGCACCAAGCTGATCGACCTCGCCACCGCCGACGGCAAGCTCACGCCCGAGCATGATCGACCGATCAGGTCCACGCCCTCGGCGATCCACACCACGCCCAGCCGGCGATCGTGTCGATCACCCAGTCGACCGAGCTCGGCACGGTGTACACCGCCGACGAGATCGGCCGCGATCTGCGACGTCGCCCACCGGCACGGCATGCGCGTCCACATCGACGGTGCCCGGATCGCCAACGCCGTCGCCGCCGCGGGCGGCATCGGTCGCCGCCCTGCGGGCGATGACGATCGACGCCGGAGTCGACGTGATGTCGTTCGGCGGCACCAAGAACGGGATGCTGGGCGGCGAGGCGGTGGTGTTCCTCGATCCGGCGCTCGGTGCGCGCGGGCACTACGTCCGCAAGACGGTCACCCAGCTGCCGTCGAAGATGCGGTTCGTCGCCGCCCAGTTCAACGCCCTGCTCGACGGCGATCTGTGGCTCGAGCTGGCCGGCCACTCCAACCGCATGGCCACCGCCCTGCACGCTGCCACGGCCGGCGATTCCCGGCGTCGACGCTCGGCGCCGCCGCCGGCGGTCAACAGCATGTTTCCGTCACTCCCGTCCGCCGCGATCGGGCAGCTCCAGGCCTGGAGCTTCTTCTGGGACTGGGACCGATCCCGCCATCAGGTGCGCTGGATGACCGCCTGGGACACCACCGTCGACGACGTCGAGACGCTTCGCCACCGGGCGTCGGCGAGATCGTTGCACGTCTGCAATTGACTGCGCGATCACCCAGCTCTAGTTTCTGTTGTGCCGACGGTCTTGCGGTGCCGGAGGTCGACGGTCATCGAGAACGAGCGAACACGAGGGGGCCAGCCTGTGGCTGCAGTCGAGATCATCAGCACGCGCCAACTGACCGACGACGACTGGATGAACGACGCCGCCTGCAAGGGCCTCACGCATCTGTTCTTCCCCACCCCTGCCGAGCGCCCGCAGGCGCGCGAGCGGCGCGAGGCCACGGCCCGCGAGGTGTGCGCCAGCTGCTCGGTCCGATCGACGTGCCGTGACTTCGCCCGTGGCCAGCACGAGTACGGGTTCTGGGGCGGCGAGAGCGAAGACGAACGCCATGCCGCCGGGTTCCGCCTGATCGCGCCGATCGGCGTGCGCGCCCGCTCAGCCGGCTGATCGCTCGCCCGCATGCGCGAGCAGCTGCGACGTCTGCGTCGTCGGCAGCGCCAACCTCGATCTCGTCGCCACCGACGGCGCGCATCCCGCGGCCGGGTGAGACGGTGCTCGGCGACGCCTACGCCGAGCATCGCCGGCGGCAAGGGCTCAACCAGGCCGTGGCCGCCGCCCGCAGCGGCGCCGAGGTGGCGTTCGTCGGCTGCCTCGGCGACGACGACGCCGGTCGGCGGATGCGCGCCGTGCTCGCCGACGATGGCATCGACGCCGGAGCCGTGCTCACCGTCGGCAGCTCCCGACCGGCCGGGCGCTGATCGTGGTCGACGAGCGACGGCGAGAACTCGATCGTGGTCGTGCCCGGGCGCCAACCATCAGCGTCGTGCTGCCCGAGTCGCTGCCGTCCGCCGACGTCGTGCTGTGCCAGCTCGAGGTGCCGCTCGAGCAGGTGCGCCGACGCGCTCGCGTGCGGCGCGCCGATCGGGCGCGACGACGGTGCTCAACCCGGCGCCGGCCGCTCGAGCTGCCGGCCGACCTGCTCGGCGCTGTGCGACGTGATCGTCCCGAACGAGCACGAGGTCGAGTTGCTCGGCGGCGCCGGCTGCGCTGCTGCACGGCGGGTGCCGAGCGGTCGTCGTCACGCGTGGCGGCGGCCGGCGTCGACGTGCACACCGCCGACGGCGTCGAGCACTGCCCGGCATTCGAGGTCGACGTGGTCGACACCACCGGTGCCGGCGACGCGTTCTGCGGCTCGCTGGCGGCCCGCTGGCGGCGGGCGACGATCTGCTCGCAGCCGTGCGCTGGGCCGCCGCCGCCGGGGCGCTGGCGACCACCGTCGCTGGGTGCCGTGCCCGCGCAACCGACCGCCGAGCGCGATCCGCGAGCTGCTCGCCGATCACACCTGAGCAGCGTCGGTCGGGTGGCGCAGCTCGATCGCCGCCCAACCGTCGAGCACGTCGGTCCGCACCACCTCCATCGGCGCCAGCGCGTCGACCACGTGGTCGTGATGGTCGGCCAGGACCCCGGACACGATCAGCACACCGCCGCGGAGCGGTGACACGTCGCAGGTCGCCGGCCAGTGCGATCAGCGTCGGCGCCAGGATGTTGGCGACCACGACGTCGAACTCGCCGTCGACCAGTTCGAGCGGTGTCGTCGAGGCATCGATCCGGTCGTCGACGCCGTTGCGGCGCGCGTTGTCGCGCACGGCCGGCGGCGACGCGTCGGCGATGTCGATCGCCGTCGCCCGCGCGGCGCCCGCCAGCACGGCGACGATCGCCAGCACGCCCGACCCGCACCCGACGTCGAGCACGCGCTCACCGCCGGCCGCCGTGCGCCAGACGGCCGCCGCCGACAGCCGGGTCGTGGGATGGTCGCCGAGACCGAACGTGGCCGCCCGGCTCGATCGCCACCTCGACGACACCGGTCGATCGACAGCGACGGCAACCACGCCGGACGCACGACGAGATCGTCGGCGATCGTGATCGGTGCGACGTGCTCGCGCCACGTGTCGAGCGGCCGTCGGCCTCGACCTGCTCGACGTGCAGCGTCCAGGTCGCCGGCAGCGTCACCCAGTCGCGGCTGGTCGTCGACTCGACGTCGCCGAGCGTGGCCCGCAGCTCGACTCGATGATCGTCGATCGAGCGCTCCTCGACCGCGAACGCGCCGGCCACCCACAGCCGGTCGGCAGCCGAGCTCGGCATCACCGACGGGAACGGTGAGGACCGTGACCGTGACGTTCAATCGATCCGCCGCAGCTCGTCGCGGAACCGGATCGCTCGAGCGACGTAGTGCTCGACCCCGTCGTTGATCATCTCGCGGTTGCGCCCGACCCTGCTTGATGACCGCCGGCGAACCGACCGCCACCGCACCGGAGGGCACGTCGACGTCGTACAGCACCACCGAGTTGGCGGCGACGATCGACCACGACCGAACGATCGAACGGTGCAGCACCATCGCCGCGTTGCCGACCAGCGCGTCGTCCTCGATCGTGCAGCCCTCGAGGTGCACGAGATGCCCGATCACGCATCGGTCGCCGACACGCGTCGGCGATTCGATCGTGGTGTGGAGCACGCAGTTGTCCTGGATGCTCGTCCGGGCACCGATCACGATCTCGCCCTCGTCGCCGCGCAGCACGGCGCCGGGCCAGATCGAGCTCTCGGGCCCGATCGTGACCGACCCGATCACGACGGCATCGGGATGCACGTAGGCCGGCGGGATCGATCGTCGGTTGCTGGTCTCCGAGCGCATAGATGGGCACGCTCGCGACCGTACACGGCGCCGCAATGGTGCGCGCACGGTCGCCAGGCGATACCGTTGCTGACCATGTCTCGACGGATCGACATCGAACTCACCAGTTCGCTCAATGACGGCACCTGGACCTGGCGGGCCGCCGGCGCCCGTCAGCCGCAAGGGTGTGCTCGACGGCTCGATCCTGCCCAGCGGCGCCAAGGTCGGCGACGAGTTCAAGGTCGAGGTCGAGCAGGAGATCGACGGCATCACCGTGCTCAGTGTCGTCGCCGGCCGCGACAAGCAGGAGCCCGAGCTGCTCGACCTGCTCCCGGTCGAGCGTGAGTTCCAGCCGGTGATCGAGACCGCGTGCGCGACGCGATCGCGGCGAACGTCCGCGCCGCGACGACGACCGCCGTCCGCGGCGCGACGGCGACGGCGATCGCGCCGACCGACCCCGTCGCGACGGTCCCGGCGGCGACCGGCGGTGCCGCGACCGTCGGCGACCGTCCCGAAGTCGGGCGACCGGTCCGGACGCGACCGCGACAGCAGCGGCACCGGCGGCGGACGCAGTCGCCAAGGTGGCCGCGAGCGCCGCGGCCCGTCGTTCACCCCGCCGCCGGAGGTCCCGCAGCGTCCCAAGCCGAAGCGCCTGCGTCCCGGCAAGACCCATCGCACCGCCGTGCTCGCCGAGCTGCCGCCCGAGCAGCGCCCGATCGCCGAGCTGGCGCTGCAGGGCATGGGCGCCGTGCGCACGCGCCTGCGCGAGGAGAACGAACGCGCGGTCGCCGAGGGCCGGGCGGCGATGCCCGAGGCGTCGGTGTCAAGATGGCCGAAGAGCTGCTGCCGACGCTGCGCGTCGCCGAGTGGCGCGACCGTGCCGAGGCCGCCAAGGCGCAGGCCGCCGAGCTCGACCTGCGCGACCTGCGCAGCGTCGTCGCTGCTTCCGGCGATCCGATGGTCGCCCGCGACGAGTCGACGCGTGCCCTCGCCGACGAGCTCAAGCAGCTGCTCGCCACCAAGCAGGAGCAGGAGCTGCAGTTCTGGTACGGCGACATCGATGCCGCGCTCGCCGTCGGGCCGCGTCATCCGCGCCCTGCGACTGTCCTCGCAGCCGCCCAAGGCCGGCGTCCCGTTCCCGACCGACATCGCCCAGCGCCTGGCCGACAGCGCCAACGCCTCGCTGACGCCGATGGACGCGCCCGATCGCTGGTCGGCGATGCTCGAGGCGGCGGCGTTCTCGCCGGTTCGCGCGCTGGTGCGCCCGGCGCGCAAGCCCGACGTCGTCACCGACGAGCTGACGGCCACCGTCACCCGGCTCGCTCCGGCGCTGCCCCACATCGCCGAGCTGTTCGGGATCGAGGTTCCCGCCAAGGCGCCGATGCCCAAGCCGCTGCGCCCGACGCCGCGCCCCACCAAGGGCAAGCCTGCTGAGCAGGCCGGGGAACGCCCCAAGCGCGGCGACCGTCCCGGGCGCGGCCCGAAGCCCGCCGCCGAAGGCAAGCCGGCGCCCAAGGAGAAGCGCGCCCAACCCACGCCCGACGTCGACGAGCAGTCACAGGTCGAGACGCTGCCGAGCCGGTCGAGCCGGCGCCAGCCGCCGTCGACGAGCGGTCGAACAGCCTGCTGCGGACGAGCCGCAACCACCGGCCGAAACTGCCGCCCCCGAGCCGGTCGAGCCGCGACCACGCCGCCGAAGCACGGCCGACAGCCGAGCCGGTCGAGCCGCAACCACACGCCGAAACTGCCGACCCCGAGCCGGTCGAGCCGCACCGCACGCCGAAGCGCTGACAGCCTGCTGCGGACGAGCCGCAACCACACGCCGAAGCTGCCGCCCCGAGCCGGTCGAGCCGGCACCAGCCGCCGTCGAGAACCGGTCGAACGAGCCCCGGCCGAACCGGTACCTGCCGACACGAAGCTGCAAGCCCGGAGCCCGCCGCCGAGGTCCCGGCAGCCGAGGAGCCGGAACCTGCGGCGGACGAGGCCGCGGTCGCGGACAGCGTCGTCACACCGACGGACGTGTCGACAGCGACTCAGCCGGTGGCCGACGAGGTCGGTTCCGGCACCACCGCCACCTGACGGGTCAGAGCAACTTGGAGACCACGATCAGGCGGGCCGTGATGCCCGCCCGCTCGTAGAGGTTCTTCGTCTCGCGGTCGCCGGGCAGCGCCTCGCCCTCGATCGCCGTGCAGCCGCTCTCGCGTGCCGTTGCCAGCACCGTCTCGATCATCGCGTCGCCGAACCCGAGCTCCCGCGCCTGCGGGGTCACGTAGACCTCGTCGATCCGGGCGATCGATCCGTCGCGAGCAGACACCAGATAGCCGACGACGACGCTCGCCGATCACCGCCGCCGTCACGGCTCCTGCTGCGACGGCGGCGGCCCAGGCGTCGCCCCGTACGGGGTGTGTCTCGAGCCAGCGATCCCCGCCGCGTTGATCAACCAGTGCCGCCCGCGCCTCGCGCTCGAGCTCGGCGAGTTGCGCGACATCGTCCGCTGACGCAATCCGGACGGTGGGGTCCATCAGTGCGGCCTGTTCGCTGATCGGTCGGCGGACTCGAGCCCGGACCGGCAGATCAACGGAAGATCGGGCAGTTGTCGTCCTCGACGGGACAGCCGGGCGCGTTGGGGCGCACGAGCAGGAAGCAGCTCGAGCACAACGTCTCGTCGGCGCGCTTGGGCTGCAGCCCGTCGGCGGCCTCGCCACGGTCGTCGGCCGGGACGTCCTCCTCGTCCTCGTCCTCTTCGTCCTCGGCGGCGACCATCCGGTCCTTCAGGATCCGGTCGAGGTCGGCCTCGACGTCGTCGGGCGTGAGCAGGTCGTCGTCGTCGTCCTCCTCTTCCTCGTCGGCGCCTTGCGCTTGCGGACGCGGGTGGCGCCTTCGGCGTCGTCGGTTTCGTCCTCGTCGGCGACCTCCTCGTCCTCTTCCTCGGCGGCGATGTCGTCGCCCTCGAACTCGTCGTCCTCGGGATCGCCGACCAGATCCTCTTCGTCGAGCTCGGCCTCGTCGAGCTCGGCGATGTCGAGCTCGACTTCTTCATCGGCGTCATCGCCGTCTTCGGCTGCGTCTTCCAGTTCGATGTCGTCGTCATCGTCTCAGGCATTGGTGTCCTCACTGGGGGGATCGTGCGGCCGGATACTAGGCGGTGCTTCACACCAGCCCTTTCAAATGGGCATTGTGACAGCCGTCACAACACTGATGCGTCGCGAACCGCGTTATCAGGACGCCCGGCGGGTCACGATCGTCGGCGGGCCTCGGCGCTGCGCTCGGACGCCAGCCGCTCCAACTCGGGCGCCTCGGTGGTGAGATGGGTCATCGCCTCCGCCACCGCGTGGTGCCCGGCCTGCTCGGCGATCAGGCGGTGCATCTCGAGCACCACCCGGCGGTACGACGGATGTCCCTGTGGTGCCGACCGCAGCTCGAGCATGTGCATCGCCTCGCGGGCGTTGAACTGCATCACGTAGCGCAACCGGTACGCCATCGCCACCGCGTACGGCGCCTGTTGCGGGTAACTGCGGTGCGAGGTCGTCGAACAGGCGCGCCGAGCGCTCCATCGACTCGTCGAACAGCCCGCCGGCGCCGGCCTCGTCGATCAGCTCGGGCCGCGTGTAGCCGTGGTTCGGCGTCAGGCGCTGCCACTCGATCGTGAGCATGCGGTGGCGCTGCAGGTCGCGGAACGCGCCGTAGTCGGACAGCACGTCGAACCGGTAGTCGATGCGCTCGAACGCCCGGCCCGGCTTGTGGCGTCGATTGCTGCGATCGCCGACGTAGGCGCGGACCAGCGCCAGCTCGCTCGTCGGCGCCGAGCTTGCGCACCCGCTCGAGCAGCGTCGACTCGGGCAGGTCGGAGTGCGGGTAGCAGATCGCGGCCAGCAGCTTGTCCTCGGCGTCGGGATCGAAGTCGACGAGCTGCACCTCGGGCACGGGGTCGACCGGCGTCGCCGCCGAACAGCTGCGTCGACGAGCTCGGCGGTCGCCTCGCGGGTGTCGGCGAGGTACTCGCTCCAGCGCCCGCCGCGGTCGGGCAGGTCGACGCGGCGCAGGAAGCTCGGGATCACCTTGCGCAGCTCGATGCAGCATCAGGTCGGCGTAGCGCACCGCCTCCGGGAGCGGGTGGGCGCGCATGCGCAGCAGCAGCGCCTCGAACGCCTGGCCGGTGCCGTAGATGCCGACGTTCGACAGGCTGGCCGCCGGCAGCATGCCGCGGGTGGCGTCGAGCGCCTTGGCCCGGGTCGCCTGGCGGTACACGAACTCGCTGTCGTCAGGGTCGCGCGGGATCGTGTCGCGGACGTGGTTGGTGACCGTGTTGACGGCCGCCGAGTAGGCATCGAACATGCGGTCCATGTCGCCGACGTAGCGCGTGCCGAACGGCCCGGCCAGCACTGCCGGGTCGCGGTGGAACCGGTAGCGGCCGCCGAGCCGGGCGTCGTAGGCGATGTACCGCGTGCTCTGCTCGAGGTAGCTCATCAAGCGCCCCCACTCGAGGATCTTGGTGAGCAGGTTCGACGCCTGCTCGCACGCCAGGTGCACGCCGCCGAGTTGGGCGACCGAGTCGTCGCCGTACTCGAGGAACACCCGCTCGTAGAGCTCCTCGGCCCTGGTCAGGCCGACGGTGGCGTCGATCGACTCGTCGCCCTCGATGTCGAGATCGTTGACGAACTCGTCGAGGAACAGCCGGCGCAGGCTCTTCGGGCTGCGGCTGTAGCGGGCGAACAGCGCCCCCTTCACGACCTCGGGCAGGTTGACCAAGGCGAACACCGGGCCGTCGAGGTTGGTGAAGTACCGGCGCAGGACGTCGGACTCCTCGCGCGTGAAATCCTCGGGGACGTACAGGGTCATCGCCGGGTCATCGTACGGGGCGGGCGGCCGAGCGCGCGGGGACCGACGCGCCGCGAACGGCCAGGTCACATGTAGATCGAGAAATGGTCGGGCAGGATCGTGATCTCGAGCCGCGTGGCACGCCCCCGACGCGACGCCGTCGACGTACACGTCGCGTGGCGTCGTCGAAGCTCCACACGCCGGCTCGCGCCGGTGCGCATCGCGATCTCGGGATGCGGGACGTGGGTGCCGAGCGGCAGTCGCCGGCGCGCCTGCAGCCGCTGGCGGAGCGACATCGCCGCGCTCACCTCGACGACGTCGAAGCGGCCGTCGTTCGGGTGGGCCCGCGGGGCGACGTTCCAGTCGCCGATGTACGGCGCAGTTGAGCACGGCCAGCGAGCGGGCCCGCGCCACCAGCCGTTGCGGGCGACGACGTGGGCGACGGCGAGCAGTGTCGTGGTCGTCGATGCGCACCCGCAGCGCGTCGATCGGGAGCCGCTGCATCGTCTCGCCGCGCTGGCGGCGCGCCGAGGCTGCGATGCAGGTCGCCGCCGCGCAACGCCGTACGGGCCGCCGGATCGTCGGCGACCAGCTGCGCCAGCTCGGCGTCGCTCGCCGGCGACGCACGCAGGTCGGCCGGTCGGCGCGGCCGGCGCACCCCACTGCTCGCCCTTGCGGATCGTCACGAGTGCCGTCGACGACCGGACGGCCGTCGCCGACCACCGACGCGTCGGCGACCACGCCGCGGAAGCAGGCCTCGGCGGCACGCCGGGCGGTCGGCGCGCGTCGCCGGGTCGGGCGACACCGTCGCGATCTGGCCGAGCAGGTCGGTGAGTTGCTTGACCGCGCGCACGAAGTCGCCGCCGGTGAGGTCCTCCTCGGCGACGACCTCGGCGAAGCTCTCCCCTGCCACCCAGGCGTAGGCGACGGCGAAGAACGTCGGCTCGGGCGGACGGTGGACGGCGAGCCCGTGCTGCTGCTCGAGGAACGCAAGGTCGATCGAGAGCCGCTCGATCGCGCGCGTAGCGGTCGCGGACGTCGCGGTTCGGGAACCACGGCGGCGGCGGATCGTCAGGCGACCGATGCTCGTAGACGAACGTCGACACGAGGCCGGCCAGGGTCGGCGCGTCGACGCCGTCGAGCAGCCCGGCGCGCATCGCCTCGGTGACGAGCAGATCGCTCTCGTGGAACACACGGGCCAGCATCTCGCCGCCCTCGGTGAGCCGCCACGCCGGCGACGTCGAGCAGCCCGCGCTCGGACAGCACCGCCAGCACGCCGTCGAACTCCTGCGCGAGCGTCGCGTTGCGGTGCAGCACCCGCGACTCGAGGTCGGCGATGTCGCGGCGCACGCGGTCGGCCTGGCCGGCGGCCCGCAGCCGGTGCTTCAGGTCGGGGTCGTCCTCGACCGGATGCATGCGCCGACGCCGGCAGCGCGGCTCGGCCGCGCAGCCCGTCGTCGCGATCGCGCCGCGGGGCGAGCTTGGCGTCTGCGCACCCGCCGCCCGACCTCGGCCCGGTAGTCGTTGCGGTTCGGGGCGTAGACGCCGGGCAGCACGACCGATCCGAGCTGCTCGCGGCGGGGCCACGAAGTCGGCGCCGTCGAGTTGCAGCGCGTGCCCGGCGGGCGTGATCGTCGTCAGCCGCAGGCCGCCCTTGCGATGGGCCGTGGCCACGACCGCCACCGGGCCGTGGTGCTTGCCCTTCGAGGCGTGGATGACGGCGCCGGGCCGCAGTCGCAGCATCGCCAGCTCGATCGGGTCGTCGCGCCCGCGCGGCCCGCGCGCGGCGGCGAGCGCCTGCCGGTACTCGTCGATGTCGCCGAACGGGCTGGTCGCCTCGGCCATCAGCTCGGCGAGGCGCTCGCGCTGGCGCTGCAGCCGGCGTTCGAGGCGCACGACGTCGCGGTCGGCCTGGAACTGGGCGAACGACAACGTCAGCAGCTGGCGGGCGGTCGTGGCGTCGTACGTGCGCACCAGGTTGGCGGCCATGTTGAAGGTCGGCCGGAACGCCGAACGCAGGTGGAACGACTTGCTCGAGCGCCAGCTCGGCGACCTGATCGAACGTGACGAACGGGCTCCACAGCACGACCGCCGCGCCGTGTTCGTCGATGCCGCGCCGCCCGGCCCGGCCGGTGAGCTGGGTGTACTGGCCGGGCGACAGCGTCTCGTGACGGTCGCCGGTGAACTTGGTGAGCTTCTCGATCACCACGCTGCGGGCCGGCATGTTGATCCCGACCGCCAGCGTCTCGGTGGCGAACACGACCTTCACCAGCCCCTCGACGAAGCAGGCCTCGACGACCTCCTTGAACGGCGGCACCATCCCGGCGTGGTGCGGCGCGAACCCGGCCATCGAGCTGGTCGATGAAGCTGGTCGTAACCGAGCACCTCGAGGTCGGCGGTCGACAGCCCGTCGAGCCGGGCCGTCGGCGATCTCGTTGATCCGCGAGCGTTCGTCGTCGTCGGTGAGGCGCAGCCCGGCGTCGACGCAGGCGCGCGCCGCCTCCTCGCACTGGGCGCGGCTGAAGATGAAGTAGATCGCCGGCAGCAGATCGCGCTCGGCGAGCTCCTCGACGGTCTCGACCCGGCCCGGGGTCGCCAGCTTGCGCTGCCCGCTCCCCCGCGGCGCGCGATCGTCGCGGCGCCCGCGCCGGAACCGCACGGCGCTGGCGTCGAGCCGCAGCGCGTCGGGGTTCGGGTGGCCGTCGACGATCGTCGGCAGCAGCCGACAGCCGGTCGTTGGTGAGGTCGGCGACGTAGTAGAAGTTGTCGAGCTGCACCGGGCGTCGTTCCTCGACCACGACGTCGGTCGCGCCGCGCACGGTCTCGATCCACTCGGCGAGCTCGGCGGCGTTGCTGACCGTCGCCGACAGGCACACCAGCCGCACGTGCGTCGGGAGGTGGATGATCACCTCCTCCCACACCGGCCCGCGGTAGGCGTCCTGCAGGAAGTGCACCTCGTCGAGCACGACCACCTCGAGGTCGCCGAGGTCGCGGCTGGGCGTAGATCATGTTGCGCAGCACCTCGGTGGTCATCACCACCATCGGCGCGTCGCCGTTGATCGCGTTGTCGCCGGTCAGCAGCCCGACCCGGTCGTCGCCGTGGATCGTCGACGAGATCGCGGTACTTCTGGTTCGACAGCGCCTTGATCGGCGCGGTGTAGAACGCTCGCCTGCCGTTCGGCGAGCGCGGCCGCGATCGCGTACTCGGCGACGACGGTCTTGCCGCTGCCGGTCGGCGCCGCGACGACGACGTTGGCGCCGGCGTCGAGGGCGTCGATGGCCTCGCAGCTGGAATCGGTCGAGCGGGAAGTCGTAGCGAGCGAGGATCGCCTCGCGGTCGGGCCGCACGCGATCGAGTCTCGCACGCGGGACTCCGGCTACGGCTCAGCCTCGCGCGCCTTGCGTCGCGCTTGCGGCGGCGCGCTGGACGATCCAACCGACCAGGATCGCCACGAAGTACAGCACGTCATCGGCACCGACAGCGCGAGCAGCGAGATCGGGTCACCCGACGGGGTGATCACCGCCGCCACGAAGAAGATGACCGACGAGCGCGTATCGCCAGGCGCGCAGCAGCTGCTGCGGCGTGATGACGCGGATCAGCTCGAGGAACACGAGCAGCACCGGGATCGATGAAGCCGACACCGAAGGCGAGACACATCAGCGTCGACGAGCCGGATGTACGCCTGCACCTGGAACGCCGGGTCGACGTCTTCGCCGGCCCAGCTGATCAGGAACTCGAGCGCCTGCTCGAGCGTGAAGAAGGCGATCGACGCACCCGAGCAGGAACAGCAGCGACCGACGAGAGCACGAAGCCGAGCGCGTAGCGCTGCTCGTTCTTGTGCAGCGCCGGCACGATGAACCGCCAGAGCTGCCACAGCACGACCGGCATCGCCAGGATCATGCCGCCGTAGAACGAGACCTTGAGACGGGTCGTCGAGGCCCTCGATCGGATCGAGGTTGAACAGCACGACCTTGCCGGTCTCCGGGTCGAGCGAACGCCCGCAGAACTCGGCCGGCTTGCGCTCGCACAGGTCTGGTACGGCTGGAGCATCCAGCTCAGCACGTGGTCGTACAACGCCATCACCACGATCGCGCCGACCATGACCGCCAGGCCGGCGCGGATGATCCGCATGCGCAGCTCGGCGAGATGCTCCGTCAGGCTCATCTGCTGCTGAGCGGGGTCCGGCTCGGGCGGACTTCGCGCCGCGTCGGCTCACGTACCCTCGATCTGCTCGCTCGGCGGCGCGTCTCGGCGTCGAGCGTCGACCGGTCGTCGGCGTCGGGCACGTCGACGATCGATCAGCGATCCGGCGCGTCGATCGCGTCCGACTCGGCGGCGCGGCTCGTCGGGCGTGGGCGCGCGAACGGCGCGTCGCCGGTCGGCACGTCCGTCGGTCGGCACCGCGGTCGGGATCGGCCGGCTGGCGGCGTCGGTGCGACGCGTCGGTCGGCGACCGCCGCCATCTCGGCCGACTTCGGCTTCTCGTCGCGTTCGCCGCTCGACAGCTTGCGGAAGTCGACCGAATCGCGCAGCGACGTTGGCGGTGTCGCGGATCTCGCGCATCGGCTCGTCGGTCGGCGCTGCGGAACTCCTGCTGGAACCCGCTCGACATCTTCTTGAGCTCGGCGTAGAACTCCCCCAGCTTGCGCATCGCCTCGGGCAGCTTCTCGGGACCGAGCACCACCAGGGCCAGGAGCAAGATGATGATCAGCTCGCTGCCCTGCAGGTTGAACACGCGGGCAGTCTAGGGACTGAGCGGATGTCGCTCGGCCCGCTCGGACGGCCGAATCGAGCGACACGGCTGCCTGCCAGGATGGTGGCCGCGTGCAACAGCGACTTCCGTCCCTGCTCGACCCGCCGATCATGTTCGCCCACCGTGGCGCCAAGGCGCACGCCCCCGAGAACACGATCGCCGGCCTTCCAGCTCGCGCTCGAGATGGGCGCCATCGGGCTCGAGAGCGACGTGTGGCTCACCCGCGACGGCGTGCCCGTGCTCGATCCACGACGGCGAGCTCGGGCGCCGCATGCGCAAGCGCCGGATCGCCGACCTGCGCCGCGACGAGCTTCCGGACCACATCCCCATCGCTCGACGACCTGGTCGACGCGTGCGGCACCGACTATCCACCTCTCGCTCGACCTCAAGGCGCCGCAGTCGGGCCAGCCGGTGATCGACGCCCTCGCCGCCCGGTCGCCGGAGCTGCTGGCGCGCACATGGCTGTGTCATCCCGATCTGGCGACGCTGGCCGCGCTGCGTCCCGCCAACCCGACGCGTCAAGCTGGTCCACTCGACCCGCCTCGCACGCTCGGCGACGGCGCCGAGCGCCACGCCGCCCGCTCGCCGAGGCCGGCATCGACGGCATCAACCTCCGCCGCGACGACTGGACCGGCGGGCTGGTGGCGCTGTTCCATCGCTTCGACCGGACCGCGTTCGCGTGGGACCTGCAGTTCGAGCACGAGCTGCGCGCGGCGCTGCGGATGGGCATGCGACGCCGTCTACAGCGACTGCGTCGACCGCATGGTCGCGGCCTACACGCGGAGTCGAGCTGAGCCGCCGGGTCAGGCGTGACAGCGGCTACAGCCACTGCCAGTCGCGCCTTCGGCCAGAACACGACGAACGCGCGCCCGACGATGTCGTCGATCGGGATCGGCCCGAGCGTGCGGCTGTCGGACGAACCGGGCCGGTTGTCGCCCATCACGAACACGTTGTCGTCGGGCACGACCTCCGGGCCGAACTCGCACCACGACGTGCCGGCGACGACCGCCGGGTCGAGGTACGGCTCGACCAGCTGCTTCGGCGCGGCGCCGCGTCGTTCGGGTCCTCGTCGATGAAGACCTCGCAGTCGCGGATCTCGATCGTCTCGCCCTCGCAGGGCGATCACGCGCTTGATCAGGTCGCGCTCGCTGGCACCGGTGAGCTCGTGCAGCACGACCACGTCGCCGCGATTGCGGGTCGTGCAGGCGGTACGACAGCTTGTTGACGAACACCCGGTCGCCGGTGTGCAGCGTCGACAGCATCGACTCGCCCTCGACCACGAAGTGGGCGAGCAGGAACGTCCGCACCATGATCGCCACGAACAGGGCCACGCCGACGACGACGACCCAGTCGAGGAACGCCGCGCGCCGCAGGCGGCAGTGCCGGTGCGACGGCTCGGCGGCCGTCGTCGACCGGGATCGCCTGACCCACGGGCTGTGGCGACGAGGCGGGATCGGTGTCGGGAGGGTCGAAGGTGCTCGTCACGTCCGCGCCAACCGTATCGGGCAAACCGCTCGGACGCCAGTGCGGCGCAGACGCGCCGCCGCGTCAGAGCGACTCGATCAGCTTCTCGACCCGCTCGTCGCGGCTCTTGAACGGGTCTTTGCACAGCACGGTGCGCTGCGCCTGGTCGTTGAGCTTGAGGTGCACCCAGTCGACCGTGTAGTCGCGGCGGCGCTCCTTGGCGCGCTTGACGAACTCGCCCCGCAGCCGGGCCCGTGTGGTCTGGGGCGGCGTGTCGATCGCCGTCTCGATGTCGGCGTCGGTGCACACCCGCTCGACCATGCCGCGGTCCTGCAGCTTGTAGAACGGGCTGCGCTGGCGCGACACGTCGTGGTACTGCAGGTCGAGCAGCTGCACCCGGGCGTGCCCGAGCGGCAGGTCGTGGCGCGCCCGGAACGCCTCGATCAGCTTGTACTTGATCACCCAGTCGACCTCGCGGTCGAGCTTGAGCGGGTCGTTCTCGAGCTGCGTCATGCAGTGCTCCCACATCTCGAGTGCGCGCTGCTCGAGCGGCGGGAAGCCCTGGCTGTCGGCGTAGCGCAGCGCACGATCGAGGTACTCGCGCTGGATGTCGAGGGCGCTCACCTCGCGACCGTTGGCGAGCCGCACGGTGCGCCGGCAGGTGATGTCGTGGCTGATCTCGCGGATCGCCCGGATCGGGTTCTCGAGCGTCATGTCGCGCAGCACGACGTTCTGGTCTTCGAGCATGCGCAGCATGCAGGCCGCGGCGCCGACCTTGAGGAACGTGGCGTACTCGCTCATGTTCGAGTCGCCGACGATCACGTGCAGGCGCCGGTACTTCTCGGCGTCGGCGTGCGGTTCGTCGCGGGTGTTGATGATCGGCCGGCTGCGGGTGGTGGCCGAGCTGACGCCTTCCCAGATGTGCTCGGCGCGCTGAGCGATCGAGTAGGTGGCGCCGCGTGCCGTCTGCAGCACCTTGCCGGCGCCGGCGTAGATCTGGCGGCTGACGAAGAACGGGATCAGCACCTCGGCGTAGGAGGCGACGTCGTCGGAGCGGTTGGTGAGGAAGTTCTCGTGGCAGCCGTAGCTGTTGCCGGCCGAGTCGGTGTTGTTCTTGAACAGGTAGATCGTGCCGCGGATCGACTCCTCGGCGAGCCGTTGCTCGGCCGACTCGACGAGCGACTCGAGGATCCGCTCGCCCGCCTTGTCGTGCACGACGAGGTCGTACAGCGAGTCGCACTCGGGCGTGGCGTACTCGGGGTGCGAGCCGACGTCGAGGTACAGGCGGGCCCCGTTCTGGAGGAACACGTTCGACGAGCGCCCCCACGACACGACTCGCCGGAACAGGTACCGGGCGACCTCGTCAGGGCTCAGGCGGCGCTGCCCGCGCAGCGTGCACGTGACCCCGAACTCGCTCTCGATCCCGAAGATCCGGCGGTCCATGGCGCGAACCGTAACAGCCGCGTCCCGTATCAGGCGGGCACTCGACGACGGCCGGCACGTCGTCAGTGACGTGTCGAGCCCACGGCGGATCGGTGAAGCGCACGCTGCCGCCCGGCGGGGTCTGGGCGACGATCGCCACGTCGTCGGGGTGGACCACGGCGATCACCGGGTAGCCGCCGGTCGTCGGGTGGTCGGCGAGCATCATCACCGGGTCGCTGTCGGGCGGCACCTGGATCGCCCCGCGCACCAGGCCCTCGCTGGGCAGTTCGCGCGGTGATCCGGCGCGTCGAGGCGCGACGCCGCGCAGCCGCACGCCGACCCGGCTCGAGTCGCGTCACCGTCCACGGCGCCGGCGACGAGCCGCTCGAAGCTCGCCGGCTCGAACCAGTCGAGCCGCGGGCCCGGGCTGATCGCGAGCGACATCGGCGGCGTCGGCCTCGGAGCCTGGTCGACCGCCACCTGGCGTCCGCGGTTCGGCGCCGACGGCGAGCACGTCGCCGGTGGCGAGCGCGGCCGGGCCGAGCCCGGACAGCGTGTCGGTCGACCGCGAACCGAGCACCGGCGCAACGTCGATCCCGCCGCGCACGGCGACGTACTGCCACAGCCGGCCGGGTCGCCGCCGTGCGGTGCCGATCTCGCCGGCGCGCGAGCGAGACCGGCGCCAGCTCCGACGAGGTGGCGATCAGCACCGCGGCCGTGACGCGCATCACGAAGTCCGCCGCACGTCTCGATCACGGCGGCCTCGGCCGGGTTGCCGACGAGCCGGTTGTCGAGCGCCGCCAGCCGCGGATCGACGGCGCCCGACGGGGGACACGCCGAGATGGGCGAAGCCGGGCCGGCCGCGGTCCTGGATCGTCGTGGCGATGCCCGGCGTCGACGACCTCGATCGACGCGCTCATGCGACCACGAACCTGACCGTGCGCCGGGCTCGAACAGCGCCGGCGGCGAACGATCGGGGTCGAACATCACCGCGTCGGTGCGTCCCGAGCAGGTGCCAGCCGCCGGGCGAGGTCGCGGATACACGGCCGTGTACTCGGCGGCGATCGCCACCGAGCCCGCCGGCACCCGTGTCCGCGGCGTCGCCCGGCGCGGCAGATGCAGGCGCGTGGTCGAGCCCGCGGAGGTAGCCGAAGCCGGGCGCGAACCCGCAGAAGGCGACGACGTACGTGCGGCGCCGTGTGGAGCGCGACCACGTCGTCGGTCGTCAGCCCGGTCGCCGTCGGCCACGGCGTCGAGGTCGGCACCGTCGTACCGAACCGGGATCTCGATCGGTCGTGCTCACTGGCCCGCGGTCGACTCGGCCGGGCGCACCTCCCGAGCCGTTCGCGCACCGTCGCCAGATGCGGCGCTCGTCGGCACACACCACCAGCACGGTCGCTGGCACGCCGGCACGACGTCGGTCGACGCCCGGCAGTGCCAGTCGTCGCAGCCCTGCCGCCCAGTCCGCCGGCTCGCCGTCGAGCTCGCTCGATCAGCACGGCGTGCGGCCCCATCGGCAGCATGCGCATCGCTCACCCCGTGAAGGCGTAGATGCCGACCGACGCGCGCCTCGAGCGCCGGCCCGCACCGCCCGCGCGAGGGCGACCGCGCCGGGGGTGTCGCCATGGATGCAGATCGAGCGGGCCTCGACGTCGACCCGCGAGCCGTCGACCGCCGTGACGCTGCTGCTCGGTGGCGATCGCCACGGCACGGGCGGCGACGCTCGGCCGGGTCGGTCAGCACCGCATCCGGTTCGGTCCGCGGCACCAGCGTGCCGTCGGCGCGATAGGCCCGGTCGGCGAACGCCTCGGCGACGGGCTCCATGCCGAGCGCGTCGGCGATCGCCAAGCAACGGCGAGCCCGGGCGCACCCAGCACGGCCAGCGACGGGTCGTACTCGTGGGCGGCGGTGGCGACCGCTTCGGCCTGGTCGGGGTGGGTGATGCAGGCGTGGTACAGCGCGCCGTGCGGCTTGACGTAGGCGACTCCCGGTGCCCGGCCACCTGGGCGAACGCGTCGAGCGCACCGAGTTGGTAGAGCACGGCGTCGCGCAGCTCGTCGGGGTCGATGTCGATGAATCGCCGCCCGAACCCGGCCAGGTCGGGATATCCGCACCTGGGCGCCGATCGCCACGCCCCGATCGGCCGCCGCCTGGCACACGCGGCGCAACGTCGACGGATCGCCGGCGTGGCATCCGCACGCCACGTTGGCGCTGGTGACGATGTCGAGCATCGCCTCGTCGTCACCGAGCCGCCAGACGCCGAACGACTCACCCAGGTCGCTGTTGAGATCGATCGCGGCCACGTGGCGAGCGTAGAACGCGACCGCCGAGCGGGCGGTCAATCGCCGGCGAACAGCGCGCGTGACTTCGTCGTCGTCGAGGCGGCGCGAAGCAGCGCCGCCCGATGCCGCGCGTCAGCGTCGCCACCTCGAGCTCGGCGACCGGGATCTCGCGCTCGGGACCGGCCAGCGCCGCCACGCCGAGCCGGACCGCTGCCGGCGAGGTCGAGCCCGTCCTGCGAACCCGGCCCGGAGGCGCTCGCCGATCGCCTCGGCGTCGCCGCCGAGCACGGCGATGTCCTTCTGGTCCATCACGGTGCCGTCGTACAGGATGTGGAACATCTGGTCGCCGGCGGGCTCGATGCCGACCTCGGCGACGAGGATCTCGACCTCCATCGGCTTCAGCTCGTGGGTGAAGATGTTGCCGAGGATCTGGGCGTACTGATTGGCGAGCGTGCGGGCGTCGACGTCGTCGCGCGAGTACTGGTAGCCCTTGAGATCGGCGGCGCGGATGCCCGCCACCCGCAGCTGGTCGAACTCGTTGTACTTGCCGACCCCGGCGAAGGCGATCCGGTCGTAGATCTCGCTCACCTTGCGCAGCGTCTCGGACGGGTTCTCGGCGACGATGGCGATGCCGTCGACGAACCGCAATCGCCACCAGCGCACGGCCGCGTGCGATGCCCTTGCGCGCGTAGTCGGCGCGGTCCTTCATCACCTGCTCGGGGGCGACGTAGAACGGCGTTGTCACTGGCGTCCCTATCGCGCTCGCACCTCGGCCGGCGATCACCTCGAACCGCGCCGCCAGCTCGTCGTCGTCGACCGGCAGCCAACCCGTCGGCTGTGACGGTGGCCACGGTCGGGTAGATCCCGCGCAACGCATCGGGGCCGCCGGTCGCCGAGTCGGCGTCGGCCGCCTCCCACAGGCTGCGCACCGCCAGGTCGATCGCTTCGTCGCGGTGCATGCCGGTGCGGTAGCCGACCTTGATCACGGTGCCGGCGTGCAGGCTGCCCGAGCCGGTGGCGACGTACTCGCGCTCCTCGTAGCGGCCACCGGTGACGTCGTAGGCCCACAGCCGACCGTGCCACCGGCGCAGGTCGTAACCGGCGAACAGCGGCACGACGACCATGCCCTGCATCGCCGCCGGCAGGTTGCCGCGCACCATCAACGACAGCTGGTTGGCCTTGCCCTCGAGGCTCAGCGGCGAGCCCTCGACCTTCTCGTAGTGCTCGAGCTGGAGTTGGAACAGCCGGATCATCTCCATCGCCGGCCCGGCGGCGCCGGCGATCGCCACGCCGCTGAAGGCGTCGGCCTGCACGACCTTCTCCATCGCCCGGTGCGAGATCAGGTTGCCCGACGTGGCCCGCCGGTCGCCGGCCATCACCACGCCGTCGGCGAACCGCAGCGCGACGCACGTGGTGGCGTGCGGCACGTCGAGCGGTGCGCCGGGCGTGCGCGACCATCGGATCGGCGCCGAGTCCGACTCGTGCGCAGCAGTTCCGGAAAGTTCGACCCCGGATCGAGCGCCGGGTCGAAGATCGGCATCGACACGGGCTACTGCCCGCCCTTCTGCACGTACGACTTGACGAAGTCCTCGGCGTTCGATTCGAGCACCTCGTCGATCTCGTCGAGCAGGTCGTCGAGTTCGGCCTTGAGCTTCTCGCCCGACTCGCTGGTGGCGGGCGCCGCCTCCTCGACCACCTCCTCGGTGCGCTCGGGTGCGGTGCGTTGCTTGTGCGTTCGTTCAGCCATGTCGTTCTTCCCTCCTCCGCGTCGATCGATCTGGTCTCATGCCCCGAGCCGCTCGAGCAGCTCGGAGGCGGTGGCGCTGTCGTCGATCAACTTACCGACGTGATCGGCGGTGCCGCGCAACGGTTCCATCATCGGCACCCGCCGGAGCGGATCGCGGCCGATGTCGAACACGAGCGAGTCCCAGTTGGCGGCGACGACGTCGTTCGGGAACTTCTGCAGGCAACGGCCACGGAAGTAGGCGCGCGTCGTGGTGGGAGGATTCGTCATCGCCCAGTCGACATCGGGTTGGGTCGACGATCGTGTCGAGCCCGGCCCGCAGTGCCAGGCAGCGGTCGAGCCGCAGGTCGTGGTACTGCAGGTCGATCGCCTTCAGTTCGGCGGCACCCGGTTGCAAACCGTGGCGCTCGGCGTAGCCGTCGACGAGGCGCAGCTTGGCGACCCAGTCGACCCAGTTGGCGACGCCGGCGCTGGTCGCCCTCGAGGCCCGTCAGCACCTGTTCCCACTTCGCCAGCACGTCGGCCCGACCTCGTCGCCGACGGCCTGCAGCCCGTGGGTCTGTTCGTACTTGCGGGCCCGCTCGAGCAGACCCCACTGGACCTCGAGCGCCGTCGCCCGCCGGCCGTCGCGCAGCATGATCGTGCGCCGCAGGGTCGGGTCGTGACTGACCTGACGGATCGCCGGCACGGGATTGGCGAGCAACCATTCGTCGCCGAGCTCGTTGTCCTCGATCATCGCCAGCACGATCGCCGTGGTGCCGACCTTGAGGTAGGTGGCGATCTCGCTCATGTTGGCGTCACCGACGATCACGTGCAGGCGGCGATACTTCTGCGGATCGCAGTGCGGCTCGTCGCGCGTGTTGACGATCGGTCGCTTCAGGGTGGTCTCGAGACCGACCTCCTCCTCGAAGAAGTCGGCCCGCTGGCTGAGCTGGAACGGAACGTCGGCCGGCTCGCGCCCCGGCTGCTCACAACCGACCTTGCCCGCGCCGCAGAACACCTGGCGAGTCACGAAGTGGGGTGTGATCTGAGACGCGATCCGGCCGAACGGCGTGTCGCGGCTCATGAGGTAGTTCTCGTGGCACCCGTAGGAGTTGCCCTTGCCGTCGGAGTTGTTCTTGTAGACGACGAGCTCGGCACCGTCGGGCAAGCAGCTCGGCGGCGTACCCCATCGAGGCGCGGACGATCTCGTCGGCGGCCCGGTCCCAACGCACGGCCTCGGCGGCCGTGGTGACCTCGGGGATCGAGATCTCGGGGTGGGCGTGGTCGACGTAGTAGCGGGCGCCGTTGGGCAGCACCGCGTTCACCAGCGACGTCTCGACCTCGGGGGCGAACACGTCGTCGAGGTTGAACCCGCGGGCGTCGTTGGCCGGCGTCTCGTCCTCGAAGTCCCACCCGATCTTGCGCGAGGTGGCGTTCACGTAGGCGTTGATCAGCAACGACGAGGCCGACACGGGGTTGCTCTCGCCGCCACGGACGACGATGCCGTACTCGGTCTCGATACCGCAGACCTTCGCGATCGCCATGACCCGCACCATAACGGTTGCTGTGAGCGATCATCGGCGCATACGCCCTGAACTCCCGCCGTTCCTGGGACGACGTCCGTATCGTGGCGCCATGGTCGCTCTGTCCGTGCTCGATCTGTCGGTCGTCAGCGAGGGGCGCACGTCGACGCAGGCGTTGGCCGACACGACCCGGCTGGCGCAGGCCGCGGAACGGCTCGGATTCGTCCGCTTCTGGGTGGCCGAGCACCACAACATGCCCACCGTCGCCAGCACGTCCCCGGCGGTGCTGATCGCCCACCTGGCCGGCGGCGACCGAACGGATACGCATCGGATCGGGCGGCGTGATGCTCCCCAACCACGCTCCGCTCGCGATCGCCGAGCAGTTCGCGATGCTCGAGGCGCTCCATCCCGGCCGGATCGACCTCGGCATCGGGCGCGCGCCGGGCACCGATCCGATGACCGCCTCCGCCTTCGGCCGCCACCCGCACGACAGCGTGCAACAGTTCCCCCGCGACGTGATCGACGTGATGGGGATGCTCGGCGACCGCCGCGGCGAAGGCGGCATGTGGACGCGGTTCCACGCCACGCCCGCCGCCACACGACACCGCTCGTCGCCCTGCTCGGCTCCTCCGGATACAGCGCCCAGCTGGCCGGCATGCTCGGCATCCCGTTCGCCTACGCCCACCACTTCGACACCGGCGGCACCGAGGTCGCCTCTCAGCTCTACCTCGACCACTTCACGCCGTCGCCGGTGCTCGATCGAGCCGTACCTGATCGTCGGAGCGGGCGCGCTCGCCGCCGAGACCGACGAGCACGCCGACTACCTCGGTCTGCCGAGCAGGATCCTGCGCTACGGGATCCGCACCAACCACCGCACGCCGCTCGTGCACCCGGACGCCGCTCCCGACCATCCCGACGCCGAGGCCGCCCGCCGGATGCCGACCGAGCAACTGATCGGTTCGACCGAGCGCGTGGTCGAGGGCCTGCGCCACCTGGTCCACCGCACCAAGGCCGACGAACTGATGGTGACCGGCGCCACCTACGACGTCGACGACCGGATCCGCAGCCTCGAGCTGATCAGCGACGCCTGGGGCTGATCAGCTCCAGGCCACCGGTCAGAGATACTGGCCGGTTTGTACGCGTTCGATGCTGCGGCCGCCGGTGGGGCCGTCGGTCTTGCCTTGCGACACCAGCGTGCGGATGAACACGATCCGCTCGCCCTTCTTGCCCGAGATCTTGGCCCAGTCGTCGGGGTTGGTGGTGTTGGGCAGGTCCTCGTGTTCCTTGTACTCCTGCTTGATCGAGGCGACGAGGTCGTCGGTGCTGACGCCCCGCGGCTCCGCCGCCGATCACACGCTTGATCGCCAGCTTCTTGGCGCGGCGCACGATGTTCTCGATCATCGCTCCCGAGGCGAAGTCGCGGAAGTACAGGATCTCCTTGTCGCCGTTCTGGTAGGTGACCTCGAGGAACCGGTTCGATTCGTCGTCGCGGAACATCTCGTCGACCGTGCGCTCGATCATCGTCGGGCACCTGCTCGCCGACCGCGATCGGGATCTCGTCGGTGAGGTAGCGCGCGAAGATCTGGCGGGCGGCGTCGGCGTTGGGACGCTCGATCTTGATCTTCACGTCGAGCCGTCCCGGGCGCAGGATCGCCGGGTCGATCAGGTCTTCGCGGTTGGTGGCGCCGATCACGATCACGTTGCGCAGTCCCTCGACACCGTCGATCTCGGCCAGCAGCTGGGGCACGATCGTCGACTCCATGTCGGAGCTGATGCCTGACCCGCGGGTACGGAACATCGAGTCCATCTCGTCGAAGAACACGATGACCGGCCAGCCCTCCTCGCTCTTCTCGCGCGCCCGCTGGAACACCATGCGGATCTGGCGCTCGGTCTCGCCGACGTACTTGTTGAGCAGCTCGGGGCCCTTGATGTTGATGAAGTACGAGCGTCCCTTGCCCTCGCCGATCTTGTCGGCGACCTTCTTGGCGAGGCTGTTGGCGACCGCCTTGGCGATCAGCGTCTTGCCGCAACCGGGTGGCCCGTAGAGCAGGATGCCCTTCGGAGCCGGCAGACGGTGCTCGGCGAACAGCTCCTGGTGCAGGAACGGGAGCTCGACGGCATCGGCGATGGCCTCGATCTGGTTGTCGAGCCCGCCGATGTCGGCGTACGACACGTCGGGCACTTCCTCGAGCAGCAGATCCTCGACCTCTGGCCGGGGCAGCTTCTCGAGCACCATGTTCGAGCGCGCGTCGAGGCGCAGCACGTCGCCACTTCGCAGGCGCATCCCGCGCATGCTGCTCGCCAGCTCGCACACCCGTTCCTCGTCGGCGCGCCCGACGACGACGGCCCGGATGCCGTCTTCCATGACCTCCTTGAGCGTCACGACCTCGCCGGTGGTCTCGGGTCGCCGCGCCTCGATCACGTTGAAGCTCTCGTTGAGCGCCACCTCGGCGCCGAGGTCGAGCAGCTCGTGCTCGATGTCGGGGTGCAGCTGGACCTTCATCTTGCGGCCGCTGGCGAGCACGTCGATCGTGCCGTCGCCGTTCTTGCCGACCACGATGCCGTAGGCGTTGGGGGGCTGGGTGAGCTTGTCGACCTCGTCCCGCAAGCGAGGCGATGTGCTCGCGCGCCTCGCGCAAGGTGTAGCTGAGCTTCTCGTTCTGGGCGGTCTTCTGCGCCAGTTGGCCCTTGGTTTCGAGCAGCCGCTCCTCGAGCGCGCGGATGCGGGTGGGCGTGTCGGCGAGGCGCGACCGCAGGTGCGCGTTCTCCTCGCTCAGGACCTCGACCTGGGCTTCGAATGCCGCCCGGTCGTCTTGTGCTGCTGCGTCATCGGGTTCCGTCACGGGTCCTCCCGCGTCGTGAGCCAGTTGCGCTGGACCATACACGCGCCGATGCGCCGAATCACATCATTGTGACCAAGGCCTCGACATGGCCGTGGAGCTCTCGCCCACATTCGTGTTTGCCAGGTCAGCTGCCGATACAGTGACCGTTCAGTACCGTTCCCTTTCCTGAGGAGACACGCACCACATGAAGGTCTGGATCGACCAGGATCTCTGCACCGGCGACGGCCTGTGCGAAGAGATCGCCCCCGACGTGTTCACCCTGCTCGACGACGGTCTCGCCTACGTGAAAGAGGGCGACAAGATCTACGCAACCGCCAAGGGCAACCCGCAGGGTGCCGAAGGCATGGCGTAGTTCCCCGACAGCCAGCTCGACTCGGTCATCGAATCCGCCGAGGAGTGCCCCGGCGAGTGCATCTTCATCGAGCCCTGAACATCTGCCGACACTGATTTTCTGTCAACGGCCCGGGGTCACCGCCCCGGGCCGTTGCGCGTCCGGGTCACCTGATCCGTTCCACCTTGGAGTCGGCACGCATCGCCTTCGCCCCCTGGCCGAGGAATCGCGCCACCGTCAGGAAGGCGGTGTGGGCGACCATGCGGTGATCGGGTCGCACCGACTGGCCGTCGATGTGCCAGCCGCGATGGAGCACCTCCAGCGTGCGGGCATCGATCCAGCGTCCCTTCAGCTGCTCGCGGGTCTGGGCGGCCTGCGTGATCGACGGCGTGTAGGCGACGAGCACGCCGCCAGGTCGCAGCACCGCTTCGGCGTGCGGCACCACCTGCCACGGCTCGGGAAGGTCGAGCACGACCCGGTCGAACGGACCGTGCGAGGGATCGATGCCGGCGTAGCTGTCGGCGATGTGCACGTCGTAGCGCTCGAGCGCCGGCTCACCGAGGAACTCGCGCACGTTGGCCCGGGCCCGGTTGGCGAAGTCTTCGCGCACCTCGTACCCGACGATCGTCGCCCCCCAGCGCAGCATCGTCGTCGACAGCGCACCTGACCCGATGCCGGTCTCGAACACGCGCATCCCGGGCCCGATGTCGGCGAGCATGCAGATCGGAGCGAGGTCCTTGGGATAGATGACCTGGGCGCCGCGCGGCATCTCGATCACGTAGTCCTCGAGCGTCGGCCGCAGCACCGTGTACTCGGCGCCCCGTGTGGATCGCACGACCGACCCTTCCATCTGGCCGGCGATCGTCGTCGTGGGGCACGAACCCGGCGTGGCTGTGGAACTCACCGCCGACCGCGAGCGTGATCAGGTAGCGCCGCTTCTTGGCATCGAGCAGCATCACCCGATCGCCGAAATCGAGCGGGTTCACGCTCCACCTGCAGTGCGGCCGTGCGCCGCTTCTTCGACAGCAGCACCTCGACCGGCACCCGAGGTCGTGACCTGCCACCCGCTCCTTGAGCCGGCAGAAGGCGCAGATCTCGCCGGTGGTCGGCGAGCCGCAGACCGAGCACGGCGCGCAGACCGTCGGCGCCCGAATGCTCGGCCCCGGACAGCAACGGCGCCATCGTTCGACGAAGTTGAGGTAGAACGCGGCCTTCGATCCGGGAGAGTCGCGCTCGATCGCGTTGAGCGCGGCCTTGTATGCCAGGTGCTTGTTGCCGGCCGCCATCGGGCACTCCTCGACCTGGTAGTCGATGCCACGCACGATGCACCACGCCGCCATCTCGCGCTCGGTGAGCCGCACCAGGGGCTTGACCTTCTTCGGGAAGCCGTCGCCGCGCCGGAAGCACCGGCAGTTGCCGTGCCAGGTACTGGACGTCCCAGCGGAGTGTGTTGCCGAACAGCACGGCCGCTTCGTCGTCGAGGTTGTGTCCGGTGACGACCACGTCGTACCCGCCGTCGCGTGCGGCTTGGTCGAAGAGGTGCCGCTTCGACAATCCACAGGCCGAGCACGGCACGCGGTGGGTGACCTTGGCGGCGGTCGGCACGTCGTACCCGTGCTCGTCCCGAAGGTCGACCATGCGAAGGATCAACCCGCGCTCGTCGGCGAAGCGGCGGGCGTACCCGGCGCTCTCGTCGCTGTAGTCGCCGATCCCGAGGCCGAGGTACAGCCCGTCGGCTCGGTAGCCGAGGTCGATCAGGATGTCCCAGACGGCCAGTGAGTCCTTGCCGCCGCTGACGGCGACGAGCACGCGGTCGTCGGGCGACAACATGTCGTGATCGGCGATCGCCTTCTCGACCTGACGCCGGCACAGCTGCAAGCAGGTGCTCGCCGCAGAAGTTGGCGTTGTGCCGTGGAAGATCGATGATCGCCGGTTGCCGACACACCCGGCACTTGGAGGCGACGGCCGTCACGCTCAGCCCCCCGAGATGACCGGTCGGACCTCGATCACGTCGGAGTCGGTCGAGCCGGGCGTCGCCGGGCGCGAGCGTGCCGTTGCGGATGACGAGGAACGACTCGCGGTTCATGCCGAGACTGTCGAGCAACTGGTTCACGGTTCGGTCACCGGCGACCTCGATCTCGCGCTTGGGCTGGCGCAACCGGACGATCATCGCCGAACGAGCGTATCAACGAGCGGCGCGTCGGCGTTGGCGTCGGGTCGTCGGGGCGAAGGTCTCGATCTGCATCCAGTGCCCGCCACCCTTGAGCTTGGCAACCTCGAGCACCTCGGCCTGCTTTCCGAAGACCCGGCGGAACGTCTGCTTGACGATGATGGTGTAGGCGACGACCTTCCAGAACCTGCTCTCGCCGAACACCCCGTGGCGCATCGCCTTGCGTCGGATGAGCAGCGAGGGTCGCAAGTTCGGTGGCAGCGGCATCGTCCGGGTTCCCTGTTCGTCAGACGCGACGGATCTCGACGATCGTCGACTTCTTCTTGCCGCTGCGCTTGCCGAGGACGAAGAAGATGAGCAGCAGCAAGGCGCCGATGCCGGCCCCGGCCGTCATGAGGTTGCTCTTCTGGTCGTCGACCTTGCCCTTGATGTCGCCCTGGAACGCGCGCAGCTTGCTCTCGAGGTCGTCCCGCGAGATGTGGGTCGGCGTCTGCGTCTTGCTCATCGCGCGATCCTCCTGCTTCACGAGGTAGGTCTTGTTGATCCTCAACAGCGTGATCGCGATGAGGACGAGGGCGACCACGAACACGATCACGTAGGGAACCCACGACGAGCCGCCCTCGGCGATGCCTTCCCACTCGGTCTGGATCAGTCGCAGCAGCCCGAGCAGGAGCAGCATCAGGCCGATGCCGAGCGAGACTGCGGCGCCGGCTCCGACACCGATCCACCGTCCGGCCCCCTTGAGCGGACCGACCGTCTCCTGCAGGGCGTAGGTGGTGACGTACTCGACCACCTCTCCAACCGAGGCGGATTCGCGGCGCGTGACTGCTGCGAGGCGATTCGTCGGACATGGGCCCTGGTTCTATCACGCCGAGCGAAATCGAACCACAGCTGCGGCGTCGTCGAGCGCGGCCGCGAACACCTCGAGCCGCTCCCCGAGGGTGGCCGCTTCGAGCATTCGCTGTCGATCTGCCGGCCCGAGCGGCGCCAACGATCCGAGGTGGTAGAGCGACAGGTGTGGGTCGCTGGCGATCTCGGTATCGGGCGGCGGCGTCATCTCGCCGAGCGCGCGCACTTCGTCGTTGATCGCCGCGCACGCGCTCGTGAAGGTGCTCGATCGTCGCCGAGACGTCCGCGATGTCGAGCTGCCCGAGATCGTCGTCGGGCCACAGATCGATGTCGGCGAGTGGGTACGGATCGTCGGGAAGCCAGGCGTTGACGCGCAGCCGGTCAGCTCCGACGGCCGCCAGCGCGTAGCGGCCGTCGGGCAGGGCCCGCATGTCGAGCACCCGCGCCACCGTGCCCACGTCGTTCCGGACGTCGCCGCCACCGACCTCGCGGCCGCGAGCGATCATCACCACGCCGAACTCGGCGACGTCGGAATCGTCGGCGAGGATGTCGTGCACCAGCTGGCGGTAGCGCGGCTCGAACACGTGGAGCGGCAACACGCTGCCGGGCAGGAGCGGCGTGCCAAGTGGGAACATCGGCATCACGCCCATCGTCGAATAGTACGGGTCGCCGAGCGTCAGCTCGGTTCGAAACGCGCGAGATCGGGCTCCACGACCACCGGGTAGTGGTCGATCAGGTCGACCAGGGCGTCCCACGCCGGCTGGTACGCCGATGGCTCGTCGACGCCGGTGCCGTTGAGAACGAGCGAGAACTCGATCGGGCGCCGATCGGCGCCGGGTTGCGACCCGACTCAGCGCTTTGACGTCTGTCAAGGTGCCGGTCTTGGCCTGCATCGCTCCCTCTGCGGGCGTACCGAGCAACTGCTCGCTCATCGTGCCGTCGCGCCCGGCCACCGGCAGCAGATCGCGCAGTTGGTCGGCGACCGGCGAGTCGTGCACGACTGCGGTCAACGCCTCGCACGTGCGCCGGTTGGCGCGATCGAGACCCGGACCCGTCGCGGAGGTCGACACCGGTGAGCGGCACGCCCCATCGTTCGAGCGTCGCCCGAACGGTGTCGAGCCCGGCCTGGCGTGTGCCCTGCCCGCCGGCCGCGAACCCGATCTCCTTGACCAGCATCTCGGCGGTGTTGTTGTCGCTGGTGTGGAGCATCTCCACGAGCACGTCGGTCAGCGGACGCGATTCGATCAGCGCCAACGTGGTGAGGCCTGCGTCGGCCGGGCGCGCTGCGTTGGCGGCGGCACCGGTGACGGTGATGCCGCGCGCGATCAGCAGGTCGAAGAACTCGCGCGCTGCCGCGCGGCTCGGGTCGAGCCCGTAGTTGCCGGGCGAGATGATCCCGTCGTTGACGAGCAGCGCGTCGTACGGGCCGGCGTCGAGGCTGGTGATGTCGTCTCCCCACGCGTCGACTCGGAACTCGTCGTCGTAGCGGCTCCCGTCCCCCACCACATCTCCGTCGATCGTGGTGATGCCGAGTGCGACGAGTTGATCGGCGAGCGTTTCGAGCGCGGTCGTGTTGAAGGCCGGATAGCGCTGGCGGATCGGCGACGTCAGCGGTGGTGAGCACCGGGTCGCCACCTCCGACGAGGTACACGCCGCCGGGTACCACGCCACCGACCGGCGGAGCCGACTGGAGCTCGGTGCGGAATCGGAAGTCGGGTCCGAGCACTTCGAGCGCTGCGGCGGCGATGAACAGCTTCTGGTTGCTGGCAGGGATCACCGAGACGTCCGCCACCTTCCTCGGCGACCACCGTGTCGTCGTCGACGATCCGCACACACGAGCCGTCGCCGACCAGCATCGAGCAGCGCCGTCGACGCGGGCCGCGTTGGCTGCCGCCGCAGCCTCGGCGGCGGCGTGCTCGGCGAGTGGTGTCGGGTGTCGCCGGTACGAGAGCAGGTCGGTCGTCAGCGGAGGCGCCGATGGGGGTGGCATGGTCGTGGTCGTCGTCGTGGTCGCCGGAGGCACCTCCGCGTCTGCGTACTGCCACAGACCGGCGAGCACGACCGCCGGCACGGCAGCGAGCCCGACCAGCACGCCGACCGGTGCCGCCCTCCGGTTGCCGATCCTCGTCACTGCGGTCCGAGCGCCGCTGGGCTGGCGACCGCGGGGAACGACGTGAGGGCGCTCACGAGGTTGGCCCAGATCGGCCGGTACTCGCTCTGCTCGGTGATCGTCGGGCCGTTGAGCAGCAACGTGTACTCGATCGCTCCGCCCCCGTCGACCGGCAGGTAGCCCGACAGCGCCTTCACGGCCGGCGGATCCTGGTCGATCGGAAAGTTGTTGAGCGTGCCCGTCTTGCCGCGGATGCGACCGGCCACCGACGTGTCTCCGAAGATGTCGATCAACGTGCCGGTCTGCCCACCGATCGCCAACCCCTGCCCGACGGGACCCTCGTAGCCGGCGTGCTGCAGGACGGCCAGCATCGTGCCGCACGTGATCCGGTTGTCGAGGCTGAGCCCACTCCCATCGGCCACCACCAGGCCGGCGGTGTCGATGTTCCAGCCCGTGAGCGTCGAGGTGATGGCGTCGACGCCGGCCTGACGCGTGCCTGCCCCGGAAGCGGTCAGGCCGATCTCCTTGACCATCAGCTCGGCGGTGTTGTTGTCGCTGTTCGTGAGCATCTCGGCGATCACGTCCGGGAGTGGGCGGGATTCGATGCTCGCCAGCTGGCCGGCGTCGGCCGGCGCCACGCCCGTCCCGGCACCGCCCGTGACCTCGATGCCCTGCTCGGCGAGGATGCGCACGAACTCACGTGCGCCGGCCTCGTTGGGGTCGCTCGCGCGTTGGTCGTCGCCGAGGACCGCGCGAGTCGTTGACGAGGAGCGCGTCGTACGGGCCGGCCTCGATGCCCGCCACGTCACCACCCCAGCCGGGCGCGTAGTACTCGTCGTCGTAGCGGCTGCCGTCACCGCGAACGGTCCCATCGATGCGGGTGACGCCGGCCGCCGCCAGCTTGCGCGCCAACTCGTCGAGTGACGTCGTGTTGAACGCCGGGTTGCGATCGAGCTCTGATGTCGCGTACCAGTCACCGGACAACAGTGGATCACCACCGCCGACGAGGTACACGTCGCCCTGAACCACTCCCCCGGTGGGAGCCGGGCCGACGACACGCGTCGTGTACGTGAAGTCGCTGCCCAGCACCTCGAGCGCGGCCGCGGCGACCAGGATCTTCATGTTGCTGGCAGGGATGACAACGGTGTCGATGTTGCGCGCGCCGACCAGCCGGCCGTCGAGCGAGATCGCTGCGCACGACCGCTCGTCGATCGAGTCCATCAACGGTTGCACACCCTGTTCGAAGGCGACCATGTTGAGGTCGCGCGACGAATTGATTCGACGTGCGCCGGAACGACAGCAGTCCGGTATTGAGCGCAGGCGCCGCCGGCACCGTCGTCGTCACGGCAGCGTCGTCGGACGGTGCAGGGACGGCGTCGGCACCGGAGTCGGCGCGAGCCGCCCGCCCAACGCGCCACCGCCAACAGCAGCAGTGCCGGGATCAGCGCCGCCAGCACGAGCACGAGGATCGGACCGGCGCCGGTGGCTCCCCGCCCGGAGCGGCTGGTGGGGCTCATGCCGTGCGGCGCGCCCGATGTCGGGCGTAGCGGTAGAGGTGACCGAGCGCGACGACCGCGCGATCGCCGCTGGGATAGGCCAACCGGCCGGTGTCGCGCACCGCCGCCGGGCCAGGGTTGCCCGGATCGGCCACCGCCAGCTCGGTTGCGCACAGGATCGGCTTGCCGGTGCGGTCCGAGAGCTGGGCGGCGTGTTCGGCGTAGCGCCGGTCCTGCCGTTCGTGGTACTCGACGATTCGCTCGAGGCCATATCCCGGATAGAAGCGACCCTCGCGCATCAGCCTCGCCTGGTTGGACTGGATACCGAGGCCGATGAAGACGATCGCGTCGACCGACGCGTGTTCGGCGATCAGGCCCATGATCGTCGGGATCGTGTCGCGTGTCTCACCGCCGGCGCAGTCGACTGGATTGTTGCGACTCCACCGGGCCGGCAGGTGCTCGTCGATCGCCGCCAGCAGATCGTCCGGGAGCTCGAGCAGGCGCAGGTCGGGATCGGCGGTGATGGCGTCGGCGGTGACGACCCCCCATCCCCCGGCGGTGGTGAGGACGACGACGTCGGGACCCTTCGGCAGCGGTTGCGTGGCGAATGTCGCTGCCGCCTCGAACGCCTCCTCGACGGTCGCGGCACGTGTGATGCCATGCGCCCGGCACGCTCCGTCGAACAACTTGTCGTCGGCGGCCAGTGCTCCGGTGTGGCTCGCCGCCGCCCGCGCCCCGCCCGCCGTCGTGCCACCTTTGAGCACGACCAGAGGCTTGCGGGTTGCTGCCCCGCCGAGTCGCGACATCAGGGCCGCCCCGTCGGTGACTCCCTCGATGTACGCGAGACCGACCGACGTGGCCGGGTCGTCGGCGTAGAAGTCGAGGTAGTCGGCGACGCTCACGGCTGCGGCATTGCCGGCCGACACGGCGCGGCTGATGCCCACCCCGGTCGACCGCGCCAGGTTGAGAAAGCTCGAGACGAAGTTGCCCGATTGGCTGGCGACGCCGATCCGCCCGGCCGGTGGATACGGCGCGACGATCTGGGCACACAGACGGGCGGGGGTCGACACCACTCCCTGCCCGTTGGGTCCGGCCATCAACAGCCCCAGTTCGTCGGCGAGGGCAACCAGTTCCTGTTGTGCGGTCTGTCCCGCCGCCCCTGCCTCGCCGTAACCGGCTGACGTGAGGAACGCCGCCCGGATCCCCTTGCGGGCGCAGGCGGTGAGGATCTCGCGGTTGGACGCCGCCGGTGTGCACACGAAGGCGAGATCGACGCGACCATCGGGAATCGCGTCGACATCGGCGACGGTCTGGACGCCGAGCACCTCCTCACCGCTCAGATTGGTGGCGAACACGTCACCGGCGTACCCGGCCGCGAGCAGGTTGTGGAGCGACACGAACCCGAACTTGCCCGGATGCGACGAGGCACCCGTCACCACCACGCCGCGGGGCTCGAACAAGGCCTTGAAGGCTGCGTCGCTCGGTCGCGGCCTGATCACATGATCGGCTCGGGCAGATGTGTGATGTCGGTCGATCTCGACCAGTGCGTCGGCGGCGATCGGGACGCCTGTCGCATCGACGATCAACGGGTTGACGTCGACACTGATCACGTCAGGCCGTTCGATCGCCAGGCGCCCGAGCCCGACGAGCAGATCGACCAGGTGCGACCGCGACACCTCGGCTTCGCCTCGAAAGGCCTCGAGGAGACGTTGTGACGAGAGCGCGTCGATCATCTCCTCGGCGGTGGCGACATCGAGCGGGGCGGGACGGAAGACGACGTCGGCGACTGCCTCGGCGAGGATCCCTCCGAGCCCGAACATCACCGTCGCTCCGAACTGCGGATCGCGGAGGAGCCCGGCGATCAGTTCCCGATTGCCACGGATCATCGGCGCCACGAGCAGGCCAACCGCCCCGTCGTCGGGACGCGCCGCGGCGAGCAGGTCGGCCGATGCCCGCACCACGCTGTCATCGTCGCCGAGCGACAGGCGAACGAGACCGCGTTCGGTCTTGTGGGCGATCGTGTCACCGACCAGTTTGACGACCACCGGGTAGCCGATGTCCGAGGCCGCCGACGCCGCCGCGGCCGGATCGGCGACGACCCGCTCGTCCGGTGTGATCGAGGCCGTAGCCGGCCAGCAGCTGCTTCGAGGCAGCTTCCGACATGGTGGTCGCAGGGGGCATGCCCGACCAACGGTACCGACCCGCTTCGTGCGCGGGCGGGCAATCCGAGGAGCTCAGGGCAGCAGCGCGGACCGGAAGAACTGCACGACGTGCTCCTCGCGGGCGGCGAGTGCATCCCCCGACAGCGGAGCGATGTCGAGCAGCCCTTCGAGGAACGGCTCGTCCGAGAAGTAGCTCAGCAACGCCCCGTATCCGGTGATCATGAGCTGCCGGGAATCCTGCTTCCGGAACGTGCCCTCCGCCATCTCGCGGTCGAAGTAGTCGGCGGCGAGATCGAACGTCGGCCTCAGCACGCTGGCCAGGTCGATGCCGAGATGTTGACCGCCATCGATCGCCTCGCGACGCACGAGGCGCACGTAGCTCGGGTTGTCGGCGAAGAATCGGAAACCTGCCCGCAGGACCAACTCGACCTTGTCCCACCCCTCCTCGGGCGCCGCGATCGCCCCGGTCAGCCGGTCGAACCAATCGGACAGCAGGTGCTCGAACACCTCTTGGTACAAGGCTTCCTTGGACGGGAAGTGGTGGAGCAGGCTGGGGCGGCGGATGCCGACCCCGGCGGCGATGTCGTTGAGCGAGGTGCCGTCGTAGCCGGCCTGGGCGAAGCAGGCGATCGCCTCGTCGAGGATCTGCTGGCGCGTCGAGCGCCCGCCGGGGTCGTGCTCGCGCGACGACGCCGGAGTCGTTGCGGGGGTCGGCGTCGCCATGGCGCTTTCAGGCTACTCCTGGCGCTGGTGGCGGGGAGCGAGGCGATTCGAATCGACCTGTCCGGCGGGACCGACCGTCGGTAGCATCGATCCCGATCGGTCACCCGGACCGGCTCGACGAGGAGGACAAGATGAGCGCACTGCGCTGGATCGGAGCACTGAGTCTCGGAGTCGGCCTGACGCTGACCGCATGCGGTGGTGGCGACGACGGCGACGCCAACGACAGCGACACCGGTGGCGGCGACGTGCAAACGCTCACGGTCAAGTCGAGTGACGCCCTCAAGTTCGATCCGGAGGACCTGTCGGCGAGGGCCGGCGAGGTGCGCATCGTCCACGAGAACGGGGGTGCGACCACCCACTCGTTCGTGCTCGACCAGCAGGACTTCAAGCTGACCGATGACGACGAGGGCGAGATCGACCTGGCGGCCGGCGACTACATCTTCTACTGCGACGTTCCCGGCCATCGCGAGGCCGGCATGGAGGGCACGCTCACGGTCAGTCCGTGACCGCGGCGTTGGAATCGATCAGCCGATGATCAGTTCCCAGCCGATGAAGTAGAGGATCGCCGTCGTCAACAGGCCGGCCTCGATCGTCTTGATGTGATCGTCGAGCACCAGCTTGCAGAACGGGCTGTCGTATCCGCCCGGGAGCTTGCCGAGCGCGCTCAGCTCAGCGCCGACCAAGATGATGATGAAGAGGATCCACACAGCGATGCCGGCACCGCCGGGGTCGGAGAACCGCGGCGCGAAGTGGCTCGTGAAGACCATGAAGAACGCCATCGGGATCGAGAAGAAGGCGTTGACCCGACTCGCCCGTCCGGCCGCTTTGGCGGCGCCCGCCGCAGCCGGATCGGCTTCGCCACCGGCGGCGACCGTCTCGGCAGACTTGATGTTGACCTGCTGGTTGGGCCAGATGATCATCCAGACGTTGGCGCCCATCGTGAGACCGAGGATCGACCCGAACGTGATGCTGAGACCGAGTGACGTGTCGGGGGCGTAGTCGCCGCCGGCGATCGCCCACATCAGCAGCCCACTGAGCATCGTGAGCGCGGCGGCCCAGCGGAACCACCAGAGCGCCCGGAACGTGATCTTGCGCAGCGCTTCGGAACGGGCCTGCGCCTCCATCTCGGCGAACGCCGGAACCTGCACGAAGTTGAAGAAGTAGAGCAGGCCGATCCACGTGATGCCGAACAGCACGTGCGCGTAACGGGTCAGGAAGTGCAGTCCTGCCGCCGATAGTCGAAAAAGTTGTCGAACAGCTCCATCATGTGCTCCTTCGTCGACGCGCCCCCAGCGAGGTGATGACGCTCGCACTCTAGAACGCCTCGAAGCGCCGATCGCAACTTTCGGATCGCTGACCCCCACGTAGACGCGTTGAAGCGGGCGTCTGTCTACCCTGTCGCCCGTGGCGATCTATCTGTGTCATGAGCATCCCGACCTCTACCTGCACGAGGCGCAGGTGCGTCGAAACCCGGCCGGGCGCGGTGTTGTTGTCCCGCTCGGCGTTCCACCCCGGCGGCGGCGGACAGGTGAGCGACATCGGCGCCATCGAATGGGCGGGCGGCACGAGCGCGGTCACGGGCGTCGAGGTCGACGGTGAGCGGTGGTGGCACCTGCTCGCCGATGACGCCACGCCGGAGGGAGACGTCGAGGTGCGCGTCGATGCCGAGCACCGTCGTCGGGTGGCCTCGTTGCACACCGCCAGTCACGTGCTCAACGCCTTCGTGTTCGCCGAGTTCGCCGGGGCACTCGTCACCGGCGCCCAGATCAACGGTGACGGGACGGGGCGCATGGACTTCGACCTCCCCGAGGTCGACAACGACCGGGTCCGCGCCCTCGCCGACCCGGTCAACGACGATCATCGCCCGCGGCGTCGACGTCACCGCCGTCTATGTCGACGCCGCCGACGCGGCGACGACCGTCGGGCCTCGTGCGCAGCATGTCGGTTGCTCCTCCCCCGACCGCCGATGGCACGCTGCGGGTGATCGACATCGAAGGCGTCGACCGCCAGGCATGCGGCGGCACGCACCTGTCGAACACCGGTCAGTCGCGTCCGATCGTGATCACCAAGGTCGAGAACAAGGGCCGCCACAACCGGCGCGTCCGCTTCGCCTTCGCCGGCTAGCGGCGGCCGAGCGACGAGCGTCGCTTCGCCCTCACCCTCGACCGAGCGCACGATGTCGACGTCGAGCGAACCGAACGCCACCACCAGTTCGCCGGGTGCAGCGTGGAACGGCCCGGCGTCCGTGCTCAGCCCCACACGCGACAGCACCGTCACCACGATCACGCCGCCGGGCCGGGCGGCCTCGGCAATCGCCGGATACAACGCGGATCGCGGAATCGCTGGCACACGACGAGCGAGCACAGGCCGGCGCACGTCTGCCGGCAGTCCCGTCGTCGAGATCGACGATTCGGGCGTCGACCAGATGCGCCAGCCCCGCCTCGCCGGCCGCGTCGTCGCAGCGCGTCGATCGCCACCGGTGACACGTCGAGGGCAACGACGCGGAACCCATGGCGGGCCGCCCAGATCGACTGCTCGCCGGTGCCACAGGCGATGTCGAGGCACACGCTCTCATCGTCTGCCGGCTCGACCCCGTCGAACCCGTCGAGCCCCTTGGGGGCACTCGGCGTTCCGGCGATGCGACCGGCGTACCGGGCGTTCCATCGATCTGCGTCCTCGCGCACGGACGGATGCTCGACAGGTATGTTCGCCGGATGCAGATCGTTTCGGCTGCTGTTCGTCGAGAACTTCGAGATGCGGCAGGCCCCCGGGCCGTCCACGCGGATCGACCTCACCGGCGTGATGTTCTCGATGGCGGCGCCCGAGCCGGCCCCGCTCACCATCACGCCCCACCTCGTCGCCCTGATCTTCTGCCCCGCCCACGAGCCCGGCCAGGGCGTCTTCGAGGTCGTGTTCAGGCGCGACCTCGAACCGGAGGGCGAGGGCGAGCCGGTCGCCCGCAACGTGAGCCCGTTCAGCGTCGAGCCCGGAAAGTTCACGTATCGCCTCGTGCGCGGCGAATTGGAGTTCCCCGACTACGGCCAGCTGTTCGCCCACTGCCGCATCGACCGCGGCCCTTGGCACGTGGTCCCCTTCACCTTGCTCCCGCCTGCCTGCCTGAACAGGTTCGACGACCACCCGATCGGGTAGTCACCGGTAGTGTCGGAATCGATGACGTCACTCACCGAAGAACAGGATCGTCAGGTCGTCGATCTGGTGCGCGGGTTCGCGATGGACGCCCCGCTGGCGGCCAACAGCGGCCATCAGGGCACGGCGATGGCGCTCGCTCCGCTCGCCCACGTGCTGTACAGCCGGATCATGAAGCACGACCCGGCCGACCCGAACTGGCCCGATCGCGACCGCTTCGTGCTCTCCAACGGGCACGCCTCGATCCTGCAGTACTCGATGCTCTACCTCAACGGCTACGGACTCGAGCTCGACGACATCAAGGCCTTCCGATCAGTGGGAGTCGCCGAACCCCGGGGCATCCCGAAGCCGGCCACACGGCGGGGGTCGAGGTCACCACCGGACCGCTCGGTCAGGGCTTCGGCAACGCGGTCGGCATGGCGATCGCCGAGCGGTTCCTGTCTGCGCACTTCGGCCCGGAGGCGATCGACCATCACACGTACGTGATCGCCGGCGACGGGTGCTTCATGGAGGGCGTCTCGCACGAGGCGGCCTCGCTCGCCGGCCATCTCGGGCTCGGCAAGCTGATCTGCGTCTACGACGACAACCACATCACGATCGACGGCGACACGGCGCTGGCGTACAACGACGACGTCGCCGAGCGCTTCCGGGCCTACGGATGGGACGTCGTCGAGCTCGGCGAGATCGCCAACGACATGGATGGGCTCGAAGCGGCGCTCCGCGCCGCCAAGGACGTCACCGACCGTCCATCGCTGCTGATCCTCCGCAGCCACATCGGCTACCCCTCCCCCGATCACACCGACGACCACGAGGCCCACGGGTTGGCGTTCGACGCCGAGGACGTCACCCGCACCAAGGCCGTGATGGGCATTCCCGACGAGCCGTTCTGGGCACCGGCCGAGCTCGTCGAGGCGACACGCAACCACGCTGCCGATCAACGGCTCGGCGGCACGTTCGGCCTGGGCCCACGACAACGCCGCGACGATCAAGTCCGACGCCTGGACGGCGGCATGGAACGGCGGCGCGCTCCCCGGTTGGATCGAGGCTCTGCCAGCGCGCCGAGCTCGGCGAGAAGATCCCCACCCGAAAGGCGATCGAGTCGGCCCTCAACGCCACGCTGCCGTTCATCCCCGGACTCGCTCTCGGGAGCCGCCGACCTCACCGGCAACACCGGCACGCGCCTCAAGGATCGAGCCGGCGCAGACGAAGCGACACGCCGGGCGGGCGCCAGCTGTACTACGGCGTCCGCGAGCACGCGATGGGGTCGGCGATGGTCGGCATGGCCGCCCACGGCGGGATCCTGCCGGTGGGCGGGACGTTCTTCGTGTTCGCCGACTACATGCGACCGCCGATTCGTCTGGCGACGCTGTCGCACATGCGGGTGTGCTTCGTGTTCACCCACGACTCCGTCGGAGTCGGTGAGGACGGTCCGACCCACCAACCGATCGAGCAGCTCGCCTCGCTGCGCGCGATCCCCGGCCTCCACGTGATCCGGCCCGCCGACGCCAACGAGACCGCCCAGGCCTGGCGCGACGTCGTCGAGCACGACGGCCCGACGGCGCTTGATCCTGAGCCGCCAGAACATCGAGGTCGTCACCGACGGCACGGCGGTGGCCGCCGGCGCCGGCATCGTCACCGACAACGACGGCACCCTGACGTGATCCTCGTCGGCACCGGCAGCGAGGTCGCCGTCTGCGTCCACGCTGCGTCCGAACTGGCCGGCGTCCGGGATCGGTGCCCGGGTCGTCAGCATGCCCAGCTGGGATCGCTTCGAAGCAGCAGGACACCGGCGACCCGGCGACTCGATCTTCGCGCCCGGCGTCCCGGTGCTCTCGGTCGAGGCCGGCGTCACGCTCGGCTGGCATCGCTACGCCGACGACACGATCGGCATCGAGCGGTTCGGTGTCAGCGCACCCGGCAACATCGTGATGGACAAGCTCGGCATCAACGTCGGGCACGTGGTCGAGCGAGCCAAGGCATTGCTCGACCGAAAGGAGTGACTCATGAATCGACTGCAACGACTGTCGCTCGAGTTCGGTCAGAGCCCCTGGCTCGACAACCTCAAGCGCGGCTACCTCACGTCAGGTGAGCTGGCGGCACTCCGCGACCGGGGCATCCGCGGGCTCACGTCGAACCCGACGATCTTCCAGAAGGCGATCCAGGGTTCGTCCGACTACGACGAGCAGTTCTCGCACCCTCGCCGCCGACTCGCAACCCGATCATCGACGACTACTGGGCGCTCGTGTTCGCCGACATCCACGGCGCCTGCGACGTGTTCTCACGCGGTCTACGACGCCACCGACGGGCTCGACGGCTACGCCTCGGTCGAGGTCGCCCCCGACCTCGCCCACGACCAGGCCGGCACCGAGCTCGCCGCCCGCGACCTGCACGAGCGTCTCAAGCGGCGCAACCTGATGGTCAAGATCCCGGCCACCGCCGAAGGCGTCCCGGCGATCCGGCAGATGATCTCCGAGGGCCGCAACATCAACGTCACCTTGATCTTCTCGCTCGACCGCTACCAGGAGGTCATGGAGGCGTACATCAGTGGGCTCGAGCAGTTCGCCGACGATCCCGCCGCCGACCTGTCACGAGTGGCGAGCGTCGCCAGCTTCTTCATCTCCCGCGTCGACACCGAGGTCGACCGCAGGCTCGAAGCGATCGGCACCGAGGCATGCGCTGGCGCTGCGCGGCAAGGCCGGCCTGGCCCAAGGCCAGCTCGCCTACCGCCTGTTCCTCGAGGCCTTCAGCGGCCCACGTTGGGATCGGCTGGCGTCCCGCGGCGCCCGCGTCCAGCGCCCGCTGTGGGCGAGCACGGGCACCAAGAACCCCGCCTACTCCGACGTGCTGTACGTCGATCGGCCTGATCGGCCCCGACACCGTCAACACGCTGCCGGAGGCGACGCTCGAGGCATTCGACGACCACGGCACGCTGGCGCGCACCGTCGACGCCGACTTCGACGGCGCCGAGCGGGTCTGGGCGGCGCTCGCCGATGTCGGGGTCGACATGGACGATGTCAGCGCCAGGCTCGAGCGCGAGGGCGTCGATTCGTTCATCAAGAGCTTCGACGAGCTGATCGAAGCGCTCGAAGCCAAGGCCGACGAGCTCCGCGCCCGCTGACCCGCTGACGCTTACGACGACACGTCGAACGTCACCCGGTGGTAGCCCTGGGCGCCGTCGGGAGCGACGTGCTTGGGCTCTTCGGGCTGGGGTTCGCCGGCGCCGTCGTAGGCGCGGGCTCGGACCATGTGCTCGCCGGGCGTCGGCTCGCTCCATCGATAGCGCCATTGCCGCCATGTGTCGTCGGTGGGTACACCCGCCAGCTCGCATTCACGCCATTCGCCCTCGTCGATCGAGACCTCGACCTTGGAGATGCCGCGATGCACTGCCCAGGCGAGACCGGCGATGTCGATCACTCCCTCGGCGCCCGCCGAGTACTCCTGACCGCGTCGCGGTCGGTCGATCCGCGCCATCGTCTTGACGGGGCCTTCCTTGGCCCAGCCGCGCGGGATCCAGTAGCGCGTCGAAGTCCTCCCATCGGGTCAACTCGATCTCGGTCACCCACTTCGTGGCCGACACGTACCCGTAGAGCCCGGGGACGACGAGCCGCACCGGGTAGCCGTGCTCGGCGGGAAGCGGCTCACCGTTCATGGCGATCGCGATCATCGCGTCGCGACCATCCATGATCGCCGACGTCGGCGATCCGCAACTCCAGCCGTCGATCGAACGGCTGACGACCTGTGTCGCCCCTGCATGAACGCCGGCCTCGTCGAGCACGTCCTTGAACCGACACACCCTGGAACAGGGCGTTGCCGACCAGGTCTCCACCGACCTCGTTCGACACGCACGACAGCGTGATGTAGCGCTCGATCATCGGTCTCGCCAGCAGATCGGTGAACGTCAACTCGAGCTCACGATCGACCATGCCGTGGACGCGTAGCCGCCACGAGTCCCTCGGCACCTGGGGCACGGTGATCGCAGTGTCGATCCGGTAGAAGTCGCTGTTGGGCACGACCCAGGGCGTGACCTCGTCGATCCCGAAATCGGTTCCGGGCGGCGCCAACGCTCCAGCCGTCGCCAGCGACGCCGTCGTCGGGCTCGGGGATGTCGAGCTGCGCCCGCTCCTCGTCGACATCGAAGCGGCCGCGCAGGGCGCGGCCGAGGGCGGCGGCGACGAGCGAGATGCCGGCGACGGTGGCGGCGCCCTGCAGGAAGCCACGCCGGGCGACGGGGCGCTCGAGATCGCTCGCGTCGGAGCCGTCGGCGGGCTGAGGGCTCGTGCGCGGCGCCAGGTACCAGAGGGCACCGATCGAGGCGAGCGTGCCGGCGATCGCCGGGAGCAGCTTGGCGAAGGTCGGATCGGGTCGCATCGTCACGGCCCAGGCACCGATCAGCCCGACCGCCGTCGTCACGGCGTAGGCGGCCACCCGTCGACCCGTGACCGCCAGGATCCCGACGATCGACCCGATCACGGCCAGTGAGAACACGCGTGCCCACGACCAACGCCAGCTTGTCGGCGGTGCCGAAGGTGTCGATCGCCCAGTCCTTCACACCCGGTGGGACGATGTCGATGATCTCCTGGCCGACCGACACCACGGGTGACGCCGCCCCGCGGTCGAGCCCTGCCACCAGCTCGGCGACCGCCAGCCCGGCACCCGTCGACAACAACCCGATGGCCACGCCGTGGAGGCGCGAACCATAAAGTCGTTGATCCATGAGTGAAGGTCTACCGAACTCTGACGACGATCGGGTGGCACGTGTGCTGACCGAGCTCGGCGTGACGAAAGACCTCCGGCTGGCCGAGGCCTTCATCTCGGAAGCGCTCGGCCTGGTCACCGACCAGCCGGAGACGCTCGACCTGAAGATCGCCAGCGCCGCTGTGGCCGAGATGCGCGACGCGTTCGCCATGTTCGCCCCCTACAAGGACGTCCGCAAGGTCACGATCTTCGGTTCCGCCCGCACCACCCGGGAGGACCCGCTGTACGAGCAGGCGCGCAAGGTCGCCCACGATCTCGCCGCCGACGGATGGATGGTGATCACCGGCGCCGGGCCGGGGATCATGGAGGCGGGCATGCTCGGAGCCGGCCGCGAGCGCTCGATCGGCGTGTCGATCCGGCTCCCGTTCGAGACCGGCGCCAACTCGGTGATCGCCGGCGACGCCAAGCACGTGAGCATGAAGTACTTCTTCACGCGCAAGCTGATGCTGGTCAAGGAGAGCTCGGCGTTCGTGTGCCTGCCGGGCGGGTTCGGCACGCTCGACGAGACCTTCGAGCTGCTGACCTTGACCCAGACCGGCAAGGGCATGCCCGTGCCGATCGTGTTCCTCGACACGCCCGGGTGACGAGTACTGGGAGGCGGTCGACGAGTTCGTCGACAAGCACCTCGTCGAGCGCGGCCTCGTCTCACCGGTCGATCGGTCGCTGTACCACATCACCGACTCCAGTGACGCCGCCGTCGAGGAGATCGCCCGCTTCTACGCCAACTACCACAGCGTCCGGATCGTCGGCGACGACCTCGTGTTCCGGATGCACCACGGCCCGACCGACACCCAGCTCGCCGACCTCAACGCCCGTTTCGCCCACCTCGCCACCGACGGGGCGATCCGGCGCGTCGATCCGTACGGGATCGAGCGCCGCCAGAACGACCATCTCGATCTCGACCGCATCGCCTTCGGCTTCGACCGCCACGGCTACGCGCCGTCCGCGGCATCATCGACGCCATCAACAGCTTCGGACTGATCAGAGTCGTCGACCGCTCGCAACACGGCGGCTGCCTTCTCGACCGAACGGCGAGCCCGTGTGATCTGGCGATCGCTGGCCGGACGCTCGGTCACGCCGTCGGCGGCCGCCTGGCGGAGCCGATCGAAGGCGATCTCGTCGAGCTCCTCGACGATCGCCTCGAGCCGATCGGCGATCTCGTCAGCCCGGTCACGGCAACGCCTCCGCCAGCAGATCGATCGGGTGCCTGACCCGCACGCCGCGCTCGGCGAGCGCCGACTCGAGATGCATGCTGCAACCGGGGTTGGCACTGACCAGCAGCCTCGCCCCGGATCGAGCGACGGCTCGGTCGACCGCCATCAGCTTGCGTTCCCGGATCGAGCCGGCGAGCTCGGGTTGCAGCGCCGAGTAGGCGCCGCCGGCACCGCAGCACAACCCGTCGTCGTCGAGCTCGACGACCGTTGCGATCCGACCCACCACGGTTCGCACCGGCAGGTGCGCCTTCTGCACGTGCCGCAGGTGACACGGGTCCTGCACGATCACCGGCTCGCCGAGCTGCGTCGAGTGCCGGGAGCTGATCGAGCCGCGGGGCGATCCACTCGTGGATGTCGAGCACCCGCGCCGCGAACCGGCGCGCCGTCGTCGGTGCCGAGCAGATGGCCGTAGTCCTTCAAGGCTGCACCGCACCCGGCGGAGTTGACCAGGATCGGGGCCTCGCCGGGCATCGATGCCATGACCTCGCGCGCCAGATCGACCGCCGCGTCGTGCAGTCCGGCGTGGGTGTGCAGCGCACCACAGCATCCTCCCGAGTGGGCAGGGATGGCGTAGGTGACGTTCATCGCATCGAGCAGCTCGGCCGTCGCACGATGCGTGCCGCGCATCCAGGCGTCCATCACGCAACCGGTGAACAGCCACACGTCGCCCCCGGTGGGAGTGACCGCCGGCCCGCGGCGCAGCGGCAGGCGTGCCAGGCCGAGGCGGCGCGGGACGAGGCGGAGTCGTTGCGCAGCGGCGAGCGCCGTCGAGCCGGCGAGCAGCGCCCTGTGGCGAGCGAGCATCGAGAAGCCGAGCCGCTGCCAGCGCGGCGTGATCGCCCGCTGCTCGGCGAGCTGTTCACGCGTGCCCTCGATCAGCCTGCCGAACGGGACCCCGCTCGGGCAGGCCGGCTCGCACCCACGGCACTGCACGCAGGTCGCCATGATCTCGACGAAGTCGTCGTCGATCGGAGCACCGCGCCACTGCACTGCCCGCATGGCGTCGATCCGGCCTCGCGGTGAGCGGGCCTCCTCGCCCGTGGCGCGGAACGTCGGGCAGTGCGGGAGGCACAACCCACACGCCACGCAGGTGTTGAGCTCGTCGGCATCGAGATGGAGCGACATGCTGTGGGCATCGTACGGGCCTCCGCGGCGCCGACCCCCGCCCGGAGGCCTAACTTGGCCTGCATGACGACCATCGAAGAGATCCCGCTCGCCATCGAGCGCGTGCGCCAAGGCTTCGCCGAGGGCGTGGTCAGAGCGGTCGTCGACCGCGAGACCCAGCTGCGCCAGCTCCGCCGGTTGCTCGTCGAGCACGAGTCGGATCTTGCCGCGGCGCTGCACGACCGATCTCGGCAAGTCGCCGATCGAGGCCTACTCGACCGAGATCGGGTTCACGCTCAACGAGCTCGACCTGGCCCTTCGACAGCTGCGCTCGTGGACGCAGCCGCACAAGGTCAAGTTGCCGCTCCACCTTCGTCCCGGATCGGCCCGGATCGTGCAGGAGCCACTCGGCACCGTGCTGGTGATCGCCCCGTGGAACTATCCGGTGCAGCTCCTGCTCGGCCCGTTGATCCCGGCCCTCGCCGCCGGCAACACGGTCGTGCTCAAGCCGTCCGAGGTGGCGCCGGCCACGTCCGACGTGCTGGCCGACCTGCTCCCCCGATACCTCGACGAGCGCGCCGTGCAGGTGGTCACGGGTGGCGTTGCCGGAGACGACCGAGCTGCTGTCACATCAGTTCGACCACATCTTCTACACCGGCAACGGGGCCGTCGGGCGGGTCGTCATGGAGGCCGCTGCCAAGCACCTGACGCCCGTCACGCTCGAGCTCGGCGGGAAGAGCCCGGCGATCGTCACCGACTCGGCCGACCTCGCGGTGAGCGCCCGTCGCGTGGCGTGGGGCAAGTACGTCAACGCCGGACAGACCTGCGTCGCCCCCGACTACGTGCTCGTCCACGAGGCGAGCCACGACGCCTTCGTCGAGGAGCTCGGCAAGGCGGTCCGAACGTTCTTCGGGGACGATCCTGCGCAATCGCCCGACTACGGGCGGATCGTCAACGAGCGTCATCACGCTCGCCTGACCGCCCTGATCGACGGCGGTGGATACGAAGCGATCGCCCTCGGCGGTGGCCACGACCGCGATCAGCGCTATCTCGCACCCACCGTGCTCACCGGCGTCAAACCCGACGCCGCCGTGATGGAGGGTGAGATCTTCGGACCGATCCTGCCCGTGCTCTCGTACGACACGCTCGACGATGCGATCGCGTTCGTGAACGAGCGTCCGAAGCCGCTGGCGCTGTACGTGTTCGCCTCACAGGGCACCACCATCGACCGGGTGCTCGAACGCACGTCGGCCGGTGGCGTGACGGTCAATCACACGCTGATGCACGTGGCCGTACCCGAGCTCCCATTCGGCGGAGTGGGCGCCGAGTGGGATCGGCGCATACCACGGCGAGGCGGGTTTCAAGGTGTTCTCGCACTCCAAGTCGGTGCTGCAACGATCGACCAAACCCGATCCGAGCATCGCCTATCCGCCCTACACGAGCTTCAAGCAGAAGGTGCTGCGCAAGCTGCTGTGACCGGCCTCACTGAGCGGTCCACAGCGGGGCATCGATCTCGCCCCGCCAGTACCGCAGCCGGCGATCTGCCTCATGGCGCGCCACAGGGTCGGTGCGCCCGGCGCGGACTCGCATCAATGTCGCGGCGACGTTGCGCAGCTCGGCGAAGCGACGCGTGATGACATCGTCGGCGAGCGACTCGCCGTAACCCGCGGCGAAGGCCGGATAGACCCCCGGATCGCCGCCCCACCGCTCGGCCAGTGTGAGCAACATCGCGTGGTCCCACCCGGGCGGGGCCGTGCACATCAGGTCCCAGTCGAGCACGACCGGCCCGTCATCGGTCATGACGACGTTGCCCGGGTGCACATCGCCGTGGCAGACGACCGACGCGCCTGGCGCGATCGCGGTCCACTCCCGGTTGCGCTCGATGGTCCGCTCGAGACCGCCGCGCGCGGCGGCGTCGATCCGCCGGTCCGATCTCTTCGAGCAGGCTGTCGAAGTCCCACCACGGGAACGTGGTCGGGCTTCGGGATCGGGTAGCCCGCCGGCAGGTCGTCGGGCCGCAACGCGTGGACGGTTCGCACGATCTCCCCCACCCGTCGCCAGTCGGTCTCGACGTCGCGCACGGCCAGCCGCTGCCAGCAGGTGGCGGCCAAGCCTCCGTCGACGAACACGTCGGCAGTCGCCGGCGAGGGAACCTCGATCCCGTGCGCGCCCAGCAGCGCCGGCCAGTTCCAGCGCCAGACGGGCGGGCGCACTGGGACGCCCGACGCGGATCACGACGTCGCCCGTGGCGAACAGCGCGTTCATCCCGACCCGCATCAGCGTCGGGTTCGGCAGCTCGAGTTGTTCGGCCACGTGTTCGGCGAGCGCTCGGGCGTGCTCGACGTCGCCGACCGGGCGGTCGACGAACGGACGTTCCGACACCGTCAGCAGACCTCGAGCGGGTCGACGCCCGGGTTGAGGCGCCCGCTCGGGTCGAACTGGTGCTTGATGCGCCGGTTGAGCTCGACCACCGCCGGGTCGACCACGTGCGCCGGCGGTGGGGCGCTGTGGTGGACGACGCCGACCCCGATCTCGGCGACGAAACGACCGCTGCCGACGAGCTCGCCCAACGCCGCCGGCGGCACCGACCACCGTCCGCCGGACGGGAGCTCGTCGGGCGGATCGGACTGGGTCAGGTGGAGCTCGTCGGCCTGAGCGGTCACGTCGTCACGGTGACCCTCGAGCAGCACCCACACCTGGGTGCCGTCCCAGAGGACAGAGGTCGGGCGGTACAGCTTGGGAAACAGCTCGAACGGGTCGGCTGCCGACGACGTACCACTGCTCGAAGGCCGCCCGCGGCCGCGTGCGCAGGATCACCGCACCGATGAACCCGAGTGTGCCGCGGGATCCGACGAGCACCCGGCACAGATCGAATCCGGTGACGTTCTTGACGGTCGGCCCGCCGGCTTTCACGAGTTTGCCGTCGGCGTTGACGTACATGGCTTGCAGCAACGTGTCGCGGATCGGTCCGTAACCGAGCCGGCGGATCCCGCTGCGGCCGACTGCGAGCGCCCCGCCGACCGTGCCCGAAGGCGTGATCGCCACCGCCTGCCCGTAGTCGGCGAGCGCCGCGTCGAGCTCGTCGACGGGCACACCGGCTCCGCATTCGACGGTCATCTCGTCGGGACGCACCGAGACGATCTCGTTCGGTGCCATCACCACACGGACCCCGTCGACCGGGCCGCCGCGGGTCGACAACCCGGCGATCGTCACCGGCCCGTCGGGTCCGATCTCCTCTGCGAACTCGGCCAGATCCACGATTCAGACCCACGCCCCGGCCGGCACCGACTGGATGTCGCTGCACGTCGCCGGGCTGGGCAGGACCTTGCCGGGGTTGGCGCGCCGCTCCGGGTCGAAGGCGGCGCGCAGCGCATCCTGGGCGGCGAGGTCGACCTCGGAGAACATCAACGACATGTAGTCGCGCTTCTCGAGCCCGATCCCGTGCTCACCGCTCAACACCCCGCCGGCCGCGACCGAGGCACGCACGATCTCGGCGCCTGCCTGATGGACGCGCTCGACCACACCGGGCTCGCGGGCGTCGTAGACGAGCAGCGGATGAAGATTGCCGTCGCCGGCGTGGAACACGTTGAGCACCTGCAGGTCGTGGCGGGCGGCGATCGCGTAGACCTCGTTGAGCACCTGCGGCAGCTTGCTGCGCGGCACCACCGTGTCGTGCAGGTAGTAGTTGGGCTTGATCCGGGCGATCGCACCGAACGCAGACTTGCGTCCCTTCCAGAGCAGTGCCCGCTCGGCATCGTCCTGGGCGATGCGCACCGAACGAACCCGATGTCGACGGGCGATCTCGGTGATCGCGCGCCACGTCGGCTTCGACGCCGTTCGCCAGCCCGACGACCTCGACGAGCAGCGCCGCCGCCGCATCGACCGGGAGCCCGGCGTGGATGTAGGCCTCGACCGCCTGCAGGCACAGTTGATCCATCATCTCGACCGCCGCCGGCACCATGCCGGCAGCGATGATGCCGCTCACGGTCGCGGCGCCGTCCTCGACGGTGTCGAAGTCCATCAACAACGTCCGCACCGCGGGCGCGTTCTGGGTGAGCTTGACGCACACGGCGGTCGCGATCCCGAGCATCCCCTCGCTCCCGACGAACGCGCCGCGAAGGTCGAGCCCGCACGGCTCGGGATCCTCGCCGCCCAGCACGGTGAGCGTGCCGTCGGGAAGCACGACCTCGACGGCGAGCACGTGCGAGGCGGTGACACCCTCGGCCAGGCAGTGCGGACCGCCCGAGTTGTTGGCGACGTTGCCTCCGATCGAGCACGTCTGCTGGCTGCTCGGATCGGGGGCGAAGTGCAGCCCGAGGTGCTCGAGCTGGCGGGTGAGGTCGAGGTTGAGCACACCGGGCTGCACCCATGCCTGGCGATTCACCGGATCGACACTGATCACCGCGTCCATCTTCGACGTGGCGATCACCACCGAGCCGTCGAGCGGCACCGCCCCGCCGGCCAGGCCGGTACCGGAACCACGCGGCACGAACGGCACCCCGTGACGCGCGGCGATGCGCACACACGCCTGCACCTCGGCCGTGGTGGTGGGCAGGCAGACGACGGCCGTCGACCCCTCCATGTTGGACGAGTCACGCCGGTACAGCGAGAGCTCGGTGGGACCGTCGCGCACCCGGTGTGGATCGAGCGCCTGTCGCAGGTCGTCGACGAGCGCTCGTCACGTCACCGCTTGCGCTTCATGACGATCACCCGCGCCGAGTCGACCGGCCGACCGTCGACGTACAGCTGATCGCCCGGATCGAGCCGGTCGTCGAGGGTCTCGACGCGGGCGTCCCGACGCGCCTTGAGCTCGTCCTCGCGGGCGTGCATCGCGGCACGCCCTTCCTTGATCGCACCGACGACGTGCCGACCCTGGTCGCGAACCTTGACCGAGGCCACCTTGACCACGTTGGTCGGGGCCAGGTGGGCCGCCGTGCTCTTGACCTTCTTCTTGGCGTAGCCGGCTCCGGCCGCCCCGGCGACGACGCCGCCCACGAACCACGTCACTCGCTTGATCATGCCCGCCTCCGGGATTGTTGGGTGCGTACGTCGACGAGCTCGGCCGAGGTGCTCTTGCGGCGCAGCCTGCGCACCGTCCGGCTCGTGCCGGTGGCGAGCCCGGCAGCCTTGATCATCGGTACCGAGAACGCCCTGCGGGCGAGCCGGCCGCTGCCATCGACGGCTTCGCTGATCGCCTCGGCCGAGCCGAGCACCCGGTCGAAGCGCTCGAGGTCGGAACGGGCGGTGTCCATCGCCGAACGCGCCTCGTCGGTGGTGGTCCGCAGCTCGGCCAGCAGCGGTCGCGTCTCGCTGCGCAACGACTCGACCTCACCGCGCAACGCCTTGAGTGTGTCGAGCACCCGCACCAGCACGACGATCAGGGCGGCGAACCCGATCGCGCACAGCAGTGCTGCCAATGTGACGGCGAGGTCGCCGGCGGTCATCGCTCGTGCTCCGTTCGGGTCCTGTTGCGCATGCGCTCCGAAATCTCCTGTTCGAACCCGTGACGGCTCGGCTGGTACCAGTGTCGATCGGCGAGCGTGTCTGGCAGATACTGCTGCTCGACCCACCCGTCCTCGTGATCATGAGGGTAGTCGTACCCGGCACCGTGACCGATCTCGGCGGCACCGGAGTAGTGCGCGTCGCGCAGGTGCGCCGGAACCTCGCCGACGGCGCCATCGGTCACCGCCCCGCGGGCATTCCAGATCGCCAGCGCCGAACGGTTGCTCTTGGGTGCCGTGGCGAGGTGGATCACCGCCTGCGACAGGTTGAGCTGGGCCTCCGGCAGTCCGACGTGCTCGACGGCATGCGCTGCCGCAACCGCCACCAGCAACGCCTGCGGATCGGCCATGCCGACGTCCTCACTGGCGAAGATCACCATCCGCCTGGCGATGAAGCGGGCGTCCTCCCCCGCTTCGAGCATGCGCGCCAGCCAGTACACGGCGGCATCCGGGTCGGAGCCGCGCATCGACTTGATGAAGGCGCTGATGACGTCGTAGTGATCGTCGCGTCCGTACCGCAGGGCACTCGTGCCGAGCGCCGCCTCGACATGCTCGAGCTCGACAGGTCCGGGCAATGCCAGCGCACACGCCACCTCGAGCGACGTCAGCACCTGGCGCCCGTCGCCGCCCGAGCGCTCGACGAGCAGATCGATCGCGTCGTCGCCGGCTGTCGCCCCCTCGGCCTGCAGCCCGCGCTCGACGAGCGTGCGCATCGCCGCGCCGTCGAGCGGCTCGAGACGGAACAGCGTGGAGCGGCTCCTCAGCGGTGGGTTGACCTCGAAGAACGGGTTCTCGGTGGTGGCCCCGATCAGCGTCAGCGTGCCGTCCTCGACGGCCGGGAGCAGGGCATCCTGCTGCGACTTGCTGAACCGGTGGATCTCGTCGAGGAAGAGGATCGTGCCCTGATCGCGTTCGCCGAGACGGTGCCGGGCACGCTCGATCACCTCGCGCACGTCCTTCACTCCCGCTGTCACCGCCGACATCTGCTCGAACGCTCTCGCCGTGGAACCGGCGACCGCCAGTGCGAGCGTCGTCTTCCCGGTCCCGGGCGGGCCCCAGAAGATCGCCGAGGAGAGGCGATCCTGCTCGACCAGCCGTCGCAGCGGGCGGCCGGGCCCGACCAGGTGCTCCTGGCCGACGACGTCGTCGATCGTCCGCGGTCGCAGCCTGGCGGCGAGCGGCGCCGTCGACCGCAGACGCTCCTCGGCGGCCGCCGCGAACAGGTCAGCCATCGAAGCTCCCGAGCACCTGGGCGTACGGGCCTCGCCGGAACTCGACGACGTGGTCGATCAGATCGGAGGGCTGCATCCACTTCCACGTGGTGAACTCGGTCCCGTCCGGCTCGGGCGCGATGTCGTCGCCGATCGGCTCGAACACGAACCAGCGGTGGGCCTGGCCGAGCCGCTCGGACGACCGCATCTCCTGCGGCCACTCGTAGATCGTCCATGCCGGGGGTTGGTCGACCAAGCGCACGTCACGTTCCGACAGCCCGGTCTCCTCCCGGAGCTCGCGCCACACCGCCTGCAACGGCGTCTCTCCCGCCTCGATCCCACCCTGCGGCAACTGCCACGCTCCCGGCGAATCCGCCCGCTCGAAGGCCAGGACCTGGCCGTCGGGGCGCCGCACGACAGCCACCACGCCGGCCCTGAAATGCGGTTTTGCCATCGGCGGTGGAGCGTAGCGAGTGGTCGCCGTCGGATCGGGCTAGCGCCCCAGCGCCCGGAGCCGATCACGCGTGTCGGCGAAGTCGGCGTCGTGGGCGAGCACCTGCTTGAACCAGCGGGTGGCGCCCACGGTGTCGCCGGCACGGTCGAACAGGTCGCCGAGCACGTACCACTCCCTCAGGTGGTATTCGCGGACGCGCTTGGGCGGCTTCTGGGCCGGCTCCATCACAGCGATCGCCTGCTTCAGATCGCCGCGATCGGCGTAGGCGCCGGCGACGACGATCCGTCCCTCGGCCATCACCTCGTGGGAGGGGGAAGCTTCACGGATCTGGCGCCACGTGGCATCCACCGCCGTCCACCGCTTGAGCCCCCGGTAGCAGTCGGCCAGCACGGGGAGCAGCGCCGGGTCGGGGCGCAGCTCGCGCGCCTGCTCGAGCGAAGCGGCCGCCTCCCGCCAGCGCCCGGTGCGGTAGGCGGCGAGACCGTTCAACTCGTGCCCGGCAGCGAGCTGCGGGAGCTCGCGGATCACCGGAGCCACCATCCGCCGCACGTCGTCGTAGCGTTCGCGGTCGAGCGCCGCCGAGGCCGCCGTGAGGCGCTCGGCCAAGCGGTCGGCGCGTCGCGTGTCGGCGGTCGCCACGTGGATCTCGGCCAGCACCTCGGGATCGACCTCTGGGTCGCGGCGCGGCTTGCCGGCCGTCGCCCGCTTGGTCGCCGCCTCGGCCTCGGCCCGGATCGAACCCTCGTCGACCCAGCGCTCGGTCTGGCGCTCCTCGATCCGGACGCGCTCGAGATCGGGGTCGATCGGCTTGCCGCGGCGCCGCGTCGGGCGCGGACCTCGGCGGATCGGCGTTCGGCCTCGGTCCGCGGCTCGGGACGCGGCGCCGGACCCTGACGCCTGTCGGAGTCGGATCGGCGCGGCGGGCGCGACCCTGTCCCCGAGCGCCCGGACGAGGGCGGGCGTCCCGCCGCCCCCTGTCGAGCGACCCCGCTGCTCCCGGACCGCTCGATCCTGGCTCGCGGCCTGGCTTGCGCCCCGCGCTGCTCGAACGGCTGCCGCTCTTGGGGGCTCCGGAACCCTTCGCGCGCGCCCCCGGAGCTCGGGCGCGGGGGGCGAGGGCGGTCGGAGGGCATGACCGACGATCCTACGTGCGTCACGCTGCCGATCCGCCCTGACGCCGGCGATCGCGGCGCGTGCGGTGACGCCGAAAACGACGAAGAGCGCCTCCCCGAAGGGATGGCGCTCTTCATCGAGAAAACCGGCGGCGTCCTACTCTCCCAGGGGATCTCTCCCCAAGTACCATCGGCGCTGAGAGGCTTAACTTCCGTGTTCGGGATGGGAACGGGTGTGACCCTCTCGCTATGGCCACCGGAAATCTGTTGTCAACTCAAAGGTGTCGCCACCTGAGGACTCCAGAGCAAGCACGAGCGATCGAAATCCAAGCCCTCGGCCGATTAGTACCGGTCGGCTGAACGTGTTGCCACGCTTACACCTCCGGCCTATCAACGTGGTGGTCTTGCCACGGGCCTTACTGCGTTGACCGCATGGGAACACTCATCTTCGAACGGGTTTCCCACTTAGATGCTTTCAGCGGTTATCCCTTCCGGAGGTGGCTAATCTGCCGTGCCCTTGGCAGGACAACAGACACACCAGAGCTCCGTCCGTCCCGGTCCTCTCGTACTAGGGACAGCCTTCGTCAATGTTCCTACGGCTGCGGAGGATAGGGACCGAACTGTCTCACGACGTTCTGAACCCAGCTCGCGTACCGCTTTAATGGGCGAACAGCCCAACCCTTGGGACCTGCTTCAGCCCCAGGATGCGATGAGCCGACATCGAGGTGCCAAACCTTTCCGTCGATATGGACTCTTGGGAAAGATTAGCCTGTTATCCCCGGGGTACCTTTTATCCGTTGAGCGACCACGCTTCCACAAGCGATGGCCGGGTCACTATGCCCTACTTTCGTACCTGCTCGACTTGTTGGTCTCGCAGTCAAGCTCCCTTGTGTCATTGCACTCGACGGCTGATTGCCAACCAGCCTGAGGGAACCTTTGGGCGCCTCCGTTACATTTTAGGAGGCGACCGCCCCAGTCAAACTACCCGCCTGGCGCTGTTCCTGATCCGGATTACGGACCCAGGTTAGAGCTCCAAAGTACGCAGGGTGGTATTTCAACGATGACTCCACACTGGCTGGCGCCAATGCTTCCAAGTCTCCCACCTATCCTACACAACGCAATTCAAAACTCAACACCAAGTTATAGTAAAGGTCCACGGGGTCTTTCCGTCCTTCCGCAGCTAACGAGCATCTTTACTCGTACTTCAATTTCGCCGGGTCTATGGTTGAGACAGCGGGGAAGTCGTTACGCCATTCGTGCAGGTCGGAACTTACCCGACAAGGAATTTCGCTACCTTAGGACCGTTATAGTTACGGCCGCCATTCACTGGGGCTTAGGTTCACAGCTTCGCCTTGCGGCTAACCGTTCCCCGTGACCTTCCAGCATTGGGCAGGCGTCACAGCGTATACAGCGCCTTGCGGCTTCGCACGCTGCTGTGTTTTTGGTAAACAGTCGCTACCCCCTGGTCTGTGCCACCCTCGTCAGCTCGGATCGTAAAGATCGTCACCAACAAGGGTCCTCCTTCTCCCGAAGTTACGGAGGTAATTTGCCGAGTTCCTTAACCATAGTTCTCCCGATCGCCTTGGTATTCTCTACCCGCCCACCTGTGTCGGTTTGGGGTACGGGCACCGTGCCAACTCACTGCTGGGATTTTCTTGGCAGCATGGGATCAGTGACTTCGCCTATTGGATCGGCATCACGTCTCAGCGTTACGGCCCCAACTCTCATCGAGACCCGCCTACACGCTTACCCGGGGACTACCATCGCCCCGGCTCACCTACCCTCCTGCGTCCCCCTTCAGCTATCCGCCAGCAGCTCGGTCAGTTCGTTCCCGAAGGAACAGCCCCAACGTTGCCACTCTTGGACCTGGCGCGGACACGGTGGTACTGGAATATTAACCAGTTGTGCATCGACTACGCCTTTCGGCCTCGCCTTAGCTCCCGACTTACCCTGGGAGGATTAGCCTTCCCCAGGAACCCTTGGGCTTTCGGCGGAGGGGTTTCTCACCCCTCTCTCGCTACTCATGCCTGCATTCTCACTCGATACCGCTCCACAGGTCCCTCACGGGCCGGCTTCACTGCAGCATCGACGCTCCTCTACCACTCGTACATTACGTACGAATCCATAGCTTCGGCTCTGAACTTAGCCCCGTTACATTGTCCGCGCAGGATCACTCGACCAGTGAGCTATTACGCACTCTTTCAAGGGTGGCTGCTTCTAAGCCAACCTCCTGGCTGTCTAAGCAATCCCACATCGTTTTCCACTTAGTTCAGAATTTGGGGCCTTAGCTGATGGTCTGGGCTGTTTCCCTTTCGACCAACGAAGCTCATCCCCCGTGGTCTCACTGCTGCGCTCTGGAGTACCGGCATTCGGAGTTTGACTAAGTTCGGTAAGCTTGTGGGCCCCCTAGCCTAATCAGTGCTCTACCTCCGGTACTGAACACGCAACGCTGCACCTAGATGCATTTCGAGGAGAACCAGCTATCGCCAAGTTTGATTAGCCTTTCACCCCTATACACAGCTCATCCCCGCCATTTTCAACTGACGTGGGTTCGGTCCTCCACGAAGTCTTACCTTCGCTTCAACCTGGCCATGCATAGATCACTTGGCTTCGGGTCTACAGCATGCGACTAAACGCCCTATTCAGACTCGCTTTCGCTTCGGCTCCCCATCACTGGTTAACCTTGCCACATACCGTAACTCGCAGGCTCATTCTTCAAAAGGCACGCTATCGAGGCCATACCCGAAGGCATGACGACTCTCTAACTGCTTGTAAACCAACGGTTTCAGGTACTATTTCACTCCCCTCCCGGGGTACTTTTCACCTTTCCCTCACGGTACTGGTTCACTATCGGTCGCCAAGGAATACTTAGACTTACGGGGTGGTCCCCGCAGATTCACGCCGGTTTGCTCGGTCCCGGCGCTACTTGGGATGACAATCGGAGGCTGCTTGTGTTTCAGATACGGGACTGTTACCCACTACGGTCCACCTTTCCAGGTGTGTTCTCCTACACAGCAACTTGGTAACTCCGTGTGTGATCTGGTGCTCACACTATTGGTCCCACGACCCCACGTCAGCAACGCCACCAGGCTTGGCACTGACACGGTTTAGTCTCTACCCTCTTCGCTCGCCGCTACTAAGGGTATCGCGGTTGCTTTCCTTTCCTGACGGTACTCAGATGTTTCAATTCCCGTCGTTCCCTCCACCGGCCCTATGTATTCAGACCGGGGTGACACTCCATGACGAGTGCCGGGTTTCCCCATTCGGACATCTCCGGATCTAACGCCTAGTAGACGGCTCCCCGGAGCTTTTCGCAGTCACTCACGTCCTTCATCGGTTCTTGGCGCCAAGGCATCCACCGTTGGCTCTTTGTAGCTTGGAAATATACTATTTCGATCGTTCTAAATTTGATTTTGAAAGAACAAGATGCTCGTGCTTGCTCTGCAGTTCTCAAGGTGCGACATGACGCATGCGGAGCACCGCGCGGACCGGGGCTCGACGCAGCGGCGTCGTGAGAGCGTGTTTCCACTCCTTCAAAACGGAAGAGAAGACGGTAACTGCCAGCAGTCGTTGCTCAAGGGAGGGACGAATCCCTACGACCTCGAGGTCGGAGGCTGACAGCCCACCAGTGCACCAACAGGTGTGTCTCGAGCTGGATCGTTCTGATGACGATCTACAGATCGAGAAGCACTCCTTAGAAAGGAGGTGATCCAGCCGCACCTTCCGGTACGGCTACCTTGTTACGACTTCACCCCAATCACCGATCCCACCTTCGACGGCTCCCTCTCTTACGGGTTGGGCCACCGGCTTCGGGTGTTACCGACTTTCGTGGTGTGACGGGCGGTGTGTACAAGGCCCGGGAACGTATTCACCCTGGCGTGCTGATCCAGGATTACTAGCAACTCCGGCTTCATGGAGTCGAGTTGCAGACTCCAATCCGAACTGAGACCGGCTTTGTGGGATTCGCTCACCCTCGCGGGATTGCAGCCCTCTGTACCGGCCATTGTAGCGTGTTTGCAGCCCTGGGCATAAGGGGCATGATGACTTGACCTCATCCCCACCTTCCTCCGAGTTGACCCCGGCAGTCTCCTGCGAGTCCCCAACTTTAATTGCTGGCAACACAGGATAAGGGTTGCGCTCGTTGCGGGACTTAACCCAACATCTCACGACACGAGCTGACGACAGCCATGCACCACCTGTGTACCGCCCCGAAGGACACCCTATCTCTAGAGCTTTTCCGGACATGTCAAACCCAGGTAAGGTTCTTCGCGTTGCATCGAATTAAGCAACACGCTCCGCTGCTTGTGCGGGCCCCCGTAATTCCTTTGAGTTTTAGTCTTGCGACCGTACTCCCCAGGCGGGGCACTTAATGCGTTAGCGACGGCGGGGATCTCGTTGGTTGAGACCCACACCTAGTGCCCAACGTTTACGGCGTGGACTACCAGGGTATCTAATCCTGTTTGCTACCCACGCTTTCGCTCCTCAGCGTCAGTTACGGCCCAGAGTGGCGCCTTCGCCACTGGTGTTCCTCCTGATATCTGCGCATTTCACCGCTACACCAGGAATTCCCCACTCCCCTACCGTACTCAAGTCATAGCAGTATCGAGTGGCCTCTTGGGGTTGAGCCCAGAGTTTTCACACCCGACTTACTAAACCGCCTACGAGCTCTTTACGCCCAATAAATCCGGACAACGCTTGGTGCCTACGTGTCACCGCGGCTGCTGGCACGTAGTTCGCCGCACCTCTTCTGCAGGTACCGTCATTTTCTTCCCTGCTGAAAGCGGTTTACAACCCTAAGGCCTTCTTCCCGCACGCGGCGTTGCTGCATCAGGCTTTCGCCCATTGTGCAATATTCCCCACT
>CAWKMO010000010.1:0-122220 GCA_963850755.1 Ilumatobacteraceae bacterium | reverse complement strand
CTCACGATCGCGAGCGGGAGACCGGCACATTTCGGACGCTCTCTAGGTCGGCGTTCGGAGGATTACCGGATGCTCGAATTCGGACATCGCGTGCTCCAGCCTGCTTGGGGAGGATCGGCACAACGCAACGGTCGGAATGAGGTTCGCCCGAGCGGATACGGGGCAGCAGGACGACCGACGACTCTTACGCGAGATGTCGGCGGACGGGACTGTTTGCGGGTCGAATGCTCTCGGGTGGGTTCGTCTCGGAGGGCGACGGACAAATCCCTGGCCGATCAGTGGGTTGCTACAACCCACTGAGTCGCCGGCGATCACGCCTTGTTCGAGCCGTGACACAAGACTTCGCCCGCCCGAGCATTTTCGAATCGCGCGTCAGAGCCTGCCCCTTGCATTCTTTCATAGAAGGGTGGAGGGTGGGGTGGTAGCAAAGCGGTCAGTCCAGCCTGGGGGCAGGCGAGGAGGAAAACATGGCACGCAAGCGATCCATGTCGTTGGTCGCGCTCTTCGTCGGTGCGCTCGTCGGGGCACTGGGCATCGTCGGCACGTCAGCGGCACGACCCATTCGTGCAGACGCCACTGCAGTGATTCACTGGAACGAAGTCGCGGTCAACACACTCGCCGCGATGCCCGGACCGAACGGCGGTGCTCCGCCCGCGTTGCAGATCCACGTGGGAATGGTGGAGGGTGCCGTTTACGACGCCGTGAACGCGATCGGACCCAAACAGCACCGGCCGTATCTACTCAAGAGGCGCTTTGGTGCGAAGGCGTCGATCGACGCGGCGGTCGCAACGGCCGCATACGACGTGTTGACGGACATTGTCACGAACGCCGGGCCCGCGTTCCCGGTCCCCGGTATCACCCGCCAGAGTTTGTTGGACATCCTCGCCGCGGAGTACGCAGCTTCGCTCGCCGCCGTCGACGCCGGCCCATTCAAACGGCAGGGCATCCGTGCCGGTCATGCGGCCGCCGCAGCAATGCTCGCGGCACGAGTGGACGATGGCCGGTTCGGGCCATCTCAATGGGTGCCGAACTCCGCCCCCGGGCACTGGCAGCCGCTCCTCAATGCTTCTGGGCAGCCGCTCCTCGACCCGACCCCGTGGGCGGGCGGGGTGAAGCCGTTCCTGATCGAGAGCTCGTCGCAGTTCCGCAGTGTTGCGCCGCCCGCACTCGACAGCGCCGACTACGCGGCGCAGCTGAACGAGGTCCAGGCCCTCGGCAGGGCCATGGATTCGACTCGGACGCCCGATCAGACGTACTTCGCCAAGTGGTGGCAAAGCGCACCCACCCGGAGCTGGAACGAGGTGTCCCGCCAGCTCGTCACACGCAACGGCCTCGACGCCGCCGACGCCGCCAGGCTGTTCGCGATGCAGAACCTGAGCGCGGCTGACGCATCGATCAACTGCTGGAACGACAAGTACTACTTCGACTTCTGGCGGCCGTGGAACGCCATCCCCCGGGCGGAGGAGGACGGCAACCCGGCCACGACCGCAGACGCAGGCTGGACGGCCCTCATCACCGCGCCGTACCCGGAGTGGCCTTCGGGACACAACTGTCAGGACACCTCGCACGTCGCGATCCTGCGCATGTTCTTCAGCGACGCACCCTCAGGAGGCTTCCAGATCACAAGCGTGTCGGCGTTGCTGACCACCGAGCCGAGGGTACGGACGTTCGCGACCTTCTCCCAGCCGCTCGCCGAGCTCATCGACGCACGCATCTGGGCTGGCCTCCACTACCGCGGGGCGGACGTGGCAGGTCAGCGGCTCGGCCTGGACGTCGCCGCCTACGCGACCGCGAACTACTTCCAGCCCGTGGGCAAACGCTAAGCACGAAACGTCGCCGCCCGAAGCGGCTGAGCCTTGGCGGCCCGCGTGCGCGGGCGTCCCAACCTCACGGCCTCCCCGCGTCATGGAGCGGGCCCCCGTCCGTCAGCGCCAGAACGGGTGCGGCCGACGCGGCGGTTCACGGCCTTCCGTCGAGGAAGGGCTCAACGAGCGCGAGCAGGGCGTCCGTACGCCGAATCACCTGCAGCGTCCGCTACCGCCGGTACCAGAGCACGCCTACGCGCCGATAATCGCTACGCCCGTGGTCCACTCCGCGCGTCCGAGTTCGCCGGCTATCCGGCGGTGCGCCTGCTTCTCAGCCCGACGTGCGCTGGCTCTCGCAAGCGCCTTGCTCTCGGCGGTCCGTTCGAGCGCGTACGACCCGATGTGTCCCATACCGCGCCCCCGAGATGTCACTAGACGTGACCCCAAACGCCGGTTTGAGGATGAATGCCGACGCGCCGTTCTGCGCCGGTCGATAGGTGAGCCGGCTGTGTTGTTCGGTGCCGCTGCTATGAGCGGGCAATCGCGTCCTCGTTGAGGCAGTGGTGAGGGGTCGACGGTCGAGGGTTTCAGATCGGTCGCTTGTTGGCTTGTTCGAGCCGGGTCGCCACCGACTGCAGGACGTTCCACCCGAGGCCCGGCACCTCGTCGAACGCCTTGCGCAACGAGGCCTGATCGAGCACGAGCCATTCGATCGGCGTTTCGGCTTCCACCGTGGCGGTGCGCGGAGTGCCGAGGATCACGCTGAGTTCACCAACCACTTCGCCTGGCCCGAGGCGTGCGACCCGGCGCCCGTTCTTACGGACGACCGCCGATCCGGTCAGGATCAAGTACAGGTTCGCCGACGGAGCGCCCTCGACGAACAACGTCTGCCCAGCCTCCACGCTCTCCGTCCGGACCCGCGACAACAGTCGCGCCAACTCTCGCTTCGAGCAGTTGGCGAAGAGCGGGACCTTCGACAGTTGAGCAACCCGTTGTCGCTGCTGCATCCACTGAGACTAGTGACACGCGCGTCAATGGAATCCCGGAGCACAAAGCCAATGTCCCGATCGTGCTCGTCGAGCGGGCGGCCGCACTGGGCGCAGGTAGCCGGCACATGGGCATCGTGTCCCTCATAGTGCTCCGAGCAATCACCTGACTGTCCCAGAACGCCGGTCGGGGGCGACGACCCGCGAGCTGTTGCTGCGAAAGCGCGAGACTGCTGGCATGGCATTCGGTCAGCCGTCAGGCCCGCCCGCCCCCGCGCACAGGGTTCGCCAGCTACTGGCGCTGCTGCACGATGCCGGCCACACCGACTTCCGTGATGCCCGCGGTCCGATGGAATTCACTCAACGCCAAGCCGGTGGCAAGTTCACGCGGGACGAGGTCGACGCCTTCATTGACCAGTTGGAAGCAGCGGCGCGGAGCGAGAGCCCACCGCCCGCTCGTACGCGTGCGACACGCCCGACCGCTGCAGAGCGTGCTTTGCGAGAGATGTCGTCCGACCTGCTCGCCGCGGAGTTGCAGCGTCGCGGCTGGATCGTCGCCGAGCCGTGAGCACCCGAGCCAGCGTGCTTTCTCCGTCCGTGCCAGTGCGACAAGACATGGGAGCTCAGCGAGATCGGTGCTAGTTCTAGCGAGCGCGATCGTGCACCGATCAGGAATCAGTGCACTGCCCCAGAACGCCGGCAGCGCGACGCCGGGCCGCCGTGGGCGCCTCGCTGCCTGATGGCTGGATTCTGACAACAACTTGCTGGACTGTCTGTCGTCGACTTGGCAACGTAGGTCCCACGACGTCGCCGAGCGAGTCCGAGTTGACGTCGAGGATCGAAGAGATCGATCGTCTCCTCGGGCCGCCCACAGGTGTCCCAGAACGCCGGTTGGGCGCGCTAGCTCGCAGCGCCCCGCCACACGCATCATGGCCCTTAGGGTTGTGTTGTGAACGGTGGCGGACCCGCCCGATGACACACACTCGTAGCGAGTATCGGATGTCACCGATCCTGGTCGCACCAGCACAGCGTTCGCTGAAAGCTCGCCACCCCGTCGACGCCGACCGCGATGCGCTCGCGGCGGTGCTTCTCGACGGCTACCGAAACACGATCGACGACGAGGGCGAGGACCTCGATGATGCGTACGCCGCAATCGACCAGTACCTCACGCGGATCGAACGCCCTCACTCCTTTGTCGCAATCGAGCAAGAGATCGTCGTCGCGTTCTCGTTCGTGGTGGTCGTGAAGGAGGTTCACTACATCGACCCTGTCGTCGTCGCTCCACCACGCAAACAGCGCGGCTTCGCCCGGGCGACCGTGCAACTGTGCCTTGCCTCGCTCGCCGCTGCGGGGATTGTTGAAGTGGGCGCCACCATCACCGATGGCAACATCGCATCCGAACGGCTCTTCGCTGGACTCGGCTTCAGCCGCCGCGGCGCGTGGCAACTGTGACCACGAGCGGGTTCAAGGGAACAACCTGCCCCTGAACGCCGGCTTGGAGGCGCAGCCGCAGAGGAGGTGCAGAACGTTCAGTGCACCACCTCGTGAACGCTCACGACGCGTTCGCGAAGCGCTCACAGAGCCGGCGATCTGTGCGGAGCCGCCTTCGCGGCGATCGCTCGGGTTAGCCGGACGATGGCATCGGCCGGCTGGTGGCGAGGCCGGGCCACTTTGCCTGCAGCAGTTCGCGTTGGGCGTGGGCGGGCGGTGGGCGGTCGGGGGTTCCGCTTCCGGCGTGGTGGGTGACGTCGACTCTTGGGTCGACGACGCAGCGGCCGCCCGCCTGTTGGACCCGTAGGGCGAAGTCGACGTCTTCGAAGTAGGCGGGGTGGAAGGCCTCGTCGAATCCGCCGAGTTCGCGGAAGCGCTCTGCTCGCACGAGCCAGCAGGCGGCCGAGGCGTAGTCGACGTCGAAGGGCTGCCGTCGACCTCGGGCGCCGGCGCTGGGGCGGGTTGTGCCGTCGGCGTAGATCACTTGGCCGCACTCCTGCACCGATCCGTCGTCGTTGAGCAGCGTCGGTGCGACGAGCCACACCGTCGGGTCGTCGTCGAGCACCTGCGAGCAGTGGCTCGAGCCAGCCGTCGCTCAGCGTCACGTCGGGGTTGAGGAAGGCCAGGATCTCGCCTCTGGCGAGCTCGGCGCCGGCGTTGCAGCCGCCGCCGAAGCCGAGGTTGGCGTCGGGGCGCAGCACTCGCACGCCGCGTGTGTGCAGCAGCAGCTCGGTGTAGGAGCGATCGACGGCTCTCGGATGGGCGTTGTCGACGACGATCACCTCGAACGCGATCGTGCCGGCGGTCGACACGATCGACTCCAGCGTCTCGATCAGGATGTGGCCGGTCCCGTAGGCGACGAGCACGAACGACACCCTCGGTGCGTCGGTGGGTGGGACGACGACGGTCGGCTTCGGCGACCTCGTCAGCACCGAGCTCGTCACGTCACAGGCCCTGGTACACGAACGGCACGTCGGTGACGGCGGCGATCGCCACCCACATCAGCAGCAGCGCGATCACGAGCCCGATCACCGACTCGACGAGGTGGCCCTTCCAGTTCATGCGCACTCCCATGGTGGATCGGCGGCGGCCCACTGGGCGCACAGCCGCTGCGACGAGCACGTCGGCGAACGGGCCGGGGTCGAACATGTGGACGTTGTTGCCGAACGTTGCCGGCGCTGTCGTAGTCGCGGCTCATCGAGCGCGGCTCGAGCTCGACCAGGTCGCTGTCGATCTCGTCGACGAAGCTCGCCCAGTAGTCCTCGACCTCGCGGGCGCGGGCGTCGAACTCGGGATTGGCGAGGCTCTCGGGCGAGAACGGGGTGGCGTACAGGAACACCGGCACGCCGGCGTCCTCGGCGGTCGTCGAGCAGCAGCGCAGGCGAAGTAGCGCGGCCTCGTCCTGCGGAACGCCGATGCCGGCGATCAGCGACGCCACCCTGCGTGTCCTCGTCGGCGAGCATCGTCGGTTCCGTACTCGTCGACGAGCCACATGTCCGAGCCGGGTGGGAGCCGCGGGTCGCCGGCATCGACCTGCTTCCGTCGCCGTGGTTCCGGACGTCGAGCACGTCGATCGCGTCGACCTGTCGCGGGCGTACTCGTTGAGGCGTGTCTGGGCCTCGACGAGCGGGAACGCCGCCCGCGCTCATGCGCCAGGCGTAGTCGTCGGGGCCGGTGAGCGCCAAGCGCCCACGACCACGACGACGGCTGCGACCACAACGTGCCGAGGTTCGACACGTCGAGGTTGGGCCACCCGCGCAGCGACCACTCGGTCGCGGACCCAGGCCGGGTTGAGCGCGACGACGATCGCGTCGGCGCCCGCTGCGCTCGGCGGTGTCGATCGCCCGGATGGCGTCGATCGACGCGTGGCGCGATCACGTTGTAGCTGTCGATCTCGAGCGGGCTGTCCGCCGACGGTGTCGACGCGCTGGTCGAACGCGCCGGCGACCGAGATCTCGCGCAGCTTGACCTCGGACCCGCCGACCCACGCCACGGTGAACGACGTCGGGGTCGTGCTCGGGCGGCAGGAAGCCGGCGTAGTCGGTGCGCGAGATCGGGCCGACGTACCTGACCCCCGACGGCGGCTGGTCGGCCTGGTGCTCGCGATCGGCGTAGCGGGGGCAGATGCGGGGCGACGACGACCGAGGCGATCACGCGACCACACCACCGACCCACACCGCCACCCGGCCGAGGCTGCCCCACGAGCGCAGCACGCCGAAGCGGCGCGCTGACGAGCGCGGTCCGCGATCGCGCGTCGACCAGTCGATCACAGCCCCGACCATCGCACGCGTAGAAGTCGATCGCGCCGTCGAGGTCGAGCTGCAGCAGCGGCAGGCTGAGCGCGAACCACAAGAACACCGGCACCGACTTGGCGACCCGCAACCAGTCGCGCGTGCCGCGGCGGCCGCCGCGCGCTCGAGCGATCACGGTGCCGCACCAGCGAGGCGCCGTGGTAGAGCCCGAACACCACCGTCGCCCACGTGATGCCGTGCCAGAGCGCGATCAGCATCATCGTCACGATCGTCGCGAAGTACTGGCGTTGCGGGTGGCCGGCGGCGATCGGCGTGAACACGTTGGTGCGCAGGAAGCGGGTGAGGCTGATGTGCCAGCTGTTCCAGAACGCGGCTGGGGTCGGTCTGCTGGATACGGCCGGTCGAAGTTGGGTCGCATGTCGGCACCGAGCAGCGTCGCCCGAGCCGATGGCGAGGTCGGAGTAGCCGGCGAAGTTGGCGTAGAAGAACCAGCCGAAGGCGATCAGCGCCGATCCCAGATCCGCCACGGCGGGTTGATCGGCGAAGTCGGCGAAGATGTCGGCCGACCAGTCGAGCAGGTAGGCGATCACGAACACCTTGAACAGGCCGGTCAGGATCTGCGTGACGCCGTCGACGACGCGGCGCTGGTCGAGCGCGACGCGATGGTCGAGCGTGCTTGGCCGTCTCGTCGTACGAGGCGATCGGGCCGACGACGAGCAGCGGCGGGAACAAGCCGTACGCCAGCACCCGCCCGGGGGCAGCCGGTCGACCAGCCCGAGGTTGCTCTTGATCAGCAGATCGGCGGCGCGGAAGGCAGCGAACGACAGCCCGATCGGAGCGATCGACCTCGGCGGTGAAGTCGATCGCCTGCCAGCCACGTCGACGGTCACGCTGACGACCCGATTGGTCCACACGTTGAACTCGATCACGAAGTCGATCGGCCAGACCTTCCACGGCGATCATCGGCGCCAGCACGACCACCAGCGACGCCCACAGCACGGCCACGCCGCGACCGGCGCTCGCCGGTGGCGGCGACAGCGACGCTGCAACGCGGCGACCACCACGCCAGATCACGAGGTGGAACAGCGCCAGCCGCGGGGCGATCAGGAACAGCAGGTACAGCCGGCGAGCGATGAACACGAGCCGCACCGGCGTCGCCGCCGCGCGACGAGCAGCACAGCACCGGCACGAGCACGACCAGCAGCGGCAGCAGGCTCGGCGAAGTAGTCGAACGAGTCGAAGACCGGGATCACGATCGGCCGAGCGCACGATGATGTGATGCGGGCACGTCGATCGTCGCTGTCGGCGGGCAGCACGAACGTCTGCCCGTCGGCGATCGCGTCGTGCCGGAGCGGCTCGAAGCCGTGCTCGGGCGAACAGGTCGGCGACCATCGCGTTGCGGTCGGTGGCGCGGTACGTGCGCGATGACCGCGCCCGGCTCGGCTGCGCGGGCGCGGTGCGACGGTCGCCGGCCAGCATCGCCGTTTCGACGCCGCGGCCGAGCACCCGACAGCTCATCAGCACGGTGTCGAGCTCCCACCCGTGCGCCGTCGACGGCGACGCCGATCATGACCCCGACGATGCCCGTACTCGCCGAAGCGATCGTCGACCGCGAACGCCAGCACCGTCGACGTCGTCGTCGGCGAGCAGCGCCGCCACCTCGGCCTCGGATGCGACGACGCGTCGTGAGGTTGAACTGGTTGGTCTTGTTGATCAGCTGGGTGACCCGCCCGAGCTCGGTCGGCGCCGACGTCGGATCACGTGACCCGCAGCTCGAGCGACGGCGAGGAACTCGTCGTGCGACATCGACGTCGCGGCCGCCGAGCGCGCCCGGTCTCGGCGATGCATCCGGGCGGTGCGCTCTCGGTCGTCGGCGGTGACCCGCATCGCCCGGAACCAGCCCGACTCGGCGAGCAGGTCGGGCAGCTCCTCGATGTCGTCGGGCACGCGCAGCGTGCGACACCGTCGGCAGCTGCGTCGTGCACCGCGCCCATCTCGTAGTCGCTGTCGTCGACGAACACGAACGCGTCGAGCCCGAGGTTGAGCTCGGTCGGCGATGCTCGGCGATGCCGTCCGGCTTGGGCGCCCACGACGACCCGCCGGGCGGCGATGTCGTCGTCGGTCAGCACCATGCCGTCGACGTCGGCGAACGCGTCGATCGACCGTCGTCCGGCGTCGTTCTTGCTGGCGACAGCGCCAGCAGCACGCCGCGATGACGGAGGCGCTGGAGCGGCGATCTGGAACGACCGGTAGGCGAAGCCCGGGAAGGCGTCGCCTGCACTGCAGCCCGCCGATGCCGTCGTCGACGAGCACGCCGCCCCACAACGTGTCGTCGCAGTCGAGCACCACCACCTTGGGCGGCACGCGCGTGCGGCGCAGGCGATCAAGCTCGGCGATCGCGCCACCCAGCGTGTGGGCGAACCAGTCGGTGTAGCGGCTGGCGGTACATCAACCAGTTGCGGCGGTCGAACGTCGCCAGCGTGCCGTGGGCGTGCTGCAGCGCCGCCAGCCGCAGCCGCTCGACACCGGCATCGCGCCGAGCGCCGTCGTCGAAGCGCCGGTTCACCGCTTGCTGCAGCGCGACCAGGTCGGTCGAGCTCGGAGGATCGCGGTGGTCGAGCCCGAAGCCGATCGGCACCGGTGCATCGGAGACGATCGACCGGCCCTGGCGCGGCGCCGGCCAACTGACGGCAGGCCTCGCCGAGCGCGGTGCGCCGCTCGAGCAGCCGCGTGTAGGCCTCGGCGTCGCCGTTGCTCCACGCGATGGAAGTCGCGCTCGAAGACGTCCTCGATCCGCCACAGCAGCACCATGTCGTCGGCCGTCTCATCGGCGGCGCCGTGCTGCGCGGGCTGCAGGCACACCTGGAAGATCTGGTTGTAGTCGGCGAACGTGATCGCGGGGCGGATTGCGATCGGGCTCGGCCGCGGCCAGCCCCAGCCCGAGCGCCGGCTCGATCGGGTTGGCGGTGAACGAGGCCGCGACCAGCACCGTGCGGCCGGCGTCGGCGCTGCCGGATCGGGGTCAGCTCGCGACACCGTGCGCCATTCGGCGACGGCGGTGCGGGCGGCGTGACGGGCGTCTCCCGGCTGCATGGCGGGAGCGGGTCAGATCCCGCTCGACTCCCTTCGCCTGGAGCACCGAGCGGGCGAGGCCGATCGTCTGCATCTTCATGATCTCGCGCGCACCCAGCCGCACGTGCGAACTCGTCCTCGATCAACGACACCAGTGTGATCGCCGCCAGGCTGTCCCACTGCGGGCGTGTTGTCGGGCGACGTGTCGTCACTCAACGTCGATTCGTCGACGCCGAGGCCTTCGGCGAACAGGCGGATCAGGGCGTCTGACACGGCCGCAAGTGTACGGTCGAGGCGCTCGTCAGCCAGCGACGCCGCGCAGCGCGGCGAGCAGCTCGGCGGTGGTGTCGCCGAACTCGACCGGGATGAACGACGTCGTCTGATCGGTCAGCAGCCTGGGGAAACGCGGGGTCGCGATGTGAAGCGACGGGTGCTCGACTGCGAGCCGTGCGCACGCCGCCTCGCCGGCGCGCTTGGCGTCGGCGTACTCGGCGAGCCCGGGGACGTCACTCTCGACGGCGACCGTCGAGGGCCACAGCACGCCGCTCAACTGATCGGCATCGAGCCGATCGAGCAGCTCGAGGAAGCGGTCCACGTAGACCTCTCGCAACCGGTCGCGGAGCGAGTCCGAGTACACGCCGCGCATGCCGTCGAAGATCGGTGGCGTTGCCATGTAGGCGACGTGGGTCGGACGCCAACCGTCGGCGAGCACCGCGTCCAACCCCGCACTCAGGTCGTGGACATCGAGCCGGAAGGCGGAGGCAGCGGGGATGCGCACGACGAGATCATCGGCGTCCGCCGCGCCCTGGTGGTACGTGAAGCGCACGTCGGCGCCACCGGCGGCGAGCAGCAGCACGGCCGCCTCGCCGAGCCCGCGCGACCCACCGACGACCAGCCACCGCTGTCCGCTGAACTCGTCAGGTCGTGGGCCGTCGCCGCTGAGTTGCTGGGCGACCGGCACTGGTCGGACGAAGGCCGACACCGTGCCGGACAGCGCGGGCGACGAGACCTCGAGCACCACCCGCGAGAAGCGCTCGTCGGCGGAGGTGACGACGTACTCGAGCAGGCCGGGCGTCGCGTCCGGCGTCGCGTGGATCGTGAGATCGACGCCCGACAGCAACGAGCTCTCGCCGGGGACGTGCATGCCGACCAGCCGGGTCACCGAGACGAGCGCCGCCAGCGGTTCGATCCCGATCCGCCGCGTGAGGCGCGGGAAGCGGAGCAACGCTGCCGCCGTGTCGACGTTGACCGGGATCGAACCGGACAGGCCGTCGAGCGAGTGGATGTCGTGGACCTCGGGTTGCGTCGCGGCGGGCGACTCGATGTGAGCCGGGCGCTGCCGCGGGCGCGTCGCCGAGCTCGACATCGATCTCGGCCGCGACCCACACGTCGATCCCGACCCGAATCGCCATGTGTCTCTCGGCCGTCTGCCTCGATCGTGGTGGTGACCGGATCACCGATGCCGACCGAGTGCCGGAACGTGCAACGCACATGCTGCGGCGCGAGGTCGGTCTCGACGGCGAGTGCTTCGAGCGCGCCGAGCAGCAGATGCATGCCGTGCACGGCGCGACGCCCGAACGGCAGCCGGCGGGCCACGATCGGGTCGACGTGGATCGGGTTGCGATCGCCGCTCAGCGCGACGAACGCCTCGTGCGCCGCCTCGTCGACCACCCAGGCGAGAGCCATCGTCGACGACGCCCGGGACCGGTGCTCAGACGATGTACGGATCGACCGCGTCGGACTCGATGTCGTAGCGCTTGATGGCGTCGTCGACCGCGCCCGAGTCGACCTGCCCCGACTCGAGCAGGCCCGACAGCACGCCGACGACGACGTGACCCATGTCGATCTCGAAGAAGCGTCGCAGCGCCTCGCGCGTGTCGGAGCGGCCCATCCCGTCGGTGCCGAGCACCGTGAACGGACGACCGGCGGGAGCGAAGCGGGCGATCTGCTCGGGAACGATCTTCATGAAGTCGCTGACGGCCGTGATCGGGCCCTGCGACTGCTCGAGCAACTGCGTGACGATCGGGACACGACGCTCCTGCGAGGGATGCAGGCGGTTCCACCGCTCGGCGGCGAGCGCCTCCTCGCGCAGCTTCTTGTACGACGTGGCCGACCACACCTCGGCGCCGACGTCGTAGTGCTCGGCGAGCTCGGTGACGGCGGCCCGTGCCGCCCCGTGCGAGATGCCGGAGAACAGGATCGTGGCCCGCTTGCTCGGCCCCTCGGGGGCGTCGGCGAACTTGTACAGCCCGCGCACCACGCCTTCCTCGACCTCGGCGACACGGTCTTGCGGCACCGCCGGCATCTGGTAGTTCTCGTTGTAGAGCGTGAGGTAGTAGATGACGTCGCGCTCGGCGTCGGGCACATCGGCGCCGTACATGCGCTGGATGCCGGCCCGCACGATCGCCCCGACCTCGTAGGCGAAGGCCGGGTCGTAGGCCTGCACGGCGGGAACCGTCGACGCCAGCAGCAGGCTGTGGCCGTCCTGGTGCTGGAGGCCCTCGCCGAGCAGCGTGGTGCGGCCGGCGGTGGCGCCGAGCAGGAAGCCGCGGGCGCGGATGTCGGCCGCCTGCCAGATCAGGTCGCCGATGCGCTGGAAACCGAACATCGAATAGAAGGTGTAGAAGGGGATCATCGGCACGCCGCGGGTGGCGTAGCTGGTGGCGGCGGCGATGAAGCTCGACATCGAGCCGGCCTCGGTGATGCCCTCCTCGAGGATCTGGCCGTCGGTGTCCTCGGTGTACGACAGCAGCAGGTCGTGATCGACCGGCTCGTAGAGCTGACCCTGGCTGGCGTAGATCTCGAGCTCCTTGAACAGCGAGTCCATGCCGAACGTGCGGCCCTCGTCGGGGATGATCGGCACCACGCGGCTCGCCCATCTCGCTGTCGCGGCACAGGCTGCGCAGCAAGCGGGTGAAGCCCATCGTGGTCGACACGGCGTTGCCGCCGGAGCCGGCACGCATCTCGACGAAGGTCGAGTCGGACGGCAGCGCCAGCGGCTTGCGGGCGGTGGTGGTGCGGCGCGGCAGGGGGCCGCCCAGGGACCGGCGTCGCTCGACCATGTACTGATACTCGATCGAGCCCTCGGCGGGCCGGAAGTACGGGAAGCCGTCCTCCTGGAGCGCCGACTCGGGGATCTCGTCGTGCATGTGCAGCCGGTCGCGCAGGTCGAGCAACTGCTGCTTGGTCATCTTCTTGATCTGGTGCGTGGCGTTGCGGCCTTCGAAGCCCTGACCGAGCGTCCAGCCCTTGATCGTCTTGGCGAGGATCACGGTCGGGCGGCCGGAGCCGAGGTTCTCGGTGGCCGCCTTGTACGCCGCGTACAGCTTGCGGTAGTCGTGGCCACCGCGCGGGAGGTTGCGCAGCTCGTCGTCGCTGAGGTGCGACACCATCTGGCGCAATCGCGGATCGGGGCCGAAGAAGTGCTCGCGGATGTAGTCGCCGACTCGACCGCGTAGCGCTGGAACTCACCGTCGACGGTGGAGTTCATCCTGTTGAGCAGCACGCCGTCCTTGTCCTGGGCGAGCAGCTCGTCCCACTTCGAGCCCCAGATGACCTTGATCACGTTCCAGCCGGCACCGCGGAACACGGCCTCGAGCTCCTGGATCATCTTGCCGTTGCCGCGCACCGGGCCGTCGAGGCGTTGGAGGTTGCAGTTGACGACGAAGATCAGATTGTCGAGCTGCTCACGCGAGGCGAGCGAGATCGCTCCGAGCGTCTCGGGCTCGTCGCACTCGCCGTCGCCGATGAACGCCCACACCCGGCTCTGCGACGTGTCGTCGATCTGACGATTCATGAGGTAGCGGTTGAAACGGGCGTGGTACAGCGCCGTGATCGGGCCGAGGCCCATCGACACCGTGGGGAACTCCCAGAAGTCGGGCATCAGCCGCGGGTGCGGGTAGCTCGACAGGCCGCGCCCGCCGCGGCCGATCTCCTGCCGGAAGTGGTCGAGATCGTCGTCGGTCAAGCGCCCCTCGAGGTACGCCCGGGCGTAGATGCCGGGAGCGGCATGGCCCTGGAAGTAGACGTGGTCACCGCCGCCGGGAGCATCCTTGCCGCGGAAGAAGTGGTTGAAGCCGATCTCGTACAGCGAGGCCGAGCTGGCGAACGTCGAGAGGTGGCCGCCGATCCCGTCGGCGTGCTTGTTGGCCTTGACCACCATCATCGCCGCGTTCCAGCGGATGAAGGCCCGGATCCGGCGCTCGATGTGCTCGTCGCCGGGGAACCACGGCTCGTACTCGCGGGGGATGGTGTTGACGTACGGGGTGCTGACGGTGGCGGGGAAGCTGACCTGGCTGGCGCTGGCACGGTCGAGCAATTTCGACAGCAGGAACCGGGCACGTGTCTTGCCGTGCGTGTCGACCACGGCATCGAGCGAGTCGAGCCACTCCTGCGTCTCGGTGGGATCGATGTCGGGCAACTGGTGCACGAAGCCGTCGAAGATCATGCTTCATTCTGACACGGTTCCCAGGGATTCGGACCGGGACGCGCCGAGAGTCAGGGGCTGGCTCAGGGCCAGCCGGCGGGCAGATTCGCCACGCGGGTGTCGAGCAGGCGTTGTGGAACGCCACCTCGGAAATCCCCGGACAGCGTGCCCAGCAGGTCGACGACGACGTGGGCGCCGGCGTGGCTGTAGATGCACACGTCGCCGTTGGAGTCGGGCTCGACGACCACGAAGTTGGCCACCACGCTGCCGGCCCGATAGTTGAGGTTCGACGTCGGCCGGCACACCCGACAGGCACGGATAGGCGGTGAGGTAGCCCGCCCCCGCAGGCTGGACGCCGGTCAGGTTGAGCATCACGCCCGTGCTCGCGTCGGTGAGATCGAGCACGTCGTGCGAGATGACGGCGACACCGCCGGGCGCGACCGGCGTGCCGGGTCCCTCACGGGTGTCGAGCACACGACGCGGCGTGACGACGTCGACGCCGCTCCCGTCACCGAAGGTGAGGAAGCGGTCGACGATCAGATGGGCGTCGACCGAGGAGGTGATGCACACGGTGCGCGTCGGCACCGGGACGTACGACGGCGACGTTCGGAACCGGGAAGCCGTCGACGACGTTCAACGTCGACGTCTCGTCGGTCGAGTCACACGGTGCCGCTCGCACCCAGCCCGGTCCGGCGGCGTCGACGGCGGTGACGTTGAGCACCACGGCTTCGCCGTCGCCGATGTCGACCGGGAGCGGGACCTGAGCGGCTTGTCTGGTGCCGCGCTCGCGCGTGTCGACGAGCCGTGTCGAGCTGCCGCCGATCGCAGCCGTCGTCGCCGAAGCGACCGGTGACGTCGACGATCAGGTTGGTCGACGTGTTCGTGTAGACGCAGACCTCGCCGGCGGCGCTGACCGGCACGATCGCGGCGTGGGCGACGGTGGCGTCGCGGGCGAAGTTGTGGTTGCTGATCTCCGGCCGCGGCTGGTCGCAGTCGTAGGCGGTGAGGAACCCTCCCGCCCGCGGGTCGTCGGTGGTGAGGTTGAGCGACACGGCGGCGACGCCGGCGGCGTCGGGGATCGCCACACGGGCGACCGTGCCGGCCGGTTGTGCGGTGGTCGGCGGCGTACGATCGCGTCGCGGGTGATCGCGCTGTACAGCGCCGACCCGGCGGGGTTGAGATGGATCGCGTCGTAGGTGAGCCCGGGTTGGTCGGCGACCGCCGCCCAGTCGATCAGCGACAGGTTGGGGTGGCGTGCCAGCGCGCTGCTCGAGGTGATCGTTGACGGTGGGGAAGTACCAGTAGTACGGCTGGATCTGGCGCCACGCGGCGGGCGTGACGTACTGCGGCTTGACCTCGCGCAGCGTCACCCAGAACACGTGCTTCACGCCCGCCTCGAGCATCGTCGCCACCATGCTGTCGATGCTGCGGTCGAACCGCGCGGGGTCCCAGTAGGGGTAGTTGTAGCCGGCGGCGATCACGGCGTAGTCGCCGAACACGCCCGGCGTGCTCGCCATCCGCGGCCGCACGTACTTCGACTCGAGCGTCTCGGTGAACTCGCCGGCGTCGCCGTCGAGCGTGACCTGCCAATCGGGCGGGAAGGCGACCGGCAGTGCGCCGCTCGGCGCCGAGCCCGACCGAGTCGGTGACCACGTACACGCGCTTCGACGGCGGTGCCGCCTGAGGCACGTCTGCGCCGGCGCGTGACGGCGGGCGTCGACGATCGTGCCGATCGTCGTCAACAGCAGCGAGCGTGAGGAGGCCTGGGCGGCGGGTCACGCGACCCACCAGCCGGTGACGTCGAACAGTGTCTGAGTCGCCGACAGGGCGGTGACGCACACCGCCGGCCGTCGTCGACGCCGACCGTGACGGCGTTGGCGAACACGGTCGACGGCGAACGCCGTTGACGCTCGACGTCGACGGCGCCGGCCCGCACGGGTGGGCGGCCAGCCAGCCCGGCCGCATCGGATCGACGAGGGTGATCGTGCCCGTGACCGCCAGCGCGTCCGGCGGGACGACGCCGACGTCGAGCGTCTGGCCGCTGCCGTGGATCGGCGCCCAGCCACCGATCCCGCTGCGCGTGTCGAGCATGCGGGTCGGATCGGTGGGCACGAACCGGAGCCCGCTGCCGTCGCGGTGAACTCGCCGGTGATGTCGACGACGACGTCGACCGGGTTCGAGGCTCTGCACGCAGAACGTTCCCGTCGGACGACACGGGAACGAACGCCGCGCTCGGCGACCGCGTCGCCCGGGTGGTAGTTGACGTTCGACACCTCGGGCGGATCGCCGTCGCACGGGTACGCCTTGAGCCACCCGGGAGCGGTGACGTTGGTGGCGGTGAGGTTGATCGCCACCGCCGTCAGCGCCGGCGGGCGCCGTGATCTCGAGGATCGGCGAGCGGCCGGTCTGGCGGGTGTCGAGCAGTCGTCCCGGTGGGTCGAGCGGTGTGAGCCGCGCCCCGTCCGACGATCCGGCGACGAACGCTCCCTGCAGGTCGACGATCACGTGCGCCGTGGCGCGGGTGAACACGCACAGGTGGCCGTCGGCCGACAGCGGGATCACCGCCGAGCGCGCCGCGTGGCGACGCCGGGCGTAGTTGACGTTCGACACCTCGCTGCGGGGACGATCGCACGGGTAGCCGGTGAGGAAGCCCGGGCCGGTCGCCTGGTCGGACGTGAGGTTGACGGCGACGGCGGTGGTGCCGGCCGGAACGTACGGCGTCATGTCGATCTCGACCGCGCTGCCGCCGGCGACGGGAGGACCGCCGCCGCTGCGGGTGTCGAGCGACCCGATCGGCGGGAGCGGCACGAACGTCGCCGGAGCGCCGATCGCCTGGGGCAGCGGCGCGTCGCCACCGACGTGGGTGGCCTGCAGCGAGGTCGGCGGTGATCTCGCGCGCCATCACCTGCGACCGCTTGCGGTAGCTGTCGGCCGACAGGTGGGTGCGGTCAGGCGACGAGTAGCCGCCGGTGAGCCATCTCGGTCGGCCAGTCCCACGTCCAGAAGTCGGCGCGTTCGGCGGCGACCTGGTCGAGCGCCTGGTTCCACGCGTTCTGCTGATCGGTGTACGTGAAGAAGCGCGTGATCTTCGGCCACCAGATGCTGATGTCCGGGCCCGATCGTGTTGACCAGGTGCATGATCGCGTCGTAGGCGCAGGTGACGTTGGCGCCGCAGAGGCCCGAGTCGTTGGCGCCGAGGTTGATCACGAGGTCGACCGGATCCCAGCCCTGCTGAGCGCCACGTGGTGATCCAGTTCGACACCTTCCACGTCGGAGTTGGTGTTGAAGGCGCCCGTGCTGTAGCCCTCGCCGGCGCGGATCCGCACCGGCCCCCAACCGCGTCGACGGAGTTGCTCGGCCAGCGTGGGCGAGTACAGCAGCGAGCCCGAGCAACACCGAGTCGCCGAGCACGGTGATCGGACCGAGCGGTCCGGGAGCGGTGATGAACTGCTCGGCCGGCGCCGCCTGGCGACCGGCGCGGCGAGCCCGCCAGGCACGTCGGCGCGGCGACGATCGCGGCCGATGCGAGCGGTGACTGCGACGGGCTGCGCCTATGCCGGGGCGAACCGGCGTGGTCGAGGCATCGCACGGAACCATAACGAGGGCGACGCCCGCCCGTACACTGCGGGTTCGCATGAGTCACGAACGCTACGATCGCCTACCAGCCGGCGCTCGACGGCGTCCGCGCCCTGGCGGTGGTGGTGGTGCTGCTGTTCCACGCCGAGGTCCCGGGTTTCTCCGGCGGCTATCTCGGCGTCTCGGTGTTCTTCACGCTGTCCGGCTACCTGATCACCAGCCTGCTGCTCGCCGAGCACGCCGGCACCGGCTCGATCAGCTTCGGCCGCGTTCTACGCCAGGCGCGTCCGGCGACTGCTGCCGGCCAGCCTCGCCTGCCTGCTGGCGATCGTCGTCGCTGGCCGTCGTGACCGACGCTGTTCGACGGCGTCGCCGACCTCCGGCGCGAGGTGCTCGGGTGCGTTGCTGCAGGTGGCGAACTGGGTGTTCCTCGCCGGCGAGGGCTCGTACCAGAGCATCTTCCAGCAGGCCGGCGGCGCCCGTCGCCGGTCGAGCACTTCTGGTCGCTGGCGATCGAGGAGCAGTTCTACTGGGTCTGGCCGCCGACGATGGCGCTCATCCTGCGCCGGGCGCGCTCGCACCGCGGTCGCACGATCGGCGCTCGGATCGCTCACCGCCGTGTTCGCGCTGGCGGCCCCGGTGATCGCCATCGTGTGGGGCGCCGACGCCGCCTACTGGGCGACCCCGGCCCGGGTCGGCGAGATCCTCGTCGGAGCCTTGCTGGCGGTCGTGCTCTCCGGTCGCACCGTCGGCCACCGCGTGGCGTGGCTGGCCCCGCTCGCACTGACGGCGCTGGCGATCTGCGTGGTGACGTTCCCGGCCGCCGGCGGTCCGGCCTACGAAGGCTGGCTGCCGCGTGATCGCGCTCGGCTCGGGCGCGCTGGTGCTCGGGCTGCAGGCCGAGTCGCCGTTGCGCCGCGTGCTGTCGACGTCGCCGCTCGTGTGGCTGGGCGGGATCTCCTACGGCGTCTACCTCTACCACTGGCCGATCTTCGTGATCGTCGACGAGCACGCGCACCGGGCTCGACGGCTGGCAGCTGGTGTCGCGTGCAGCTGCCGATCACGCTGGCGCTCGCCCAGGTGTCGTACATGCTGCGTCGAGCAGCCGATCCGCCGCTACCGGGGCACGAGCCGGCGACCGACGCTCGCCGCCGGCGCGATCGGCACCGCCACCGTCGTGGTGTTGGCGATCGCCGTCGTGCCGGGAGCGCTGGGCGACTACTGGCAGGCCGACGAGGCGACGTCGCCGCGGCGGCGATCGACGTCGACGAGGCCGCGTTGCAACCGCTCCAGCTCGAGACCCAGCCGCCGACGTCGATCGCGCCGGCCACGGTCGCGCCTCCGACCATCGGGGCCGCGATCCGAGCCCGAGCCGGCGACGACGGCGCCGGCCGTCAGCACCACCTCGACGACGTCGACCTCGACGACCACGACCGAGGCCGCCGTTGCCGGCGCTCGTCACGGCCGGTGCGGATCGTCGTCGCCGGCGACTCGACCGCCGAAGCGCACGTCAGCCGGTCTGATCGAGTGGGCGGCCGCCAACCCCGAGCTGGCACAGGTCGAGGTGGTCATCGCCAAAGGGTGCGGCTTCGTGACGGGTGGCGAGCGCCAGCTCTTCGGGTGGCAGGCGTGGCCGGCCGAGTGTGCCGACTGGCTCGAACGCCAGCTGCCCGACCGCGTCGCCGAGCTCCAGCCCGACGTCGTGATGCTGATGGTCACGACGTGGGACGTCGTCGACCACCGATGGGACGGCGGCGACCGCCTGACCCCGCTCGACGCCGAGTTCGCGACGCGGATCGACACCGACTACCGGGCGTTGACCGACCGCATGCTCGCCGGCGGCGCCGGCGTCGGTCGCCTGGATCGCCCCGCCCGTCCCGAACGCGGGATGGCAGAACCACGACACGGGTCAGGAAGATCCGGCCAGGCACGCCGTCGTGCGGGGCGTGATCGACGCCATCGCCGCCGACCAACCCGACCAGGTCGGCGTGGTCGATCTCGCCGCCTGGTTCTCCGCCGCACAGTTGGACGACGACCACGACGTGCGTCCCGACGGCGTCCACTTCGAGTCGGACGCGGCGGTGATGATCGCCGAGCAGTTCCTCGGTGAACGCCTGATCAGGATCGCCGTCGCGTGACCACCGAGCCCGACGTCGCGCCGGTCGTCGTCTACACCGACGGCGCCTGCTCCGGCAACCCCGGACCGGGCGGATGGGCCTGGGCGGTCGAGCCCGACGGCGAACCTCACGGTTCGGGCGGGGCGGCCGCACACCACCAATCAGCGGATGGAGCTGCAGGCCGTGCTCGAAGCGCTGCGAGCGCTCGGCGTCGGGTCGGAGGCAGGGCCGATCGTGGTCGTGTCCGACTCGACCTACGTGATCAACTGCTTCCGCGACCGGTGGTGGGCGAACTGGGAGCGCAACGGCTGGAAGAACTCGAAGAAGCAACCGGTCGCCAACGCCGACCTCTGGAAGCCGCTGGTCGAGCTGGTCAATGCCGGGCCGGTGACGTTCCGATGGGTCAAAGGCCATTCCGGTCATGCCATGAACGACCTCGTCGATTCGATGGCGGTCGCCGAAGCGGCGCTCGCCGCCCAGCGCTCGGCCCATCGACCTGACATTACGAACGCGTGACGGATCGCTACTGTCGTGCGGGTGAGAACGGGTTGGGGCGTCGCGGTCGTGCTCTCGCTGGCGGCATCGCTCGTCGCCGTCGCGCCGGCTGAGGCTGTCCGCCGCACCTCCCGGCAACGACCAGATCATCGCCTTCGTCGCCCGCGGAGTCGGCAACGGCCACGGCCGCGGCATGAGCCAATGGGGTGCCTACGGGCGCGCCGTCAACGGCGGCCAGTCGTGGCAGACGATCCTCGACTCGTACTACGGCGGCACCGCCAACGGAGCGGCGTCCGAGCCCGGGCTGCGGGTCCGCCTCACCGGCTGGGACGGCGACGCCCAGGTCGCGCGTGATCTCGCCGAGCGGCCAGGCGCAGTGGAACGGATCGGCCACCAGCTACGGCGCGCTGTTCGCGTTCGAGACCGCCGCCAACCAGTTCGACGTCTGGGGCGCCGCCTCGCCCGGTTGCTGGGGCAGCACCGAGCCGGCGTCCGGGTGGGTCCCGCTCGCCAGTGCGACGCCGGGCCCGATCGTGTTCTCGACCACCGTCGACGCCGCGTCGGCGGCATCCGGCGACGTGCTCGGCGCTGTGCGAGCCGGACGGCTCGATCACGCACTACCGCGGCCTGGTCGAGTTCCGCAACACCACCGACGGCAATCGCGTCGTCAACCAGCTCGACGTCGAGCTCTACCTGCGCGGCGTGATCCCGCAAGGAAGTCGCCGCCAGCTGGGGCTCGGCCGGTGGGGGAGCCGGGATGAACGCCCTCCGGGCACAGGCGGTCGCCGCCCGTTCGTACGGTCTCTCGCAGAACCGCTACTCGTACGCCAAGACGTGCGACACCTCGTCGTGCCAGGTCTACGGCGGGTGCCGCCACGCGTCCGTCGCCGACCTCGGCCGGGTTCGTCGCGCGTCGAGCACGCGCTCACCAACCAGGCGATCGCCGAGACCGCGGGCACGGTCCGCGTGCAGGAACGGCGCCATCGTCTCGACCGAGTTCTCGGCGTCGAACGGCCCGCGCACGGCCGGCGGCGCGTTCCCGCCGGTCGACGACCCGTGGGACGACGTGCCCGGCAACCCCAACCACGTCTGGACCCGCATCATCGACGCCGACGCGGTCGCCGTCGACGTACGGGCTCGGCCAGCGCCAACGGGGTCGGCACGGTGCACGACGCCGTCGTCGACCTTCGACGGCATCTGGGCCAACAAGGTCGTCCGCGGCAGCACGCACGCTGGCGACGGCGTGGGACTTCCGCAACGCCTTCGGGCTGCCGTCGCCCGGGCTTCGAGCTCGTCCCGATCATCCGCGGCGTGTCCAACAGCTCGACCGTTCTCGTTCATCGGCGACTCGGTCGGCGAGAGCGTGGCCGGCGAGCGACGTCGGGGCGTTCCGGATCCTGCTCGACGGCGTGTTCGCCTCGACGACGTTCGACACGCTCGTGGCGCGCCGCACGCAGGGCGGCAGCGACGGACGGCGTCGGCGGCGCCGCCGCCGTGCCGGTCGGCACCGACCTGGTCGTGGTCGAGCTCGGCTACAACGACGACGTCCGGCGCGATGGCCGGCCGCATCGATGCCGTCATGGCCGACGCTGCGCGACCGCGCAGGTCGGCCGCGTCGCGTGGGTCAACCTGTCGCGAGCGGCGCGGCCGAGTTCGCCGCCACCAACGCCGCCATCGCCGCCGCCGCCAACCGATGGAGCGAGCATGTTCGTGCTCGACTGGGAGTCGGCCAGCGACGACGTGGCGGCCAACCGCTGGTTCTCCGACAACGTGCATCTCACGGCCACGGGACGGGCCGAGTTCTCGCTGTTCCTGCGCGACCAGGTGATCGAGCCATCGCCGGCGGCCGTCGTCGCCGCGGCCGGTGGTGCCGGGTGTCGCCGTTGCGGGTGCCGGTGTTGGGTGCGTGCTGGTGTGCCGGGTTCGGGTGTGGCGGGTGTGGCGTTGAATGTGACGGCGGTTGATCCGGCGGGTCCGGGTTGGTTGCGGGTGTGGCCGTGTGCGGTCGGCGGAGCCGGAGACGTCGTCGGTGAACTTCATGTCGGCGGGTGCGGTGGAGCCGAATGCGGTGGTGGTGCCGGTGGATGCTGTCGGGTGAGGTGTGTGTGTCGACGTTGACGCCGACGGATGTGATGGTCGACGTGTCGGGTTGGTTCGACGTCGGCGTTGCGGTCGGGGTCGGGGCGGTTGGTCGACACGCGTGAGGCGGGTGATGGTCTGGCGCGGACGGTGGTGCCGGGTTCGCCGTTGCGGGTGCCGGTGTTGGGTCGCGGCGGTGTGCCGGGTTCGGGTGTGGCGGGTGTGGCGTTGAATGTGACGGCGGTGGATCCGGCGGGTCCGGGTTGGTTGCGGGTGTGGCCGTGTGCGGTCGGCGGAGCCGGAGACGTCGTCGGTGAACTACATGTCGGCGGGTGTGGTGGAGCCGAATGCGGTGGTGGTGCCGGTGGATGCTTCGGGTGAGGTGTGTGTGTCGACGTTGACGCCGACGGAGGTGATCGTCGACGTGTCGGGTTGGTTCGACTCGGCGTTGCGGTCGGGGTCGGGGCGGTTGGTCGACACGCGTGAGGCGGGTGATGGTCTGGCGCGGACGGTGGTGCCGGGTTCGCCGTTGCGGGTGCCGGTGTTGGGTGCGTGCTGGTGTGCCGGGTTCGGGTGTGGCGGGTGTGGCGTTGAATGTGACGGCGGTTGATCCGGCTGGTCCGGGTTGGTTGCGGGTGTGGCCGTGTGCGGTCGGCGGAGCCGGAGACGTCGTCGGTGAACTACATGTCGGCGGGTGTGGTGGAGCCGAATGCGGTGGTGGTGCCGGTGGATGCTTCGGGTGAGGTGTGTGTGTCGACGTTGACGCCGACGGAGGTGATCGTCGACGTGTCGGGTTGGTTCGACTCGGCGCTGCGTCCCGCCGGCGGGCGCCTGATCGACACACCGCGAACGACCTGATCACGACGGACGTGATCAGGTCGTGTAGTCGGCGTTGATCCGCACGTAGCCGTCGGTCAGGTCGCAGCCCCACACCGTGGCGGCGGCGTCGCCGATCGCCAGGCTGACGTGGATCACGACCTCGTCGCCGCGCGAGATAGTCGGACAAGCTCGCCAGCCCGTCGTCGCCGACCTGCGTGGGGTACACCTCGGTCGCGCCGAAGCGGATCACGACGCGGTCGGGATCGATGTCGGTGTCGTCGCTGCACTTGCCGACCGCCATCGCCACCCGCCCCCAGTTCGGGTCGGCGCCGTGCACCGCGGTCTTGACCAACGGCGAGTTGACGATCGACTTGGCGACGCGCTTGGCCTGGGCCGCGTCGCGAGCCTGGTCGACGTGACCTCGATCAGGGTCTCGGCGCCCTCGCCGTCGGCGGCGATCATCTTCGTCAGGTCGAGGCACACCGATCTGAGGGCGGCGGCGAACGCCGGCGCCGTCGACCGGTGCCCGCCGCACCGGAGGCGAGGATCACGGCGGTGTCGCTGGTGGAGGTGTCGGTGTCGATGCTGACGCAGTTGAAGGTGGTGTCGACCGCGTCGCGGAAGGCCCGGCTCGAGCTCGCTCGGCGCCAGCTCGGCGTCGGTGAGCACGACCGCGATCATGGTGGCCATGTCGGGCTCGATCATCCCGACGCCCTTGGCGATGCCGACCACACGCGCCGGCCCGTCGCCGATCGTCGCCGAGGCGACCTTGGGGACGGTGTCGGTGGTCATGATCCCGCGGGCGGCGTCGTCGGCAGAGGTGCCGGTGGGCGAGGAGGGCAGCGCCGCGACGCCGTCGCGGATGCGGTCGACCGGGTAGCGCCTGCCGATCACGCCGGTCGACGCCACGAGCACGTCGGTCGGCGGCGCAGCCGAGCCGAGCGGCGACGCCGTCGACGAGTTCGGCGGGCGTCGTCGAGCCCGGCCGGCCCGTTGGCGACGTTGGCGTTCTTCGACACGACGACCACCGCCTGGGCGGTCAGGTCGGCGAGGTGCTCGCGGCTGATGAGCACGCTCGGTCCGGCGAACCGGCTGCGCGTGAACACGCCGGCGGCGGCGACCGGTCGTTCGGCGGCTGATCACGACGAAGTCGTCGGTGTCGTCCTTGACGCCGATGTTGGCGACGTGACAGGTGAATCCGCGCGGCAGTGAGGTCACGTCGGGCTGTCGTCGCTCGAGCCCGGCGCGGATCTTCTGGAACGCCGACGCCAGCACGGCCAGCTCGGACGCGTCGAGGCGGTCGATCATGTGCCGGCGCACGCTCTCGACGTGGATCGGCGCCGATGCCTCGAGGCGCTGCCAGCCCGGCCGGTGTGAGCGCCGCCAGCATCACCCGGCGGTCGCTGTCGGAACCGCGCCGCTCGACCAGCCCGGCCCGCACCAGGCCGTCGAGCCGGCGGGTGAGCCCGCTCGGTGAGAGCTGCAGCCTGACGGCCAGGTCGCACATGCGCAGCGAGTGCTCGGGAGCCTCGGACAGGTACACCAGCACCTGGTAGTCGCCGAGCGTTGAGCCCGGTCGGCGCGAGGTCGGCCTCGAGCGCCGTCATCAGGTCGGCGTAGGTCTCGACGAAGCTGCGCCAGGCGAGCATCTCGGCGGGGAGCAGCCAGGCGGGAGCGACGGCGGCCGGAGAGCGGGCCTCGGTGGACATGCCAACATTGTACTGCCCACGGAGGAACGGTTGCGTCCGCAAGTATTTCGTTGCTACGTTGCAGTCCAGTTGTTCTCCAGCGAAAGAAACGTTGAGGTGCCAGCCATGCCGCTTCCCGAGATCCCCGCCGGCACGTGGACCGTCGACCCGGTCCACTCCAGGATCGGTTTCGTCGCCCGTCACATGATGGTCACCAAGGTGCGCGGCACCTTCCTCGACTACGCCGCCGAGGTCACGATCGCCGACAACATCCTCGACTCGTCGGTGTCGGCGGTCGTGCAGATGGCGTCGATCGACACCGGGAACGGCGACCGCGACGGCCACCTCCGCACCAACGACTTCTTCGACATCGCCCAGCACCCGACGATGACGCTCCAGTCGACCGGCATCACCGTCGACGGTGACGAGTACAAGCTCAACGCCGACCTGACGATCAAGGGAGTCACCCAGCCGGTCACCTTCGACATCGAGTTCGAGGGCGTCACCGGCGACCCGTGGGGTGGTACGCGGGCCGGCTTCTCGGCGTCGACGACCGTCAATCGCAAGGACTTCGGGATCGAGTGGAACGCCCCGCTCGAGACCGGCGGTGTGATGGTCGGCGACAAGGTCCAGATCGAGGTCGACGTCCAGATGGTCAAGAACTGACCGCACCCGCGTCCGCGTGATCGGTCGCGTGATCAGCGACCGAGCACGGCCCGCAGGGCTTGCTCGAGCTGCGGGTGCTCGAATCGGAAGCCGTCGGCCAGCAGCACCGTCGGAGCGACGTGCTGCGAGCCGAACACCAGCGAGTCGGCGAGCTCGCTGCCGAGCAGGAGCTTGGGCCCGAACTCGGGTACGGGAAGCCAGACAGGCCGCCCGAGCACGCCGCCGAGCGTCTTGGCGAAGTCGGCGTTGCGGCACGGCGTTCGGTGCGGTGAGGTTGACCGGCCCGGCCACGTCCGAGTCGAGCAGGTGCTCGATCGCCCGCACCTCGTCGTCGATCGAGATCCAGCTCATCCACTGCCGCCCGTCGCCGAAGCGGCCGCCGAGCCCGAACTTGAACAGCGGGAGCATCTTCTTCAGCGCGCCTCCCTGTCCGCTGAGCACGATCCCGGTGCGGAGATGGGCGACGCGCACTCCGGCGTCCTCGGCGGCAGCCGTCGACGCCTCCCAGGCGATGCCGACCCTGGCGGGGAAGTCGTCGCCGAGCGGACTGCGCTCGTCGACCATGGCGTCGCGAGCTGCCGTAGATCCCGATCGCCGAGGCGCTCAGCAGCACTCGGGGCCCGCCGCTGGCGGCGATCGCCTTGGCGAGCAGCGTCGTGCCGAGCACGCGGCTGTCGAGCACCAACGCCTTGTACTCGTCGGTCCAGCGATGGTCGCCGATGCCTGCTCCGGCGAGATGCACCACGGCGTCGAGACCGTCGAGGTCTGCGGGATCGAGGGTGCCGCGATCGGGGTCCCAGCTGATCTCTCTCGGCGCCGGCCGGACGGCGCACGAACGGCCGCACCTCGTGTCCACTGGCCTCGAGGTGGCGTGTGAGGGCGGTGCCGATCAGGCCGGAAGCGCCGGTGATCCCGACTCGCATACCACGGACCATACGGCAGGCCGGCGCCCGGCGGCGACGCGTCCATCCGGCCTGGGAGCGAGCCGAGAAGTGTTTGTTTTTCCTCAAGCCGGGCAGATTCGCTCCCGATAACACGGTGACATCTCCCCGCCGAGACGACGAGGTCGAGTCCACAACGTTGGGTATGGTCGAACACGATGGACAGCTCCCCCTGGATCCCACCCGGTGCCGCCGCGCCGAGTGATGAGTGGCCACCACGGGCGCCTGTCCTCACCGATCTCCCCTCGCCGGCCAGCGCCTCCGCCCAGGCGCCGCCCCCGCCACCTCCGCCCGCCGCGGCGCCGGCGCCCCCGCCTCCGCCGCCCGTTCCGGTCCCCCCGCCGCCTCCGCCGCCGGTGCTGACGACGGCACACGTGCCGCCGCCACCCCCGCCTCCGCCGCCGCCACCCCCGCCTACTGTCGCCGTCCCGCCGCCGCCTGCCGCCTCCGCCGCCCGCACCTCCCCCTGCGCCCGCTGGCCGTCATCGGTCTTCGCCGACGCCGCCCCTCGGCTGCCGGCGGTACCGCCCCCGCCACCACCCGCTTCATCCCCCTCGCCGTGGGCACGCGGTGGCTCCAGGTCGTCCCGCCCACGGCGCCACCGGTCGCCGACGCACTCACACCCTCACGCCGCCCGTCTGCTGGTTCCGCCGGATCTCACCGGACCCACCATCGTCGAGCCCACCATCGTCGAGCCCGTCGCCGGCACGCCCGGCCGGCCGCGCCGATCGAAGGTCCTGGTCGGCGCCGCCGTCGCTGCGGTGGTCGCCGTCGGCGCCGCCGGTGTGTTCGCGGTCTCACAGTTCAACGGCACCGCCCAGGGCGGCGCGGCCACGCCGAACGAGCTCGGCACCCAGCTGTTGACGGCGATCGAGAACGAGGACGTGCTCGGCATGATCGACGTGCTCTCGCCCGGCGAGCGCGACGTGTTCAGGGATCCGATGATCGATCTCGTCAGCGAGCTCACGCGGCTCGAGGTGCTGTCGCCCGAGGCCGACCTCGCCAACATCGAGGGCGTCGACATCGAGCTCGAGTTCGAGTCGGTCACCGTGCGTTCCACCAACGTCGCCGACATCGTCAACGTCGACATGCGCTCCGAAGCCACGTCGACGGTCGACGGGCAGGCCTTCCCGATCGGCGAACTGATCACCGACAACCTCGATCCGGCCGACGTCACCGAGATCCGTGGCACCGTCGAGCAGTCCACCGAAGAGCTCGACTTCAGCCTCACCGCCGTCGAGGAAGACGGCCGCTGGTACTTCAGCCTCTTCCACACCCTCGCCGAGCAGCTGCGGAGCGAGCTCGACCCGCCGCCCGACATCCCGTTCGAGGGGCTCGCCCCCAATGGCGGCGAGTCGCCCGAGGCCGCCGTCGACGCCATGCTCGATCGCATCGAAGCGCTCGACCTGGCGGGCATGATCCAACTGCTCAATCCCGGCGAGGCGGCCGCCCTCCAGCGCTACGCCCCGCTCTTCCTCGACGAGGCACAGGCCGAGCTCGACACGGCACCGATCGAACTGGCGATCACCGACCGCGAGTTCCGGGTCGAGGGCAGCGGCGGGCAACGCACCGTCTTCCTCGATGCGCTCACGATCGAGGGAACCGCCGGCGAGGCCGGCGAGAGCGTCTCGTTCCGCATCGAATGGGCCGACGACTGCATCCGGGCCGAGGCCGACGGCGAGCTGTTCGAGCAGTGCGTCGGCGAGGCGTCCCTCCCCGAGGTCGACGACGCCCTCGCTGAGATGCCCGCCGTGCAAGCCTTCCTCGACTCGCTCGGCCGGGCGCTCGACGACATCGAGCCGATCGGCATCGAGCTGCGATCGCACGACGACCGCTGGTACGTGAGCCCCACGACCACCGTCACCGAGAGCTACCTGGCCGTGTTGCGGGCCCTCGACCGCGAGGAGATCGACGAGCTGATCGAGCTCGCCGAGCCGGCAGGCGTCGAGTTCCTCGACAACATCTTCGGCGGTCTGGGGAGCGGGGAGTTCGACGACATCGGCGACATCGGTGACATCGGCAGCGACAGCGGCAGTGGCAGCTGGGAGCCGGCACCGGTCGACGTCGACGGCGACGGGGTCGTCGACACGATTCCGCCCGCCGATTTCGACGGCGACGGCGTGCCCGATCCCACCACTCCTCCGGCCGACCTCGATGGCGACGGCGTTCCCGACACCACCCTGCCCGGCACCGCTCCCGTCGAGACCACCCCGACCGATCCGTCCGCCGACGCCTCCGGAACAGCCAGCGGCTGGGACCGCTGCTACCAGGAGCCCGGCGTCGCCGAGGCCACGGCCTGCTTCCAGCAGTACATCGCCACCGGCGAGATCGACGCCTCGTACGTCCCGGTCGCACTGCGCTTCCCCGAGTGCGGCTACGCCGAGGTGTCGTGGACCGAACGACCCTGTACTCGATGAGCGATGCCGACTTCATCGCCACCGTCGAGGCCGCCCGGCCCTGCTTCCTGGCGCTCGTGCAGTCCGGTCAGCTCGACCGCCGCCGAACTGCCGACCGAGATCGCCAAGCTCGAATGCTTCGAGGGCCGCAACTGGTACAACGTCTTCAACGACCCTGCCTACGACGAGCGCTACTACGCCTGCGTCGGCGTCGTCAGCCGGCGAGTGATCCACCGACTCCCCCGTAGCCTCGGGTGCCGGATGAAGACTCGCACGCTGCTGTTGCTGGCGCTCGCCTGTGGAATCGCCATCATGGCGGCCGGCGCCGCGTTCCTGATCCAGCTCAGTCGCCAGGACGACGGCGAGCCGCCGGTCGCGATCGGTGCGCCGGCCGTGATCGGCGACATGCGGATCGTCGTCGAGTCGTCGATCGAGGGTGACGGCGTGCTCGACGTGACGGTCACGATCGGAGGCGTCGACGATCCCGACGGCACGTCGGGCTTCCACCTGATCGCCTCCGGTCAGGCGGCGCAACCAGCGCCCGCTTCCGAGGCCGTCGCAATGTGCCGCCACCACGGTCGCCGAGCAGCGGTGCATCGTCCGATTCGACGTCTCCGGGGCCGAGGGCGACTCGCGCGTGCTGTTCTACGAACGCGGCGACGAGCGCGCCCGATGGGTGCTCGCATAGCGACCCGCGTCACCCCACGTCCGTGCGGTACTCGGCGGTAACCCCGCTACGGTTGCCACTGTGAGTGACTCGTTCGATCTGGTCGTGATCGGTGGCGGGCCGGGCGGTTACGCCGCCGCCCTGTACGGCGCCTCCGCAGGTCTCGCAGTGGCGTTGGTCGAGAAGGATGCGCTCGGCGGCACCTGTCTCAACCGTGGATGCATTCCCGCCAAGGCGTTCCTCGAGACGGCCGCCGTCAAGCGCCACGTCGAGCACGCCGCCGAGTTCGGCATCGACTCCAGCGCTCCCAGCGTCAACTTCGCCGTCACCCAGGCCCGCAAGCAGAAGATCGTCGCCGGGCTCGTCGGTGGCATCGCGGCGATGTGCAAGGGCCGCAAGGTCGAGGTGTTCAACGGGATCGGTTCGCTCGGCGCCGACCATACCGTCACCGTCACCGGCAACGACGGGGCGACGACCGCGATCACCGGGCCAGCGTGCTGCTCGCCACCGGCTCGGTGCCGCGCCTGATCCCCGGCTTCGAGCGGGGCGGGCCGATCATGACCAGCGACGAGGTGCTCGACCTCGATGCCGTGCCGGCCCGCATGGCCGTGATCGGCGGCGGGGCGATCGGATGCGAGTTCGCATCGACGTTCGCCGACCTCGGCGCCAAGGTGACGATCCTCGAGTTCCTGCCCAAGATCCTGCCCGGGCTCGACGCCGACGTCGCCAACGTCGTCGTGCGCAGCTTCAAGAAGAAGCAGATCGACATCCGCACCGGCGTCAAGGTCACCGGCCACACGCCGAACGACAGCGGTGCGACCACGATCCACTTCGGCGAGGGCAGAGTCGGTCGAGGTCGACGCCTGCATCGTGTCGGTCGGGCGGCGCCCGTACGCCGACCAGCTCGGCCTCGTCGGCACCTCGGTCAAGGTCACCGAGCGTGGCTTCGTCGAGGTCGACGAGTACTGCCGCACCGGCGAACCGGGCGTGTACGCGATCGGCGACCTGATCGACACCCCGCAGCTGGCGCACGTCGGCTACGCCGAAGCGATCCTGGTGGTCAAGCACATCCTCGGCGAGAGCCCGATGCCGGTCATGTACGACCGCGTGCCGTGGGCGATCTACTGCCACCCCGAGGTCGCCTGGGCCGGGCCCGGCGAGGACGCCTGCAAGGAAGCCGGGATCGACGTCGTCGTCGGCAAGCACCCGTTCAAGTTCAACAGCCGGGCCCAGATCGTCGGCGAGACCGAAGGCATGGTGAAGGTCGTCGCCCGCAAGAACCCCGACGGCACGCCTGGCCAGGTGCTCGGCGTGCACATGGTGGGCCCGTGGGTCACCGAGCAGCTGTCGGGTGGTTATCTGGCCGTCAACTGGGAAGCAACGGTGGCCGAGGTCGCCGAGTTCATCCAACCCCACCCGAGCCTCTCGGAGCTGTTCGGTGAGACGATGCTGTCGCTCACCGGCCGCAACTTCAACGGCTGACCGACCGACCGCCCACGACCGAACAGCGACACAGGAGCGAACACACCAGCCATGGCCGACGTCACCCTTCCCCAGCTCGGCGAAACCGTCACCGAGGGCACGATCACGCAGTGGTTCAAGAAGGTCGGCGACACCGTCGCCGCCGACGAGCCGCTGTTCGAGGTGTCGACCGACAAGGTCGACACCGAGGTGCCGTCACCGATCGCCGGGGTCGTCACCGAGATCCGCGTCCCGGAGGGCGACTCGGTCGAGGTCGGCGTCGTCGTGGCCGTGATCGGCAGCGACGCCGGCGCCGCAGCTCCGGCACCGGCCGCCGAACCCGCGCCGGACGCCGCCGCCGAACCGGCACCGCAACCGGAGCCCGAGCCGCACGCCGAGCCCGACCGCACCCGAGCCGCCGCCCGCACCTGCGCCGCCGCCCGCACCCGAGCCGGCCCCTGCGCTCGCCGACCCGCCTCCGCCGCCTTCGCCCGAGCCCGCTCCCGCACCGGCTCCAGCACCTGCCGCATCGGGCTCCGGTGACAGCCGGCTGCTGTCACCGGTGGTGCGCCGGCTCGTCAACGAGAACGGCATCGACCCCGACGCCATCACCGGCACCGGCCCCGGCGGGCGGATCACCCGCGAAGACGTGATGGACTACATCGACTGCCAGCGGCTCACGTCCGGCTGCCGCTCCCGCCGCCCGCGCCTGCGGCACCTGCCGCCGCCGCCCCGGCCCCGGCTGCCGCTCCGCGCTGCCCCGGCGCCCGCCGCCAGCTCCGGCTCCGGCGCCGCGCCGGCACCGGTTCCGGGCGAGCGCGACTCGGCCGTGCGGTTGTCGAAGATCCGCAAGCTCACCGGCGACCACATGGTGATGAGCAAGTCCACCTCGCCGCACGCCTTCAGCGTGGTCGAGGTCGATTTCGCCAACGTCGACACCACCCGGCTCGCGGTCAAGGACGCGTTCAAGGCCGCCGAGGGCTTCAGCCTCACCTACCTGCCGTTCATCTGCCGGGCGATCGTCGACGGTCTCGCCGAGTTCCCGCACCTCAACGCCAGCGTGTCGCGGCGACGAGCTGATCGTGCATCACTACGTCGACCTCGGCATCGCCGTCGACCTCGAGTACGAGGGTCTGCTGGCGCCGGTGATCCGCAGCGCCGAGACCAAGCGGCTCAAGGCGCTGGCACACGAGATCAGCGATCTCGCCAACCGCGCCCGGGCACGCAAGCTGAGCCCCGACGAGATCCAGGGCGGGACGTTCACGATCTCCAACAACGGCTCGGCCGGCTCGGTGCTCACGATGCCGATCATCAACCAGCCGCAGGTCGCGATCATCTCCACCGACGCCATCGTGCGGCGCCCGGTGGTCGCCCACACCGCCGGCGGCGCCGAGGCGATCGCCATCCATCCGGTCGGCAACCTGGCGATGAGCTGGGACCATCGCGCCTTCGACGGCGCCTACGCCGCCGGCTTCCTCAAGAAGGTCAAGGAGATCCTCGAGACCCGCGATTGGTCGGCCGAGCTGTGACATGAGCACCGCCCCAGCGCGCACCGACCCGCTGCGGGTGCGATGGCTGGGGAGAGTGCCGTACCGCGAGGCGCTCGCCGTGCAACAAGCGTTGTTCGAGCGCGGGCACGAGCAGCACCTTCTGCTGCTCGAGCACGAGCACGTGTTCACCTACGGCCAGCACGCCGATCTGGCCGCGAACCTGCGCTGCGACCCGGCCGCCGTCGGGGCCGACCTGGTGGCCGTCACGCGCGGTGGCGACATCACGTACCACGGGCCCGGCCAGCTCGTCGGGTATCCGATCCTGTCGCTGCCCAACGCCAAGGGCTCGCTCGAACACGTTCGTTCGGTCGAGGCGCTGTTGATCGACGTGCTCGACGAGCTCGGTGTGCCGGGCGCCGGCCGGCTGCCCGACTATCCGGGCGTGTGGGTCGACGCCGACGGCGACAACCCACGCAAGATCGCCGCCATCGGCGTGCGTCTCGCCCGCGGCCGCACGATGCACGGGTTCGCTCTCAACGTCACCACCGACATGGCCTACATGCGTCGCCACATCGTCGCCTGCGGGATCGCCGATCGACCGGTCACGTCGCTCGCCGAGGAAGGCATCGACGTGTCGATCGAGCAGGTCGCCGATGTCGTCGCCCGTCTGGCGGCGCATCGATGGGGCGCCGGCCGGATCGAACGCCAGGACGTCGCCTGGCACCACCGGCCCGACGATCTCGTCCCGTTCTCGCGCGGCGCCGGGCCCGGAGATCGGGTCGCCGTTCAACCGCGCTCGCACGCCAGGCTGCACCAGGCCGGAGTGACCTCCGGCATCTCGATCGAGTCGCGCAAGCCCGACTGGCTGCGGCCCAAGCTGCAACTCGGGCCGGAGGCGATGCAGCTCAAGCGCACGATCCGCGAGCTCGACCTGATCACCGTGTGCGAGGACGCCGGTTGCCCCAACCTGTCCGAGTGCTGGTCGGAGGGGACGGCCACGCTGATGGTGCTCGGTGATCGCTGCACGCGCGCCTGCGGCTTCTGCCTCGTCGACACGCGCAAGCCGTTGCCGCCATCGCCCGACGAGCCGGCCCGTGTCGCCGAAGCTGTGGCCAGGATGCGACTCGACCACGCCGTGCTCACGATGGTCGCCCGTGACGATCTCGCCGACGGCGGGATGGCGCACGTGGCGGCGTGCGTCGAGGCGATTCGAGGCCGGCGCCCGGAGACACGCGTCGAGACGCTGATCTCCGACGTCAAGGGCTCGCACGACGCCCTCCGGATCCTCTTCGACGTCCGGCCCGACGTGCTCAACCACAACCTCGAGACGGTCGCCCGCCTGCAACGCGCCGTGCGTCCCTCGGCCGGTTACGCCCGGAGCCTCTCGGTGCTGGCGCGGTCGAAGGCCGAGGGGCTGGTGACGAAGTCGGGGGTGATGGTCGGCCTCGGCGAGACCGACGACGAGATCGTCGGCGCCCTCGCCGACCTCGCCGGGGTCGGATGCGACATCGTCACGATCGGTCAGTACCTGCGGCCCACCACGCACCACCTGCCGGTCGCCCGCTGGGTCACCCCCGACGAGTACCCGCGCTGGAAGGCGATCGGCGAGCAGCTCGGCATCGGTCACGTCGAGGCCAGCCCGCTCACCCGCTCGAGCTACCACGCCCGCAACGCCGCCGCGTCTGTCGGGGCTGCGCCCTCCGAGCTCGCTGTCTCCGCTCCGCTTCGACGCTCGCCCGCCTGAGCCCGCGCACGTGCTGTCGGGGCTGCGCGAGTCAGCGTCTGTCGAGTGGCAACAGCGCTCCCGCCGCGTGTTCGAGGTGGGCTGGTCCACTCGGGCTCGTCGACGGGTTCCGTGAGCGGGAGCACGACGAACTTGCTCGTGCCGACGTCGACGAAGCCGCGGATCCGTTCGGCGAGGGCCTCCCACGATGTCGGGATCAGCGATCGCGGATCGAGGTCGGGGCGCCGCTTGGCGAGCGTCGCCAGGGTCTCGTCGGGCACCGGCCCATTGGCGTAGGGGATCAGCACGCCGTAGTGGTCGGGCTCGATCGCGCGGTCGTGGGCGGCGCACGTCTCCTCGATCACCCGTCGCCCCGCCTCGGCATCGGCCGCGGTCACGAACGATGGCAGCCACCCGTCGCCGAGACGGCCGACGCGCCGCAGCTCGGAGGGCGCGATCCCGCCCAGCCAGACGTCCATCCGTTCCGGGACCGGCCGCACCCGCACACCCGAGTAGGTGAAGCGCTCACCGGCGTGCTCGACCGGCTCCCCGGTCCAGCACTGGCGCATCACTGCCAGCGCCTCGTCGAACCATGCCGCCCGCTCCGCCCGCTCGACGGCGAAGGCCTGCTGCTCGCGGTCGTCGGCGACGCCCAACCCGAACGCCGGGAGCAGCCGTCCGCCGGACAGCGTGGCGAGCGTCGCCAGCGCCTTGGCGAGCACGACCGGGTTGCGTCCGGGCAGCACCATCACGCTCATGCCGAACTTGAGCCGCTCGGTGCGCCCGGCACCGAACGCCATCGCGACCAGCGGGTCGGGCGCTTCGGAGTTGATCCGTTCAGACACCCACAGGCTGTCGAATCGGAGCCGCTCCAGCTCGTCGACGACATGGCCGAACCGCGTCGTCGTTGAGTCGGGTGCGCGTTCCGAGCCCGAAGCCGATGCGTACCTTCACGCGCCCGATCGTACGGGCACGGGTGGAACCGGGAGCAGGTGGCGATCAGCGCACGCGATGGACGGAGACGGCGACCGAACGCCACACCCTGCCCGTCATCATCCAGCTCGACACGAAGCCGGCCACCGCCACCGCGGCCACGAGCCGCGTCGGGTCGACGTCGCCGATCGCCTCGAGCACCAGCGTCAGTGCGACGGCGATCGTGCTGACCACGAACGCCAGTCGTACCGCCGCACCGAACACTTCCCGCCGGATGTCCATGGCGCACTGTGTACACCGGCGACGTGCCTGCGTGTCGAGCAATTATCAAACTGACGATGAATAACACGCGTCTTGTCATCGAACGGACACAAGCGTCACACGATCGCGATCGCTCGCAGGTCGGTCGATAGCCTCCGGCCGGTGAGCAGCGCCCGCGAGGTCCTTCGCCAGCGGGCCGTCAGGCGATATCTCGTGTCGACCGCGTTCGGTTCGATCGGGCTCAACCTGATGGTCACGGTGCTCTTCAAGCAGGCCTACGACTTCACCGGCGACGAGCTCGACATCGGCCTGCTCGGGCTGGCTCAGTTCATCCCGGCGGTGCTGCTGGTGCTCGTCAGCGGCTGGGTCGCCGACCGGTTCGACCGGCGGCGCGTGACCGCGCTGTTCCTGTTCGCCAGGGCGCTGTGCGCGGGCGCGCTCGTGATCTACAGCATGGCCGACGCCACGAGCCTGCTGCCGATGTTCGCGATCGCCTTCGCCTTCGGTGCTGCCGAGGCGATGTTGTCGCCCGCCCGGCGGGCGATCCCGCCGTTGATCACGACCCCGACCCAGTTCCCCCACGTGATCGCCTTGTGGACGGCGACCTTCACGGCGTCGGCGATCGTCGGGCCGGTGCTGGGAGGCTTCCTCTACTCGATCGGCCCGGCCGAGGCCTACGCCGTCGCCGGTGTGATGGAGCTGCTGGCGATCGTCCCGGTGCTGTTGATCACCTACGTGCGGGTGCCGGAACGGATCACCGAACGTCCGACGCTCTCCACGGCGCTCGAGGGCCTGCACTTCGTGCGCCACACCCCGATCGTGCTGGCGGCGATCTCGCTCGACCTGTTCGCGGTGTTGTTCGGCGGCGCGATCGCGCTGATCCCCGCCGTCGCCGAGGAGCGTCTCGGGGTCGGCGACATCGCCTACGGGTGGTTGCGGGCCGCCCCCGGGATCGGTGCCGCCCTGATGGCGGTGATGCTCGCCGTGCGGCCGGTGCGGCGGCGGGTCGGGCCCACCCTGCTCGTGGTCGTCGCCATCTTCGGATTCGGCACCGTGGTGTTCGGCGTTCACCCGCAATTACGCGGTCGCATTCCTCGCCCTGGTCGTGATCTCGGCGGCCGACATGATCTCGATGTTCATCCGCGGCTCGCTCGTGCCGCTGGCGACGCCCGACGATCAGCTCGGGCGGGTGACGGCCGTCGAGGGTGTGTTCATCGGCGCCTCGAACGAGCTCGGTGCGTTCGAGAGCGGCGTCGCCGCCAAGGTGTTCGGATTGTCGTGGTCGATCGCACTCGGGGGGATCATGACGATGCTGATCGCCACGTCGTTCGCGTGGCTGTTCCCCTCGCTGCGCCGGATCGACTCGTTCGACGAGGTGCGGCCCCCGGAGCCGTCGGCACTTCCGAGTTGACCGCGCGTCGCTTCAGACGACGAACACCGACACGACGACCGGGATCGCCAACGCCGCCAGCAACAACAGGATGATCGCAACCACCGCGAACACGTACGACTGATCGCGTGGCGGCGAGCCGGCGGCCCCGATCACGTCGTACAGCACTTGCACCGGTTGTTCGGTGGTGAGCCGGATCCGGCGCCGCGCCACCGACGCGGCGTAGATGGCCACCCACGACAGTCCGAGCATCATCAGACCGACGACGATGCCGACCGCGATCCGGCTCAGCTCGTTCTCGAACGCCGACGACAGTGCCGCGTCCGATCAACGAGAACAGCCCGGACAGCACAGCCCCACCGAGCAGGAAGCCGGGGAGCCCGACCGGGTTGGACCGCAACCCTCGCTCGACCTGCACGGCGTTGATGCGAGCCCGCCGCAGCAGCATGTGCTCCTCGCTGCCCCACACCGAGTTGGCCTCGCGTCGCTCGTACAGCCCGCGAATGTTGCCGGCCAGGTTGTTCTGGTAGCGGCGGACGATCCATCGCGTCACCAACTGCACGAAGTATCCGACGATCGGCTTGAGCGGCCCCAGCAGGCGCGGCATCGGCGCCCGTCGCACACCGTTGCGGTCGAGCACCTCGAGCGACCGCATCGCCATCCGGTGCGCTTCACCGAACTTGCGCGGCTGCCACAGGGGCCGGACTTTCGAGAGTTGGTCGACGATGTCCTGCTCGACCTTGCCCGGCCCACCGATCTCCTCGAGCAGGCGACCCTTCTCCTCTGGTGAGTCGGCGCGCAGGACGCGGAGCGCGTCGATCCGGTCGAGCAATTCGGGTTCGTGCTCCTCGCCGATCGGAGCGTCAATGCTCATTCGGCAAAGGTAGTGCTGCCCCGCGCCCGTCCGGCGGTGTCGCACCGACGGTCGCGGACGATGTGCTTGACTGGCGGCGCGGGTACAGCGACCGATTTCGAAGGAAGGATGGACGATGAAGGACATGTGGAAGGAGTTCAAGGAGTTCATCAACAAGGGCGACATCGTCATGATCGCGGTCGCCCTGGTGATGGCCCTGTACTTCAAGGCGATCGTCGACCAAGTGATCGCCGGTGTCATCGACCCGATCATCGCCGCCATCTTCGGCGAGTCCGACATCTCGAGCGATCGGCTTCGACATCGGTGACGCCCGCATCAGCATCGGGCTCGTGTTCAGCGCCATCATCGACTTCGTCGTCGTCGCCATCGTCCTGTTCTTCATCGTCAAGGCCTACAACCACTGGAAGCAAGCCGAGGACGAGGAGGCCGGCCCGACCGAGATCGAGTTGCTGACCGAGATCCGCGACTCGCTGCGTCAGCGCTGATCGCGGCGACGGCGCCGACATGCGTCTACGGAGTGTTGTTGCCGTCGTCGGTGCGGTGCTGCGTCATCGCCGGATGCGGTGACGACGGTGAACAGGTCTCGCCGACCCTGCTCGACGTGCCGGAAACGGTGGCGATCGGCGTGCTGCCCGACCCGCCGACCGACGCGCTGACGCTGCCGTCACCACCGCCGCCGCCCACCACGGCACCGCCGCCGACCACGGCACCGTCGACATCGGACGAGCCGATCGAGTCGCCGATCGGCGACATCGTCTCCGGCGACCGGGTGCTGCTGATCGGCGACTCGGTGCTCGCCTCGGCGGCGCCGCGCAACGACGGCCTGATGTGCGAAGGGCTCGTGCTGTTCGGGTGGGAAGCCGAGATCGACGCCGAATCGGGGCGCCAGCTCGACTTCGCCGACGAAGTGCTCGACGCCCGGCTCGACCCGGACGCGGGCACCGACTGGGACGCGATCGCGCTGTCGTTCGGGAGCGAGGTCGACGGCACCGATCCGGACGCCGTCGAGGCCTTCGCCACCGAGCTCGACGCGGTGCTCGAACGCGTGTCGCCGCGGCCGACGGTGCTGTTCACGCTGCTCGAGGTCGACGACGGCCGCGCTGCGGTCAACGACGTCATCCGCGACCGTGTCGACATCGCACCCGAACGTCCTGATCGTCGAGTTCGCCGAGGCCGGCGGGGACGACGTCGCCCTGCTCGACGACGAAGGCCTGGAGCTCACCGAGGACGGCATGAAGCGCTTCTCGATCAGGACCGCGGCGGCGTTCGGCAAGGCGCCCGGCGACGACGACGGAACGTGCCTCCCGAGCGACTACGTCGACGACTCCGCCGGCGACACGACCGACTGAGCTCAGCCGCGCAGTCCGTCGACGGCGGGCAGGTTGCGCACGACGGCGAAGACGGTGAGCACCCCGATCGCCCGCGGCGTACACCCAGCCCGGGATGCGGGCGGTGAGGCCCAGCGGGCGGCCGGTCGACCGCAGGTACCAGCCGATCCAGGCGGCGACGATCAGCGCCAGCACGAGCACGACGAGCAGGTTGTAGCGCAACGCCGTGGCGAGGTCGCCGTGGAAGAGGTGGTGCGTGGCTCGCGTGAGCCCGCACCCGGGGCACCACCAGCCGGTCACCGCCCGGAACGGGCAGGTGGGATAGACGCCGCCGTCGGACGGATCGACGGCTGTGACGTACACGGCGCCTGCCACCAGGCAGCAACCGGCGGCGATCGGTGCAGCCACCGGCGAATGTCGCCTGCGGTGGGCCTGTCCCAGATCGCCCGGCGTGGTCGCCATCGAGTCGACCGTAGCCTGGTGCGGTGCTCCAGGCGCAGGCGCTCTCGGTCGAGGTCGGCGGTCGGCTCGTCGTCGCCGACGCCAGCTTCACCGTCATGCCCCGCGACAAGGTCGGCATCGTCGGCCGCAACGGCGCCGGCAAGACCTCGCTGTTCAAGGTGCTCGGCGGGGCCGTCGAGCCGGCGGCCGGCAGCGTCGTGCGCAAGGGCGGCTTCGGCTACCTGCCCCAGGACCCGCGCATCGACCAGGCCACTGGAGAATCGCACGGCGGTCACGCACGTGCTGTCGGGACGTGGCATCGACGACGAGCTGGTGCGGATCGAGAAGCTGCGCCTGGCGATGGAGGAGACCCCGACCGAGCGCAACGTCGCCCGCTACAGCCGCGCCGAGGAGAACTTCCAGGTCAACGGCGGATACGCCGCCGAGAGCGAGGCCCGGGCGCTGGCGGCCGGGCTCGGTCTCGACGAGACCCGCATGGAGCTGCCGATCGGCGTGCTGTCGGGCGGCGAGCGGCGGCGTGTCGAGCTGGCGCGGATCCTGTTCGCCGGCAGCGACGTGCTGTGCCTCGACGAGCCGACCAACCACCTCGACGTCGACGCCAAGCTGTGGCTGATGGGCTTCCTCCGTCAGTACCGCGGCGCGCTGCTCGTGATCAGCCACGACCTCGACCTGCTCGACGAGGCGATCACGCGGGTCCTGCACCTCGACCGGCCCACCGAGACCGCGGTCGGCACGATCGTCGAGTACCGCGGCACCTACAGCCAGTACATCGCCGCCCGCGCCGAGGACGAGCGCCGGCTGGCCAAGCTGGCGGCCCAGCAGAGCAAGGAGATCGCCCGCCTGCAGCGGTGTCGTCGACCGCTTCGGCGCCAAGGCCACCAAGGCGGCGATGGCGCACAGCATCGAGAAGCGCATCGATCGCACTGGAGGACGATCGCGTGCACGCCCCCAAGCACACCCGCGCGATCGCCGTGCGCTTCCCCGATCCGCCGGCGTGCGGGCAGACCGTGCTGGTCGCCGAGCACCTGTGCAAGGGATACGGCGGCCCACCGGTGTTCGAGGACGTCGGGTTCGACCTCGGTCGCGGCGAGCGGCTGCTCGTGCTCGGCCTCAACGGCGCCGGCAAGACGAGCCTGCTGCGGATCCTCGCCGGCGAGAGCGAGGCCGACCTCGGGCAGTTCGACGTACGGCCACAACGTGACGCCCGGCTACTACGCCCAGGAGCACGACAACCTCGACCCGGCCGCGTCGTTGCTCGACAACCTCCGCGCCGACGTGCCGCCCGGCATCAACCTCACCGAGACCGAGCTGCGCGGCCTGCTCGGGATGATGGGCCTGTCGGGCGAGAAGGTGTTCCAGGATGCCGGGCACGCTGTCGGGCGGCGAGAAGACCAAGCTGGCGCTGGCGATGCTGATGGTCGGGTCGCAACAACCTGCTGCTGCTCGACGAGCCGACCAACAACCTCGATCCGCCCTCGCGTCAGGCGGTGGCCGACGCGCTCAAGCCTGGAAGGGCTCGATCGTGTTCGTCAGCCACGACACCGAGTTCGTCACCCAGCTGGCGCCCACCAAGGTGCTGCTGATGCCCGACGGCGACGTCGACTACTTCAGCGACGACTGGCTCGACCTGGTCAGCCTTGCCTGATCGGGCCTGATCCTGCTTGGCGGAACCGGCTGGTGTGACGGCAGACTAGGACGGGTGAAGGGGCTTTCGGTGGCGGCCGGCGTGTTGATCGCCGGCGGGATTGGCGGCGACGGTGATCGCCCTCGATCGCAGACGACACCGAAGCCGAGCCGGTCGAGGTCGTGTTCGGCGAGGAGGACGGCCTGCCCGAGGAGCTCGAGGAAGGTGTCGCCTACAAGGCCGCGTTCGTGATCGGGTGGAGCGGGCCGGTGCCGATGCGCGACGGCGTCGTGAGCGTGTTCGCCTCGCGCCGTGGCGACACGTCCGAGGATGCCCCCGAGGACGGTTGGCCGCTGGTGTGCGAGGACGAGTTCGACGACGTCGTCAGCCAGGTCCGGTTGGTCGTGCCCGTTCGTCGCCCCTGGCCCGGGTGAGTTCGCGCTCCAGCTCGAGGTCAAGTCGACAGTCCGGCGACGCGATCGGCGAGAGCCATCTACACCCACCTCGTGCTCGAGCCGTCCGAGTTCGACTCGTCGGGCGACGAGACCACCGACTGAGCGACTGACGCGGTTCGTCAGCGAATCGCCACGCGGGCCGAGCGTTCGGCGGCCTCGGCCCGGACCTGCTGGAAGAAGTCGTTGCCCTTGTCGTCGACGACGATGAAGGCCGGGAAGTCGACGACGTCGATCTTCCACACCGCCTCCATCCCGAGCTCCGGGTACTCGAGCACCTCGACGTGCTTGATGTTGTCGAGCGCCAGCCGCGCCGCCGGCCCGCCGATCGATCCGAGGTAGAAGCCGCCGTGCGGCGTGGCAGGCGTCGGTGACGGCCTTCGAGCGGTTGCCCTTGGCGAGCATCACGAACGAGCCGCCGGCCGCCTGGAACTGGTCGACGTAGGCGTCCATCCGACCGGCGGTGGTGGGTCCGAACGAGCCCGAGGCGTAGCCCTCGGGCGTCTTGGCCGGCCCGGCGTAGTAGACGCAGTGGTCGCTGCATGTACTGCGGCATCGGCTCGCCGGCGTCGAGCCGTTCCTTGATCTTGGCGTGGGCGATGTCGCGGGCGACGACCATCGGGCCGGTCAGCATCACCCGCGTGCGGACCGGGATGCTTGCGACAGCTCGGCGCGGATCTCGCGTCATCGGGCGGTTGAGGTCGATGTGGACGACGTCGCTGCCGTCGAGGTCGTCCTCGGTGGTGTCGGGCAGGAAGCGCGCCGGGTCGCGCTCGAGCTGCTCGAGGAACACGCCTTCGGCGGTGATCTTGCCGAGCGCCTGGCGGTCGGCCGAGCACGACACGGCGATCGCCACCGGGCAGCTCGCGCCGTGGCGCGGCAGGCGCACGATGCGCACGTCGTGGCAGAAGTACTTGCCGCCGAACTGGGCGCCGATGCCGGTCGTCTGGGCGAGCGTCAGCACCTCCTGCTCGAGGTCGAGGTCGCGGAAGCCGTGCCCGCGCGCGCGAGCCCTCGGTGGGCAGGCTGTCGAGGTAGCGCGCCGACGCCAGCTTGGCGGTCTCGAGGGCGTGCTCGGCCGACGTGCCGCCGATCGCGATCGCCAGGTGGTACGGCGGGCAGGCGGCGGTGCCGAGCGTCTGGATCTTGTCGAAGATCCACGGCAGCAGCGTCGCCTTGTTGAGCAACGCCTTGGTCTCCTGGAACAGGTAGCTCTTGTTGGCGCTGCCGCCGCCCTTGGCCATGAACAGGAACTTGTAGGCGTCGCCGTCGGTGGCGGCGATCTTGATCTCGGCCGGCAGGTTGTTGCCGGTGTTGACCTCGTCGTACATGCGTGAGCGGCGCCATCTGGCTGTAGCGCAGGTTGCTCGTGAGGTAGGTGTCGTGGACGCCTTGCGGCGATCGCCCGCTCGTCGCCGCCGCCGGTGAACACGAACTGGCCCTTCTTGGCCTTCACGATCGCGGTGCCCGTGTCCTGGCACATCGGCAGCACGCCGCCGGCGGAGATCGCCGCGTTCTTCAACAGGTCGAGGGCGACGAAGCGGTCGTTGGCGCTCGCCTCCGGATCGTCGAGGATGTTCGCCAGCTGCTGCAGGTGGCCGGGCCGCAGGAAGTGGGCGATGTCGTGCATCGCCTCGGCCGTGAGCCGGCGGATGGCGTCCGGCTCGACCTTGAGGAACGTGCCCTCCGGGCGTCTCGAAGGTCGACACCCCCTCGGTCGTGCACCAGCGGTACGGCGTGGCGTCGGTGGCCGAGCGGGAGCAGCTCGGTGAACTCGAAGTCGTCGACATGCCGTCACGATACGCCGAGCGGCGTCGCGGTCAGACCGTTGGCGTGGCGAAGAAGGTCGGGTCGTAGCGCGACAGGTCGAGCGGTCCGAAGACGTTGTTCGAGATGCCGATCAGCAGCGACCCGTCGCTGCCGCGGAACGGCAGCAACGAGGCGAAGTACGTGTTGCACGTCTGGCACTTGGCGGGCGTGGCGATCGTGCGCACCGTTGGTGAACGGGCCCTGCGGCCGGGTGGCGACGTCGATCTCGATCCGTGTCGCCGAACCAGTCGCCGACCTTGGTGATCGAGACCCACTTGCCGTCGACGAAGTACATCTGGCTGGCGCTCACGAGCCGGCCGGTCGGGCACGACGTTGACCGCCTGCGACGGCGTCGGTGCCCCACGTCGATCCGTTCCAGTACGCGAGCGGCTGGTCGAACTGGCCGCTCGGCACGCGAGCGACGGTCATGCGGTCGGCGCAGTCCCAGTCGTGGACGTACACCGGCGGGCTCGACGAACGGGAACGGGTCCCACCCGAACTGCCGGTGGCAGTGGGCGTACAGGTACGTGTAGTTGTCGGTCGACTCGACCGAGAACCCGTACAGCGCCGCCGACGAGTTGACCGCCGGACGCCGGTCGACGACCTGCATCGTGGTCGAGGTCGATCGCCACGATCCATGTCGCGATCGGCTCGGTGAACGACAGGTAGGTCGGGCCGTTCTCGCGCATCTCGGCGACGAACAGGTGGAACCGTGCCGTCGGCGCCCATGTCGCCCGACAACGGCCAGAACCAGTGCTGTGGCTGCTGGGTGCTGGTCGGGGAACAGGTACTCGTTGGGGTTGGCGAAGTTGCCGGTCTGCAGCAACGTGAAGCACGCGCCGTTCTGGACCAGCCCGGCGTTGTGGGCGAACGTCGACACGCCGGTGCCGGCCGCGGATGTAGACGTCCTGGAAGAACCACAGGCACGCGCCCGTCGGGCAAGCGCGAAGGCGCGCTGGTAGTCGGCTCCGGTCGAGCGCCGCGCCGCCGCTGGAAGTAGCTGTTGAGGCCCGTCCGGATCGGTGGTCGACGTGCAATCGGGCGGGCGGACGTTGGTCGGTGGCGGCATCGGCGCCGGCCCGGGCGTGCCGACGAACCAGCCGGCGAGATCGACGACCACGTCGGCGCCGGCGTTCGAGAAGACGCCGACCCCGACCTGCGAGGTGGGCACGATCGCCATCGCCGCCGCGACCTCGCTGCTCGAGGTGGCGTTGACGGTGCTCGTCGGCGGCCGCGGCCTGACGCGCCGGGTGGGCGGTGAGGTAGGCCGGGCCGATCGGGTTGACGATCGCGACGTTGAGCGCCAGCGCCGCCGCGTTGGGGGCGACGTTGGCGATCTCGACGCCGCCGCCGGCCCAGATCGGATCGCCGTTGCGGGTGTCGATCAGGCGACGCGGAGCCGGCTCGGGGACGAACAGGCCGTCGCTGGCGACCGGCGCGGTGGCGCCGGTGAACCAGCCCGTGATGTCGACGATCACGTGCCCGCCGGCGTACGAGTACACGTCGAGCCCGGCGCCGGTGACGCCGACGATCGCCCCGGCCGCTCGGGTCTGCCCGCGCCCGTCGGCGTTCACCGTCGACGTCGGCGGCTGCGCCGTTCCGGCCGGGGCCACGGTGAAGTATCCGGGGCCGGGCGACTCGGTGAGGGTGACGGTGAGCGCCACCGCGGCGGCGTCGGCCGGGACACCGGGTGGCAGCGGGACGTTGATCGTCTCGCCGGCGTGCGAGCGGTGCCGACCGCGGCGGCTCGCGGGTGTCGATCGCGCGTGTCGGCGTGATCGGGACGAACCGCCCATCGGCGGATGCCGTGCTGGCGACGAACCAGCCGGTGACGTCGACGACGACCGGAGCGCCGTTGCGGGCGTAGAGGATCGACCGCCCCTCCGACGCCGATGGCGACGATCGTGGCGTTGGCGCGCGACCTCGCCGGACCGGTAGTTGACGATCGACGCGGTCGGGCATCGGCGCGCCCTCCGGCCAGATCGAGATGTATCCGGCCCCGGGTGTGACCGTGCTGTCGACCGTCACCGTGAGGGCGACGGCGGTGGCGTCGGCGGGCACGCCGCACGCCCGGCGACGCGTACGCGGATCGATCTGGCCGTCGATGCGCTCGACGCCGGTGCCGTCGCGACGTCGGCGAGCCGGCACGGAGTGGCGGCGACGAACCGCGACGTGACGCCGGCGGCCGCGGCGGTCGGTCGCCGCCCGGCACGCGCGACCACCGTGATCGAGCGACAGCGACGTCAGCGCCAGGTCAGCGAGCGACGAGCCGACTCGCGTGCGCCGCGAGCCGGCGTCATCGAAGTTGCGAGGACACCGTCGTCCGATCGGGAAACCGTACTCGGCGTGTCAACGATCCTTCAGTCGCCTCGGTTGCGCGCGACGGCAGGATCGACCGGCCACTGGTGCTTCGGGTAGCGGCCGGCGAGATCCTTGCGGACCTCGGCCCAACTGCCCGACCAGAAGCCCGGCAGGTCGGCGGTGATCTGGATCGGGCCGGTCGGCGGGCGACAGCAGGTGCAGCACGATCGGGCGTCCGCCGGCGGTCGGGTGGACCGTGGTGCCGAACAGGTCCTGGACCCGCACGCGGGCCGCCGGCTCGTCGCCGGAGTAGTCGATCGGCACCGTCCGGCCGGTCGGCAACGTCCAACGACGGCGGGCGCCAGCTCGTCGAGCTCGGCGCCCTCCGGCCACGGCAGCTGCGACCGCAGCACCGTCGTCAGGTCGATCCGCTCGAGATCGGCGCGCCCGACGGCGCCGGCGAGGTACGGGCGCGAGCCACTCGTCGAGCGTGCGCGTCAGCGTGCTCGATGCTCCAGTCGGGCCACGGTTCGCCGAGCGTGCGGTGCAGGAAGCTGACACGCTGGCGCAGCGACGAGCGACGTCGGTCGACCAGCCGAGCACCGCCAGGCCGGTGGCGCGGACGCGGGCGAGCAGCGCATCGATGGTGGCGGGTCCGGCCCGGGCGGGGCGCATCGACTCGCCGAGCCGCATCGCCCCGAGCCGGCGTTCGACGCGTTCGACGAGGTCGTCGCGATTCGGGTCCCACTCGAGCCGAACGCGACTCGTCGACCTGGTCGTCGAGCTCGCGCGCGACCTCGTCGGCGTCGAGCCCGGCGGCGAGCCGGATCCGCGACCGGTCGCGCCGGCCGTCGAGATCGGCGGCGACGACGAACTCCTCGTGGGCCAGCGGATCGCTGTCCGGCAGCCAGGCGCCGGTGCCGGATCGGAGCTGGAACTGGCCCGGGCGGCGGCGGGCGGCGAGCCGGTCGGGATAGGCGTGCAGCAGCACGGCACCGGCGCGATCGGCGTCGATCGTGGCCGGCGTCGAACCGCGATGCCGAGCCGGCGGGCCAGGTCGGCGGCCCGGTCGCGGACACGCTCGACGGCGCGCCGGTCGGCCTGATCGTGGCGGCCGCGACCGGCGAGCAGCCGGAGACGGAGCGCGAGGTCGCTCGGCAGCTCGTCGCGGGCGCCGCGCAGGACGTCGCGCTCGTCGAGCAACGCCGCCATCGCGCAGCCGAGCGCGCTCGGCTCGGCGACCAGCATCGCCGCCAGCCGGGGGTGCACCGGCAGGCCGAGCATCCGGCGACCCGATGTGCGGTGATGCGCCCGTCGGCGTCGAGCGCGCCGAGCTCGGCGAGCAGCTCGCCGGCCGGCCCGCAGCGCCTTGGCCGGCGGCGGCGGTCATGAACGCCAGGCTCGTCGGCGGCGGTGCCCCACGCCGCGAGCTCGAGCGCCAGCCCGGCGAGGTCGACCTCCTCGATCTCGGGCTGTCCGGTGGGCCTGCCGCGTGCCGTGCTCGACCTTGCTCCACAGCCGGTAGCACACGCCCGGGCTCGACGCGGCCGGCCCGTCCGGCGCGCTGGTCGGCCGACGCCCGGCTCGTGGTGACCGTCGTCAGCCGGGTCATGCCGGTCCGGGTGTCGAAGCGCGGTGCCCGCGCGAGGCCGGAGTCGACGACGACGCGCACGCCGGCGACGGTGAGCGACGTCTCGGCGATGTCGGTCGACAGCACGACGCGGCGCCGCCCGGGCGGCGACGGCGCGAGGGCGCGGTCCTGCTCGGCGAGCGACAGCGCGCCGGCGAGCGGCACGCACGTCGACGTCGCTCGGCAGCGTGCCCGCGCAGCGCCGGCTTCGACGCGCCGGATCTCGCCGATGCCGGGCAGGAACACGAGCACGTCGCCGGCCTCGTCGCGGAGCGCCGATGCGGACGACGTCGGCCACCGCCTCTTCGATCCGTGCCCGTCGTTCGATCGGGCGCCAGCGGATGTCGACCGGGATACGCTCCGTCCGGCGCTCTCGATCACCGGTGCGTCGCCGAGCACGCGCGGCCAGCGCCGTGGTGTCGGGCGTCGCCGACATCGCCAGCAGCCGGAGGTCGGGCCGGATCGTTGCGCGCGACGTCGAGCGCCAGCGCCAGGCCGAGGTCGGTCGGCAGGTTGCGCTCGTGGACCTCGTCGAAGATCACGAGCCCGACGCCCGGCAGCTCGGGGTCGTTCTGGAGGCGGCGGGTGAGGATGCCCTCGGTGACCACCTCGATCCGGGTCGCCGGCCCGATGCGGCGCTCGTCGCGGGTCTGGTAGCCGACCGTGTCGCCGACCTGCTCGCCGAGCAGGTCCGCCATCCGTCGGGCGGCCGCCCGGGTGGCCAGCCGACGCGGTTCGAGCATCACGATCCGGCCGTCCGCCGAGCCACGGCTCGTCGAGCAGGGCCAGCGGCACGAGTGTCGTCTTGCCGGCGCCCGGCGGGGCGACGACGATCGCCCGCCGGTGCTCGTGCGAGCGCCGCGCGCAGCGGGTCGAAGATCTCGACGACCGGCAGGTCGGGGAGCGGGGGCCGATCGTCGCCGGCCACGGCGGTCGACCGTCAGCCGGTGGCCGGCGAACCGGCGAACGGGCTCGGGTCGCCGGCGGTCGGGATCAGCGGCGCGCTCCAGTAGCGTCGTCTCGGCGACGACCTCGGCGACCTCGCGCCACGCGGCGGGGTCCCAACCCTCGGCCTTGGCCACCAGCTCGCCGTCGACGCGGACGAACACGAACGCCGGCAGCCGTTCGAGACCCATCGCCTTGACGACCGCTCGGTCGGGGTCGCAGAACACGAGGAACTCGTCGCACAGCGGCCCGAGGAAGCGACGCGTGTCGTCCGCGTCGGCGGTGACGACGAAGTTGACCCGGGCGTCGGACCCGCGGAAGCCCTCGAGGATCCGCACCGCGCTCTTGAGGACCCACGAGCTCTCGTTGGTGTACGGGTCGAGCACGACGCTCGCCAGGTGGAACGTCGTGAGCCACTGCTCGAGCTCGCGCGCCTCGCAGCCGAGCGGGTGACAGCATCAGATCGCCAGGCAGTTTGATCGCCACGGCGAAGCGATCGTAGCGAGGCCCGACGACGTGCCCCAGCCAGCTCCGATGCCTGGCCGGGCAGCGTCGATCCCGGTGGCGTACCCTTCGCACATGCACCCGATCGAGCACCTGCGCCACGTGGCGAGGTCGCGTGCGGTCGACGAGTCCGAGCTCGTCACGGGAGGCCGCGATCGCGCTCGGCTCGATGCGCGCCAGCGGGCCCGACCTGGTGGTCGCCTGCCGCCGGATCGTCGAACGTCATCCCCGAGATCGGCGCCGCTGTGGTGGCTGTGCGCGCGGCTGCTCATCTCGGATCGATCCGAGCCGGCTGGCGTGGCAGATCGCCGACGAGATCGCCGCCGACCCGACCTCGCGGGTGGTCGCCGCCGCACTCCCCGACGACGCCACGGTGGTCACGATCGGGTGGCCGGCCGTCGCCGGGGCGGCGCTCGCTGCGGCGCGGCGACGCCCGGGTGCTGTGCGCCGACAGCCGGCACGAGGCATCCGGCTTTCCTGCGCATGCTCGAGCGCGCCGACATCGAGTGCGAACCGATCCCCGCCGAGATCGCTGGCGCGCGCTGTGGCGATCGCCGACCTCGTGTTGATCGACGGCGTCGCCGCCTGCCCGCAGCCGCGTGCTGGCGCCGATCGGGTCACACGTGCTGGCCGCCGTCGCCGCACAGCTCGATGTCGCCCGTCTGGTGCACGCTCGGGCTCGGCCGGCGGCTGCCCGCGCGAGTACGTCGATGCGATCGCCGAGCGGGTCGTCGACCGGTCGCGATCCGTTCGATCGTCGACATCGACGAGTTGCCGCTGCCGCTGCTCTCGCACGTCGTCACCGCCGACGGGACGTCGTCCGATGCCGGCGGCCGCGTTGCACCCCGAGTGCGCGCTTCGCCCCCGAGCTGCTGCGCTCGAGCCCGATCTGAAGGAGATCATGATGGCCGAGTTGCAAGGCATCGTCCGGTTCACGTTCCACCCCGGCATGGTCGATCAGTTCAAGCGTCTCTCCGCCGAGTGCCTGGAGATCGTGCGGGCCAAGGATGTCGGCACGCTGCAGTACGACACGTACTTCAACGACGACGAATCCCAGGCGATCGTCCTCGAGCGGTTCCGCGACTCCGAGGCGCTGATCCTGCACGGCCAGAACATGGCCCCCTTGATGGACGCCATCATGGCAACCGCCGATGTCAGCGGCGAGCTCCTCGGCGACCCGGACGAGCAGCTCCGGGCGCAACTCGACGGCAGCCCGGTCGGGCTGTTCGCGCTCTACCAGTCGCTGTAGCGAGCACACGTTGCCTGACACGGCCTGACGCGGCAGCCTGCTCTCGATCACGAGCCCTGGTGGGCGGGTGGGAAGCCGGTGACGCGCTCGATCACCTCCTGGCCGCCGCCAGACGGGGCTCGGTGACGAAGATCCGCGCCATCGGCTCACGGGCGCGCGAACCGCATGTGGGACGTGAAGTCCTCGCTCATCACGGCCGGGATGTCGGCTCTCCCAGAGCTCGTGCAAGACGAGCTGGGCCTGCCACATCGGGAGCCATGCCGCCTCGCATGTGCGATCGGGGTCGGGCGGACGAGGCGGGTGCTTGCCGAAGATCCAATGCAGCACACCCATCGTTCCCAACGGTATCGGTCGATATCGTCGCAGCCGATGGCGGTCCCACGTGCTCGATTCGACGCCGTGCTGTTCGATGCCGGCGGCGTGCTCGTGCTGCCCGATCCCGACGGTGCTGGCCCGCTGCTCGCGCCCGTACGGCGGCGATCCCGCGATCGCGCCCACTGCCGGGCCCACTACGCGGCGATGGCGGTCAAGTCGATGGCCGGCGCCGGCGAGACCAATCTGGGCCGAGTACAACACGGCCTACGTCGAGCGCCGTCGGCGTCGACCCGAGTCACATCGCGGCCACGCCGCCGAGGTGCTCGACCATCACCCGCACCGCCCACCTGTGGCGCTGGCCGATCCCCGACAGCGTCGCCGGCGCTCGCGGCGCTGGCCGAGCTGGGCGTGCCGATGGGCGTCGTCAGCAACGCCAGCGGGCAGATCGAGCAGCGAGCTGCTCCGCAGCCGGTCTGCCAGGTCGGCGCCGGCGATCGGGGTCGTCATGCGGTGCGTGATCGACAGCCACGTCGTCGGCGTCGCCAAGCCCGACCCGCGGATCTTCGACCACGCCCTCGCCCACTTCGCCGAGTTCGAGCGCGATCGCATCGCCTACGTCGGCGACTCGGTGAAGATGGACATCGGTGGTGCCACGCGCGGCCGGCCTGCACCCGCTGCTGCTCGATCCGTACGACGACCACCCCGACGCCGACTTCGAGCGGATCAGGTCGCTGGCCGACCTGATGGCGATGTTCAGTCGCCGGCTGAGCCGGCGGGCGATCACCTTCAGGCACAGCACCTCGTCGGCGCCCTCGAAGATCGACAGCACGCGGGCGTCGACGAACAGCCGGCTGACCGCGAACTCCTCGGCGTAGCCCATCCCGCCGTGGATCTGCATCGCCTCGCGGGTGACCCACTCGGCGGCCTTGCACACGTAGGCCTTGACCATGCTCGCCTCCATCTGGCCCGTCGCCCTGCGCCATCAGGCGGGCGACGTGGTAGGCGAACTGGCGGCCGGCCTGGATCAGCATCGCCATCCGGCCGAGCTTGGCTCGGGTGAGCTGGTAGTCGATGATGTTCGACTCGAACACCTTGCGGTGCTCGGCGTAGTCGAGCGCCGCCTCGTAGGCGGCCTGCATCACGCCGAGGGCGCGGGCGGCGGTCTGGAGGCGGCCGTTCTCGAACCCCGCCATCTGCAGGTAGAAGCCCTGTCCCAGGCCGCTCTCGCCGCCGACCAGGTTATCGGCGGGCACCCACCAGTCCTCGAGCGAGAGCTCGTAGGAGTGCATGCCGCGATATCCGATCGTGTCGATCGGGCGACCCTCCATCCGCCCCACCCGATCGCCGACCGGGCTCCTGCGTGAGCACGGAACCCGTGCCCGTCGCCGCGCTGCTTGGGGACGATGAACAGGCTCAACCCGCGGTGGCCCTTGGAGCGGTCGGGATCGGTGCGGGCCAGCAGCGCCAAGGACGTCGGCGCGGGCGGCGAACGTGCACCACGTCTTGACGCCGTTGATCACCCAGCCGGGCTCGACCGTCGGGTCCGGTCGGCGGGCACGGCGGTGACCGTGACGCCGGCGACGTCGCTGCCGAAGTCGGGCTCGGTGACGGCGACGGCCGGCATCACCTCGGCGGTCGCCAGCAGCGGCAGCCAGTGCAGCTTCTGCTCCTCGGTGCCGCCTTTCACCAGCGCTCGGGTGAGGATCTCGGGCCGCGTGATCAGCGACCCGCCGATGCCGAGGCTGGCCCGGCTCAGCTCCTCGGTGGCGACCACCATCGCCAGGTACTCGTCGTCGCCGCCCTCGCTGAACCCGCCGTACTCGGCGGGCACGCTGAGCCCGAAGGCGCCGAGCTCGGCCAAGCCCGCTGATGATCTCCTCGGGCACGTCGCCGTTGGTGCGGTGGACGTGCTCGGCGTGCGGGGCGATCACGTCGGCCGCGAACGCCGCGGAACGAGTCCTGCACCATCTCCATCTCGTCGCTCAGGTGGCGCGGGCCCGGGCGTCGTGCGCCAGCGAGGCGATGAACTCGGGATCGCGGTGGGCGGTGACGAACTCGTGGGCCGGCGCCAGCAGCACCGGATCGACGCCCCACAGCTGCGTCGCGGCCGATCAGCTTCGAGACCAGGTCGTGGATGGCGTCGGCGGCGAAGCCGCACGTGAGGCGGGCCTCGACGTCGCCCCGCGCGCCGTACTCGAGCATCGCCCGGGCGGTCGCCACGCCGGCCGCGGCGTGGGCCAGGTCGTAGGCGAACACCTGCTGTCGCTCGGGGCCTCCGAGCTCGGTCAGGCGGGCGACGGCGGACGCCGACAGCGCTGCTCGGCGAGGCCGATCGCGGCCGCTCGCACGTCGGGGCAGGTCATGGCCGAAGCTACTCGGGGTAACCGATCCCGGCCGGTCGCCAACGTGCGAGCATGCGCCCGTGGCGAGCGATCTGCGTGTTCTGCGGAGCCAACCCGGGCGACGACCCGGCGTTCGTCGAAGCCGCCGCTCGAACTCGGCGATCGCGATCGCAGAGGCCGGGCACGAGCTGGTGTACGGCGGCGGCCGGGTCGGGCTGATGGGCGTCGCTCGCCGACGCCGCGCTCGCCGCCGGCGGCGCGCGTCAGTCGGCTTCATCCCACAGGCGCTCGTCGACCGCGAGGTCGCCCACCTCGGGCTGACCGAGCTGGTGGTCACCGACTCGATGCACACCCGCAAGGCGGCGATGTGCGACCGCGCCGACGGGTTCATCGCCCTGCCGGGTGGCTACGGCACGCTCGACGAGGTGCTCGAGATCCTGACGTGGAACCAGATCGGCACGATCGCCAAGCCGGTCGCGTTCCTCGACGTCGGCGGCTACTTCGAGTCGCTGTTCCGGTTCCTCGACGACGCGGTCGAGGCGGGATTGATCAAGCCCGCCCACCGGGCGATGGCGCAACGCGCCGTCACGGTCGCCGAGGCCGATCGCGTCGCCTGCGGGCCGGCGCCGGCCAGCCCCAGCAAGTGGACCGACCCGAGCGTCCGCTGAAAGTCCCGGCCATGCCGGTTCTGCTCGGGCTGCTCGCCTCGTTGCTGATCGGCATGTCCGACTTCCTCGGCGCCCGTTCGGCCGGACGCACGACGGCGCTGCAGACCACCACCGCGGCGTTCCTCGGCGGGACGCTGGCGGCGGTGTCTACTCGCCGCTGCTCGGCCAGCCGTCGTTGCGACGACATCGCGCTCGGAGCGGCTGTCGGGCGTCGCGCTGGCGATCGCACTGACAACGCTGTGGCGGGCGTACTCGTTGTCGAGCATCGGCGTCGCGGCGCCGATCGCGTCGGTGGTGTCGACCGTCGTGCCCGTGCTGTACGGCGCCGTCCGGGGCGAGGTCCCGGGTCCGCTCGGCTGGCTCGGCATCGTGGTCGGTGTCGGCGCGCTGTTCCTGACGTCGTGGCAACCCGGCGCGGCGACCATCGCGTGTCGGCATCACGGCTCGGGCTGGTCTCGGGTCTGTTCTTCTCGGCGATGTACCTCATCGCCATCTCGACGTCCGAGGAGGCCGGCACCTGGCCGATCGTCCCGCAGCGGTTGACCGCCTTCGTGCTCGCTCTCGGGGCCGGGATCGTCACCCGGCAGCGCCCGTTCGCCGGCGGGTCGGCGACGCGCTGGAGCCTGCTGGCCGGCGTGTTCGGCGCCAGTGGCGTGGCCGCGGTCGTGTACGGCGGCCAGCGCGGCCCGATCGCCCCGGTCGTCGTGCCGGGCTCGATGTACCCGGCGGTGGCGATCGGCCTGGCGTGGATGTTCCTGGGCCAGGCGCTGACCCGACGCCAGATGATCGGCGTGGTCGGCCGCACTCGTCGGTGTTGCGCTCATTGCGTTGGACTGAGTCTCATTGGGCTCCGGCTCACAGCCAAGCTGCTCGCCTGCACCTCCGTGCTCGCCGCCTCCGCTGCGCTGCGCTCGCCCGCCTGGCCGTAGCACTTGTGAGCGTGCCGTACAGTCCGCGAATGATCGTCGACGACCGGATCGACGCCATCTTCGACCGCTCGCCGGACGATGGGCGTGTCGTTGGCGATGGTCGTGATGCATCGACGGCGAGGTCGTCGCCGAGCGCTACGGCGTGCAACCGGCGACGGTGTTCGGGCCGGAGACGGTGGTCACGCGCCGACACGACGTTGATCTCGTGGAGCACGGCCAAGTCGATCACGCACGCCGCCGTCGGCGATCCTCGTCGGCGACGGGCGGCTCGACCTCGACGCGCCGGCGGCCGTGCCCGAGTGGCGCGGCACCGACAAGCAGGCGATCACGCTGCTCGACCTGCTCGAGATGCGCCCCGGCCTGCGGTTCGTCGAGGACTACGTCGACGGCGACGTCTCGCACTGCCTGGCGATGCTGTTCGGCGAGGGCGCCGCCGACCATGCCGCCTACGCCGCCGCGCTGCCGCTCGACCACCCACCGGGCACGGTGTGGAACTACTCGTCGGGCACGACCAACATCATCTGCCGGATCCTCGGCGACGTCGTCGGCGGCGGGCAGCGACGGGCATGGAGCGGTTCCTGCGCGAGCGGCTGTTCGATCCGTGCCGGCATGACGCTCGGCGATCCCGAAGTTCGACGCCGCCGGCACGTGGGTCGGCTCGTCGTACGTGTACGCCACCGCCCGCGACTTCGCCCGGTTCGGCGAGCTGTACCGCAACGACGGCGTCGCCGATCGGGCGAGCGCCTGCTGCCGGCCGGATGGGCCGACCACGGCCGCACGTTCGTCGCCCACGACGCCGAGCGGCGCCGGCCGCTACGGGTTCGACTACGGGCGCCACTGGTGGATGTGGCCGGAGTTCCCGGGCTCGATCGCCGCCCACGGCTACGAGGGCCAGTACATCATCGTCGTGCCCGACCGCGAGCTGACGCGTCGTGCACCTCGGCAAGACCGATCGCGACCGCCAAGCCGCCGCTGGTCGCCGCCGCTCGGCGAGCTGATCGAGTCGTATCCCGGTCGCAGGCGTCTGGCACCGCCGGCGGGCCGTAGCTGGCCGGTGCCGACGCGGTGCCGCGACATGACGACCGACACCGTGAGCGAACCGAGCCCGAGCCCCGACGACCGACCGGCGAGTTGCCGGTCGTCGAGCACACCGGTCGCCGAGCCGCGACGCCGCTTCCGGCTCACGCTCAAGCTGCTGCTGTTCTTCGCCGGTCCTCTACTACTTCGTCGTCCCGCTGATCGCCCGACTTCCGCGACGCGCTCGACGGAGCTGCGGCGGGTCGAGCCGTGGCTGCTCGTGCTCGGGCTCGGGCTCGAGATGGTGGCGCTCGTACTGCTATGCGCCGCTGATGAAGGCGGCGCTCGGCGAGCGCCGGCGAGCACCTGTCGCCGGGTCGCCTGTTCCGGATCCAGATGAGCACGCGCTGCGCTGTCGAGCATCGTGCCCGGCGGCAGCGCCGCCAGCTCGGCGCTCGGATACCGGCTGATGACGCTGTCGGGTGTCGCCGGGCCCGACGCCGGCTTCGCCCTGGCCACGGTCGGGCTCGGGTCGGCGGTCGTGCTCAACCTGATCCTGTGGGTGGCGCTGATCGTGTCGATCCCGATCCGCGGCGTCAACCCGCTGTACGGCATCGGTGGCGATGGTCGGCGTGATCGTGATGGTGCTCGCCGCCGCCCTCGTGTTCGGGCTGATGGACGGCTCGGGCCGCGCCGAACGGGTGGTCCGCTGGATCGCCCGCAAGCTGCGCGTCAACGAAGAACGGGCGGCGGTCGTGCTGGCGCGGATCGCCGAACGGCTGGAGCAGCTGCTCTCCGACCGGCAGATGCTCGGCAGGGTCGCCTTCTGGGCGGCGCTCAACTGGGTCCTCGACGCCGCCGCGCTGTGGGTGTTCCTGCGGGCGTTCGGCATCACGATGGACTTCGACGCCTTGATCATCGCGTTCGGCATCGCCAACCTGCTGGCGGCGATCCCGATCACGCCCGGCGGGCTCGGCTACGTCGACACCGGCTACATCGGCATGCTCGTCGGGCTTCGGTGCGCCAGCGCGGCCGGCGGCGCTCGGCGTCGCCGCCTACCGGTTCGCCCAGTTCTTCTTCCCGATCCTGCTCGGCGGCATGATGTATCTCACGCTGCGCGTCGGGCCCGTGGAGCATCGAACGCCGCGAGCGGCTGATGCGCCTGCGCGACCTCGCCGAGGAAGAGACCCGGCGCGGCGAGTCCAAGATCGACTTCCAGCTCCGGTTCCCCACGCGTGACGACACCGGCGAACTGATCCGCCGTCCGCCGTCGCCGCCGCCGACCGCACGAGCGAGTCGCCAGCTGGTGGACGACGGCGGCGCAAGCACGACACGCCCTGACCCGTCGCCGGCACCGACGTTCACCGGCCGACGTGCTGGCGTGGGGCGTGCCGCGGCTGCGCGACCTCCCGTGGCGGCGCACCCGCGACCCGTGGGCGGTGCTGGTCAGCGAGGTGATGCTGCAGCAGACCCAGGTGGCGCGCGTGATCCCGCGCTGGGAGTCGTTCCTCGACCGGTTCCCGACGCCGGACGCGTGCGCCGCGGCGTCGCTCGGCGACGTGCTGCGCGAGTGGCAGGGGCTCGGCTATCCGCGGCGGGCGCGCAACCTGCACGCCGACCGCGCAGCGGGTCGACGAGCTCGGCGGCTTCCCGCGCGACCTCGACGGGCTGCTGGCGTTGCCCGGCGTCGGGCCCTACACGGCGCGGGCGCTGCTGGCGTTCGCCTTCGAGCTCGACGCCGCCGTGGTCGACACCAACATCGCCCGGGTCTACGCCCGTCGTCGCCGGCGCGTCGCTGACGGCGCGCGCAGGTGCAGGCGCTCGCCGACGCGGCCTGCCCGACCGGCGACGCCTGGGTGTGGAACCAGTGCCTGATGGACCTCGGCGCCGTGCTGTGCCGCCCGGCCGCGCCGGGCTGCGACGCGTGCCCGGTGCGGGCGCGGGTGCGGCTGGCGCGATCGCCGGTGGCGACGATCCGGCGCTCGGGTCGAGCGGCGTCAGCGTCCGCCAGGCGCGGTTCGAGGGCAGCGATCGGCAGGCGCGCGGCCGGCTGATGAAGGCGCTCGTCGGGCGGTCCCGTGCGCGCCGACGACGCGGCGCGGCGTGATGCAGCGCGACGCCGCAGACCAGCGAGCGACTCGTCGGCGGCGCTGGTCGACGAGCGGCTGTGCCTGCGCGACGGGCCCGACGTTGCGGCTGCCCGGCTGATCGATCAGCCGGCGGTGATCTGGCTCACGATCTCGTCGAACACGGCGTCGGCGTAGGCGATCATCTCGTCGTCGGTGCGGTCCTGGATCGGGTGCGGCGTGAACACGCGGGCCATCGCCGAGTATCCGAGCGCCGCGCGACTGGTGCTCGGCGGCGCCGACGAACTCCGCGGAGGCGACGAACACGCCGGGACGCCGCGCAGTTCGAGATCGCTGATGTCGTGCACACTGCACGACGTGCAGCTCCCTCAATCGGCGAGCGCCTCGATCACCACCTCGCACTCGGTCGCGATCTCGTGGCGCAGGTCGACCGGTGCCGGCTTGGTGAAGGTCGGCTTGCGGTAGCGCCGGACCGTCGCTCCCGTGGCCGCCAGGCGTTGCTCGATCCGGTCGAGGAACACGTCGCCGCGCGGCTTGGAGATGTCGAGCAGCCCGACCGTGACACCGTCGAGCGAGGCCGGTCGCGCCAGCCGTGCCCGTTCGGCCAGCGAACGCTCACCGGTGGGATCGAGGATCGTGCGCGCCGTCATCGCCGTCAGTATCGCACGGCGCGTGCGACCGGCATCGAGCCCTTGTCGCCGGCGACCCATCCGGCGATCACGGCGGAGAACAGACCGGCGCCCCCGCCGGCGAACGCCAGCATCAGTCCGTTGGGCGTGAACTTCGGGCAGCGATGCCGTGCGTCAATCCGGCCGGTATCCCTTCGGCGATCCCACCGGCGCCGCGCTCGAGCTCAGCTGGCCGGCGTGGTCAGCCGCATGTGCAACTCGAACAGGATCCGATCACGGTCCCACCCGGCGTCGGCGAACACGCGGGCGTGCTCGGGACCCATCACGACGATGGCGTCGAAGGCCATCACGAGCTTGTGGTGGTGGATCGCCTGGAGTTGCACGGCCAGCGAGCTCGCCAGGCTCTCGGGCGTGCGCGACAGCTGGTCGACGACGCAGCGCGGCCCTTCCCCGGCGAACACGGTGAGGGCGTCGACACCGTCGTCGATCCCGAGCTGGCCGGCGAGCGTGCCGTACGGAGACTCGACGTCGTTCTCGGCGAAGCACAGGCCGAGCTTGCCGGGGTTGCCGTGGGCAGCGCGGTCGATCTCGCCCGGACGACCACCGCCCACGTTGCGGACCACGAGCTGGACGGCACGCCCGATCGTGGCGTTGGCGCGGTTGCCCTGACCGAGCACGTTGACGCCGGAGTTCATGCCGATCGCCCGCGTTCCCGGGCCGCTGCACACGATCACCGGACCGACCGGCATCGTCGTGGCGAGCACGCCGTGCATGTTGAACTCGTCGGTGCACACGGCTTCGACGGCCGTCAGCACCCACGGCAGGTACTCGGGTCGGCAGCCCGCCATCACGGCGGCGATGGCGACCTTCTCGACGGTGACGTCGACCAGGTCGGGCGGGACGGCGGCGACGAGCTCGTCGGGGGCCCGGGACGTGCCGGTGAGCATCGCCAGCACGCGCGCCTCGGTGGGCGGGATGACGGGGAGCCCATCGGTCCACCCGCGGCCGAACATCATCTCGAACTCGTCCTCGAGCTCGGCGATCTCGATCCGGCGCGACCTCAGCACACTGCCACCGTGGCGCACGCGGAGCGAGTCGACGAGGTCGGGATCGACCGACTTCGATCCGCACCCGGGGCGGAACTCGGGGAGCCCCTCGCCGAGCGTGGCGACGCCGGTGAGCTGTTCCCAGTCGGGCCGCAACCAGCCCACGGTGCGATCGACCTCGACGCCGTCGACGACCCGGATGAGGGTCGGAACGGTCTCGATCTCGTGGTGCCAGCTGATCGCCAGATCGTCGTCGAAGGTCGCCGCCGGGTCGCCCGGGAACTCGGGATCGTCCTGGGTGAACACCGTCAGCGAACGCTCGCTCGCCAGTTGTCGCAGCACCGGCACGACCATCCGGCAGGTCTCGCAGTCGCGCTTGACGATCGCCACCAACCCGTCGGGAAGCGCAGGCCGGCCCATCAGCGGCTGATCGTATGCTCGCCACCGGGCGTGCTCGACCCGGAGGCAGTGATCCTGGACGACCATCAGCCCGGCGTCGACGGCAGCGGCGGCGGCGACGTCGTCGACCAGCCCGAGTTGGAACCACACCGTGCCGGCGCCGACCTCGATCGCCTGGCGCGTCACCGTCTGCAGGTGCTCGGCGCGCCGGAACACGTCGACGATGTCAGGGACGGCCGGGAGGTCGGCCAGCGACGGGTGGACCTGGCGACCGAGCACGGTGTCGATGTGGGGATTGACGAAGTAGACGGTCCAATCCGTCGCACCCAGCAGATAGGCCGACGACGCGATGGCTCGGTCGTGCCGAGTCGGGCGAGATTCCGACGACAGCGACCGATCGCGTGCCTTCCAGCAGCTCGGTCGATCTCGGCGCTGGTGCGCAGCTCGCGCCCGCGTTCGCGATCGGCATCCACACGCCCATCTTGGTCGGGCCGAAGCCGATGTCCGAAACCCGCATCGGTCGACGTCCGTCGCGCCCGTATCGTTCGTGGCGCATGACCCCCCGAGCCGATGCGCCCGACGCGCACCCGGTCGCCGCGACGCCGATCCGCCCCGACGATCGACCGCTCGCGGTCGGCGACTGGGTCGCGCTGGCTCTGCCGGGTCTGATCTGGGGCTCGAGCTTCTATCTCATCGCCGAGGGGCTCGAGTCGTTCGAGCCGTTCCTCGTCACGTGGCTGCGGATCGTGTTCGGCTTGCTCGTCGTTGCATCCGTGCCCGAGACACGACAGCCGGTTCCGGCCTCGGCACGGCCGCGCCTGGTGTTGCTCGGGGTGGTGTGGATCGCCGTGCCGTTGTCGCTGTTCCCGTTCGCCGAGGAACGGGTCTCGTCGAGCGTCACCGGAATGCTCAACGGTGCGACGCCGATCTTCACTGCGCTCGTGGCGGCCCTCATCGTGCGTCGTCTGCCACCGCAGCGCCAGATGCTGGGGCTGGCGATCGGACTGGTCGGGATCGTGTTGATCGCCGCACCCTCGTGGTCGGACGAGGGCGGATCGAGCGCCGCCGGGGTCGTGATGATCCTCGTCGCGCTGGCGTGCTACGGCGTGGCGCTCAACATCGCCGGGCCGATGCAACGCCAGTTCGGGGCGCTCCCGGTCATCGGTCGGATCCTGCTGGTGGCGACGGTGCTGATCGCGCCGTTCGGGATCGCCGCCATCGACGGGTCGGAGTTCTCGTGGCGAAGTGCGCTGGCGGTGGCAGCGCTGGGGGCGCTGGGGACCGGACTGGCCTACGTGCTGATGGCATCCAACGCCGGCCGCTACGGAGGCACGCGGGCGGCGTCGACGACCTATCTCATCCCGGGCGTGTCGGTGGTGCTCGGGATCTCGTTCCGTGGCGAGTCGGTCGAGTGGATCGCCCTCGCCGGTTGCGTGGTGGCGCTCGCCGGCGCCTACCTCGTCAACACCGCCATCAGATCGGGCGCCGGTCAGCCGGCGGAGGGGTCGACCGTCTCGAACCGGTCGTCGGAGTAGGCGAGTCGCTCCCACTGCCAATTGGTCTGCTCGTCGCGGAGGCGGACCACGACGTCGTTGTCGTCGATCCACATCGTCAACGGCAAGGCGGCGGCTTCGCCGGCTGCGGGCACGACCTCGTCCTGGAACGCGACCCATTGCAACGGGTGGTCGAAGCTGAACTCGTTCGAGTCGATCGTCATCTCGTAGCGCTCACGGGCGTCGGGGGAGACACCCTCGGTGGTCTGGTCGACCAACGACACGTAGCCCTTGCGGATGTCGGTGTCGAGCACGTCGTCGGCGTCGGCGATGCCGGCGAGGTACGGGACGACACCGATCACGGGGCCGACGGTGGGGTCTTCGGCGGCAGCGACCTGCCAGGCCCCGCCGTCGCGTCGCACATACGTCTGCGACCCGTCGGGGCTCACGACCTCGAGCCCGGCCTGCGGGCCGGCCAGTTCGCCGACGAACTCGAAGGCACCGGTCGGCATGTCGATCGTGTACGTGCCGGCGACGGCGGGTGCCGGTGCCGAGGACGTGACGAGGAAGCTGGTCGACTGGAATTCGACCGCGTTCGCTGCCCGGAGCGGGAAGCTGATCGCGGTCGATGTAGTCCTGCACGGCCTGGGCGCCGAGGTAGAGACCGGCGCCGACGACGACCAGCAGCGCCAGACCGATCACACCCCTGGCCACTCGCCGGTACCACGGATTGGCACGCCGGTACACGCTGCTGAACCGCTGCTGGTCGCTGCGATACCACGCCGTGGACGCCGCGGGTGGTCCGTGACCGATCAACGGAACAGGACGCTTGGCCTCGGACGGGGGCAGCTGCGGTTGCTCGGGCGCGGCGGCGGTTCCGTTGCCGGGGGGCGGGGGCAGCTGCGTCGGCGCGTCGGCGCGCGGCGGCGACGGAGGTTCCAACCGTCCGCTCGAGCTCGTGTCGTGAGTGCCGCCCGGCTCCATGGCGCACCATGGTGCCAGACCGGCGCCCAACTCGTACATCGTTGGTGATCGCAACGATGCGTACCAGCGTCGGGACAGTACGCTCGAACGTGATGGCTGGTTCCGATTCTGCTGGTCCTGGGTTCGGCGCGAACTCATGGCTCGTCGAGGAGATGTACGAGCAGTACCGCGCCGATCCCGACTCGGTGGGGGAGTCCTGGCGTGAGTTCTTCGAGGACTACCGGTCGCTGACGGCTGCCGCCCACCCCACCCCGGTGGTCGACTCGCCGATCACCCGAGCCACCGCAGGCCCTCGCCCCGGCATCGACCCCCGCCCCGGCATCGACGCCGAAGCCGCCGGCACCGCCGGCATCCGAGCCCGGCGAGCCTGGCGAGCCGATCAAGGGTGTCGGCGCCGTGATCGTCAAGAACATGGAGGCCAGCCTCGACGTCCCCACGGCAACCAGCTTCCGCACCATGCCGGCCAAGCTGCTCGAGGTCAACCGCAAGGTCATCAACGGGTACCGCTCGCGCTCGGGCCTCGGCAAGGTCAGCTTCACGCACCTGATCGGATACGCGATCGTGCGGGCGATCGTCGAAGCGGTGCCCAACATGAAGAACGGCTACGTCGCGGGCACCGACGGCAAGCCGCGCCTGGTGCGTCACGACGGCGTCAACATGGGCCTGGCGGTCGACGTCGACAAGGGCGACGGCACGCGCACGCTGATCGTGCCGGTGCTCAAGCAGGCCGACACGCTCGACTTCGCCGGCTTCCTGGCCGCCTACGAGGAACTGATTCGCAAGGTCAAGCAGAACAAGCTCACGGTCGACGACTACGCCGGAGCGAATGTCACGCTCACCAACCCGGGCACGATCGGCACCGTCCAGTCGGTGCCGCGGCTCATGCAGGGTCAAGGTGTGATCGTCGGTGTCGGCAGCATCGACTATCCCGCCGAGTTCGAGGGTGCCGATCGGCGCAACCTCTCATCGCTCGGCATCTCCAAGGTCGTCACGGTCACCAGCACCTACGACCACCGCATCATCCAAGGTGCCGAGTCCGGCCTGTTCCTCAAGCGCGTCCACGAACTGCTGCTCGGCGAGCACGGCTTCTACGACCAGATCTTCCGCGACCTCGACATGCCGTACGAGGCCGTCAAGTGGCGGTCCGACGTCAACCCGATCGACCGCGAAGAGGCGGCGCTCGCGAAGCAGATGTCGGTCGCCAAGCTGATCCGCGTCCACCGGGTGCGCGGCCACCTCATCGCCGATCTCGATCCGCTGCACTGGAAGAAGCCTCAGACCCCGGTCGAGCTCGACCCGGCCACTTACGGCCTCACGATCTGGGATCTCGACCGCGAGTTCCTCACCGACGGCGTGGGAGGGCACGACAAGCTGACGCTCGGCGACCTGCTGGGCGTGCTGCGCGACGCCTATTGCCGCACGATCGGCGTCGAGTACATGCACATCCAGCACACCGAAGAGCAGGCCTGGATCCAGCAGCGCGTCGAGGTCAAGCAGCCGGCGTTCACGAAGCAACAGAAGCACCGCATTCTCGAGCGGCTGAACGCCGCCGAGGCGTTCGAGAAGTTCCTCGCCACCAAGTACGTCGGCACCAAGCGGTTCGGCATCGAAGGGGCCGAGTCGGCGATCCCGATCCTCGACGAGATCCTCTCGGGCGCGGCCGACGAGGGCCTTCACGGCGCCGTGCTCGGGATGGCCCACCGAGGTCGCCTGAACGTGCTGTCCAACATCATGGGCAAGAGCTACGAGGCGATCTTCTCCGAGTTCGAGGGCCACGTCGACCCGTCCACCGTGCAGGGCTCGGGCGACGTCAAGTACCACCTCGGCGCCACCGGCAAGTACGAGAGCCCGTCGGGTGCCGACATCAAGGTCGAGCTCGCCGCCAACCCGAGTCACCTCGAAACCGTCAACCCGATCGTGATGGGCATGGTGCGTGCCCAACAGGACCAGATCGAGCCGCCCGGCTCGTTCGCCGTGCTCCCGGTCCTGATCCACGGTGACGCCGCCTTCGCCGGTCAGGGCCTCGTCGCCGAGTGCCTGGCGTTGAGCGACATCGCCGGCTACCGCGTCGGCGGCACCGTCCACCTCATCATCAACAACCAGATCGGCTTCACGACGGCGCCCGAGATGAGCCGCTCGTCGTTCTACTGCTCCGACGTCGCCAAGACGATCCAGGCGCCGATCTTCCATGTCAACGGTGACGATCCCGAAGCGTGCGTGCGCGTCGCCAGGTTGGCGTGGGAGTACCGCCAGACGTTCCACAAGGACGTCGTCATCGACATGGTGTGCTACCGGCGCCACGGTCACAACGAGGGTGACGACCCCAGCTACACGCAGCCGCTGATGTACAAGGCGATCGCCGACCACCGCAGCGTGCGCAAGCTCTACGTCGAGTCGCTCGTGAAGCGTGGCGACATCACCGTCGACGAGGCGGAACAGGCGCTGGCCGACTTCCAGGGCAAGCTCCAGGTGGCGCTCGACGAGACCCGCTCGCGGGCCACGGCGGCGCCCAAGGTGCCGCGTCCTCCGAGGCCGCTGGGCGTCCTGCCTCCGGTGCCTACGGGGTCGAGCGCGCCGAGCTGGAACGCATCTTCGCTCAGCTCACCAACTACCCAGAGGGCTTCACCCCGCACCCGAAGCTGGCCAAGCAGTTCGAAGCGCGCAAGCGTCAGTTCGAGACCGACCACGACGTCGACTGGGCGACCGCCGAGGCGCTGGCGGTCGGCTCACTGATCCTCGAGGGGTACCCCACACGGCTCGCCGGGCAGGACTCCCGGCGCGGCACGTTCAGCCAGCGCCATTCGACGTTGCTCGACTACGAGACCGGCGACCCGTGGATCCCGCTCGCCGATCTCGAGGGAGCCAAGGCCAACTTCTGGGTCTACGACTCGCTGCTCGCCGAGTACGCGGCGATGGGTTTCGAGTACGGCTACTCGCACTCCAACCCCGATGCGCTGGTCATGTGGGAGGCCCAGTTCGGCGATTTCGTCAACGGCGCCCAGATCATCATCGACCAGTACATCGTCGCCGCCGAGGACAAGTGGGGTCAGCGCAACGGGCTGGTGCTGCTGTTGCCGCACGGGTACGAGGGTCAGGGCCCCGAGCACTCGTCGGCCCGCATCGAGCGCTTCCTCGTGCTCGCCGCCGAGGACAACATGCAGCTCGTCAACGCCACCACCGCGGCGCAGTACTTCCATCTCCTGCGGCGCCAGATGCACAGCGAGCGGCACACGCCACTGGTCGTGTTCACGCCCGAAGCAGGGCCTGCGCATGAAGCAGACCCGTTCGCACATCGACGAGCTCGCCACCGGTTCGTTCCACGAGTTCCTCGACGACCCGTCCGTCACCGATCCGGCGGCCGTCAAGCGGGTCGTCTTCTGCTCGGGCAAGATCGCCTGGGACGCGATGGCCGAGCGCGACCGGCTGGGCGTCCCGGCCGCGATCGTGCGCATCGAGCAGCTCTACCCGCTGCCCACCGATCAGCTGCTGAAGCTGCTCCGCGAGCGCTACACCAACGCCAAGGAGCTGCGCTGGCTGCAGGAAGAACCTGAGAACATGGGTGCATGGAATTTCATCGAGCACCGCACGTGGCGCGTCAAGGAGCAGGGTTACGACATCCGGCATGTCGCCCGTGTCGAGTCGGGCAGCCCGGCCACAGGCTCCAAGACCGTGCACGACCAGGAGCTCGCCGATCTGATGACAGAGGTCTTCGCCGGTCTCTGATCATCCAGAGGAAGGGACCACCAACATGAGCAAGCTCGTCAAGGTGCTGGCGATCGTCGTCATCGTCGCCGGTGCAGCCCAGATCCTGCTCGGAGGCGCCACGTACTACCTCGTGCAACGTGAGCTCGCCGACGAGAAGATCGTCGTCTCGGACGATGCCGACAACTTCGCCGGCGAGCCCGTCGAAGGACCGCTCACGGCGTACTCCGAGGCGATGGTCATCAAGGAGCACGCCGCCGACATCGCCGACGGCCAGACCTACGCCCAGCTCGATCAGGACGACCCGCGACGGCCGACGGTGATGACCGCCTCGTTCCTCCGCGCCTCCTTGTTCACCTCGGTCGTGGCCTTCGGGGTGGCGGCGCTGGTCGTGGCGCTGGGGGTGTTGTTCATCCTCGTCGGCATCGCCTTGCTGAACGTCAACAAGCGGATCGGCCAGTTGGCGATCGCCGGCGTCCCACCGCTCGACGCGGCGCACGACGTCGACCCGGTCGAACCTCCACAGGAGCCATACCAGGAACCACCTCCGCCGACCTGACGAACTGTCATGATTCGGCGATGCGTCGAGCGTTGCTCGTTGTGTGCTGTGTGGCGGTCGTGCCGTGGTTGACGGCGTGCTCGCCCGAGCCCGAGGCGGGCGCGCTCGAGCACCCGACGACCACCACACGCGACGACTGCAGCCGAGCCGCCGCAGCCCGACGGTCGAGATCACCACCACGGTGCCCCGATCGACCACCACCACGACGACCACCTCGACCACCACCACCACCACGACTCGACCGCCGACGATCGCCGAGCAGTTCGCGGCGGCGGTGTCGGCTGTGCGACGTCGAGGCCGCCGCCACGCCGATCCCCGACCACGTCCGCGACAGCGTGGCGCGGCTGTGGTTGCTGGTCGGCAGGCCACCGACACGTGACGAGTTGCGCGCCGCGGTGCGAGCGGTCGTGGTGGACGGCAGACAGCTGTCGGACATGGCCGAGTTGCTGCTGCGGTCGGACGAGAGCGTCGTACCGTCGCCCGAATCGGAGCCGGAGCGAGTTCGTGGCGGCGCTGTCGGAAGCCGTGACCGGGCGCCCCGCCGGCGCCGACGAGGTCGCCGGATGGACGCGCCAGCTCGAGCGTGGCACCTCGGCGGGTGCCTTGGCGCTCGCCTTCACGGAGTCGCGTCTGGCAGTGGCGAGGACCGGGACTGCGCCGCCCGGCCCGCTTCCCGCGTTGTCGCTCGAAGGGGTGAGCCGCACCACATCCGACGGTGTGCTGCGCCTGTACGTCGGGCTGTTGCGGAGGCTTCCCACGCGCGACGAGCTGCGGCAAGGTGTCGACCGCGTCGAGTCCGGGTCGCCGTTGTCGTCGGTCGCCGCCGACATCCTCGAGTCGTCCGAGTTCCTCGCGCGACGGCCGGCGTCCACCCGCCGGGCACTGCTCGCCGGCTTGTACGAGGACGTGCTCGATCGGCCTCCCGACCGGTCCGGCATGGCGGCGTGGGGCGCCCTGCTCGAGGAAGGCTTCGCGCCCGCCGAGATCGCCGTCGGCTTCACGGAATCGCCCGAGGCCGTCGATCGCACCGGCACCACGGAGCCGGAGCGGTCGGCGCCTGCCGTGTCGGGTGCAGGAGTGCTCGCCGTCGGCGACTCGGTGATGCTCGGCGCCGCGAACGCGCTGCAGGAAGCGATCCCAGGGATCTCGATCGATGCCAAGGTGAGCCGTCAGTTCGGCGACGGCGTGTCGATCATCGCCGAGTTGGCGGAGAGCGACAGGCTGCCGCACACGATCGTGTTCCACCTCGGGACCAACGGCGACCTCGCCGGGAGTCGGTGCGACGAGCTGATGGGCATGCTCGCCGGACGGCGCGTGATCCTCGTCAACATCCGTGTGCCGCGGCCATGGGAGCCCGACAACAACCGGATCCTCGCTGCGTGCGCCGACCGCCACGGGGCGCAACTGGTCGACTGGCACGCGGGTGCGACCGGGCTGGCGTCCGACGGCGTCCACATCGGCCCATCGGGTGCCCGGCGATACGCCGAGATGGTCGCCACCGCCCTGGCCGCCACAGCAGTGCCCTGATCGCGGACAGGCACTCTACGATGGTCCTTCGCATGCCCCGTACCTCCACGCCGCCCCCAGCCGTGACCCATTACATCGTCGACGGATCGAACATCGCGACCGAGGGGCGGGCACTGCCCAGCCTGCAGCAGCTCAACGATGCCGTGATGGCGTTCATCGAGGAGCACCCTGACGCCTTGATCACGGTGGTGGTCGACGCCACGTTCGGCCACAGGATCGACAAGAAGGAGGTCAAGTCGTTCGACGAGGCGGTGGCCAACAACGAGCTCGTCACGCCACCCGCCGGCGCCGTCGGACGTGGCGACGCGTTCGTGCTCTCGATCGCCAACAAGGCCAACGCCGGCATCCTCTCCAACGACTCGTTCCAGGAGTTCCACGGCGACTACGACTGGCTCTTCGACGAGGGACGTCTGATCGGTGGCAAGCCGGTTCCGCATGTCGGCTGGGTGTTCGTGGAACGGCTTCCGGTGCGCGGTCCGAAGAGTCGTCAGTCGGTCAAGGAGGCCAAGGGCCAGCAGACCAAGACAACCGGGGGCGAGCGCCGGACGCGGGCAGCCAGCAGTGCCCCGGCGTTGACGTCGCAACCACTGCCGGTGCCGTCGAAGCCACCGCCCGGTCCGGCGGCGGCCGGCAAGAGCCGGCGGCCGGCGGCCGACACGGCGGCGGTGGTCGCCGCGTCCGCTGCTGCTGCGGTGGCGTCACCGGCGGCCAAGACCGCGGTCAACGACCTGCTGCCGTTCCTCGACTTCGTCGAACGCCACCCGGTCGGCACCGGTTGCACGGTGGTCGTCGAGAGCTACGCCTCACACGGCGCTTACGCCCGGGCCGGAGATGTGCTGGTGTACCTCCCGCTGCGGCTGATGGGCGATCCGATGCCGCGCAGTGCACGCGCCGCGGTGGCGATCGGTGAGGCGATCGCCGTGGTCATCGTGGGCTACGTGCCGGAACGCCGGAGCATCGACGCCGCCCTCGTCTCGGCCGGCGAGGTCGCTGTCCGCGAGGCAGCGGTTCCTGCACCGGTCGAGGCCGCGCCCACCGACGCCCGGCGCCGTCGCAAGCCGCGCCCGGCGCCGGACGCGGTCGCCGCCACCGCCACCGAGCCGACTCCCGCGGCCGAGATCGAGGTCGCCGAAGCGGCGCCCAAGCGCCGGTCGCGGGCCGCCAAGAAGGTCGCCGAGGCGCCATCGCCCGAGCCCGTCCCGGAGACCCCGGCACCCGCCAAGCGGGCCGCCAAGCGATCCTCGGCGACGACCACCAAGGCGGCGACGAAGGCCGTCGCCAAGACCGCTGCCAAACCGGCGGCCAAGCGCGCCAGCAAGCGCGTTGCCGTCCAACCCGACGATCAGCCGCCGCCGCCCGCCAAGAAGCGGGCGGCGAAGACGGCACCACCACCCCAACCGGTCGAGGCCGCCACGCCCAAGAAGCGCACACGTGCCACCAAGTCGTCCACGGCGAAGGCTGCCCGCTCCTGATGCGACTCGTCACCTGGAACGTGAACTCGCTGCGGGTGCGGCTCGAGCGGATCGAGCAGTGGTTGCGCGAGGTCCAGCCCGACATCGTGTGCATGCAGGAGACCAAGCTCGCCGACGACGCCTTCCCGGCGTTGACGTTCGAGTCACTCGGCTACCAGACCGCGCACTACGGGCAAGGCCAGTGGAACGGGGTGGCGATCCTGTCGCGTGTCGGGCTCGACGATGTCGTCGCCAACTTCGGCCAGGGCATCGAGCCCGACCCCGACGCCCGGATCCTCACGGCCACCTGCGGTGGCATGCGGGTCTCGACGTGTTACGTCCCCAACGGGCGGGCGCTCGGCGACGACCACTACCAGTACAAGCTGAGCTGGCTCGACCGGCTGATGACGATGCTCGCGCGCGACACCACCGCATCGGGCGACGTCGTCGTCGCCGGCGACTTCAACATCGCACCGACCGATGTCGACGTGTACGACCCGAGCAAGTTCGTCGGTGCAACCCACGTCAGCGAGCCCGAGCGATCGCGACTGGCCACGTTGACCGAATGGGGCCTCGTCGACCTGTTCCGCCAGCAGCATCCCGACGCCGCCAAGGTGTACTCGTGGTGGGACTACCGCGCCGGCGACTTCCATCAGGGTCGCGGTTTGCGGATCGACCTCGTGCTGGCGTCGGCTTCCGTCGCCCGTCGATGCGAGTGGGTGGCGATCGACCGCAATGCCCGCAAGGGCGACAAGCCCAGCGACCACGCTCCGGTGATCGTCGACCTCACGAACTGACCGGCGACGCCACGGCGTCCGCCGACTCGATCGCCGAGGCGATCCCCGGATAGAGGCGCTTCGACGTGATCATGCCCATCCCGGTGAGCTCGTCGAGCGCCTCGGGACTGGCCGGCCGGTGGTCGGCAATCGCCGCCAGGACGGTGTCCGAGCACACGGCCTCGGGCAGGATCGCTCCCACTCGGGCGGTGTCGGCCCGCCAGATCGCGAGCTGCTCGAGGAGCACGTCGCGGGGTGGGCGCCGGCGCCCAGTGATGTCGGGCGGGGGAGGCACGGGCTGGGGTGTGCTGCTGGTGAACTCGTCGAGCAGTGGCGTGAGCCGGCGCTGGTAGCCACCGCGCCGCCGCGCCCAGTTGATGACCAGGTCGTCGGTCGCCCGCGTGATGGCGACGTAGAGCAGCCGGGTCTCCTCGGCGCGGGCGGCGTTGGTCGTCGCCGACCGGTGCGGGACGAGGCTGGTCTCGCACCCGACGAGGTGCACCGTGTGCCACTCGCGGCCCTTGGCGCCGTGGAACGTCAGCAGCTCGACTCCGGGAGACGACGCGCCGAACGGATCGGTGGCGTCGATCCACGCTCGGAACCCGATCCCGTCACCGACCGGATCGGAACGCAGGAAGTCGAGCACGGCACGACCGACCTGCTGCTCGGGTGTGAGGCCATCAACGATCCCGGCAGCTCCCGGGTCGCATGCCCTCGAGTGCGTCCTGTGCCCAACTGCGCAACTGAGCCCCGTCGGACAAGCGGTACACGTTGTTGAGGAAGGGCTGGATCGGCGAGCCTGCTCCGAACACGGCGTGGCGCACGTCGACACCGGCACCCGCCAACTCGCGCTTGATCCGGGGCAGTTGGGCATTGGTGCGGGCCAGCACGGCGACCTGGTTGGAGCGGATCAGCACGCGATCGATGCGGGTGATCGATCTGGCGACGGACAAAGCCTCGGCCTCGTCGTCGTCGTGAGCGAGCAGCGTGACGGCAGGGCCGTCGGCTCGCGCCGATCGCAACTCGGCCGGCTGACCGCCGGTGCCGAGCACGTGCGTGCCGGCGTCGACGATCTGCGGCGTGCAGCGGTGGTTGACGGGAAGGCGCACGACCTCGACACCGGGAAACCGCCGTTCGACCTCGATCAGGAGCGCCGGGTCGCTGCCGTTGAACCCGTAGATCGCCTGTGCCGCGTCGCCGACCAGGTACACGTCGTCGCGTCCGGCGCGCAGATGATCGAGGAGTCGATGCTGGAGCGGGTTGAGGTCCTGTGCCTCGTCGACGAGGAGATGGCGGAATCGCCAGCGCTGGGCGTCGGCATACGCCGGATCGTGCTCGATCGCCTCGATCGTCAAGGCCAGCAAGTCGTCGAGGTCGACGACACCGTGGGCGTGCTTGTCGCGTCGGTAGGCGTCGAGCATCTCGGCGACCTTGTGCGGGTCGAGCGAAGGACGGCGCTCGCCGCGGCGCACGGCGGACTCGTAGGCCGCCGGTGTCAGGGCCGCGTGCTGTCGCCCACCCGATCTCGTCGACGAGCGCGTCGACATCGACGTCGCGGGGAGCGATCCGGCCGACGATTCGCCGTCGATCGGGAGCGACCGATTTCGGGCGTTGATCGAGGTCGCGCCATCTCTGCTGCAGCATGCCGTGGGCGATCGAGTGGAACGTTCCGGCGGTGATCCGTCCCGACAGGCCGAGCCGGGGCAGCCGGCGCCGGAGCTCGCCCGCCGCCTCACGGGTGAAGGTCAGGACGAGCGTGTGAGCCTCGTCGGCGGTGCCCGTCGCCACGCGGTAGGCGGCGCGACGGGTGAGCACCCGCGTCTTGCCGGAGCCGGCGCCGGCGACCACCGCGACCAGCTGTGACTCGGTGGTGACCGCACGGCGCTGGTCGTCGTCGAGGTCCGACAACAGGTCACCGGGGTCCATGGTGTTCACGGTACTGTTCGCCCCATGCCTTATCCGAGAAAGCTGCTCAACGACAACGAGAGCGTGGCGCTCGACCTCCATCCCCACTGGTGGTTCTTCGCCAAGCATGCCGCCGCACTGGTCGTGTCGATCATCGTCGGCATCGCCGCCAAGGCGTGGCTCGACGGCAGCGTCGAGCGGGTCGTGGTGTGGATCGCCATCATCTCCATCATCGTGAGCGCGATCGCGCTGGTTGCCCGCTACATCCAGTGGATGACGATCAACTTCGTGATCACCAGCGACCGGATCATCTATCGCAGCGGTGTCTTCGCCAAGCGCGGGATCGAGATCCCGCTCGAGCGGGTCAACAACGTGATCTTCCACCAGTCGGTGATCGAGCGCCTGTTGAATGCCGGCAACCTGCTGATCGAGTCCGGTGGTGAGACCGGGCAGCAGCGGTTCACGGATGTCAAGGAGCCCGATCGGGTTCAGGCACTGATCCATTCACAGGTCGACGCCAAGCAGACACGCCGGTCCGGCGGGGGTGCTGCACTGAACAACGACGTCGCCACGCAACTCGAGAAGCTGGAGGGCATGCTCCAGCGCGGCACGCTCTCGCCGGAGGAGTTCGAGGTTCAGAAGCGCAAGCTTCTGGGCAGCCCGTGACCGGGCCGCTGGCCGGGTTCAAGGTCGTCGAGCTGGCCGGTATCGGGCCCGGCCCGTTCGCGGCGATGATGCTCGCCGACATGGGCGCCGAGGTGATCCGCGTCGAGCGCGCCGGTGCCGTCGGTGGCCCGGCACCCGACACCGCCCACGTCGATCTCCTGAGGCGCAACCGTCGCAACATCGCGATCGACCTCAAGCACCCCGATGGGGTCGGCGTGCTGCTCGACCTCGTGGCGGGTGCCGATGGGCTGATCGAGGGCTTTCGACCGGGTGTGATGGAGCGGCTCGGTGCCGGCCCCGATGTCTGCCTCGCCCGCAACCCGAAACTGGTGTTCGGCCGCATGACCGGATGGGGGCAGGACGGTCCGTACGCGCCTGCCGCCGGACACGACATCAACTACATCTCGCTGGCGGGTGCGCTCGCTCATTTCGGGCGTGCCGGACAACCGCCGACGCCTCCGATCAACATGGTCGGCGACTTCGGTGGTGGGGGGATGCTGCTCGCCTTCGGCGTCGTGTGCGGTCTGCTCGAGGCGCAGCGCAGCGGTGCCGGTCAGGTGATCGATGCCGCCATGGTCGACGGCTCGGCGGTGCTGATGACGATGATCTGGACGCTCCACAACGCCGGCCGCTACGACACCAGCAGGCGCGGCGCCAACATGCTCGACACGGGTGCCCACTTCTACGACGTGTACGAGTGCTCCGACGGTGAGTTCGTCTCGATCGGATCGATCGAGCCCCAGTTCTACGCCGAACTGCTCCGGCTCACGGGTCTGACCGGGGACGAGCAGTTCGCACAGCAGCACGATGCTGCGGCCTGGCCCGAGCTGAAGGCGCGCCTGACCGAGCTGTTCCGGACCAAGTCCCGCGACGAGTGGTGTGCGGTGATGGAGCACACCGACGTGTGCTTCGCGCCCGTGCTGCGACTCGACGAGGCCGCCCGGCATCCGCACAACATCGCCCGGGCGACCTTCGTCGACGCCTTCGGCGCGCTGCAACCGGCCCCTGCACCGCGCTTCAGCCGAACCGTGCCCGAGCTGTCGCTCCCGCCCGCCCACGACGGGCAGCACACGCGCGAGGTGCTCGACGACTGGGGCATCGACGCCGAGCGGATCGCCGACCTGCTCGCCAGCGGCGCGGTCAAGCAAGCCTGATGGGAACGCTCGTGGCGTTCCACGCCCATCCCGACGACGAGGCGATCGCCACCGGCGGGTCGATGGCGCGCGCTCATGCCGAGGGACACAGGGTCGTGCTGGTGGTTGCAACCGGTGGCGAGCACGGCGAGGTGCCGGACGATCTCGCCGACGGCGAGACCCTCGCCGACCGGCGGCGGGCCGAGACCGAGCGCTCGGCGGCGGCGCTCGGCGTCGATCGGGTCGTGTGGCTCGGTTACGCCGACTCCGGCATGACCGGCTGGGAGGCGAACCTCGACGAAGCGTCGTTCTGGTTGGCCGATGTCGACGAAGCGGGCAGGCGCCTCGCCGACGTCCTGCTCGAGGAGCGGGCCGACGTCTTCACCATCTACGACTGGCACGGCAACTACGGACATCCCGACCACATCAAGGTCCACCAGGTCGGATGTCGCGCCGAGAAGATGGTCGCCGACGAGCTTCCCGCCATGCGCGTGTTCGAGGCGACGATGAACCGCGACGAGCTGCGACGTCAGATGGCGCAGGCCCGCGAGATGGGTCAGTCGATGACCCCCGACAACGTCGAGGACGACTTCGATCCCGACGGCCCGATGGACGACGGCAATCCGATGGGCACTGCCGAGGACGAGCTCACGATCGTGGTCGACGTGGCGGCCTTCGTCGAGCACAAGCGCCAGTCGATCGCGGCCCACGCCAGCCAGGCCACCGATTCGGGCTTCTTCCTGCAGATGCCACCGGAGACCTTCGCCGTAGCCTTCGGGCGCGAATGGTTCATCGAACACGGGCGTGAGCCGGGCATGCGGCCAGGTTGGTTGTTCGACGAGCGCTGAATCCCCGTCATTCGTCGACACGTCCACCACAATGAACGCCACGATGCCTGCTCCGATCGAACGTCCGACGACCCGCCGCGGCGTCGCCGCCGTCGCCGGTGCGATCGCGCTCCTGACGATCGCGGCGGCGTGCGACTCTGGCGGTGAGTCGAGCTCCTCGACCGTGCTCGAGCCGAGCACCACCAGCCTGACGATCTCGACCACGAGCTCGGTCCCCGGCAGCACCGCACCCGCCACCACCGTCGTCGCCAACACCCCAGCACCGGACACGACCGCCCGAGACCGCGCCGACGGCACCCAGCACGTCGGCGGTCACCACCACCACCGAGCCGATCGCACTCCAGGAGCTGATCCTCACCGGCGAGGGCCTCGGCTCGGCCCAGTTCGGCGCCGATCCCGAGGGAGTGATCGCCTACGTGACGTCGATCCTGGGCAGCAGCACCGATGACACCGGTTGGGTCGACCCGTTCGCGTTCGCGGCGTGTGAAGGCACGATCGCCCGCCGCGTCGACTGGGGCGCGCTGTCGTTGCTGTTCACCGATCTGTCGCCGCTCGCCAACGGCCGCCGGCACTTCATCGGCTACGAGTACGGGCGCGTCGGGCAGGTCGGCGACGATCCCGTCGGTCTGCACACGCCGGGCGGGATCACCCTCGGTTCGCGGGTGGTCGATCTGCTGGCCGAGTTCCCGGAGGCGACCGTCAACCCCGGCGAGGCCGACATCAACATCCCTGACAACTTCTACGTGAGCACGGTGTTCTACGGGTTGCTGACCGGGATCACACCGGACGACTACGTGACGGTGCTGTTCGGCGGCTACGGCTGCGGCGAGTGATGAGCGAGGCTCATCGAGTCACTGCGTGGCTGTTGATCGGGTGCAATGCCCTCGCCGGAGTCTGGTGCCTCGCCGCGTTCCGGTACGAACGGCTCCGCGGCCGAGCGCTGTGGGCGTTCGTCGTCGTGGCGCAGGCGTTGGCCTTCGTGCAGGCGACGATCGGGGCGATCCTGGCCCGCCGCTCGGATGTCGAGCTCGGTGACATGCACGCCCTCTACGGCTTCTCGGCGATCGTCGCCGTGATGATCATGTACGGCTACCGCACCAGCCCCTTCCTCAAGGGGAAGGAGCTGGTGCTGTACGGCTTCGGCTGCCTGTTCATCATGGGCCTCGGCCTACGCAACCTCTACCTGCACTGAGCAACTACTCCTCGAGCAAGCTCCTCAGGAAGGAACGCGTCCGCTCGGCTTCCTCCGGCGTCCCCGGCGCCTCGCGGACGGCGAGCTCGGTGGCCCCGGCATCGATGAATCGTCGAGCCTGCGCACGCGCCGTCTCCTCGTCGCCGATCAACCCGAGGTCGACCTGGCTGGTGACTCCCTCGCGCTCGAGCATCTGCTTGAAGGCCGGCATCGTGGCGTAGGGCTTCGATGTCGCGGCGATCCTGCTCCGCGCCGCGTCGGCGTCGTCGGTGATGCAGGCGACGACGGCCGAGACGATGCGCGGCGGTGGCCGGCCGGCATCCGAGGCGGCCTTCGTGATCGCGGGCACGACCCGTTCGGCGAGCCCGCGTGGGCCCGTGGCCGCAGTGACCGTCCCATCCGCCAAGCCGCCCGGCGAGCTCGAGCATGTGCGGAGCCAGTGCACCGAGCAGCACGACCGGCGGCGGCACGTCGCCGACGTCGAGCCCGCCGATCATCGTGAGCCGGCGACCGCGCACGTCGGCCGGCTCGCCGCGCAGCAACGGCAGCAGCGCCTCGAGGTACTCCCGCATGTACTCGGCGGGACGTTCGTACGACATGCCCAGCCGGCCTTCGACCACGTGCGGGTGTGAGATCCCGACGCCGAGTGTGAGCCGGCCACCGATCGCGGCCTGGGCCGTCAGTGCCTCGGCCGCCAACCCCTGAGGGTGTCGCAGCACGGCGGGCACGAGTGCGGTTCCGATCTCGATCCGTGGCGCCTCGCGGCCGGCCACCGCCATGGCGACGAACGGATTGATCCCGAGTGCCTGGTGGGTCCAGACGATCGGAAAGCCGTCGACGTCAGCAACACGGATGCGCTCGACGACGACATCCAACGAACCGATCGCATAGGGCCCAACCCGCACACTCCACCTGCCTTCCAGGAATGAGGATACTCATTCAGCTTGCCGCCGGTCACGGAGTCCCGTCAAGAATCCGCCCGGTCGTAGCCTGGAGGGCATGGCGTGGGGGGAGAGGATGCGTTGGGTGCGGGTGTTCGCCCCGTTGCGACGCCCCCAGTTCCGGCGCATGGTGGTCGCCCAGTTCTTCTCCGAGCTCGGCGATGGGATCGTCACCGTGGCGCTTCCCTTGTACGTGTACAGCCGCACCCAGTCGGCGCTGGCCACCTCCCTGACGTTCTCGCTCCAGCTGCTGGCGGGTGCCGTGATGGGCGTGATCGGCGGCGTGCTCGCCGACGGCTACGACCGCCAGCGGATCCTCGTCGTGTCGTACGCAGGTCGCTGCCTGCTGATGGTCGGCGCCTTCCTTGCCGGGCCCCTGTGGTTGGCGGTCGGATGTGGCGCCCTCGCCCGCGCCGGCGGTCAACTCGACAACCCGGCCTTCGATGCGATGGTGCCCGAGCACGCCGACGGCGATCTGCAGCAGGTGCTGGCCGTGCGCCGCTTCGTGCAGGGTGTGTCGCTCACGATCGGGCCGGCGGTGGGCGCCCTGGCGGTGGAGTTGATCGGTGCACGCGGTGCGCTGCTCACGCCGTGCGTGGCGTTCGTGGTCGCGTTGGCGGTGCTCGCCACCGTGTCGGGCCTCGATCGCAGCCTCGCCGGCCGGCGCCGGCAGAACGCGCACGACACGATCGGCCAGCGGTTGGTCTCGATGCGCGAGGGCCTGGCGATCCTCGTCGAGACACCGGTCGTTCGGCGGCTGATCGCCTACAGCGCAGCGAGCATGGTGGTGATCGCGATCGCGATGGCTTCGGCGATCGTGTGGTTCGAGGAGCAACTCGAGGTGGCCGGGTCGTGGTACGGACTGTCGATCGCGGCGTACGGGATCGGCAGCACGATCGGCCTCGCCTGGGCCGGCAGCCGCACCTTCCGTCGCCCACTGGCGGTGCTGCTCGTGGTCGCGGCGCCGGTGTACGCGGCCTGCAACGTGCTCGGTGTGGTCGCCCTCGAAGCCTGGCTGTTGCCCGTGAGCTGGCTGCTGTGGGGCATCGCCTACGGGCCCGAGTACGTGCTCGGCGAGGTGCTGGTCGTGCGCGCCGTGCCCGAGGTGTTGCGGGGCCGGGCCTTCGCAGCGATGGCAGTCATCCTGCTGCTCAGCTCGGCGATCGGCTACGGCATCGCCGGCGTGATGTTGGAGTCGATCGGCCCGAGAGCGACGACCGCGTCGATGTCGATCGCATTGCTGGCGCTCGGCCTGATGTGGGTCGGGCCCGCGGCCCGCGCCCGGCAGCGCGCGGCTTGCGTGGCGGGTGCGTTCTCGACAGCATGAAGCCGATGTTCGATGTGACCGCCTACCGCGAGCGCCCGTCGGCGGTCCCCGGGGTCACGGTGTGGACCCGCGTCGCCGACGGTTCGACGTCGTGGATCCTGCCCGACGGTTGCATCGACGTGCTGTGGGACGGTCGTGAGCTGACCGTTGCCGGGCCCGACACCACCGCCCATCGTGCGAGCGCACCGAACGGCACGCCGTACGCCGCCCTGCGCTTCGCCTCCGGAGTGGCACCGACAGTGCTGGGTGTCGCCGCCGATGGTCTTCGCGACCAGCGGCCGGGCCTCGCCGACGTGGTCGGTGCCGATGACGCCGATCGGCTCACCGATTCACTGCTCGCAACCGACGAACCGGCGGGCGAGCTCGAGCGATGGGCAGGGCGACGCCTCGCACGAGCCGGCGGGCGGGACCGCACGATGTGTCAGGTGGCGGTGTTGATCGGTGATGGACGACCCGTCGCCGAGGTGGCGGCACAGGTGGGCTTCAGTGAGCGCCAGCTCAACCGTCGCTCGTTGACCTCGTTCGGCTACGGGCCGAAGATGCTCGGGCGGGTGCTGCGCCTTCAGCGCGCGCCTCGACTCGGCCCGCGGGGGACTGACACTGGTGCAGGCCTCGCTCGACGCCGGTTACGCCGATCAGGCCCACTTCGCCCACGAGGTGCGGGCACTCACCGGCCAGTCGGCGTCTCAGCTCGTCGGCAGCGCGGCGAACAGATCGACGCCGTTGCCGTCCGGGTCGCGCAACGTCGCGTAGCGCTGACCCCAGAACGCGTCCCACGGTGGGAGGTGGCCCTCGAACCCGGCATCGGTCATCGCCGCATAGGTGGCGTCGACCTCGGCGGGATCGGCGCACTCGAAGGCCAGCGCCGTGCGTGGCGAGCCGGCCGGCGCAGGTGTCCATTCCGGATCGAACGACTTGATCGTCGACTCGGGGTCGATCAGGATCCGAAACCCACCCTGCAAGGTCACCTCGACGTGCGGCTCGCCGTCGGCGTCAGCAGGGATGTCGAGGCCGAGGGCACGGTAGAAGGCCAGGGTTCGGGGCAGGTCGGACGCAACCAATCCGATGGCTGAAGGAACGATGCTCATGTCTCTACGGTACGGAGCGCTCCGTCCCACGTCTTGTCAGAATCGGACATGTCGCCGAGCGAGCGTGTTGTCTACTCTCTCCGACGTGACGACCGGTGGGACCCTCAGCGTTCGGCCGCTCGCGATCGCTGATGTCGGCGACTATCTGCGTCACATGCGTGCCGTCGATGCCGGGTCGGGCGTCGACGGGGAGGCGCACTCGCATCCCTACAGCGCGTCCGAACCGTTCGACATCGAAGCGGCTCGCGACCGAGAGGTGACGCGATGGTCGACCGAGATCGACGAGCCGGCGTGGCGTCGCGCCTGGGGGCTCTTCGATGATGCCGAGTTGGTCGGGCACCTGTATCTGGCCGGTGGGATGCTGCGCTCGGAGCTGCATCGAGTGAGCCTGGGTATGGGCATCAAGCGCTCCCATCGCCGTCGGGGAGGCGGCAGCCTGCTCCTCGAGTCGGCGATCGAATGGGCGCGGAGCCAGCCGATCATCGCCTGGATCGATCTGGGCGTGTTCTCCGACAACCCCGGCGCCCAGGCCCTGTACGCCCGGCACGGTTTCGAGGTGCTCGGTCGGACACCCGATCGCTTCCGCGTCGACGGGCACTCGCTCGACGACATCACGATGACACTCGACGTGGCGGCTGACAGGAGGGTCGATGACCGAGGGTGAGCAGACCAATTGCGACCTCGTGCGCCGGTTCCTGGCGGCGTTGAGCGATGGCGACCTGGAGACGATGCGGGGCATGCTCCACCCAGACGCCACCTGGGAGGTGATGCGAGCCACGCCGGGGGAGCGATCGTCGGCAGGACGCGACGCGATCATCGACGAGTTCCTGGCTCCGGTCCGCGGCCGATTCGTCGACGGTGACCCGAAGGTGACCGTGCACACGGTGCTCGCCTCCGGCGACCTCGTGGCGGCCGAGACGCAGGCCGACGGCACGATGCTCGACGGCAGCGGGTATCACAACCGCTACGCATGGATGATCGAGGTCGACGGCGACCTCGTGCGCGCCGTGCGCGAATACATGGACACTGCGTACGCCCGCTTCGTTCCGCCCTTGACACGCGGGCTACGCCTACGTCACCGAATCGATGCGCAGCCTGCTCCCGTTCTTCGAGCAACTCGGCACGGTGACGGCGTCCGAAGTCGACATCGAGACCCTCGAGAGCCGCCTGCGCTCCGAGATCGTCGACCAGCAAGGCGTGCAGATCCTGCCGAGGTGATCGGCGCCTGGGCGCGTCGCCCGTAGCGTCAGAGACGTTCGCCGGGGAGCTGGCTGGCCTGCTCGACCCAGGCCGCGAACTGAGCCTCATCGAGCTGACCCTCGTAGATGTCGAGGTAGCGCGTCTCGGGGGTCTTCGACTCGCCGAGTGGCACGGGATCCAGGGACGTGCCCCGAAAGAACGTCACCTTGACGTACTTCGTGAAGCAATGGATGCTGAGGAACCAACCGTCACCCTCGATGCCGTAGAAGGGCGAGTTCCACTTGACCGCCTTGTGCACGCCGGGGACGGTGCGCTCGATGATCGCGTCGACGCGTTCGCCGATGTCGCGCTTCCATCCCGGCATGGCGGCGATGTAGGCCTGCACGGGGCCGTCGCCTTCGCCTTTCGGGATCTGAGGATTGCCGCCCGAGAGCAGCACCGGCTCCCCGGCCTTGGCCGATTTCTTGGACGTCGTCTTCGCCATTGCCGTCATCCAATCACGTGAACGTCAGTCGAACCCGAACACCGGGGGCAGCACGACGACGACCGTCGCCGCCCAGAGGGCGAAGACCGGGAGGTAGGAGGTCTGCCAGCGCTCGAGGTGATGGAACGTGGTGCGGCCCCGGAGGAAGCGCACCGACAGCCACGCCGTCCCGGCCAGGTTGACGAGCAGGACGAGGTTGAGGCCGAGTGTCGCCGCCCGGTTCGGGGTGAACCCGAGATCGCCGACCCGGGCCACCATCGCTCCGAGCACCATGACGTCGAGCACGAGCGCGCTCACGACGGCGACGAGTTGGACGCGATCCATCAGGCCCGGGCGGTTGCGACGGCTCCCGTGCCGACATCGCGTAGAGGACCAGCCCGAGCACGACCACGAGCAGGCCGTCGAAGACACCGAGCAGCTCGCGGTCGAAGGCGCTGCCGACCCCGTACACGGCATAGGTGAACGCAGCGACCGTCAGCATCACGGCGAAGAGCGGGGTGAACAGCATCGTGAGCACGGGCGCCATGTTCTCGACGACGTGCTGCTTGGACTCGACGAGCCATGCCGCCACGATCACCGCGCCGGCGGCGCCCGACGGCAGCACCCACTCGACGACGTGCTCGGCGAGATCGGGGTCGATCGGCTCGAGGATCAGCCCGGTGAGCCCGAGCAACACGCCGCCACCGAGCGCGATCAGCACGTAGTAGATGACCCACTCGCCGGTGAAGCGCACGAAGTCCATGCGTCGCTCGTGCGATCGGATCGTGCCGCGCATGTACGGATAGGCGACAACGAACCACAGCACGACGGGCAGATGGAGGGCGACGAGCAGCTCGGTGTCGGAGTCGGAGCTGTACGGATAGAGGTTGACGACGAGCGCGGCGAGCACGAACGGCACCGTCGTGAGCACCCACTGTCGAGTGTCGAGCCGGCGTCGGTGAGCGAAGTACCAGGCGAGGAACGGCAGCACGAAGAGGCTGATGTTGCGCAGCAGCCAGTCGGGTTCTTCGTCGGGAAAGTCGCCGATGAGGCGTGCGATCTGGATCGCAACGGCTGCCGCGATGGCGAAGACGATCGCCTCGATCCACCCAGTGGCCGGGCGCGCCGGCTCGTCGTCGCCGCTCAGGACGAGCTGCTTCCACAACCGACCGCTGTGCTCGCGCGCGAACTCGCGGGACAAGGTGTCGAGGTCGCCCATCCGCTTGACGGCAACGAGGAACGCCTCATCGCCACTGAGACCGGCGGCGCCGAGGTCGGCGATCTGATCGCGAAGGTGCGCTTCCAGGTCGTCGATGTCGTGACCGTTGACCGCCGGATACCGCGCCACGTATCCCCGCCACTCGGCGATCTGGGCTTCCACATCGTTCATCGGTCAGGCCTGACCCAAGGCGGTGGGCATCAGGGCGAAGGCGCCCCACACGCCGCCCAACGCACGCGTGACGGTGATCCACTGCCGTTGCTGCTCGGCGAGCGCGGCGCGCCCGGCGTCAGTGATGGCGCAGTACCTGCGGCGACGCCCTTCCGGCGACGTGCGCCACTCGGTCGTCACGTACCCGAGCCGGCCGAGGCGGTGGAGGATCGGATAGAGCATCCCGTCGGTCCACTCCAGTTCGCCGCCGGAGAGCTCGCGAACACGCTTCAGCAGTGCGTAGCCGTAGCTCTCGCCCTCGGCCAGGATCGCCAGCACGAGCGGGGTTGCCGAAGCCGCCACCAGGTCCTTGTCGATGTGCACGCCGTTCTCCTATGACTCGAAGCATGATGCATAGTAGTACGAGGTATAGGCGAGGGCAACGCGGGTCGGACGGCTCAATCGTTCCGTGACTGCGCGTCGAGCACGTGCATCGCTTGCAAGCGGAACTGCGACGCCCGCTCACGCAGCCGCGAGGCGAGTGCCTCGTCGCCCATCAGCTCGGCGGTCTCGGCCAGCGCGTCGAGCCGTTCGGCGACCTTCGTTGCCGCTTCGACGTGCGTGGAGTTCGAACTCAGAGCCGGGCTTCGAGGGTGTCGACGGCCATCTGCAGCTGGGCCGGGAGCCGCTCGCCGAACTGGGCGTAGTGGGCGCGGATCTGCGGGATCGCGCCGCGCCAGCCCTCGGCGTCGACCGACAGGAGCGCGTCGAGGTCGGCCGGGTCGACGTCGAGACCGGATGTGTCGAGGGCGGCGGCGGTGGGGAGCCGGCCGATCGCAGTGTCGACGGCGTCGGCCTCGTTGTCGACCGCGTTCGAACACCCACTTCAGGACGCGGCTGTTCTCACCGAAGCCCGGCCACAGGTAGCGCCCGTCGTCGGCGCGCCGGAACCAGTTGACGAAGAAGATCCGCGGCAGCTGATTGGGATCGGTGGCCTTGCCGATCGCCAGCCAGTGGGCGAAGTAGTCGGCGAAGTTGTAGCCGCAGAACGGCAACATCGCCATGGGGTCGAAGCGCAGCACACCGGCCGCGCCCTGCTGGGCGGCGGTGGTCTCGGACGCCATCATCGAGCCGAGGAACACGCCGTGCTCCCAGTCGAACGCCTCGGTGACCAACGGGACGGTCGTGCGCCGCCGGCCGCCGAACAGGATCGCCGAGATCGGCACTCCGGCGGGGTCTTCCCACTCGGGCGCGCACACCGGGTTCTGGCTGGCGGGCACCGTGAAGCGGGCGTTGGGATGAGCGGCAGGGGTGGCGCTGCCGGGGGTCCAGGGATTGCCCTTCCAGTCGGTTGCCTCGGCAGGCGCGTTGTCGGTCATGCCCTCCCACCACACGTCGCGATCGGGGGTGAGGGCGGTGTTGGTGAAGATCGCGTTGCCCCACAGCGTGTCCATCGCGTTCGGGTTGGTGTCGTACCCGGTGCCGGGGGCGACGCCGAACAAGCCGGCTTCCGGATTGATCGCGTGCAGGCGACCGTCGTCGCCGAACTTCATCCAGCAGATGTCGTCGCCGATCGTCTCGGCCTTCCACCCCGGGATCGTGGGCACGAGCATCGCCAGGTTGGTCTTCCCGCATGCCGACGGGAAGGCGGCGGCGATGTACTTCGCCTCGCCCTCGGGGTTGGTGAGCTTGAGGATCAGCATGTGCTCGGCCAGCCAGCCGTCGTCGCGTGCCATCACCGACGCGATGCGGAGGGCGAAGCACTTCTTGCCGAGCAACGCGTTGCCGCCGTAGCCCGAGCCGTACGACCAGATCTCGCGCGTGTCGGGGAAGTGGACGATGTACTTGTTGTCGGGGTTGCAGGGCCAGGGCACGTCGACCTCGCCCGGCTCGAGCGGTGCGCCGACCGAATGCAGGCAGGGCACCCACTCGCCGTCGCCCAGCACGTCGAGTGCCGCCTGACCCATGCGGGTCATGATCCGCATCGACACCGCCACGTAGGCCGAGTCGGTGAGCTGCACGCCGATGTGGGCGATCCGCGATCCGAGCGGACCCATCGAGAACGGGACCACGTACAGCGTGCGACCCGCGCATCGCACCGTCGTAGAGGGCGAGCATCTCGGTGCGCATCTCGGCCGGGTCGCGCCAGTTGTTGTTGGGGCCGGCCTGCTCGGCGGTGGCCGAGCAGATGAACGTGCGGTCTTCCACGCGAGCGACGTCGCCGGGGTCGGAGTGGGCCCAGTAGCTGTTGGGGCGCTTGGCCTCGTCGAGCTCGGTGAACGTGCCGGAGGCCACGAGCTCACCCGCCAGCCGGTCGTACTCCTCGGCGCTCCCGTCGCACCAGTACACGGAGTCGGGCCGCAACACCGATGCCCAGTCGTCGACCCAGCGCTGCAGTCGGTCGTTCGTGGTGGTTGCGCTCATGTCGGGCCCCTTGCCAGATCTGTCGGTGCGGCGACGCTGCCGTCCTTCGACCATCAGTTTGCAGCACTTGTACCCCGGGCGTCATGGTTGAAACGCTCCAACGACGCAGAGTTTGTGCAGATGTGAAGATCGCAAAAACAGATGGGTGGGCGCCGAGCTAACGCTGCGAGCGTTGGGACGGGAGCGGAACGGTCAGTGAATTCCGGGGGTTCCCATGTCGATCTCGGAGCCGAGCCGCAGATGCGTCGCCCGACCGGAGTCGTCGAGATCGAACACCACCCGCTGGCCCTGGCGCAGCATCCGGAACAGCGAGCCCGCCAAGGCGTCGCCGGCGAGGTCGTAGTCGGCGAGGTCGGTGTCGCACATGACGACGCCGAGGCCCGAGTCTGGGTCGTAGGCCTTGATGACGCCCTGCATGGGTGCGCAACCGGCTCAGCCGGCCTTGACGACCTTGCCCGACTTGATGCAGCTCGTGCACACGTTGACGCGCTTGGGCGAGCCCTTCACCAGTGCGCGGATGCGCTGGATGTTCGGATTCCAGCGGCGCTTGGTGCGGCGATGCGAGTGCGACACCGACATGCCCCACGACGGGCCCTTGCCGCACACTTCACAAACCGATGCCATGACCTACTCCTGAGAGGAACACACCGACGGACGGGCGTCCAGACGGCCAGTTGAGGCTATCAGTGGATTATGGAAACGGCTCGACCTCGACCAGCGTGTCGTTGAAGCAGGCGCCGTTGATCAGCGGGTCGCCGGTGGCCGGCGTGAGGGTGTTGACCCCGCGCGCGTCGTCGTAGCCACGGCGCCACACGCCCTTGCTCATCACCGCCACACCCGGCCGGCAGTCGGCGTTGATCTCGAGCGGCACCGTGATGCTGCCCTGCTCGTTGAACACGCGCGACGGTGGCCCCCGCCGTCAACTGACGTCGGGCGGCGTCGTCGGGGTGGAGCTGGATCGCCGGCGACGGGCTCTGGAACTCGCCGAACATCGAGTTGACCAGCTTCGACGAGGCCGGCGAGATCAGCGCGAGGCGGCTCGCCGAGCGTCGTTCGATGGGGACGTAGGCAGGCACGCCGTGGACCGGGTCGACGAGCCGGGCCCGGCGGTCGAAACCGTCGGCCGGCGGGAAGGTGTCGACGAACTGCCGCGAGGGCGCGTCGACGAGGCGCGGTCCGGGGTCTTCGATGGCGGGGGTCAGGCCGGCCATCTCCCAATCGAGCCCGAACGCCCTGGCGAGCGCCAAGCCGACCTGGTCGTTGCTGCGACTCTCGCCCACGGGCGGGATCACCGCCGCCACCGGCTGCACCATCAACGAGCCGTAGCTCATCGCGACATCGTCGATCTCGAACGACGTCGTCGCCGGGAGCACGACGTCGGCGAAGCGGGTGGTGTCGGTGAGCACCTGCTCGTGGACGATCGTGAACACGTCGTCGCGTCCGAGCGCGGCATCGACGGCGCGTTGATCGGGGCACATCAACGCCGGGTTGGCCCCCTGGACGAACAGCACGCGACACGGATCGGGCGACCCGGGACGCATCCACTCGCCGATCTGGTGGAGCGGGAGCGATCTGCGGTCGAGGCGTGCGAATGCGGGCCAGCGCCGGCGAGTCCGTACGGCGCCGGGGGAGGTCGACCCGATCACGCCCGCACCGGGCTCACCGAAGTGACCGGCGAGCACGGGGAGCGCCAAGATCGCCCGGCACGCCGCGCCGCCGTTGGAGTTGCGCTCCTGCCCCCATCCGATGCGCAGCATCGATCGACGGGTGCTGCCCCACCAGTCGGCCAGGGTCCGAATGTCGTCCGCCCCGAGCCCGCACACCTCGGCGGCCCGCTCGACCGGCCAGTCGCCGGCGGCGCGCAGGAATTCGTCCGCCGACTCGGCATGGGCCTCGATGAAGTCGCCCGCGAGTTGTCCGTTGGTGGCCCATTCGCCGGCGATCGCCATCGCCAACGCGACATCGGTGCCGGGCCGGATCGCCAGATGCAGGTCAGCCCGTTTGGCGATCGCCGTGCGACGCGGATCGATCACGACCAGCTTGGCGCCGCGTGCCACCGCCTGCTGGACGAGCGGCGGGAAGTGCGTGTTGGAGACCGTCGGGTTGGCGCCCCAGATCACGATCAGGTCGCTGTTGACGACATCGAGCGGGTCGGCCGACGCCATGTCGCCGAACACGCTCTCCCACGCCGCGCCCATCGTCGCCGCACAGATCGTGTGGTCGGCGACGGTGGAGCCGATCGCGGCGAAGAAGGCTTCGGTGAGGCTGTCGCGCTCGATCACGGCGGCGGACGAGTTGTACGTGAATGCGACCACCGATTCGCGGCCGGACCGGTCGATCGCCTCGCGGATGCGGTCGGCGATCGTCGTCAGCGCCTCGTCCCAGCTCGCCTCGCGGAACTCTCCGGCGCCCTTCGGGCCGACCCGCAGCAGCGGCGTGCGCACGCGCTCGGGCGCGTAGACGCGCCGGGCGTGGCGCCTGACCTTCGAGCAGATCCACCCGTCGGTGAGCGGATTGGCGGGAGCAGCGTCGATCGTGACGATCCGTTCCTCACCGGGCGCGCCATCGACGGTGACGGCCAGCGAGCAGGCGTCGGGGCAGTCGAGCGTGCACGCCGTGTCTGACGACCCGAGTGCTCATCGCGCCAGAGTACGCCGCCGTTACGATGTCGGCCGTGCCCACCCTGGAACGGCTCGACACGCGTGCGTTGCGTGAGGTCATCACGACTTTTCGCAACACGGTGCGCGAGCACGCCGGAGGGCTCAACCGCCTGAACGTGTACCCGGTGCCCGACGGCGACACCGGCACCAACATGGCGCGCACGCTCGATGCCGTGGTGGCCGAGATGGAGACCACGTCCGAGGAGGACCTCGACGCCACCTGTGACGCGATCAGCCACGGCTCGCTGATGGGCGCCCGCGGCAACAGCGGGGTGATCCTCAGCCAGATCCTGCGTGGGCTTGCATCCACCCTCAAGCACGGTGCCGAGGCATCCGGCCAGAAGGTGGCCGAGGCGTTGGCGGCGGCATCGGTCGGCGCCTACCAGGCGGTGTTGCGGCCGATCGAGGGCACGATCCTCACCGTCGTACGCGAGTCGGCCGAGGGAGCCAAGGCGGCATCGGCCGAGGGGGCCTCGCTGGTCGAGGTGCTGCGCGCCGCCCGGGCTGCCGGCAAGGAGGCGCTCGACCGCACGCCCGAGCTGCTCCCCGTCCTCAAGGACGCAGGTGTGGTCGACGCCGGCGGTGCCGGCTACCTCCTGCTGCTCGACTCGGCATTGCACGTCGTCGACGGCTCGCCATTGCCCGAGCCCGACGAGGGTGACGGGCCCACCGCCGCCCAGCTGGAGGCCGTCTCGCATCGGCATGCAGACACCGACGGCGGGCTCGACGTCAGCGAGCAGCGCTACGAGGTGATGTACTTCCTCGACCTCGCCGACGAGCGGATCGACGCCTTCAAGCAGGGTTGGGGCGAGATCGGCGACTCGATCGTCGTGGTCGGCGGCGACGGGCTCTGGAACTGCCACGTCCACACCAACGACATCGGTGCCGCGATCGAGGTCGCGCTCGACGCTCGACGGGCGGCCGAAGCAGATCCGCGTCACCGACCTGTTCGAGGAGATCGGCGGCCGAGCACGCCGCATCACGTGCCACGTCCCGGCGCCGGTCTCCCGCCGGTCACCACGGCGGTGGTCGCCGTCTGTTCCGGCGAGGGGCTCGCCGAACTGTTCTCCAACCTGCGCGTGCAGGGGATCGTCACCGGGGGCCAGACGCTCAACCCGTCGACGGCCGAACTGCTCGACACGGTCGAGCACGTCAACGCCGACCAGGTGGTGATCCTGCCCAACAACAAGAACATCATCCCCGTCGCCGAGCAGGTCGATGCCTTGACGTCGAAGACCGTCGTCGTCGTGCCGACCCGGACGATGCCCGAGGCGCTCGCCGCGCTGGTCGTGTACGACCCCGAGGCACCGGCCGCCGAGAACGCGGCCGAGATGGGCGAGGCGATCGAATCGGTCGCCACCGGCGAGGTCACGCGGCCGTCCGCGACTCGAACAGCGAGGCCGGTCCGATCAAGTCGGGCGACTGGATGGGGATCGTCCGCGGCGACGGGATCGTCGCTGTCGCCGCCACGCCGGTCGAAGCCTCGGTGGCGCTGCTCGACCGCCTGATCACGACCGATCGCGAGCTGCTCACGATCATCACCGGCTCCGGTGCCGACCCGGCGACGACGGCCGCCATCGAGGACTGGATCACGGTGCACCGAGCCGACGTCCAGATCGAGATCCACAGCGGAGGTCAACCGCTGTACCCGTACCTGTTCGGCGTCGAGTAGCCCGTCTCGCGTGAACGCCAGGCCGCCGATCACCCTGCGCGATCTCGCCGGGATCGACGTCGGTCAGCTCAAGGGCGTCGGCGACAAGAAGCGCGCCTCGCTGGCGGCGTTCGACATCGACAACGTGCTCGATCTGATCACCACGTATCCGCGACGCTGGGTCGACCGGACCAACGAGGCCCGCATCGCCGACCTCGTTCCCGGTGACGAGGCGCTCGTGCTCGTGTCGGTGCGCACCGTGTCGAAGCGTCCCACCCGCAACCGGCGCACGATCGTCAACGTCCAGGTCGGTGACGGCACGGGTCGGATGGACGTCGTGTTCTTCAACCAGCCGTGGCGCGAGCGGCAGCTGCGTGAAGGTCTCCAGATCGCGCTGTTCGGCAAGGTCGACACGTACCGCGGCATGCTGCAGATGACGAACCCGATCGTCGACCTCATCGGCGATCGCACCGGTCGCATCGTCCCGATCTATCCGCAGAGCGAGAAGGCCCAGCTGAACACGTGGGAGCTGGCCGGGTGGGTCGAGGAGGCGTTGCGGCGTTGCCACGACCGCGGCATCGCCGATCCGGTTCCCGACGACATCCGCCGCAGGCTCGGTCTCGTCGATCGCGGCCTGGCGTTCGAGATGATCCATCTGCCCGAGACGATGAGCGACAAGGAGACGGCCCGGCGCAGGCTGGCGTTCGACGAGCTGTTCCGGGTGCAGCTCGTGCTGGTGATGCGCAAGCGCGAGCTCGAGCGCACGTCGCGAGGCTTGTCGCACGTCGTCGACGGCGAGCTGGTTCGTCGCTTCCACGGCGCCCTCCCGTTCCCGTTGACCGCGGCCCAGTCGCGAGTGATCGCCGAGATCGAGGGCGACCTCGCCGGCCCCAACCCGATGCACCGGTTGCTGCAGGGCGATGTCGGTGCCGGCAAGACGGTCGTCGCCGTGTCGACCCTGCTGCACGCCGTGCAGGGCGGTCATCAGGGGGCGTTGATGGCGCCCACCGAGGTGCTCGCCGAGCAACACGCCGCAGGGGTGAGTGCGCTGCTGGGCGACCTGCGCGTGCCCGACACCGGCAACCTGTTCGGCGACCGCCCGGTGCGCGTCGAGCTGCTCACCAATCGCGTGACCGGATCCGATCGCACGCGACGTGCTCGGCGGATTGGCGGACGGATCGATCGACATCGCGATCGGCACGCATGCGCTGATCCAGGAAGGTGTCGCCTTCCACAGCCTCGGAGCGGTGGTGGTCGACGAGCAGCACCGCTTCGGTGTCGAGCAGCGCGCCGCCCTGCGCGACAAGTCGTCGGGCCATGTCCCCGACGTGCTCGTGATGACGGCCACGCCGATCCCTCGCACGGCGGCGATGACCGTGTACGGCGACCTCGACGTGAGCGTGCTCGACGAGCTGCCCCCCGGGCGCACGCCGATCGTGACAAGTGGGCCAACGGCGCCGTTGCTCGAAGCGGAGGTGTGGGCCGACATTCGTGACGAGGTCGGCTCGGGGCGGCAGGCGTACGTCGTGTGTCCGCTGATCGACGAGAGCGAGAAGCTCGAGGTGGCGTCCGCCGAGGAGACCTATCAGCGGCTGCTCAACGGTGAGCTGAAGGGTCTTCGGCTCGGGCTGCTGCACGGCAGGCTGACGCCGTCCGAGAAGGAGATGACGATGGACCTGTTCCGAGCCGGGCAGCTCGACGTGCTCGTGGCCACGACGGTGATCGAGGTCGGAGTCGACGTCCCCAACGCCACCGTGATGGCGATCCTCGACGCCGATCGGTTCGGGATCGCCCAACTCCACCAGCTGCGGGGCCGGGTCGGGCGCGGCCGGCACGCCTCGCGGTGCTGGCTCGTCACGCAGCAGAGCTGACGAGGGCAACCGGCGGGTCGAGGCGCTGGTGGCCTCGTCGGACGGGTTCGAGCTGGCCGAGATCGACCTCGAGCTCCGCGGCGAGGGCACGTTGATGTCGACCGCTCAGAAGGGCCGCAGCGATCTCAAGTTGGCGTCGCTGCGGCGCGACCGCGAGCTCGTCGAGCTCGCCCGGCAGTCGGCGTTCGAGATCGTCGACGCCGATCCGACGTTGAGCTCGCACCCCGTCCTCGAGGACGAGCTCGAGCTGCTGTTCACCGACGAGGACTCCGGCTTCCTCACCAAGAGCTGACGTCGTCGGTCGACGCGGTACCGTCATCGCTCGTGCGTCGACAGGAGAAAGCGGACCGCATCGGCGAGGTGCTCGACGACCTGTACCCGCAGCCGCCGATCCCGCTCGACCACCGCGATCCGTACACCTTGCTCGTGTCCGTCGCCCTGTCGGCCCAGACCACCGACAAGAAGGTCAACCAGGTCACGCCGGCGCTGTTCGCGATCGCCGACACCCCCGAGAAGATGGCCTCACTCGACCCCGACCAGATCCTCGCCGTCATTCGCGAGGTCGGGCTGGCCCCGACCAAGGCCAAGAACCTCTGGCTGGCAGCCAACCAGATCATCGACGCCGGCGGAGAGGTGCTGCCCGATTGGGCGTTCCTCGAGTCGCTGGCCGGCGTCGGTCACAAGACGGCCAGTGTCGTGATGGCGCAAGCCTTCGGCGTGCCGGCGTTCCCCGTCGACACCCACATCCACCGACTCGCCTTCCGATGGGGCCTGTCGAACGGGACGAACGTGGAACGCACCGAACACGATCTGAAGGCGGTGTTCCCCCGCGACAGGTGGAACGACCGCCACCTGCAGATCATCTACTTCGGCCGCGAGTACTGCCCGGCCCTCCGCCACGACTTCACCGCCTGCCCGATCTGCTCCTTCGCAGCAACCAAGAAGCGCGCAAGCGCCGAAGCGAAACGGCTACGCCAAGCGCACGCCGCCCAAGCCCGAGGTCGAGCGGTCCTCGAAGCCCGGAGCTGTCGTCGCTCGTCCGTCATCGTCCAGAACCAGATCCCAGCGGTCGAGGCAGTCGGCGCAGCGGTAGGCGACGATGTCGCCGGGGAACCACTCGCCGTCCTCGCGGGGCGGTGTGAGCAGGAACGCCCGGCCGCCGCAGTCGATGCAGGTGATCTCGGGATCGGGTTCCAACACAACGACCAGTATGACCCCTCGGTCGAGATCCGTAACCTGGGCCTATGCGCGTCGTGGCAGGTGAGTTGCGGGGGCGGCGGATCGAGGCGCCGGCCGGTGGCAGCACACGACCGACCACCGACAAGGTGCGCGAGGCGGTCTTCAACGCCCTCGGCAGCCTCGACCTGGTGCGAGACGCCCGCGTCGCCGACCTCTTCGCCGGCACCGGTGCACTCGGGATCGAGGCATTGTCGCGGGGTGCCGCCCACTGCACGTTCGTCGAGCGCGATCGCGAGGCGCTCCGATTCCTGCGTGACAACATCGAGCACCTCGGCCTCGCCCAGCGCAGCCGGATCGTGGGCGGCGACGCGACGGCGCAGGCAGCCCAACTCGACGTCGATCTCGTGTTCGCCGACCCTCCCTACGAGGCCGACGGCTGGATCGGTCTGCTGGGCGTCGTTCGGGCACCGTTCGTCGTCGCCGAGGCCGGCCGATCGCTCGAATCGCTCGACGGGCTCGCCGATGCCGGGTGGAGGGCGACCCGCAGCAAGCGCTACGGCCGCACCTGGGTGACGTTCTTCGAGCGCATCGACCGGTAGCTCCCGCCCTCGCGTTACCGTTTGTGACACTCATGTCAACGGTGCTGATCCCCGGCAGTTTCGATCCGCTCCACCTCGGCCACATCGACATCATCGACCAGGCGGTGGAGCTGTTCGGCAACGTCGTGGTCGGCGTGCTCTACAACTACGAGAAGCCGTCCGGACTGTTCACTCCCGACGAGCGCGTCGAACTCGCCCGCGCCAGCCTCGCCGACCGGCCGACCGTCGACGTCGAGAAGTACTCCGGGCTCGCCGTCCAGGCCGCCGCCGACGCCGGTGCCGACTTCATCGTCAAGGGCCTGCGCAACGCCGTCGATTTCGACATCGAGCAGCAGATGGCCCACATGAACCGCTCGTCGGCGGGCGTGCACACCGTGTTCCTGCCCTGCCGGCCCGACGTCGGTTTCATCTCGAGCCGGTTCATCAGGGAGATCGCCGCCCATGGTGGTGCCGTCGATCACCTCGTGACGACGCCGGTGGCGGTCGCTCTCGCCGGTAGATTCGCTGGGGCCTCGCTGGATTGAGGCGGAGCGACCCATGACCTACGACGATCGATACGAAGACCGCTTCCGGGGCTCCCGGGCCGGTCAGGCGCGCGACCCGCGCTACAACGACGGCTACGAGAACGACGAGTACGACGAGTACGAAGAGATCGACGACGACTACCCCGACCCCGGTCAGCAGTCGAACCACGTCGGTGACGCCGAGACGCTCCTGCGCCGTGCGATCGACATCATCGCCAACGCCCCGACGATGCCGTTGTCGTCGTCGCCCCGCATCGACCGTGACGAGATCATCGAACTGCTCGACGAGGCGCTCGCCCGCCTGCCCGACGAGCTCCGCCAGGCACGGTGGATGCTCAAGGAACGCCAGGACTTCGTCAACAAGACCCGCCGCGAGGCGAACGAGATGCTCGACGCCGCCCGCGTTCAAGCCGAGCGGATGGTGCAGCGCACCGAGGTCGTGCGGGCCGCCGAGCAACGGGCGCGGCACGTGGTCGAGACCGCCGACAACGATTCGCGGCGACTGAAGCTCGAAACCGAGGACTTCCTCGATCAGCGCCTCGCCAGCTTCGAGATCCTGCTCGACAAGCTCGGCAAGACCGTGGCCGCCGGGCGCCAGAAGCTGTCGATCGGCAGCGCCGGCTCCCACCTCCCGATCGTCGCCGACGACGAGGACGACCCGACCAAGGGCTTCTTCGACCAGGACCGCTAGTTGCTCCGCATCAACGCCGTCGACCTGCTCCGGCACGCCGGCTCGACGCGCCGGGTCGAGGCCACGCTGGCCCCGGCCGAGCTGGGAATCGACGACGAACGGGTTGCCGGCGACATCACGGTCGATCTCCTGGCCACATCGAGCGTCGACGGGATCGTCGTCCACGGCACCGTCCGCACCCCGTGGCACGGGCAGTGCCGGCGCTGCCTGATCGATGTCGAGGGCGTGTCCGAGTCGGTCGTCGACGAGCTGTTCCAGCACGACCCACGCCACGAGGAAGCCGTCGCGATCGTCGGCGACCAGATCGATCTCGACCCGGTGGTGCGCGAGTACGTCGTGCTCGACCTGCCCGAACACCCGCTGTGCCGGCCCGACTGCGCCGGAATCTGCCCGCAGTGCGGGGTCGATCGCAACACGACGGCGTGCGACTGCGATGGCGTGGTGCCCGATCCGCGCTGGTCGGCGCTCGAGGGCCTTCGGCTCGACGATCCGGAGTAGCTCGACGACTGGGGGTTCTCTCCGCGGGAATCGGCCGATAACCTGGCGCAGCCCGTTTGAGATTGTGGAGACCGCCGTGGCCGTTCCGAAGAAGAAGAAGTCGAAGATGAAGAGCCGCAGCCATCGCGCCGGTGCTTGGAAGCTGGGCGCCCCGGCGCGCAGCGTCTGCCCGCGCTGCGGCAACGCCAAGACTCCTCACACGGTGTGCCCGACCTGCGGTTGGTACAAGAACCGCGTCGCCGTCGAAGTCGGCTGACAAGCGTTCGGCCCGGGCGCGCGACCTCATGTTGCCGATTGCGGTCGATGCCATGGGGGGCGACCATGCTCCCGGCGCGATCGTCGCCGGGGCGTTGGCCGCTGCCGCCGAGGGCACCCCGATCGTCCTGGTCGGCCCGCCCGACCTCAGAGACAAGGTCGACATCGGTGACCTCCCGCTGATCGAAGCGGGTGAGGTGATCGAGATGGACGAGGACGGCGGGCGCGCCGTGCGTCGCAAGAAGGATTCGACGCTCGTCCGTGCCGCCGAAGCAGTCCGTGACGGCAAGGCCTCAGCGATGGTCTCGGCCGGCAACACCGGTGCCACGATGGCCTCGGCGCTGCTGCGGATGGGGCGCATCAAGGGCGTCAACCGGCCGGCGATCGCCACCATCATCCCCGTTCCGGGCGGACAGCCGACGGTGCTGCTCGACGCCGGCGCCAACGCCGAAGTGCAGGCCGACTGGCTCGTGCAGTTCGCCCAGATGGGCTCGATCTTCTCGCAGCACCGCTTCGGCATCGACTCACCGAAGGTCGGGCTGCTCTCGATCGGTGAGGAGCCCGGCAAGGGCGATTCCCTTCGCAAGGACGCCTACGAGCTGCTGACGGCGGCCGCCGAAGCGCATTCGGAACTGCGCTTCATCGGCAACGTCGAGGGTCGCGACGTGATGAGCGACGTGGCCGACGTGATCGTCACCGACGGGTTCACCGGCAACGTCGTGCTGAAGACGCTCGAGGGCAGCCTGAAGGCGGTCGTCAACGGTCTGCTCGGAGCGTTCGGCTCGACCCCCGAGTACAAGCAGCACGCCGACGCGCTGATGCCGGCGATGATGCCGCTCTACAACACGCTCGATCCCGAGACCTACGGCGGGGCGATGCTGCTCGGAGTCGACGGCGTGTGCATCATCTCGCACGGCTCGTCGAGCCAGCGGGCGATCTTCAACGCCATCAACATCGCCCGCGAGATGGTCGAGGGCGACGTGGTCGGCGAGATCAGCCGGGCGATCAGCCCTGCCCCCGCCTGAGAACACGCGTATCTCAAAGCGCGCGGGTCCGCACGCGAGTTCCATACGAGAAATTGAATTGCCACGCACGCGCGTACTCGGCTTTATTGGTCCCGACGGCGGGAACCGTTGACCACAATCCGGGGGTTCCCACATGGGGGCACGTTCGCTCAGCCATGCTTTTCAGCGCGTCATCGCGGCCATCGTCACCATGGCGGTGGTGATCGCGATGACTCAAATCGTCACGCCTGCACCGGTGCGTGCACTCAGTGCCGAACAGTTGGCGCTCAGGGACGGGCTGCAGGACGTGTCCGACGCGCTCGCCGGGCTCGACGGGCTCGACGAGCTGGCCCAGTCGCTTCCGCTGTCGGGTCTGCTGCCCACCGGCAACGACGGTCTCGACGCCGCCGACAGCGTCAAGGCCGTGCTCGACGACGCGATCCAGTTCCTCGACGCGAACTCGGTCGACGGCGCGCTCGAGGACGCGCTCAACGCGCTCGACGGCACATCAGTCGGGGCCGGCGTCACCGCCCATGTCACGGCTGACGTCACCGACGACCATGTGACGTTCTCGGAGCTCTCGTTCACGCGCGCATCGACGACCGAGCTCGTCTTCGCCACGCCCGAACTGAGCTTGGATGGCGCCCAGCTCGACACGTCGCTGTCGCTCTCGTTCACCGCCAACGGCGACTTGGAGATGCTGCTCGACACGAGCGGTGCACCGGAGCTGTATCTGCCCGACACCGCGCCCAACGCCGCATTGACGGCCCAACTCGCGCTCGATGTCGACCCCGGACTGGCACTCGAGCTCGGGATTCTCACGGTCAACGCCACCGGCGGGAGCGATCCCGACCCTGACATCACAGCATCGACGGCGTTCACCATCGACTGGCTCGATCCGGATGGAGACGCCCGGATCAGCCTGCAGGATCTCGAGACTGCAGCTCCCCTCGATCTGTTCGACGTCAGCTACGCCAGCTCGTCGGTCGATCTCGACCTCACTCTGACAGCGGCGTCGACACTGCTGACCGGGTTGTCGGCGACGGGCACGATCTCGCTCCACGACGCCAACCTCGCCGACGGACTCGCGGCGCCGACGGTAGATCTTCCCGAGCTCGGGAACTTCACCAACATGACCCCGGAGGACGTGATGGTGGCGATCGCCCAGCTGGCGGTGTCGCTGCAGTCGATGCAGACCCGCGTCGGCAACGTCGACCTGCCGATCCTCGGTGCCGATCCCAATGTCGCGGAGGGTCAGAAGTCGGTCGAGAACCTGGCCGATCTGCTCGATGTGAACGCCGAGATCGGGGAGTTCTTCGTCGACAAGGGGCTTTCGACACCCGAGAGCCCGTTCGAGCTCAAGATCGGCGACACCAACGGGGACGGCGATGTGCTGCCTCCCGAGGTGACCCTGGCCGACCTCGATCTCGACGACATCGATTCGATCGTGGCGGCGCTCGCCACAGAGCTCGGCGACACGGCCGACCTCGACTACGACCCCGACACCGACGCCCTGACGTTCGGCCTGTCGTTCGGCGCCGACTACACCCCACCTGCGGCCGTGATCGCGCTCAACGATCAACTCGAAGCAGTCGGTCTGAAGGGTCTGGTGTCGCTCAACCACGATGCCCAGGCCGGAATCGGCTTCGAGGCCTCGTACGACATCGACCTCGGCTTCGGTATCGATCTCACGGAAGTCGCCTCCGACACGCCGATCACCGAGCGGCTGTTCCTCGACACGGCAGGCACCGAGATCACGGGCGATGCGAGGGTCAGCGGCGACGTCAACGTCGCCGGCACGCTCGGATTCCTGGAGATCGCACTCACCGACAACGACACCGACGCCGGCGCCGACGGATTCGTCCCGCTGCTCGATCGTCGTGCCAGCGACCGCCGACTCGCCGATGGTGTCGATCGACCTCGACGGAGGGGCCGACGATCGCATCCTTCTCAGCGACCTCTACGAGGACCTCAGCGCCGCTGACGCCGAGCTCACCGGCGACACCTTCACGCTGACGGGTGCCGGTGACACCGTGCTGACGGGCACGATCAATGCCGGCGTGCCCGACGTGACCGTCAATGCATCCGCAACGATCGGCGACGACGAGCTCGCAGGAGCGACCCTCACGTTCGGCTGGCCGGACGTGTTCGGCGCGCCGACAGCGTCGGGCAACCCCACCTTCAACGACGATTTCCTGTCGTTCAACATCGACTCCGACAACCCGTTGGCGCTGTTCAACTCGATCGTCGACACGCTCGATCAGGCGGTCGCCGCAGTCGACAACGTCGACGGCGACTCACCCGACTCCGTGCTCGACCAGGATCTGCCGCTGATCGGCACCAGCTTCCGCGACAGCGTCGCCTTCCTCGGTGAGGTCCGCGACACGATCAACGAGATCTCGCAGAACCCTGCCGGCAGCCTGCAGAGGTTGGAGGCGCAGGTCGAGCTGGCCGTCGCCCAGGGGCTCGGTGTCGACATGTCGTCGATCCCGCCCTTCCCGAACCCGAACGATCCGGCGTTCGTCAACGCCGGCCCCGACGGCACGCCGGGCACCGGCGACGACTTCTTCGACGACGACCTCGTTCCAACAGGCTCTCGACGACTTCTACGCCGCCGTCGAAGCGTTCTTCACCGGCGCCAACGACTTCGTCACGATCGGCTACGAGCAGGGCAACAGTCCCGGGGCCGTCACCATCTCGCTCAAGCTCGGGGTGTGCTCCGAGATCGACGCCGACCATCCCGGTTGCACCAAGGCGATCCCGCTGTCGAAGGCGTTCAACTTCAGCCTCGACGACATCGGCGCCGACCTTGCCGGACTGATCGCGGCTGAGACCGCCGGCGAGGTGAGCCTCGACTACAACGCCGCGGTCCAACTCGACCTCGGTGTCCAGTTGCCCGACATCGCCAACGGCGATGTGGCCGGACCGCGCCCCTTCATCGTCGACACGTCGTTCATCGACCTCTCGCTGGCCGGCCAGGTGAACGCCGCCTTCGACGCCACGATCGGCCCGTTCGAGGTCAAGGTCGGCAATCTCGACCCGCTCGCCGAAGGTCTCTCGGATCCGGCGCAATGCGCCAACGACACCGACGACGACGGCGACGGCGCCGTCAACGACGGGTGCGCGACGATCGGCGCGGCCGATGAGGCCGGCGACCAGTGCCTCAACAACACCGACGACGACTCCACCGACGACGACACTCACGACGGCACCGATGACGACCCCGACTCACCGTCGGCGGTCAATGACGGCTGCCCGGCGGTCGCCGCCGCGGTCCAGGCCGAAGCAGGCGCTGCATTCCACCTCGCCGCCGACTTCGGGGCCGACTCGCAGGCCACCCGCGTGTACCTCCTCGAAGGCTCCAACCTCGTCGACTACGTCGACGGGATCGTGGCTGCGCTCCCCACGGCGTTCACGACCAACGATGCCGTCGACTGCGCATCGACCGATCCCGACGGATTCGCCTGCGCCAGCCTCCCGATCTTCGTCAACGCCGGGGGCAACGACCTCTATCTCGGCACGATCGACGGCGCCATCACGGGCATCGCACCGTTCACGCACACCTTCGACCCCAACGACATCACCGCGATCAAGGACGCGTTGATCGCCAATGCGGAGACCCTCGCCTGGCAGCTCATCGGGCAAGGCCTCAAGGAGTTCGGCGCCTACGTCGAGGACGCCACCAAGGGCGCCTCCTACGACATCGACGTCCCCGTGGTCGGCGAGGCGCTCGACGCCGGCGCCGCGATCGGGGCCACGTTCAACGATGGCTTCGCCAACCCGATCGGCACCTTCCTCACCGACGAGTACAACCCGACCGACGTCAACAGCGTCACCGCGCCGTTGCAACAATTCATCTTCGACCAGCTCGAATCGAGCGGCCTGTTGCTCGACGCCAACGCCTCGGGTGGTGTCGACATCGACGATGTCACGATCAGCATGTTCTGCGGCGATGACAACCACGTCTGCGAGTCCGATGGAACGGCCCCCGACGACACGCTGATCGACATCCGCGACCTGAGCGTCGAGTTCTCGATCGGCGACTCGATCCTGCCCGAAGATGCCGAGGAGATCCCGTTCGACTTCGGCTTCCCCGGCCTGCGCCTTGCGACGGCCGACGGGCCGGACGGCGGCGACGACCCCGACGGGATCAAGGCCGACGTCACGTGGTCGATCGACATCGGCTTCGGTCTCTCGCTGACCGAGGGGTTCTACCTCGTCACCGGCGACGGCAACTCGATCACCGACGACGACAACCCCGAGATCGAGATCGGCGCCCACGTCAACACGCCCGACTTCACTGCAGACATCGCCTTCCTCGGGATCGAGCTCGACAGCGACAACTCCGACACCCCCAAGCCCGACGGCCGCGTCGACGACGAGCTGTCGTTGACGTTGGCGATCAACCTGCCCGATGACGACGACGGCAGACTCGGCCTGAGCGACCTCGCCAACGTCGATCCCAAGGAGATCCTGCCCTTCCTGCAGGCCGAGGTCGACCTCTACTGGCGCCTCGAGACGGCGCCCGACTTCGGTGGCGCGAGCGCCGACAACGGCACGATGCCGACGCTCAAGGGCACGCTCAACGTCACCGGTGCGGCGATGCTCTCGATCGACGGGCTCGAGTTCTCCGGGCTGGCCTTCGGGTTCGACGACATCGCCCTCGATCTCGGGAGCTTCATCGACGACTTCCTCGCGCCGGTGCTGAGCGAGGTGCAGAAGTTCACCAAGCCGCTGCAACCGATCATCGACACCGTGTCGGCACCGATTCCCGGCATCAGCCAACTGGCTGAGTTGGTCGGCGCCGATCCGATCACGATGCTGTCGCTGTTCGAGGCGATCTCGGGCAACGACCTGACGTTGATCCGAACGCTGATCAAGGTGATCACCTTCGTCAACAGCATGCCTGCCGACAGCAGCGGCATCGGCGACATCGTGATCGGCAGCTTCACCGTCGACGCCCAGCGGATCCTCGACACCGAGCTTCCCGCCAACCAGAAGGGGGAGTTGATCAGCTTCGATCCGGCGGATCTCGAGACGACCGACATCGGATCGGCGATCGCCGGAGCCAATGGACTCGCCGACGGGTTCAAGCAGGCGTTTGCCGACAACCTGTCGGCCGCCGATCCGGAGGAGTTCGAGTCGGAGGAGCCCGGGTTCACGTTCCCGGCCTTCCAGGATCTGACCCAGATGTTCAACCTGATGGTGGGTCAGGACGTGACGTTGATCCGCTTCGCCTCTGGGCCACTCAAGGCCGAGTTCGGGTTCAGTCAGAGCTTCGGGCCGATCGCCGTGGGACCGATCCCGGTCTCGATCGTGATCTCCGGCTCGGCCTCGATCGAGGGCCGCTTCGCGGTCGGCTACGACACCAAGGGCGTCCGCCAGTTGGTGCAGATGCTGACCGACGGCGACTCGTCGAACGACGATTTCCTGACCGGGTTCGGGTTCCTGTTCAACGGTCTCTTCCTGGACGACTTGAATGCCGCCGGGCAGGACGTGCCCGAGATCCGACTTGTCGTCGAGTTCGCCGCCGGCGCCGCTGTCGATCTCGTGATCGTGTCGGCCGGGGTGGAGGGAGGCGTCCGCGCCACGCTCGACCTCAACCTGCACGACGGCGGGTTCTTCGAACCGATACCACCCGCCAATCTGGACGGCAAGATCAGACTCGACGAAATCGCCAGCTTCCTGCTCGGCAACCCGATCTGCCTGTTCGACGTGAGCGGCAAACTCGAGGCCTTCATCCGCGATCTTCGTCGAGATCGACCTGTTCCTGTTCTCGGCTCGCGTTCGAGTTCACGGTCGTCAACATCACGCTGCTCGAGCTCGACAACATCACGGCGGAGCTCTGCGAGCCGCCGCCTCCACAGCTGGCAACTCACATCGGTGACGGTGTGCTGCGACTCAACATGGGTCCCAACGCAGGCGATCGCAACTATTCGCCCGACACGCTCGACGAGAAGTTCGTCGGTCAAGCAGATCGGCCCGACCACATGGTCGAGGTCAGCGCCTTCGGACTGACGCAGGTGTTCGGGCCCGATGAGGAAGGCCCGTTCGCCGTCAGCGTCGAGAAGGTCGTCGCCGACGGCGGCACCGGCAAGGACACGCTGCGGTTCGATCCAGGCACGATCGAGACCGAGGCAACCGGCGACGTTCCCGGGACCGAGGTCGTCGAGCAGGCCGGCGACGTCGATCTCGACCGAGGTTCCGTTCGACTTCCCGACCGCCGTCTGCGGTGGCGCCAGCGACGACAAGCTGTCGGTGGCGAAGCGGGTCGACACGTCGCCGGTGACGGCGCCCAGAACGGCTCCGGCGGTGGACAGGTTGGGCGTGCGTCCTGACCGAGCTCGGCGACCGACGGCAGCGACCAGCTGAGCGGACTCGGTGGCAACGACGTGTCCGAGGGCGGTGGTCTCGACGACCTGCTCTCGGCGACAACGGCAACGACACCCTCGAGCGGCGGCAGCGGCAAGGACGCTGTCAATGGCGGCATCGGGCAGCCGACACCCTCAACGGCGGCGACGACGACGACAACATCAAGGGAGGCGCCGACCGCGATCCGTCGCTGCCGCGCCGTGCCCGACGACGAGTCGAACGACATCATCGACGGCGACGACGACGACGACGTGATCGACGCCGACTTCGGCGACGACACCATCAACGGTGGCGACGGGCAACGACGTGATCGTCGCCGGACCCGGCGTCGACACCGCCGACGGTGACGGCGACGAGGACAGCATGTTCGGCAACGACGGCGCCGACGACCTGTTCGACGGCGACGCCGGCGACGACGTCGTCTTCGGCATGCTCGGCGACGACAACATCCGCGGCGGCGACGACGACGACAACCTGATCGGCAACGAGGGCGACGACGACATCGAAGGCGGCAACGCCAAGGACGTCGATCCTGGGCGACATCGGCGACGATCAACCGCAGCCCCGATGCCCGGCACGAGCCTTCGACGCCCGATCCTCGACAAGCCGTTGGTCTACGCTGACCGCCGTCCAACGGCGGCGCCGGCGACACCAACCTGTCCGGTGACGGCGATGCCGACGTGATCTGCGGCCAGGAGGGCGACGACATCATCGAGGGCGGCGCCGGCGACGACGAGCTGCACGGCAACGAAGCCGGCGACACGATGTCCGGGGACGCTGACGCCGACACGATGTTCGGCGACGCCGGTGACGACACGATGTACGGCGACAACGCGGCCGCCGGCAACGGCTGCGCCGACGGCGTCGACACGATCCGCGGTGGCGACGACGACGACACGATCTCCGGCAACGCCGCCGGCGACTCGCTTGTTCGGCGACGACGGCGACGACACCGATCTACGGCGACGCCGATACGCCCAACGCACCATGCGACGGGATCGACACCGTCTACGGCGGTCCGCTCGACGACTACGTCTTCGGCAACGCCAGCGGCGACCAGATCTTCGGGCGAGGTGGCGTCGACCGGCTCGTCGGCGGCAGCGACGACGGCGGCGCAGCCCGATGGCGGCGACACGATCGTCGGCGGCACCGAGGCCGACGTGATCGCCGGCGACAACGCCACGATCGCCGACGCCGCGCAGGCGACGGGAATGCTCGTGTCGCTCCACCTCGACGACGCAGGGGACCGGCGACGACCTCGTTCGGCAATCCGGCGCCGATCGCATCTACGGCCAGCGCGGCGACGACGACGTCTTCGGCGGCGTCGGACGACGACGCCGTCGAGGGCAACGAAGGCGATCGACACGATCTCGGGTGGCACCGGCGACGACGACCTCGTCGGCGGCAGTTCGGCGGTCGACGGCGATCATCGACGGCGACCGGATCGGCACGGGCCGCCCCGACGCCGGCGACGTGATCAACGGCGACGCCGGAGTCGACTTCGATCGCCGGCGACAACGCCCTCGTCAACCGCAACCTGCCGGCGCCGGGCCGGGCCTCGCTGTCGAGCTGTTCGACGTCGGCCACGGTCAACGGTCCCGCGGCCGCCGGCCGAGCTTCGGCGACGACGATCTGAACGGCGACGAGCAGCGCCGACCAGATCTTCGGGCAGGGTGGCGCCGACACGATCGCCGGCGGCGACGGCGACGACTACGTCGAGGGCAACGACGCCGACGACGCGATCCACGGCAGACGACGGCGACGACGACCTCGTCGGCGGTGGCTCGGCCAACGACGGCAAGATCGACGCCGACCGCGTCGGCAACACGCTGCTCGACGTCGGCGAGACACTCATCGCGGGTGGCGCCGGTGAGGACTTCATCGACCGGCGACAACGCGCTCGATGGACCGCAACATCCCGATCGGCGCGCCAGCCCCGATCAGGTTGTTCGATGTCGAGACGGTGACCTCGGGTGCCCAGCCCGGCACCGGCGGCGGCGAACTGCTGATCGCCGGCGGTGACGGGCCCGGACTGGATCTTCGGCCAGACCGGCGACGACACCATCGCCGGGCGACGACGGCGACGACTACGTCGAAGGCAACAACGGCAACGACTCGATCACCGGCGACGGCGACGACGACGATCTCGTCGGCGGCGGTTCCGCCAACGACGGCGTCATCGACGACGACCGGGTCGGCAACGGCGCTGCTCGACTCAGGGCGAGACGCTCGATCGACGGCGGCGCCGGCGACGACTGGATCACCGGCGACAACGCGCTGGTCAACCGCAACCGGCCCGCTGCTGCGGCCGGGCGCCGATCGAGTTGTTCGACGTCCAGCTCGCTGGCGGAGCTGCGATCTCCCCGCTCGACCAGCGGCGGGGACGTGCTGCTCGGCGACACCGGCGACCGACATGATCTTCGGCCAGGGCAACGGCGCCCAACCGGCGACGCAGACCGATCCTGACGACGGCCGCAACAACGACTTCGTGGGCACCGCTCCGGCGAGCGCGGACTTCGACAGCGCAGTCACCGGCACGGCCGACGAGGATCAGGCGGCGTGGCTCGGCGACTCGATCTACGGCGGGCTCGGCGACGACTACGTCGAAGGCAACCACGGCAACGACCTGATCTTCGGCAACGGCACAGCCGCCGTCGGGCACGACGAGGACGACATCAACGGCGGCGGCTCCGCCAACGACGGCAAGCATCCTGGTCAACGCCCGGCTCGGGCTCGGAGCCTCGCTGCTCGATGGATTCGACACCATCCACGGCGACTCCGGCGACGCCACCGCCGGCGACGACGACGCCATCGTCGGCGACAACGGCTGGATCCGACGACTGGCCACCAAGCAGATCGGCACCGGGCCCGACGGCCTGCCGGTCGACCAGTTCGACCGCGACACGCAGATGACGACCGACGAAGGCCGCGGCGGGCACGTTCGCCAACGACTTCGTGAGCGGCAACGGCGGCCATGACGAGCTGTTCGGCCAACAGGGCGACGACTACGTCGAGGGCGGCTGGGGCTCCGACGCGATGGTGGGCGACCTCGGCAAGGTCACGACCGACCTGTTCACCGACGCCAGACGGGAACGCCGCGTGCGGCGCTGCCCGGATCATCCAGCCCAACGAGCCGTTCGTCGAGGATCCGGTGTGCCAGCCCGGCACGCTGTTCCGACTCGTCCAGCTGTACGCATACGACGACACGGTGACCAACGGCGCCAACGCCGTCGCCGCCGGCAACGACGTGATGCTCGGCGAGGACGGCGACGACTGGATGCACGGCGGAGCCGGAGTCGACCTGATGAACGGCGACGGTGACGGTGGTCCGCAGATCGTCGATCCCGCGCACACCTACACGTCACCGATCATCCGATCCGAACGCCGCCTCCGCCGACACCGACCGCATGTTCGGCGGCGACAGCAACGGCGCCGGCACGGTCGAGCATCGTGACCGGCGGCAACGGCGACGCCATCTGGGGCGGCCGTGGCCACGACCACACCTACGGCGGCCGCGGCGACGACATGTTGGAGGTCCGGCCCGACCCGGCCAACACCACCAACTTCCCGGCGCAATGGTCGGCATGGGCCGAGGCCGATGTGGAGAGCTACCACGGGATCGACTTCGTCTACGGCGGCTACGACCAGGACGCGATGCAGGCCAACGTCGCCGACAACGGTCCCGTCGACGGCGACCGCCTGTTCGACTGGGTCGGCGCCTACAACATCTACTACCTGTGCCCGGCGACGTACGGCGCCTACGTGAGCATCCGCGATCAGAGCCCGGCGATCCTGACCTACTTCCAGACGCAGGCTCGCACCGACGGGGCGTTGACGCCACAGACCGTCGCGGCACGTCCGGCTACAACGAGTTGGCGCTGGTGTACAAGCCGGATGTGAAGAACAACTCGCACCCGATCTACCCAGGTACGCCAGGCCACTTCTTCTGTGGTGCGTGAGGGGGCCGACCCCGGGGAATGCGCTTCCCCGGGGTCGGTGTCACACCCCTCGCGTACAACTGGAGCCATGATCTTCCAGAGTCATTGCGCAGGGTGCGACCGGGTCGGTCCGGTGCTGTGTCGCACATGTCGGTTCGCGTTGGCACGTCCGAGTGCGATGCCGCGCACGGGTGATGTGATCGCCGCCGTGCCGTTCGCCGGGCGTCCTCGCGACGTGCTGCTCGGCTTCAAGTACGGCAACCGCCGGCAGCTCGCCCATCACTTCGCCGGCCTGCTCGTGAATCGGCTGATCGCCGAGGGCCTCCGACCCGACCAGTTCGACGTCGTCACGTGGGCGCCCACCAGCACCCGCCGACGCCATCGACGCGGCTTCGACCAGGCCGAAGTGGTGGCGCGACGGGTCGCCGCCCAGCTCGGCTTGCCCTGCCGGCGCCTGCTCGAACGCGCCGCGAGCAGCCAGCCCCAGACCGGGCGCGACCGCATCGACCGGCTGCACGGGCCCGTGTTCCGGGCGTCGCCCTCGGCTGCCGGTCGTCGAGTGCTGGTCGTCGACGACGTGGTCACCACCGGGTCGACGCTCCGATCCGCCGATGCCGCACTGCGCGCCGCCGGCGCCCGCCAGGTGCAGCGCGGCGGCAGTTGCCACGACGCCAGCCCTCGCCGTCGATCGCCGGCGCCCGACCCGCCGCGACTCGGCGCCGACTCGCTCGCCGCCTAGTCGATCCTGACTTCGAGCTGTCCGTCGTTGACTCGGACCTCGATGCGGGGCGAGTGGCCGTCGCCGCGCTCGAACTCGACGCGGACGCGGTCGCCGCCGCCGTCCTTGATCTCGGCCACGAAGCCATCTGCCGGGCTGATCGCGTCGAGCGACAACGACGAGCCGTTCCAGGTCACCGTGATCGAACCTCCGGCCGACGAGTACGACTGAGTGAACGGCGCCGGCTGCGCCGGAGCGACCGACGTCGACGGTGACGAGGTCGACGGTGACGAGCTCGACGGTGCTGACGTTGACGGTGCTGAGACGAGCGGACGGGCGAGGACGTGGCTGGTGACGGCGACGTGGATGGTGACGACGTCGACGGTGAGGAGCTCGACGGTGACGAGCTCGAGCTGGCCGGCGACGTGCTCGCTGGCGACGTGCTCGAGGCTGCGGTGGTGCTGACGGCGCTCGAGCTCGGGCTGGAGCTGCTGCTGCTCGACGACGAGCTCGAACTGGAACTGGAACTTGAACTGGAGCTCGGCGCCGCCTGCAATCGAGCGGGTGCCAGTACCGCTGCGTCAGGTCGGTCGGCGCTACCGGAATCCTGGCTGGCGGCGGCGAACCCGGCGGCTCCGGCGACGAAGCCCAGCGCCGCTGCTGCGGCGACCGCCGCCCGATTGGTCAACCCACGCCTGACACCTGTACCGATCACGACCGAACCTCCTGCTGCGCTGCTTCGTGTACCGATGACACGCCGCAGAACCGGTCAAGGTTGGGTGTGACGTCAGATCAGTCGATGTCGACCACCGGCACGCCGCCTTCCACCCTGACCTCGATCCGCGAATCACCGGCCCCGCGGAACCGGACGCGGATCCGGGTCGGAGTGTCGTCCTCCGTCTCCGCCGTGTACCCGGCGGCCGGCTGGATCGACAGCAGATCGAGCGACGATCCGTTCCAGCTGTACGTGATCGAACCGCCTGCTGAAGTCTGAGTCTCGGTCGTCGGTGCGGGATCGGTGACGGCCGGGGCGGTGGTGGTCGCGGCCGGGGGCGGGGCGACGGTCGTCGGGGCCTCGGTTGGTGCCGTGGGCGGCGTCGTCGTCGACGGTCGGCAAGGTCGTGGGTGTCGCGTCCACCGATGTCGTGGGGGCGAGCAGGGTCGAGGACGGTACCGGGAGGGTCTCGGCGGGAAGCGTCGTGGAGGGATCGCTCGCCGGCGCCAGCGAGTCGTCGGCGCCGCCGTCGAGGAGCAGGAACCCGCCGGCGACGAGGGCGACCATCGTCAACCCGCCGGCGATGCCGGCGCGACGGCGCCGGATGCCGCGCGCCGAGCGAGCACGGCGTCGTGGGCGGTGGCGGTCGAGAGCCCGCTCGGGTCGATCGACGCCGACCGCCGCCGCAGCGCCGCCGCCAGCTCGTCGTCGAACGGTTCGAAGTCGCTCATGATCGTTCACTCTCGAGGATCGGCTTGAGGCGTTGCCGGGCGTCGTGCAGGTGCGACTTCACCGAGCCCTCCGCGATGTCGAGTGCCACGGCGATCTCGGCGATCGACAGTCCGTCGACGTAGAACAAGGCCGCCGCCGCCCGTTGCTGCTTGGGGAGGGCGGCGAGCAGGCGCCCGAACTCGTCGGGTTCGACTGGCTGTGTGGTGGTCTGCTGACGTGTGGCGAGCTTGGAAACGGCACGGTCGTGACGCTTGCGCCGGCGGTGTCCGTCCCGGATCTGGTTGATCGCGACCCGGCGGACCCACCCGATCGGGTCGTCGTAGCGGCTGATCCTGCGCCACCTGAGGTGAGCCTTGACGAACGCCTCCTGGACGGCGTCGGCGGCCGACTCGGGGTCTCCCGCCACGAGCGTGAGGGCGCGCACGAGGCGCTCGTAGTGGGCTGCGAAGAGGGCATCGAAGTCATGGCCGTGGTCACCCGGTGAGGAGGCGTCGGCCGGCGTCGGGGCGTGACCCGTTGCCGTCGACTCCGGAGCCAACGCGCTCATCGTGGGTGACACGTCCCAGGCGGCCGTCGGGTTGGGTGTCCGGGGCACGTCGTTTTCGCCGCTCCGGTCCACGTCGGCAGGCTAGAGGGGCTGGTGGGACGGGCCGCCGCGGCTGCGGACAGCCCGTCCCGGCCACCGATAGGCTGGAGAGCCGCATGAGCATTCTCGATCGCATCCTCCGCGCGGGAGAAGGCAAGAAGGTCAAGGCCCTCGAGGCGATCGTCCCCGACATCAACGCCCATGGCGACGCCATGCGCCGCCTGTCCGACGACGAACTGAAGGGCAAGACGGTCGAATTCCGCGATCGGCTGGCCAACGGTGCCACCCTCGACGACATCCTGATCGAGGCGTTCGCGGTGACCCGCGAAGCTGCCGATCGGGTGATCGGGCAGCGCCACTACGACGTCCAGATGATGGGCGGCGCCGCGCTCCACTTCGGTTGGGTCGCCGAGATGAAGACCGGTGAAGGCAAGACCCTCGTGTCCACGCTCCCGGCCTACCTCAACGGGCTCGGCGGCAAGGGCGTGCACCTCGTCACCGTCAACGACTACCTCGCCCGACGCGACGCCGAGTGGATGGGCCGCATCCACAAGTGGCTGGGCCTCAACGTCGGCCTCATCATCCCCGGCTTCAAGGACCGCCCCGACGAGAAGCGGCGCAACTATCTGGCCGACATCACCTACGGCACCAACAACGAGATGGGCTTCGACTACCTGCGCGACAACATGGCGCAGCGGCTCGACAACAAGGTCCAGCGCGGCCACAGCTACTGCATCGTCGACGAGGTCGACTCGATCCTCATCGACGAGGCCCGCACACCGTTGATCATCTCCGGTCGTGTCGGCGACGCAGCCAAGCTCTACTACCGCTTCGCATCGATCGTCCGCTCGCTCGAGCGCGACGTCGACTACGAGGTCGAGGAAGACAAGCGTGTCGTCGTGCCGCTCGAGGAGGGCATCGACAAGGTCGAGAAGGCGCTCGGCGTCGACAACCTCTACGACGACGTGTCGTCCAACTTCGTGCACCAGTTCACGGTGGCGCTCAAGGCCAAGGAGCTCTACCGCCGCGACAAGGACTACATCGTCCAGGGCGGCGAAGTGAAGATCGTCGACGAGTTCACGGGCCGCATCCTCGAGGGCCGGCGTTGGTCGGAGGGCATCCACCAGGCGGTCGAGGCCAAGGAAGGCGTGAAGATCAAAGAGGAGAACCAGACCCTCGCCACGATCACGCTCCAGAACTACTTCCGCATGTACGACAAGCTCGCCGGCATGACCGGTACGGCGGCCACCGAGGCGGCCGAGCTGATGAACACCTACGAGCTCGGTGTGGTCCCGATCCCCACCAACCAGCCGGTCGCCCGCGACGACGGCGCCGACCTGATCTACAAGGGCGAGATCGGCAAGTTCGGCGCGATCATCGACGACATCGAGGAGCGTCACCGCCGGGCCAGCCGGTGCTGGTGGGCACGATCAGCGTCGAGAAGTCCGAGCTGCTGGCGCGCCTCATGCGCCAACGCGGCATCCCGCACGAGGTGCTCAACGCCAAGCAGCACACGCGTGAGGCCGAGATCGTCGCCCAGGCCGGCCGGCTCGGCGCCGTCACCGTCGCCACCAACATGGCCGGCCGTGGCGTCGACATCGTGCTCGGCGGCAACCCCGAGCTGTTGGCGCGCCAAGAGGTGCTGAAGGAGGGCTACGGCCCCGACCTGCTGGTCGACGACTTCGAGCTCCCGCATCCGCTCGACGAGATGCCCGAGGAGTACCGGGAGGACCGAGCCAAGGCCTTCGCCCGCTACAACGAGCTGCTGTCCGAGATCAAGGTCGACACGCTCGCAGAGGGCAACAAGGTGCGCGAGCAGGGCGGGCTCTACGTCGTCGGGTCCGAGCGCCACGACTCGCGCCGCATCGACAACCAGCTGCGCGGCCGCTCCGGACGTCAGGGCGATCCCGGCGCCAGCCGCTTCTACCTCAGCCTCGACGACGAGCTGATGCGCCTGTTCGCCACCGGTGCCTTGCAGTGGGCGATGGGTCGTTTCGACGAGGACGAGGCGATCGAGGCCAAGATGGTCACCAAGGCGATCGAGCGGGCGCAGACCACGGTCGAGCAGAAGAACGCCGAGGTCCGCAAGAACGTCCTCAAGTACGACGAGGTGATGAACGAGCAACGGCGCGTCATCTACATGCGCCGCGACCAGATCCTCGAAGGCGAGGACCTGCGCTCGGCCGCCACCGAGTACCTGGCGGAAGCGGTCGATGCCCTGATCGAGACCCACTGCCAGTCGGTCGCCACCGACGAGTGGGACGTCGACGGGCTCGCCAAGGAGTTGGCTCTGTTCTGGCCGACCACGCTGACCGCCGAGCAGCTCGCCGAGGCTCGCAACACCGACGCCCTCTACGACCTCGTCATGGCCGAGGCCACCGCTCACTACCAGCAGCGCGAGACCGAGCTCGGTGCCGACGTGATGCGCGAGGTCGAGCGCCAGGTGATGCTGCGCATCATCGACCAGCGCTGGCGTGAGCACCTCGAGGAGATGGACTACCTCAAGGAGGGCATCAACCTCCGGGCGATGGGTCAGAAGGACCCGCTCACCGAGTGGCAGCGCGAGGGCTACGAGATGTTCGGGGCGATGATGAAGGCGATCGCCCAGGACTTCGTGCGTTATGTGATGCACGTCCAGGTCGTGCAGAAGGAAGCGCCGACGCTCGACGAGCCCAAGGTGCTCAACATGCAGACGTCGTCCAGCGACGACGCCCCGGACGAGAGCGGGTTCGATCGTGCTCGCGCTCAGGCCGTGGCCGAGGGCGACCTGCCCGGGGCACCGAGGCGTCCCCGGCACCGGCACAGATGAGCAAGCCGACCACGGTGGTCAAGGACGCCTTCGACAAGACGCCCCGCAACGCGCCGTGCCCGTGCGGATCGGGCAAGAAGTTCAAGATGTGCCACGGCGCCGCCTGAAGCCGGTGAGCAGATGCGTGACTTCACCGATGACCTGCGCGACGTTCGCCGTCGTCTCGACGAGGCGTCCGGCTACCTGAAGATCGGCGAGTGCCGCAACCGCTTGATCGAGCTCGAATCCGAGATCGGCCGGCCCGATCTCTGGGACGACGCCGAGCGCGCCAAGCAGGTCAACACCGACTACGCCAACGTCAAGTCCGACGTCGACCTGTACGACGAGCTCGCCCGCCAGCTCGAGGACGCCGAGGTCCTGCACGAACTGGCGCGCGAGGTCGACGACGCGTCCCACGAGCCCGAGATCGAAGCCTCGATCACGTCGATCGCCAAGCAGCTCGACCTGCTCGAACTGCGCAGCCTGTTCACCGGTGAGCACGACGACTCCGATTGCATCGTGCAGATCAATGCCAAGGACGGCGGTGTCGACGCCCAGGACTTCGCCGAGATGCTGCTGCGCATGTACGCCCGCTGGGCCGAGCGCAAGGGCTTCGGGATCGAGCTCAACTACGAGATGGAGGGCGCCGAGGCGGGCATCAACGCCGCCGAGTTCACGCTCTCCGGGCGCTACGCGTACGGGCTGATGACGAGCGAGCGCGGCACGCATCGCCTGGTGCGGATCAGCCCGTTCGACAACCAGGGCCGGAGGCAGACGAGCTTCGCTGCCGTGCAGGTGTGGCCGGTGATGGATGCCCCCAACGTCGAGATCGCCGAATCCGACATTCGGATGGAGGTGTTCCGTGCTTCCGGTGCGGGCGGCCAGCACATCAACAAGACCTCGTCGGCGGTGCGCCTCATTCACGAGCCGACCGGGCTCGTCACCAGCTCGCAGGAGGAGCGCAGCCAGCTCCAGAACCGGGAGCGGGCGATGAGCCGGCTGAAGGCGATGCTCGCCGCCAAGATCGAGGAAGAGCACCAGGCCGAGCTCGATGCGATCGCCGGCAAGCAGGCTCAGGTCGGATGGGGAAGCCAGATCCGCTCGTACGTGATGCAGCCCTACCAGATGGTGAAAGACCTGCGTACCGAGGTCGAGACGAGCCAGGTCGACGCTGTGTTCGACGGCGATCTCGACCAGTTCATGGAGGGTTTCCTCCGTTGGAAGCGGGCAGCCGCCACCACGAGCTGAGCGCCGCGGCCGAAATCTGAGGTAGGTCGCCGAACAACTAGGTCATTCGACCGACGATTCGGCGCGGCGTCACTGCGCACGATGTTCCCACCAGCGAGGCACGAGCCTCGACGAGCCAAGGAGAACATCATGAACACCGCTTCGATCCGCCAACCCCGCAGCCTGTCGCTGGCGAGCCTGCTCGTCGCCGCCGGAGCCGTCGCCATCAGCATCGTCGCCATCTCGACCGACGACGTCGGTGGATCTGCCCGTTCGACTCGGGCCGGCAACACCACCTGCCGTCGACGTCGCAACCGCCGATGCCGCCGTCGACATTCCTTGCCAGCGCCCCGTCGGCGGCACTTCGGACGGTGCTGAGCGAGCGGCGAACACACGCTCACCCCGAGGTCTGAGTCTCCCTCGGGGTGAGCGTGGTTCGGCCCAGTCGGTTGGCGTCGATCCGCGGGAGCGCGACGATGAACTCGATGGGTGGGATCACGAGCGCCACGATGATCGGCCGCCGGGCCCAACTCGATGCGTTGACGGCGGCGTTCGACCGAGTGTCGATCCAGAGCCGGCCCGAGCTTGTGCTCGTCACTGGCGAGGCGGGCGTCGGCAAGAGCCGCTTGATCGGCGAGTTCCGCAGCCTGATCCAAGGCGCCCCCATCGAGTTCCTGGTCGGGCGCTGCGTCCAGTTCGGCGATCAGGTTGCACCCTTCGCACCTCTCCGCCATGTCCTGCTCGCGCTCCTCGACGCTCTGAATTCAGAGGCACTCGATCTGGTGATCGGATCCGCCCGTGACGGCCTGAGCGAGCTCGTTCCAGATCTGGGTGGCACCGGCAGTTCCGGCACTGATCCTGCCGGTGTCGGCGAGCTCGGGCTCGGTGTCATGCGACGCCTCGCTCGGCGAAGTCCGGTCGTGCTCGTCATCGAGGACCTGCACTGGGCGGACACGTCGACGAGGCAGTGGCTGTCGATGTTGGCCGGCGCTGACTGGCTGGGACCGGTGCTGATCGTCACGACGTTGCGCAACGACGAGCTGCACCGACGCCATCCGCTCGTTCCCGTGCTGGCCGATCTGGCGCGTACGTCACGCCCGGAACGCATCGAGTTACGACGACTCGACCAAGCCGAATCCGAGCAACTCGTGGCCGCCATTGCCGGTCCCGACATCGACCTGGTCGTCGCCGCAGACATCGTTCGTCGTGGCAGCGGCGTGCCGTTCTTCGTCGAGGAGCTGATCGCCTCGCACGCGATGGGCAACCCCGATCCATCTGATGCGCTGCGCGAGGTGGTGCTCGCCCGCACCGCGGACTTCGACGAGGCTGCCGTCGTCGTGTTGCAGGTGGTGGCGGCCGCGTCTGCGATATCGGTCGACATCCTCGCCGAGGTCTGCGAGCTCGAGATGGCATCGCTCGCCGTTCTCCTCGACGACCTCGTTGCTCGTGGTCTGCTCGAGGTGGAACGCGACCGCGTCCGGTTCCGTCACGAGCTCGGCCGCGAAGTGTTCGATGACGAGATCGGGCCCGGTCGCCGTGCAGTGCTGCACGCTCGGTTGGCTGCAGTGCTCGAGCGTCGCGATCCGTTGTGCGTGTGGGTGCGATCGCACGCCACTGGCTTGCAGCCCACGACGTGCCACGGGCGCGATCGTGCTCGATCGCGGCGGCAAGGAGGCGTTGCGTGTCGGCGCCGCTGCGGAAGCGGTGAGCCACCTCGGCACCGCGTCTCGAGTTGTGGGACCGAGCCGGCGTCGAACCAGGAGGCGACGATCGAGCATCGATCCTGATGCTCGCTTCGATCGCCGCCAGACACGCCCGGCGCTGGAATGAAGCGATCGAGTTCGCCTCAGAGGCCGCATACGAGCTGGCTGATGCCGACCCGATTCGAGAGGGGACCGCGTGGCTGCGTCTGAGTGACCTCTATCGCCACGCCGGACCCGAGGACAAGCGAGTGGATGCGAACGGCGCACGCTGGCTTCCTTCCGGACGATCCTCCGAGCGCCGAACGGGCATTCACGTCGCCGAACACGTCCCTCAGCGCCCTGTGGGATCGCCGACACGACGACAAGCACACCTCGCGGCGAGAGCGGTGGCGATCGCACAGGCGTCCGGGGATCCGGACGCTCTCGTCTTCGCCCGTTACGTGGCCAGCTCGATTCTGGTCACCGACGGCGAGTTCGAACTCGGACTGGCCGAGGCGCGGGCCACGTCGAGATGTGCGACACGAACACGTCGTCCGAGTCGATGGTGACCACGCTCAACGGACTGACCAACGCTGCTGTGGTCGCTGTGTCGTACGACGAGTTCATCGACGTTGCCCGACTCGGATCGAGCACGCCCGGCGAAGCGGCATGGCCGGGCCCCGCGGCACCTGTCTTGCGGAGAAGCTCATCTATGTGCTGGTCCTGGTCGGGCGCTGGGACGAGGCGGAGGCTGTGGCCCTGGATGTCGTGGATCTGTGCTACCGTGCATCACGACGATGGACTGGACTCGTTCCGGTTCTCATCAGGCGCGGTCAGTTCGACGCGGCGCGCCGGGTGATCGCCGACATTCGTGCCCGCCCGTCCGACAATCCCGGCGACATGCCAGCCTGGCGCTACTTCGAGCTCGAGCTCCATACTACCGCTCGGATCACCTACGACGCTGTCGATCTGGTCGATTCGCTGATGCAGGAGTACGGGTCGATCCTCTATGCAGACGTTGTGTCGCTCGCGGATACGCGCCCTCGCCGACCAGGCGGCGGCGTTGCCACCCGCAGAGGCGGAGGCGTCGCGTGAGCACGCCTTGACGTCGATCGTCCGTTGGTTCGACGAACTCGCCGCCGATCCAGAGTTCGATCACCACGATCGATGTGTCCTCGGCATGGCGCGTGCCCAGGAGCAGCGGCTCCGGGGCACTTCCGATGCCGCTCAGTGGGAGTCGGTGATCGAGACCTGGCGATCGATCAGGCTGCCGTATGAGGAGGCGTACTCCAGGTTCCGGCGTGCGGACGCACTCCTGTCGGGCGTTGGTGGGCGGCGGCGAAGGCGAAGCGGCGAGCGGCGGAGGAGATGCGAGCGGCGCTTGCGATTGCCTCGCGGCTACGTGCCTGTGCCGCTGTTGGACGAGATCCAGACCTCTCCGCTCGATCCGCACATCTCGAACTGGAGTTGCATGATCGCGAGGACCCTAGCCCGCGGTTTCGCCCGTGTCGCCCGATCCGTTTGGCTGACGGGGCGGGAGCGGGAGATCCTCGACTTGATCGCGCTGGGCGCACGAACGGCGAGATCGGTGACGAGTTGTTCATCAGCAGGCGCACCGCGAGCGTCCACGTGTCGAACATCTTGCGCAAGCTCGGCGTTTCGAACCGGGTCGAAGCGGCAAGCATCGCTCACCGGCAGTCGCTGCCGGGCGAGGATGACGAGACCTGAGCATGACGACACGTGAGCCCATCGCCGGTGAGCGTGGTTCGGCCGGTCGGGTTTCGAACCGGTCGCAACCGGCAAGCTTCGCTCATGACCGAACGCCAACCCCGCACGACCGAACTGGACCAGCGCTTCAGCTCGCCTCAGGCTCGAGCGACGCCCTGGGACGACGCCCGTTCGACGCTCACCGACGCCAAGATCTATTGGTTGTCGACCATCCGCGACGACCTGCGGCCGCACGTCACGCCCCTGATCGGTCTGTTCGTCGACGACGTGTTCGTCTTCTGCACCGGACCGGCCGAACAGAAGGCCAAGAACATCGTCCAGAACGCCAATTGCTCGGTCACGACCGGCTGCAACACCTACGACACCGGCCTCGACATCGTGGTCGAGGGCAGCGTCGAGCGGGTTGTCGAGGAAGCGCGCTTGCGCGAACTGGCGGCGGCTTACGTCGACAAGTACGGAGACGACTGGCAGTTCGAGGTCGGCGATGCGGCGTTCCACCACGAAGGTGGCGAGGCATGGGTGTTCGAGGTCGTGCCGACGGTGGTGTTCGGGTTCCAGAAGGGCGATGCACCCGGCCAGACGCGCTGGCGGTTCAGCTGATCTCGCTGCCGTCGGGTCGATACGTGTGCCAGTGGCCGTGACGATCGCGGTGGACCGTGTAGCGGTGGCGATGTTTCCACCGGTTGTGGCGTGGACAGGCAAGCCCACCGTTGTCGGGGCCCGTCTCTCCTCCGGCTGACCATTCGACGGTGTGATCGGTCTGGCAGCGCCCGGCACGCACTCGACAGCCGGGATGGAGACATCGATAGCCCAGAGTTCGCACCGCCTCGCGTGCGGCGCCGCTGAACAGTCGCCGCTTGCGACCCCAACGGATGGGAACGCCCTCGTCGTCGAGGATCACGAACCGGACGTGGCCCTCGAGCGACGTCTGGAGAACGGTGTGGGGATCGATCAGTTCGCCTGTGGAGGTCTCGCAGCGCATCTCACCCACGAGCTGCGGGCTCGGCTCGAACGGGTCGACTCTGCGCTCGGGAAACAGGCCGGCCAACGTCATCAGGTCGGACCACGTGTTGTGGTCGACGAGGATGTTGACGACCGGTTCGGGAAGCCGGGACCCTGGTGCTGCAGCGACGGCACGAGCGAAGATCGCTGTCAACGCGTCGGCCCGGCGCTGAGCGTCGGTGCGAGGCATCAAGGCCTTCGTGGCGTTGTCGCCGTAGCGAGCGACGGTGGCCTCCCAATCGATCCGGAACTCGGCCTCGACGTGCTGGTCGAAGATCTCCTGGTTGGCGGCGCCGTCGAGGTCGGACCATTGACCGGCGCAGGTGGTGACGCCTTGGAACGTGACCACGTGAGCGTTGCGGTTCTCGTGTGCCATGCCGCGATCACGGTGAGCCCCGTCGGCATCGGCGAGCATCTCCCACCGCTCGGGGATACGGCGGAAGTCGGCGTACTCCATCCGGCATGCCTCGGTGAGCATCGTGCCGATCACGGCACCGATCTCGCTCCCGCAGCGCGGGTTGGCGTGGGCACGTGCGATCGCCTCGATGTTGGCGACCGGAGCCTGGGCGTTGTACATCAGCTCGCCGGCATCGACGAATGCGTCGATCAAGCGGGCGAGCCGCATTCGGGAACGGCACTCACCCTCCGACCACCCGAGCATCGAGCGCAACATCCCGAACATCGACGCATGACCATCGGCGGCGAACACCTTGCGTCGGTCGAGCGCCGTCAACGTCACCGACCGGCGCGCAGCCAACTGCCGCTCGTCCGCTTCGATCGCACGCAACTCTGCCAACAACGCCTCGTCGGTAGCCGCCTCGGAACTCTCAACGACATCGGCAAACTCGAGGTCGATCGATCCCGTGCCAGCCGAGTCGTCGCGCCGCATGCCGACATCATGCGCATCAGGGTGTGACACTCACTGATGCCATCGGTGCGTGACTCCCAGCCGCGGTGTCGGAGGTGGAGGGTCCGACAGCCGCCCTTCCCGTTGATGGATTTGGAGCTCCATATCGGGCATTCGGCGCTTACTCCCAGTCACTCGGGTAACACGCTGCCTCTAGTTTGGGTCGAGATCCAGCAGGGAACTGCACCGCGGGCAATGGCTGACAACAAGGATCGCTCGATCACGCTGCCGGCTGAACCTGCCAGCGCCAAGCGGGCTCGCGACTTTGTCGCGCAAGCCGTCGCCGATCATCTCGACGACACGGCCGAGGTGCTGCTGATGACGAGCGAGCTGGTCTCGAACGTCGTTGGTCATGTTGGGAGCGAGGTGACCATCACCGTCCGCGACGGACCCGTCGTGCGAATAGAAGTCCACAACCACCAGGCAGCCACCGAGGCCTTCGGGACCTCCTCCACAACAGCCCACGGCCAGCCAACACATCGCCGAGCGGGCGTGGGCTCGGCCTGGTGCGCACGCTGGCTTCCCGGGTGGGACTGGATGACGACCCCGGCGGGGGCAAAGTCGTCTGGTTCGAATGGGAGCACCCGGCACACGATGGCCAGGGCGACGCCGAACTCGAGGCCGATGGCGAATCGGTCGCCGGCCCGTAGAGCAAAACAACCGTCCGCACGAATCCGCCGAGCATCGCCGGAGTCTCCGCCCCGGACCTCGTAATCGGGGCGGGACTCCACGCCGTCCTGCAGCGCGGCGGGGAGGCCGCGACCCAGACGGGCGGATCATTGTCCGACTCGGAGCTAACCGGGGCTGGCGTCACCCGAACGATGATTTAGCGCCGGCCGTTGCGAGACCACTCGACTCGGAGAAAGAATGATCTCGCTCGGGCGTCGACCACGGCCCCGGCGTTGCACAAGGAGCCATCCGTGTTTGATGATCCGGAATTCTCGATCACTTCCTCGATGGACGACTTTGGCGTGCTCACGTTGAAAGTCGTCGGTGAGCTCGACGCCGACACCTCAAATCGCCTGACCGGCGAGCTCGGCAACTGGCTCGGCATCACCGAGCTCATCATCGACCTGCACGACTGCACGTTCATCGACTCGAGGGGAATCGGGGCGCTGCTCGAGTGCCGCACAGAAATCGGCCACCGAGCCGCCATGAGGCTGATCGGGGTCGCCTCGCGGATCGACTACACCCTGCGCCTCGCCGGACTGGAGACGGTGCTCGGTCTGGATCTAGCGAGCTGACGCGCAACCGCCCCGTCGCCGGCGGAGCTTGACGGCAGAAAGCTAGCGACCGGTCAGACCGACGCCGATGTGGTGTCCGTCACTCGCCCAGTCGAGCTTGACTCTGCGCTAGTGCCGCTGTCCACGTCTGGGGTTCAGGCGAGCCGGATCGTGATGGTTTCGCCGTCATCGGGGATCTGCAATCGTGTCGATTCGATGCCCAGCGGCGGTTGCCTGTTGGCGTAACGCGAGTCGAGTGACTGGAGCGTGACCGACCGCTTCCAGGTGGACGGCGATCACTGTGGCGTTCGGCGCGGTTTGGGCGACTTCGATGGTGTCGGCGACGGTCATGATGATCGTTTGGCTCGCCACTGTCGCACCGCCGGAGTGGGTGACGACCACGTTGGGTTGAACAACAGCCAATGTTTCTCGCACCGGATCACACAAGATGGTGTCGCCAGTCCAGTACAACGTCGGCTCGTCGTCGGCCCGGAACAGCAGCCCGAGCACTGACCCCATTCGTTCCACGATCGACTCTGGGCCGTGGCTGGCAGCGACAGGTGTGAGGTTGGCCCTGCCGATCCTTTGTCGGCCGTCTAGGGGTGTCGCCACGAACCCGGCCGCGCTCAGCGTGTCGATGTCGCCAGGCTGACAGAACACTGGCAGATCGCGTGGCACGACACCGAACGCCGCCTCATCGAAGTGATCGGGATGCAGGTGCGAAACAAGCACCACGTCTACACCCTCCAGCACGTCGTCGATCGAGCACGGCAAATCGACTGTCGGGTTCCGCTCGGTCGAGTCTCCCATCGCCCGGATCGAACCCCTCACGCCCAACATCGGGTCGATCAGAAACTCAGTGCCAGCGAACCGCAACCTCAACGTGGCGTTCCGAATGAGCCGCAGATCCATTTCGTCAAGCTACGTCGATGCCGCTTCGCACAGCGTTACCTGAGTGCCGATCTGCCGATCGGCACGTCACACGGCGCTCGTGATCGGGCATTCGGGCGCAGTGCCGTCGTCCGGGCCGGTCGTCTCTCGACATGGCGAGGAGGTTGGCCCTGTACGGTCGTTGTCAGTCCGAGCGAGGGATGGGGTAGCACATGCGCAGTCTGCCGAGTCGGTTCAGTGACTGGGTCGTGGCGCATCCGGTCTTGTGGGCCGTCGGCTTGGGGGTCGTGCTGGTGCTACTGGGCTTCGCTCTCAATTTCGCACCGATCGTGGTCATCGCTGCCGGAGTCGCCATCGGTGTACTGAACATCCTTCACGCGAAGAGACGGGGCTACTGCCCACTTCCGGTAGAGCGGGATTCTCACCCGGCACCGGCACAGGCCGAGTCACCGTTCGGGGAATGCAGCAACGACTGACCCATATCTGCCGATCTGCGTGATCGACAGTGGCGACCTGATCGGGCATTCGGCGCTACTTGGCACCGGGTCGCTTGGTGACGCGCAAGAATCGCATAAGCGATCTCGTCGATCGGACACATACATGTCATGAGCAGCTGGGCGAAACCGGTTCCGCTGGACACCAGGAGCGAGGACACGCGGTTCGCCGAGCTCTACGGCCGGTACTACCGATCGGTCCACGCTTATTGCCGCCGACGCTTGGCGAGTGACGCCGTCGATGATGCGGTCGCCGAGGTGTTTCTCACCGCGTGGCGTCGCCTGCACGAGGTGCCGGATGGCGATTCGGCGCTGATGTGGCTGTACGGGGCGGCCCACCACGTGATTGGCAACCAGTGGCGAGGCGCGGCCCGGTATCGACGGCTCAAGGCCCGAATGCGCACCGTCGCGGACCAGCCCGCGTCTGCCGCTGACGAAACGGTTCTCGACCACGATGCCTGCCGGATCGTCCACGACGCGATCGCACGCCTCGGTCGCACCGATGTCGAAGTGCTCCTGCTCAGCGTGTGGGAGCACCTCTCGGTTGCCGAGATCGCGGTCGTGCTCGACATCGCCCCCAACGCGGTCGCTCAACGGCTGCATCGCGCCCGCTCCAACCTCGGCCGCGAATACCGCCGACTGCAAACCCAACCGATCTCGACCCCCGAAGCTCCGACAGGAGGTGCCCGGTGATCACCGACGACGAGGTGATGCGCGTGCTCGAACAGGCGAACCCGGCCAGCGTGGACGATCCCATCCCGATGCTCGACATCGCCGGATACCGCGCCGTTCTGGACGCGAGGAACACCACCATGACCCTCATCGACAACGAACCGACACCGTCCGAGCCGAGCAGCGGTCGCCGGTGGCTGATCCTCATTGCCGCCGCCGCGGCCGTCGTCATCGTCGCGGTCGCGCTCGTGGCGACCCGCGACGACGAACGCGACGCCAGCCGCCAACCGTCCCACCGTACATCGACCGTGCCCGTACCCCCGAGCGTGACTGTGCCCCCGTCCGAGTGGCCAGCGGCATGGTCCCCCGAGCTGACTGCCCAACCGTTTGAGCCCCCGATCGCCTGCACCCCTTCGACCTGTTTCGGTTGCCCCGGGCTCGCTGTTTCGCCCGACGGCACGCTGGTCGCCTGGGACACGACGGCAAACACGCTCACCTGGTACGAGAACGAGCCACGCGTGGTACCACTGGACGTCGAGCTTCCACACGGCGACGACGAGGACCTCCGTCATCGCGATCGGGCCGCACGACATTGCCTACCTCGCTTGGACCCCCCAGGGTTCCTCATCGCCGTCGCCCCCTCTGGTACCGAGATCACACGAGTGGACTGGCACCCGAACCGGGCCCGTCTACCCGACAACGACAGGCCTCGTCGGGATGCAGTCAACTCGGCAGTGGCCGCCGCCGGACGTTGCGCTGGTGATGCCGTGGGTCGACCTCGACGGGAACCCGATCACCGACACCAGGCCCTACCCCACGGCGAAGAACACCGATGCCGGAATCGAGGTTCGCCTCGGGGAACGGCAATGGCTGCTCGCGGGAGAAGCCTTGTCCCGAGATTCGGTGCCGCTTTTCCTTCTCGCCCGATCCGACGGCGGAGTCGTCATGGTGCTCGAGACGTTCAATGGTGAACGGTCAGTCGAGCTGCTCGAGCTGTTGCCTGACGGCACTATTGAGCGCTACGTCGTCGACACTGATCTGGTCGACGGTCGGTACTGCCCGACGGCTCGTTGATCGTCGAACACGATCTCCAACTGGTCCGCCTCACCCCTCCAGCCTGACATTCATCCCATCTCACACGGCGATCCAGCAGCCAGCGGAAAACACCACACAACCTGGGCGAGCCGACGGCCAACGCCCACGCGTACTTCGCGGTGATGG
>CAWKMO010000009.1:0-417756 GCA_963850755.1 Ilumatobacteraceae bacterium | reverse complement strand
GCCATGCGACGCTACGAAGGTATTCGGTATTAGCAGACGTTTCCGACTGTTATTCCCAAGTCCGGGGCAGGTTTCTCACGTGTTACGCACCCGTTCGCCACTAGGTCTTCTCTTAGCAAGCTCGGCTGGACCTCGTTCGACTTGCATGTGTTAAGCACGCCGCCAGCGTTCGTCCTGAGCCAGGATCAAACTCTCCAACGAAAGCCTGTCGTCGATCTCGGCGGTTGCACTCGAGTCGACGAACGACTGTTGTCGAGCGCAGGACCGATCTGGGTATTTCACCGCAGCCCTGCGATCTGACATGATTACTTTGTTGTCACCGGAAGGGTATTCCGGCAACGACAATTGACAAGCAGTTCGTCTCAGAGGCCGAGGCCCCCCCGACTGAACTGCCCGCACTGGCGTTCTGTCTTCTCTTCCGTTTTCAAGGAGCCGAAGCTCTTCGCACTTCCGCGGCCGACTCAGCGGCCCGACTTGGTGCTTGCTCTTCCGGCGGCGTGAAAGCCGTCCGTGGAGCGGAGTGAAACACTACTCGCACGTCGCGACGCCACAACCCGTGATCAGGAAAAAACCTCGACGAGGTGGTGCGACTTGCGTCCGCGCTGCAGCAAGAGGTAGCGCCCGTGCAGCAACGGCTGCTCGCCGAGCTCGGAGTCGGCGTCGAGCGTGGACGCCGTTGCAGCGGTAGCCGGCGCCCTCGAGCGTGCGCCGGACGTCGCCCTTCGAGCTGACCCGAGCCCGACGCTGACCAGCAGTTCGACGAGGTCGTCGAGTTGCGCGCTCGCGACCCTGCGACGAGGGCACCTCGTGCGCCACGGCCGTCGAGCGCCGCCTCCGATGCCGCCGGTCGGGATCGCCGCCGAACAGCACGTCGGCGGCCTCGTCGGCGGCCTCGGCGGCTTCGGGCCCGTGCACCAGCTCGGTCAGCTCGTCGCGCCAGCGCCCGCTGGCCGGTGCGGCGCTCGGGCGCCCGCTCGTGCTCGGCGATCGTCGCCCGCACCTCGTCGAGCGGCCGCGTGGAGAACCGCAGCAGGTAGTCGGCCGACGGCGTCGTCGGGCGCCTGGATCCAGAACTGGCGGAACTGGTACGGCGACGTGCGCTCGGGGTCGAGCCACACCGCGCCGCCCTCGGTCTTGCCGAACTTGGTGCCGTCGCTGCGCAGCAGCAGCGGCCACGTCAGTCCGTGGGCGGCTTTGCCGGTGGTCTTGCGGATCAGGTCGATCCCGGCGGTGATGTTGCCCCACTGGTCGGAGCCGCCCATCTGGATCTCGACGTCGTACGCCTCGTGCAGGTGCCGGAAGTCGTTGGCCTGGAGCAGCATGTAGCTGAACTCGGTGTACGAGATGCCGGCGTCGCCGGCGAGGCGGGCCTTGCACCGACTCCTTGGCCATCATCTGGTTGACCGTGATGTGCTTGCCGACGTCGCGGAGGAAGTCGAGCAGGCTGGTGCCGGCGGTCCAGTCGGCGTTGTCGACGAGCGTCGCCTGGTACGGACCCGGCTCGAAGTCGAGGATGCGCTGCAGCTGGAGCTTGATCCGCGACACGTTGTGGGCGAGCTCGTCGCGGCTCGAGCAGGTTGCGCTCCTCGGACTTGCCGCCCGGGTCGCCGATCATGCCCGGTGGCCCCGCCGGCGAGCGGGAACGGCCGGTGACCGGCCATCTGGAACCGGCGCAGACCGAGCTGGCCCATCAGGTGGCCGACGTGCAGCGAATCGGCGGTGGGATCGAAGCCGACGTAGACACCGATCGACCGCTCGTCGAGACGCGACCGGAGGAACTCCAGGTCGGTCGAGTCGTGGATCAGCCCACGCCCGCTGAGATCGTCGATCAGGTCCATAGTCGCCGTCGATGATGCCACGCCGGTGGCCCGAATCCGCCTGACCGTTCAGCGCTCGGCGGCATGCGCCAGCGCCACGGCACGTCGACCGCCTTGGTGATCCCGACGCGTGGCCCGACGAGCGGCTCGGTCGGCGGCGGCGTGCCGTCGTCGAACAGGCCGATGCCGGCGCCGGCGCACAGGTCGGCGCCGTTGTGCTGGGGCCCGATCGCGAACGCCTGGCACAGCTTGGCCGGTCCGTCGGCGAGATCGCGCCGGCCGTGCCGCGCGCTCGGCCATCACGTCGAGCCCGTCGAGCGGCGTGCACCGCCCGCAGCAGCACGGCCGCGCCTTGACCGTCGCCGCCGGTGACGATGTTGGCGCAGTAGTGCATGCCGTACGTGAAGTACACGTACAGGTGCCCGGCCGGCCCGAACATCACCGCCGTGCGCGGTGTGCGGCCGCGGAACGAGTGGCTGGCCGGGTCGTCCTCCCGGTACGCCTCGACCTCGACGATGCGTCCCACGCACGGGCCGTGCACGAGCAGCTTGTTGAGCAGCAGCGGGGCGACCTCGGGCGCGTCGCCGGTGAGCAGTCGACGCGGACAGCCGGTCGCACGTCAGTCAGTCCGTGGCGCGAGGGCCGTCGCGCCTGCTCGGCGGCCGAGCAGCGTGCGCGAAGGCGCTCGAGCTGGGCGCCGATCACGGCCGGGCCGGCGCCGCCGGGCGATGCTGCGCTGCCGCACGCCCACGCCGGGACGCACCAGCGCCGCGGCGTCGGCGTCGATCGCCTCGGCGGCGAGCTCGCCGAGCCCGCCCTCGCCGGCGAGGTGGCGGCGCACGAGCTGGCCGACGATCGCGTGCGCCTCGCGGAACGGCGTGCCGCCGCGGACGAGGTACTCGGCGAGGTCGGTGGCGGCCGTGACGTCGGCGTCGGCGGCGGCCTGCATCCGGTCGGGCACGAACGTCGCCGTGGCGATCATGCCCGACGAGCGCGGCGACCGCCAGGTTCACCTGGTCGACCGAGTCGAACAGGCCCTCCTTGTCCTCCTGGAGGTCGCGGTTGTACGCCAGCGGCAGCCCTTAGCGTCGTCAGCAGCCCGGTGAGGTTGCCGATCAGGCGGCCGGCCTTGCCGCGCGCCAGCTCGGCGATGTCGGGGTTCTTCTTCTGCGGCAGCATCGACGAACCGGTGGCGAACGCGTCGTCGAGCACGGCGAACCCGAACTCCTCGCTCGTCCACAGCACCCACTCCTCGCCGATCCGCGACAGGTGGACGCCGATCAGCGCCAGGTCGAACAGCGCCTCGGCGACGAAGTCGCGGTCGCTGACGGCGTCGAGCGAGTTGTCGAACGGCTCGGGCGAAGCCGAGGTCGGCGGCGTTGCCGGCGGGGTCGATCGGCAGCGACGTGCCCGCCAGCGCGCCGGCGCCGAGCGGCGACACGTCGAGCCGGTCGACGGTGGCCAGCAGCCGGTCGACGTCGCGGCCGAACGCCCAGCCGTGGGCCAGCAGGTGGTGCGCCAGCAGCACCGGCTGGGCCCGCTGCAGGTGGGTGTAGCCCGGCAGGTAGATGTCGCCGGCCGTCGAGCGCCCGCTCGAGCAGCACCGTCTTGCAGCCGGATGCAGGCCGCGCGGCGACGCCGACCAGCTCGCGCTTGCACCACAGCCGCAGGTCGGTGGCGACCTGGTCGTTGCGGCTGCGGGCGGTGTGCAGCTTGGCGCCGGCCGGCCCGGCCAGTTCGGTGACCCGCCGCTCGACGGCGGTGTGGATGTCCTCGTCGGTCTCGACGAACACGAACGAGCCGGTCGCCATCTCGGCTCGACCTGGTCGAGCGCGGCGAGCACCGCGTCGCGCTCGTGCTCGGCGAGCAGGCCGACCCGCGCCAAGCCCGCGGACGTGGGCGCGCGAGCCGGCGATGTCGTCGCGCCACAGGCGCCGGTCGAACGGCAGGCTCACCGTGTACGCCATCAGCGCCGCGTCGGGGCCGCCCTCGAAGCGACCGTGCCACAAGCGTGGACCGCTCGGCGGCGTCGGGCGTCGCCATCAGCCGGTCACCGTTCGTCTCGATGCCGGCCAGCTCGCGCAGGGTGTCGGCGAGGCCGGTCGCCGCCGACCGCCTCGGTGGCGACGCACAGCATCGTGTCGTCGCCGGCGACGGTGCCGAGCAGCCCCTCGAGGCCGCTGCGGTCGAGCGCCGAGGCGACGACGTGGGCGCACCCGGGTGGGGTGCGCACGACGACGAGGTTGCCCGAGTTGGTGACCTCGGCGACCCACTCCCCCATCACCCGCCGCAGCTGGTCGAGCGGGCGCCACGCGCTCGGGCGCGAACTCGGGCACGGCGTACACCGTGGCGCCGCCCGGCACGCGGACCTTGACCGCGCCGAGATCCTCGAGGTCGCGCGACACCGTGGCCTGGGTGGCGGTGATGCCCTCGCCGGCGAGCAGCTCGACCAGCTGCGGCTGGTTGGTCACCTGGTGCTGCTCGATCAGCCGGGCGATCGTCTGCTGTCGTTGCACCTTGCTCATCGGACTCGCTCCTTCCGTGACACCGATCAGGAAGGCGAGCACGGCCGCGGGCGGCGTGCAGGCGGTTGTGGCCCTGCCGGAACACGACGCTCTGCGGGCCGTCGATCACGTCGGCGGTGACCTCGAACCCGCGGTACGCCGGCAGGCAGTGCATGAAGACCGCCGCCGGTCGGCGAGCGCCATCATCGACGCGTCGACGGTGAAGCCCTCGAACGCCTGACGGCGGGCCTCCTTGTCGTCCTCCTGGCCCATCGACACCCACGTGTCGGTGTGCACGGCGTGGGCGCCCTGCACCGCGTCGTGCGGGTCGGTGGCACGTGCTCGACCGATGCCGCGCCGAGCAGCGTCGATCCGCTCGAGCTCGGCGTCGTCGGGCGTCGAAGCCGGGCGGGCAGCCGAGGCGGACGTGCATGCCGAGCATCGCCGACGCCTCCGCCGAGCGAGCGGGCGACGTTGTTGTAGTCGCCGACGTAGGCCACGGTCTTGCCCGCCAGATCGCCGAGGCACTGCTGCATCGTGAGCGCGTCGGCGAGCGCCTGCAGCGGATGGGAGTGGTCGCTGAGCATGTTGACCACCGGCACGCTGGCGGCGCGCGCCAGGCGCTCGACGATCGAGTGGTCGAACACGCGGGCGGCGATCACGGCGTGGTAGCCCTCCATGATGCGGGCGATGTCCTCGACCGGCTCGCGGGTGTCGAACCCGACCTCCTCGCCGCGCGTGTACACCGGGTGCCCGCCGAGTTGGGCGACGGCCATCTCCATCGACTGCCGGGTGCGGTTGGACGGCTTCTCGAAGATCAGCGCGACGCCCTGACCCGGCGAGCGGCCGCGCCGAGCGCGGCGATCGGCCGCTCGGCGAGGTCGAGCACGCGTCGCAGCTCGTCGGCCGTGAGGTCGGCGACGTCGAGCAACGACCGCGGCGCCGCTCACGACGCGGCGCCTCGGCCAGCAGCGCTCGCCGACGAGCGCCGACGGCCTCGCTCGATCTCGTCGTCGCTGACCGTGAGCGGCGGCGCGAACCGCAGCGTCGTCGGCGTTGACGGCGTTGCAGATCGAGCCCGTCGGCCGAGCAGCGCCTTGTAGACGGTCGGTGCGTCGATGCCCGTCGACCAGCTGGGCGCCGAGCAGCAGGCCCGGCGCCGCGCACCGAGTCGACCTGCGGGAGTCGCTCGAGCAGCGTCGGTGAGCCGCGCGCCCTGCGCGGCGCGCCAGCGCCGGGGCGTCGATGCGGCGCATCTCGTCGATCGACCGCGCTGACGGCCGCCGTGGCGATCGCCGTGCCGCTGTAGGTGCTGCCGTGATCGCCGGGTTGGAACACCGCCGCCACGTCGCGCGCGCGCCCAGCAGGCGCCGACCGGCATGCCGTTGCCGATCGCCTTGGCGAGCGTGACGACGTCGGGCTGCACGCTCGTGCTGCTCGAACCCGAACCACGTGCCGGTGCGGCCGAAGCCGGTCTGGATCTCGTCGACCATCATCAGCGCGCCGACCTCGTCGCACAGATCTCGCGGATGCCGCGCAGGTAGCCGGGCGGCGCCGGGATGACGCCGCCCTCGCCCTGGATCGGCTCGATCAGCACCGCCGCCACCGTGCCGTCGACCGCCGCCCGCAGCGCGTCGAGGTCGCCCCACGCGCACGTGCCGGAAGCCTTCGGGCATCGGGGCGAACGGCTCGTGCTTGGCCGGTTGGCCGGTGGCGGCCAGCGTCGCCAGCGTGCGGCCGTGGAAGCTGCCGAGCGCGCTGACGACGGTGTGGCGCCCGCGGCCGCCGAACTTGCGGGCCAGCTTGATCGCGCACTCGTTGGCCTCGGCGCCCGAGTTGGTGAAGAAGATCTGACCGTCGTGGCCGGTGGCGTCGAGCAGCAGCTCGTTGACCTTGACCGCCGCCGCCGTGGCCTGCGGGTTGGTGAAGAAGTTGCTGACGTGCAGCAGCGTGTGCGGCCTGCCGGCTGATCGCCTCGGCGATCACCGGGTTGGCGTGGCCGAGCGACACCACGGCGATCCCCGACAGGAAGTCGAGGTAGCGCTTGCCGTCGGTGTCCCACACCTCGGTGCCGCTGCCCGCGCTCGATGCTGATCGCCGGCGCGCCGAACACCGGCATGAACGGGCAGTGGTCGAGCCCGGCGGTGTCGAACGTGTGCGCGCTCATGGCGTGCTCCCCTCGATGAGCAGCATCGTGCCGATGCCCTGGTCGGTGAAGATCTCGAGCAGCAGCACGTGGGCGATGCGGCCGTCGAGGATGTGGGCGTTGCGGACGCCGTTGCGGACGGCGTGGATGCAGCTCTCGACCTTCGGGATCATCCCGCCGGCGATCGTGCCGTCGGCGATCAGCGCGTCGATCTCGTCGGCGGTCGTCTGGCGGATCAGGCTGGCCGGGATCGTCGACGTCGCGTCGCAGCCCCTCGATGTCGGTGAGGTAGACGAGCTTCTCGGCGCCCGAGCGCCTCGGCGATCGCTCCGGCGACGGTGTCGGCGTTGATGTTGTAGCCTGGCCGCTGGCGTCGGTGCCGATGGTGGCGATGACCGGGATGAACTCGTCGTCGAGCAGCCGCGAGCAGCACCGCCGGGGTTGATCGCCTCGACGTCGCCGACGAAGCCCAGCTCGGGGTCGCGCAGCCGAGGCGCTGGATCAGCCCGGCGTCCTCGCCGCTGACGCCGACGGCGTAGTTGCCGTGGACGTTGATGGCGCTGACGATCTGCGGGTTGACCTGACCGATCAGCACCATGCGGGCGATGTCGACGGTCTCGGCGTCGGTGACCCGCAGGCCGTTGCGGAACTCGGTCTGCTTGCCGAGCCGGCGTCATCAGATCGCTGATCTGCGGGCCGCCGCCGTGCACCACGACCGGACGCATGCCGACCAGTCGCATCAGCACGATGTCTTCGGCGAACAGCGCCAGCGCGTCGTGCTCGGTGGTGCCGGCCAGCGCGTTGCCGCCGTACTTGACCACGACGATCTTGCCGGCGAAGCGCCGGATGTACGGCAGCGCCTCGACGAGCAGCGCCGCCTTCTGCCGGCGACGTCAGCATCGATCTGCGGTCGCCGTCACGGCGCCACGCCGACCTTGGTGAGGCCGGCCGTCTCGTCGAGGCCGAGCGCGACGTTGGCGGCCTGGACGGCACCGCCGCTGGCGCCCTTGGCGAGGTTGTCGAGGGCGGCGATCGCGACCACCGTGCTCGGTGCGCGCGTCGTAGCGGGCGGTGACGTGCACGGCGTTCGAGCCGAGCGTCGCCTTGGTCGACGGCGAGCCGTCGGTGACGACCATGAACGGCTCGTCGCGCCCAGCGCTCGCCGGAGCAGGTCGAGCAGCGACTCGGTCGACACGTCGGCCCGGCCGCCGGCCGGGCGTAGCAGGTGGCGAGGATGCCCCGGTTCATCGGCGCCAGATGCGGCGTGAACAGCAGCTGGGCGCCGATCTCCTGCTCCATCTCCGGCGTGTGGCGGTGGTCGAGCAGCCCGTAGGCGGCGAAGTTCTCGTCGATCGGTCGTGAAGCTGTAGGCGTAGTCGGCCTTGCGGCCGGCGCCGGTGACGCCGGACGCGGCGTCGACGATCACGCCCGTGGTCTCGATCAGGCCCGCCTCGACGAGCGGCCGCAGGGCGAGCGTCGCCGCCGTGACGTAGCAGCCGGGCGTGGCGATCAGCGCGGCGCCCTTGAGCTCGTCGCGGTGCAGCTCGGGCAGCCCGTACACGGCGTCGGCGAGCAGCTCCGGCTGGTCGTGCTCGAACCCGTAGTACGTCGGGTACTGGCGCGGCGTCCTTGAGCCGGTACGCGGCCGACAGGTCGACGACGCAGCCGACGCGCCCGACCAGCTCGGGCGCCAGCGCCATCGACGCCTCGTGCGGCAGACCGAGGAAGACGAGATCGAGCCCGCGCGACACGGTCGAGATCGAACGGCTCGAACACCAGGTCCGGGTAGGCCGCGGCGAGGCCCGGGTACAGCGTCGGCCGCGCCGACGCCGGCCTGCGAGTCGCCGGTCGCGTAGCACGACCTCGAACTCGGGGTGCTGGGCGGCGAGCCGCAGCAGCTCGGCCCCGGTGAAGCCGGACGCGCCGATGATGCCGACCCGGACCATAGACGCATGACTATACGTGAATATCGCATGGTCATGCAATCGACGTCTGGCATCCGGCTCCGATCATGGCACGTCCGCTGCGTCGGGCAGACTGTGCCAGTGTTCCAGGTTCGACGCCCACCAAGGGTCGGCTGCTCGTGGCCACGCCGCCCCTGGACGACCCGAACTTCGACCGCACCGTCATCTACGTGCTCGAGCACCACGACGAGGGCGCGCTCGGCGTGGTCATCAACCGCCCCACCGAGGAGGACCTCGGCGAGCCGCTCGATCGCTGGGAGGACCTCCAGGCCAGCCCGCAGCAGGTGTTCGCCGGCGGCCCGGTCGAGACCGACGCGCTGATCGCGCTGGCGCTCGCCAACGCGCCGCGTCGTCGAGGCCGACCGACGACCTCTCGCCGGTGTCGGGCCGGGTCGCCTCCGCCGACCTGTCGGCCGATCCGGCCTTCGTCGCCGGCGCCGATCAGCGCCGTGCGCGTGTTCCGCGGCTACGCCGGGTGGGGACCGGGCCAGCTCGAGGGCGAGATCGTGGCCGGCGCCTGGCTGGTGTTCGACGCCGAGCCCGACGACGTGTTCGCCGCCGAGCCCGACGAGCTGTGGCGCACCGTGCTGCGCCGCCAGGGCGGGCGCCTCGGCTGGCTCGCCAACGCCCCCGACGACCTCGAGCGCGAACTGAGCTTGCGCAGCACGCGCAGCGCCACGTCGGCCTGCTCGGCGGGCACCAGCAGGTGATCGTGGTGGTAGCCGGCGATCACGTTGCACGGCACGCCCGACTCGGCCAGCGCCGTCGCGATCGCGGCCGTGAGGCCGACGCTCTCGAGCGAGCTCCACACCGTGAGCGTCAGCCAGACGGCGACGAACTCGACCGGTGCCCCGACCTCGACCGCGTCGGCGACGGCCACGACGTGGGTGAGGCCCTCGTCCTCCTGGATCGTGGCGTGCGCCTTCTGCCGCAGCCCCGGCCAGTCGCCGGTGACGAACGTGAACAGCCCGGGACGCTGCTGGACGTCGAGCGAGGCCAGCATCCGCGCGAGATCGGGTTCACCCGGCACGCGATCAGCCTCGCAGATCGGCGCCCAGCTTGGCGCCGGCGGCGACCGCGCCGCGCCGCACCTCGGCGACGTCGGCGTCGGTGAGGTTGCGATCGGGCGCCTGCAGCCGCAGCCGGTAGGCGAGGCTGCGCCGCCCGTCGCCGACCCCCTCCGACCGGAACACGTCGAACAGCTCGAGGTCGACGAGCAGCGCACCCGCGCCCTGCCGGATCGCCTTCTCGAGCCGCTCGGCGGGCACGTCGTCGGCGACCACGAACGCCAGGTCGAGGTCGCTCGACGGGTGCCGGCTGACCGGCTTCCACGCCGCCGGCTTCTGTTCGCGGCCGAGGACGTCGTCGAGGTCGAGCTCGAGGATCGCGACCCGCTCGGACACGCCGAACCGCTCGAGCACGGCCGGATCGACCTCGCCGACGGCGCCGGTCGGATCCTTGCCGGCCTGCAGCGTCGCCGACCGCGTGGCGTGCAGGCCGGCCGGCACGCGGCGACTGGTCGATCCGGGCGCCGACGCCGAGCGCCGCCGAGATCTCGCGCCACACCGCCATCGCCGACGGTGCCGGTTCACCGGCGAGCACGACGCACAGGGCCTCGTACTCGTCGGGCAGCTCGCCCTTGCCCGGTGGATAGACGTGGCCGATCTCGAACAGCCGGGCGCCGGTGCGCCGGTGCGACTCGTTGAAGGCGATCGCCTCCAGCAGTCCGGGCCGCAAGGAGGTGCGCAACACGCTCTCCTCGTCGACGAGCGGGTTGGTGATCCTGATCACGGGGCCGTCGAGGCCGGCCGCGCGGCTGCGTCTCGGGCGCGAGGAACGGGTTCGGCATCGCCTCGGAGATCCCGAGACCGAGCAGCACCTGGCGCAACCGGCGGCGCCGTTGCTGCCGGATCGAGAGCCCGCCGTGCACGGTGGACCTGGGCACCGTCTTGCCGACCCGGTCGTACCCGTAGTGGCGGGCGACCTCCTCGATGACGTCGATCTCCTCGACGCTGTCGGGTCGCCACGACGGCAGTGCGACCGTGCGCGTGTCGCCGCTGCCGGTGACGGTGAATCCGATCGGATCGAGCAGGCCGGGCAGCTCGTCGGCCGTCAATCGCGTGCCCAGGATCCGGTTGACCTCGCTGATGCGCACGTCGGCGGCCCGTTCGGCCGGCGGCAGCCCCGATCCGCGGGCGTCGTCGAATCCGGCGTGCACGACGAGATCGGGGCAGGTCTCGCGCAACAGCTCGGCGAACCGTGCCGACGCCGTCTCGATCACGTAGGGATCGCAGCCGCGCTCGTAGCGCGCCGAGGCCTCGGACCGGAGACCGAGCCGGCCAGCCGTCTGCATCACGCCGAGCGGGTCGAACCACGCGATCTCGAGCACGACCGTGGTGGTGGCGTCGGTGATCTCGGTGTCGAGTCCGCCCATCACACCGCCGACACCGATCGGGCGATCGAGGGCGTCACAGATCAGCAGGTCGCTCGATTGGAACGTGCGCTCGACGCCGTCGAGGGTGGTCATCCGTTCGCCGTCGCTGCGCGGTGCGGACGCGGAACCCGCCGCCCCCGAGCGTGTCGAGATCGTATGGCGTGGTTCGGTTGGTTGAGCTCGAGCATCACGTAGTTCGACACGTCGACGACGTTGCTGATCGGACGCATCCCGGCGGCGGTCAGACGGCGCTGCATCCACGCCGCGCTCGGGCCGACACGGACGCCCGACATGACCGTGCTCGTGAAACGCCCGCAGCGCTCACCGTCGAGCAGTTCGACCGGCGCCGTGCGGGGCTCGCCGCGGTCGCGCGATGACGGGCGCGGTGGCCGGAACTCGATCCCCATCTGGGCGGCGAGGTCGCGGGCGATGCCGACGTATCCCCAGCAGTCGGGACGGTTGCGAGTGACGTCGACGTCGAGCAGCACGTCGCGACGGATGCCGAGCGCCTCGCCGTAGGGGGCGCCCAAGGGCGTGCCGGTCGGCAGGATCATGATCCCGCTGTGGTCGTCACCGAGACCGAGCTCGTCGGCGGCGCAGAGCATGCCCTCCGAATCGATGCCGAGGATGCCGCGTCGCTCGATCGTGCGCCCGTCGGGCATCGCCGTGCCCAAGCGTGGCGAGCGGCACGACGTCGCCCGGCTGCATGTTGAACGCACCGCACCAGACGTGGCGCTCGACGCCGTCGCCGGCATCGACGTAGACGCGTTGCACCTTGGCCGCGTCGGGATGCTGCTCGAGTCGCTTCACCTGAGCGGTGATGACGCCGTCGACGAGATCACCGATGCACCTGCACGTCATCGATCGGCAACCCCAGCCGCGACATCGTGTGTCGACAACCGAGCGACGGCCGCGGGATCCGCACGGATCGGCGAAGTCGCCGTACTCGTTGAGCCAGGAGAGAAGAATCTTCATGAGGTCACATCCACCGGCTCAGAACTGCTCGATGAAACGGAGGTCGTTGGCGAACATGTCGCGGATGTCGGCGATCTGGTGCCGCATCACGGCCATCCGGTCGATGCCGAAGCCGAACGCGAAGCCACTCCACACCTCGGGGTCGATGCCCACCCGCCCGCAGCACGTTGGGGTGCACCATGCCGCACCCGCCGAGCTCGAGCCACGAGCCGTCGGGCCGCTGGATGTCGAACTCGGCCGACGGCTCGGTGAACGGGAAGTACGACGGGCCGCAGGCGCGACGAGAACTCGGCGCCGAAGAACGCCTTGGTGAACGCCTCGATCGTCCCCGCCAGGTCGGCGAGCGTGATGCTGCGATCGATGACGAGCCCCTCGATCTGGTGGAACACCGGCATGTGCGTGGCGTCGGGGGTGTCGCGGCGGAACACGCGGCCGGGCGCGACGATGTAGATCGGCGGCTCCTGCGTGAGCATCGTGCGGATCTGGACCGGTGACGTGTGAGTGCGCAGCACCGTGTGTGCCCGGGCTCGCCACCGGGCGGCGCGTAGTCGACGAACAGCGTGTCGAACTCGCCACGCGCCGGATGGCCCTCGCCCATGTTGAGTGCCTCGAAGTTGTGCCAGTCGGTCTCGACCTCGGGCCCTTCGGCGATCTGGAAGCCGAGCCCGATGAAGACGTCCTCGAGCCGCTCCCACGCCTGCGTGACGAGGTGCGCGTGGCCGCGGGCCGGCACGCCCGGCGAACTCGGTCAGGTCGAGCCGTTCGGCCTGCACGCGTGCGGCGAGGGCGGCTCGCCGAGCAGCCGCGCTGCGCGCGTCGAGGCCGCCTCGGCGCCGCCTGCAGCGCCTCGTTCACGGCCTGACCGGCGGCCTTCTTCTCCTCGACCGTCGCGAGGCCGCCGAGCTGTGTCTTGAGCTGGGCGAGGCGGCCCTTCTTGCCGAGCAGCCGGGTGTCGAGGGCGGTCACCGACTCGAGCGAGTCGGCGGCGTCGATCTCGGCGAGCGCCGCCTCTCGTGCGGCGATGATCTGGTCGATCACGGGAGTCCTTTCCGAGATGTGGAGTGGGGGCGAGTCATTCGTCATTCCCCGGATGGACTCAGGCGGAGGCGCGTCGCGAGCGGAACGTCACCGTCCCCGGGTTGTCCACCCGGGGCACCGAAATCGCATGGCCGTCACGGCCGGGAAGCCTAGTGGGGCCGGTCGTCGATGGCATCAACGCTTCCGCTGGCGTCGTGTTCCCTGGGCGTCGAGGTGCAGCGGTTCTTTAGAGTTGGCCATGTGAGTGGGGCGCGGGGATGAACCACCAGATTTCGGGGAACCGAAACGGGCGGTCGTGCGTCTATTGGACAACGGGATCGGCCGTGGTTCGGCGCGCCCGCGGACCGCACGAACGGACGGAGCGCCATGGACGACCTCACTGAGACCGACCCGACCGAGCCCCCTGCTCCCGAGCCCGACGCCATGATCCGGCCGCCGACATCGCGTCCGAGGCCGACCACCTCGACCTTGGCAGACGTCGAGACGCGACTCTGCCAACCGGAGGTCACGGACGTGCGCCGATGCGAGTTGCTCGACTCCGAGCGCGCGGCCCCGGCGACGACGAGGCCGATGCGGACGACACGGTCGTACCGGGACTTGACCGGCGCTGACGGGCGGCGCCGCCGGCGCACTGCGCTGGCGGTGATCGCCGCCGCCGTGCTGGCCGGCGCGGCGGGGATGTGGATCGGCTCCCGGATCGAGTCGCCGGCCGACCGCGCCGCGGCACGCGCAGGCTCCGACACCGTCGCTCGTCACCGTGCCGGTCGAGAGCCGCCAGTTGACGTCCGAGATCGTGCTCTCGGGTGAGGTCGCCGTACAACGAACCGCTCGACGGTCACGCTCGCCGGAGCGGTCGGCCTCGAGCCCGGCGAGACGGCGGTCGTCACCGAGCTGCGCGAGGTCGGCACCGAGTTGCAGGAGGGCGACGTGCTGGTCGAGGTCACGACCCGCCCGGTGTTCGTGCTGCAGGGCGAGCTGCCGATGTACCGCCGGATGGTGATCGGCACCGAAGGCCCCGACGTGGCCCAGCTCGAACAGTGCGCTCGCTCGGCTCGGCTACGACGCCGGGCACCGTCGACACCGTGTTCGACGCCGCCGACCGCGGCGGCGGTCGAGCAGATGTACGCCGACGCCGCCTACGCCGCCGAAGGGCCATCCGACGAGCAGCGCGACCGAGCTGACGACCGCGCGCGAGGCCGTCACGCGCCTCGCAGCGGGGCGTGGCCGACGCCCAGACCGCCCTGGCGCAAGCCCAGCGCCCGCTGCCCGAGTCGCAGCGCCTGCAGCTCCAGCAGGCGGTCGACAGCGCTCGGCAGGCCGTGCCCGACGCCGAGGCCGACGCCAGGGAGGCACGCCTCGAGCAGGACCAGCAGGTCGCCAGTGCCCGGGCCGCCCGCGACACGGCGCGCACCGTGCGCGACGCGGCCGTCGACCGTCCGCGACGCGGCCAGCGCCCCCGGCGCGGTCGACCCCGACACCGGCGAGCCCTACACGGCGGAACGGATCGCCGCCCTCGACGTCGCCGCCGCCGAGGCCCAGCAGGCCTACACCCAGGCCGAGGGCGAGCTCGTCATCGCCGAGCAGGCCCGCACCTCGGCGGTCGCCGCCGCCGATGGCGCGATCGACGACGCCGCCGTGCAGCTGCAGATCGCCGAGGCCCAGCTCGCCGAGGCGATGGCCGCCGGCGATACCGGCCCGCTCCAGGAAGCGGTGGCCGCCGCCGAGGCCGCGCTGGCGACCGCCCAGACCGAACTCGCCGAGTTGGAGGGCGCCGGCCGGCACCCGGATCTCGCCCGGCGAGATCGTGTTCGCCCCGGTGCTGCCGGCCACGCTCACCGAGGCGTACGTGGCGCTCGGTTCGGCGGTCGACGGCCCGGTCGGCATGCTCGCCACCACCGACACGCTCGTGCGTGCCCGGGTCGCCCGCACCGATGCCGGCCTGGTCGCCGTGGGCGCCGAGGTCGAGATCGAGATCCGCGACGCCGGCATCACCGTGCCGGGCACCGTGCTCAGCGTCGGTGAGCCCCAGCAGCAGGAGGCGTCGACGAAGGCGGCGGCGTGCGCCCTTCCGGCGGCACCGACAGCGGCCGGATGGAGGTCGTCGTGGCGCCCGGCTGCCGGCTCCGACATCGGCGACTACATGTTCTACGGCGCCCGGGTTCGGGTGCCGATCGACGCCACCGACGGCGAGGTGCTCGTGGTGCCCGTGGCGGCACTCACCGTCGGCCCCGACGAGATCAGCCAGGTGGAGGTCGAGCGCGTGCCGGCCACCGACGACACACCGGCCGAGACCGAGATCGTCGCCGTCACGGTCGGCCTCACCGCCAACGGCCTGGCCGAGGTCGCGCCGGTCGAGCCGGGCGCGCTGGTGGTGGGTGACCGGGTCGTGATCGGCGTCGACACCCACCTGCTGCCGGGCAACGCCGAGGCCGCGGCGACGAGCCCACCGCAGCGACGACGAGCGACGCGCGACCGAGCGATCCGGCGACGACAGCGACGATGGCGGCGACGACGGCGGTGACGATGACGGCGGCGACGACGAGGGCGACGGCGGCGACAACGCCAGCCCGCTCGGCGGCGCTGATGGGCTGGGTCGGTGATCCCGTGGAACAGCGCCGCCAGGAGCTCGAGATCCAGGAGAAGGTCGCCGACTGCATGCAGGCCGAGGGATGGGAGTACACACCGGTCGACTGGTCGGCGCAGATGCCCGAGTCCGACGTCGACATGTCCGATCCCGAGGCGTACGGCGAGAAGTACGGCTACGGCGTGATGTACAACTACGAGACCTACGAGCTGGGGCCGGGGAAGGCGGCGGCGGGATCGCCATCGAGGACCCCAACATGGAGTACGTGAACGGTCTCAGCCCGGCCGAGCAGGAGGCCTACAACGCCGCCCTGTACGGCGACCCCAGCATCTGGGAGGGCTCGGCCGTCGAGGGCAGCGGCGATGGTCCGATCGCCATGCCTCCGCTCGACCAGCAGGGCTGCCAGGGCAAGGCCAGGCTCGAAGTGGTCGGCGAGGATCCGGCATCGGATCCCGAGGTGCAGCGCATGCTCGACGACTTCTTCCGGTCACAGCAGGACGACCCGGCCCTCGATGCACTCGTCGCCGACTGGGTCGAGTGCTTCCAACCCAAGCTCGACGAGTACGGCATCGAGTTCGAACCGCAGAACATCACCGACGGCTACCAGATGATGGAGACCGAGAAGTACCAGGCGCTCGGCGCAGAGATCGTGCCGGTCGCCAACCAGGCGGAGATGGACGAGTACTTCTCGAGCGGCGAGAACGTCCTGACCGCGTTCGGCGACGAGACCGGTGCGGGATACGTCGTGATCGGCCCAGAGGGTGACGTCCCCGAGCTGACCGGCGACCAGATCGACGAGCTGACGGCGATCGAGCTCGATCTGTGGAAGGCCGATCAGGCCTGCCAGGACGAAGTTGGGTACGCGGAGTTCGTCCGCCAGCAGGAGCAGAACCTGGTCGATCAGATCACCGCCCAGTTCCCCGAGCTCGGCGGCTGAACGTGTCGATCATCGACCTGCGCGGCGTCGAGCGGGTGTTTCCGGGCACCCCGCCGGTATGGGCGCTGCGCCGCGTCGATCTCGCGATCGCCCCCGGCGAGTACGTCGCCATCGTCGGCCCGTCCGGTTCGGGCAAGTCGACGTTGCTCAACGTGCTCGGCCTGCTCGACCGCCCGAGCGCCGGCATCTACGAGCTCGACGGCCGCGACGTGGCGCACCTGTCCGAGCGCGAACGGGCGTGGCTGCGCGCCGAGCGGCTCGGGTTCGTGTTCCAGTCGTTCCACCTGCTGGCGCACCGCTCGGCGCTCGAGAACGTGATGTTCGGCGGGATGTACCAGGGATTGCCCAAGCGCGAGCGTCGCCGCCGGGCGATCGCCGCCCTCGAACGGGTCGGGATGCTGCACCGGGCGACCTTCCGTCCTGATCACCTGTCGGGCGGCGAGCGCCAGCGCGTGGCCGTCGCCCGGGCGCTGGCCGTCCGGCCGTCGATCATGTTGTGCGACGAGCCGACCGGCAACCTCGACTCGGCCAGCACGGCGTCACTGCTCGACTTGATCGACGACCTCGTGGCGGGGGGCCTGACGATGTGCGTGATCACTCACGATGGTGACGTCGCCGCCCGCGCCCACCGCCAGGTGCGCATCGTCGACGGCCGACTGTCCGAGCTCTCCGCCGAGAGCTCGCCGCGAGGAGGTGCCGGCGTGACCGACGGCCACGATCAGCCGCCGCCAGCGGCGCAGCCGGCTGCGACTCGCCGACCTGCTCGACGAGATGCTGGCCGGCCTGTTCGCCCGGCCCATGCGGTCGCTGCTGACCACGCTCGGAACGGTGCTCGGGCTGGCCTCGTTGATCGCCACCGTCGGCCTGTCGCGTACGGCGGGAAGCCAGATCGTCGATCAGTTCGACGAGCTGTCCGCCAGCCAGGTCATGATCACCGCTCGCAGCAACGGGCGCGGCGGGACCTCGGCGGCGTTGCCGTGGGCTGTCGAGCAGCGCCTCGACCGGCTCAACGGCGTGGTCGCCTCGGGCGCCGTGGCCGACGTCATCAACCCGGGCCCGATTCGCACCGTGCCGGTGCTCGACGTCACCGGCGAGTACGAACACGTCGCCCCGGTGCTGGCGGCATCGGCCGGACTGCTCGACGCCGTGCGCGGCCACATCGCGGTCGGGCGCTGGTTCGACGCCGGCCACGTCGCCCGCGCCGACCCGGTGGCCGTGATCGGTGCCGACCTGGCCGCCGAGCTCGGCATCACCCGGCTCGAGGTCCAACCGGGCCTGTACATCGGGGAGCACTACTTCACGGTGATCGGGATCGTCGACGAAGCGCTGCGCGACCGCGGCTTCCTCGGGGCGGCGATCATCACCAGCACCGCCGCCTCCGACTACTTCGGCGTCGATCGCCCCGAACGTGTCGTCGTCGAGGTCGAGATCGGCGCCGGCGAGCTGATCGCCGTGCAAGGCCCGATCGCGCTCGCTCCCGAGCGCTCCCGAGAACCTCGCCGCCGCCGCCCCGGTGCTGCCCCAGGCGGCGCGCGACCGAGTCGCCGGCGACGTCGACAGCCTGTTCCTCCTGCTGGCGATCGTGTCGCTGGTGGTCGGCGCGATCGGCATCGCCAACGTCACGCTCGTCACCGTGATGGAGCGCACGGGAGAGATCGGACTGCGCCGGGCGGTCGGGGCGCGGCGACGCCACATCGCCACCCAGTTCCTCGGCGAGTCGGCGGTGATCGGGCTCGTCGGGAGGCGTGATCGGGGCCAGCATCGGACTGATCGTCGTCGTGTCGGTCTCGGCCGCCAAGGGATGGACCCCCGTGCTCGACCCGTGGATGCCGCTCGTGGCGCCGCTCATCGGCGCCCTGGTCGGCCTCCTCGCCGGTCTCTACCCGGCGATCCGGGCGGCTCGACTCGAGCCGGTCGAGGCGCTGCGCAGCGCCTGACGAGCTGGCGTCAGCAGGCGACCTTGACGATCTCCGACGGTGCGCTCTCCTTGGACCGGTCGGCGATCTCTCGACATGCGTCGACCAGCGCCGGCACGAACTGGTCGGGTTCGGTGACGCAGCCATGATGTCCACCCGGCAGGATCCGCAGTGTCGCCGACGGGATCGCCTCGGCGAGTGCGATCTGGTTTCGCGCCGGCACCACCTCGTCAGCCGTCGTGGCCACGACAGCCGTCGGCACTGACACCGAACCGATCCACGCCCTCGCGTCGTAGCGGCCGATCTGGTGACCGGCCTCGATGACTTGCTTCCAGTCGTGACGCGCCAACTGCTCGACGCGCCCACGGCACCTCGCCGCCCCGACCGTTCCATCGCGACACCGCCCCGAGCGCAGAGCTTGCCAGCGAGCTCACGGTGCCGGTGGCGCGGGCCGCCGACAGCCCAGCCGCCACGCGGAAGAGGGCGCGCAGGCGTGCAGTGGAACCGAACACGGCGCTTGTCGAGCACAACACGAGCCCGTCGACCAGGGAGCGATGACGCTGCCAGAGCAATTGCGCGATCGGTCCGCCCATCGAATAGCCGACGGCGATGAGTCGTTCGATTCCGAGTTGTGCCGCCAGTGCAGCGACGTCGTCGGCGCAGTCCTCGAGCGTGAACGGTCCAGTGTGGCGGAGCCCACGACCGTGTCCGCGGTGGTCGATGGCGAGCACACGGAACTGCTTCGCCAAAGGACCGAAACAGTGGTGCCAGTTGAGGTCGGCGGTCGCGGACCAACCGTGCAGCAGCATCAGTACCGGAGCCCCGGGTGGGCCGGGCTGCTCGCGCACGAACGTCGAGCCTCGGCCAGGGAGACCGACCATGCGCCCGTGCGGAAGAGCCGGTCGATCCTCGACCTCCCGCCAACGTCGTCACGAGCAACTCGTCACCGCCCTTCTGCCCAACTTACCTCACATCGATGCGCTTCGATTCCCAGCAGATACATCGGGCGCGACCAACCCCGACTGGAGTCGATCGGCAGCAACACCGGGTTGTCGGTCAGTGACGGGCCCTGTGCTCGGCGGCGGTGAAGGCCAGGAGCGTGGCCGCCATCGCCACGTTGAGGCTCTCGGCCCGGCCGCGGTGGGCGATCGTGACCCATTCGTCGACGTCGGCATCGTCGGGCAGGCCGTGCGACTCGTTGCCGAGCACGATCGCCACCCGGCCCGACCAGTCGGCCTCGCGGTGCTGCACGCCCTGATGCGACGAGGTCCCGATCAGACGGAGACCAGCCCGGCGCACCTCGTCGAGCGAGGCGCCGACGACCGGGACGTGGAACACGGCACCGGCACTGGCGCGAATCACCTTGGGGTTGAACGGGTCGACCGATCCTGGCGTGAGCACGACGGCATCGATGCCCGCCGCCTCCGACGACCGCAGGATCGTCCCCAGGTTGCCCGGATCGTTGAGGGCATCGACGACCACGACCAGCCCGAGACCGTCGAGCGTCGGCGGCTGCGCCGGCATCGCTGACGACGGCGATGTTGGGTTGTGGCTGCTCGGTCGAGGCGACGCGCTCGATCACGCCCGCGTGCCAGCTCGAACACGTCCGCCGACGTCACCGCCACGCCACCCGGTGCGACGAACTCCGACTCGATGTCCCAACCGGCGGCGACGGCTTCGCCGATCAGCGTCGCTCCCTCGACGGCGAAGGCGTGCTCGTCGGTACGCGAACTGCGGCGCCCCACGAGGCGCCGCAGCCGTTGGACCTTCGGATTGGTGAACGCCAGTGGTTCGCCCAGAGCCGCTCCCTTAGAGAGCGGCCTTGGCCTGCGCCACGAGCGCCGAGAACGTCGCCGCGTCGGTGACGGCGATGTCGGCCAGCACCTTGCGGTCGACCTCGATGCCGGCCGCGTTGAGTCCGGCGATGAACCGGCTGTAGCTCATGTCGTTCTGGCGGCAGGCAGCGTTGATCCGCTGGATCCACAGGCGCCGGAACTCGCCCTTCTTGGCGCGGCGGTCGCGGAACGCGTACTGACCGCTGTGCAACACCTGCTCGTTGGCCGCCCGGTACGAACGGCTCTTGTTGCCGTAGTAGCCCTTGGCCTGCTTGAGAACCTTCTTGTGGCGCTTCTTGGCAGCCACTCCGCGCTTGACGCGTGCCATTGTTCGTCTCCTTCAGTCTTCGTCGACTCGTGTCTGCTCAGCGCTCGGCCAGCAGTCGCTTGATCTTCTTCACGTCGCTCGGGTGGACGTCGACATCGGCGGCGAGGCGGCGCGTCCGAGTCGAGGGCTTCTTCTCGAACAGGTGCTGGCGCATCGCCTGCTCGCGCCGGAGCTTGCCCGTTCCGGTCTTCTTGAACCGCTTGGCTGCGGTCTTCGATGTCTTCATCTTCGGCATCATTCGTCTCCTGATGTCTGGGGGGGTGCCGGCTCGATCGCCTCTCCGGCTTGCTCGGCGGCGGTTTCGCCGCTCGATTCGTTGAGTTCTGGTTCGGCGGCGGTGTCGGCCGTTTCGTCGAGTCGTCGCCGTCGAGTGCTTCGTCGACGGCGTTCCTCGGCAGTGCTGCGGCGCGGCCTCTTCGGCGGTTGATCCGCGAGCGGTCTGTCGTTCGGCTTCGGCTTGTGCCTTCTTGATCGCGTCCTGCGCCTTCTTGTCCGGAGCGAGCACCAGCGACATGCTGCGGCCCTCCATCCGAGCCTGGTTCTCGACCTTGGCTGCCGGACCGGCTGCCACGATCACATCGTCCAGAATCTTGCGACCGAGCTCCGGGTGTGCCATCTCTCGGCCCCGGAACTGCAGCGTGACCTTCACCTTGTGGCCGTCCTCGAGAAATTCCATGAGGTGTCGCATCTTGGTGTCGAAGTCGCCCTTCCCGATCTTGGGCCGGAACTTGACTTCCTTCACCGTGACGTGGATCGACTTGCGTCGGGCCTCCTTGGCCTTCTGCGCCTCTTCGTACCGGAACTTCCCGTAGTCCATGATGCGGCACACCGGCGGATTGGCCATCGGTGCCACCTCGACGAGATCGAGGTCGAGTCCACGAGCCATCCGGAGCGCGTCCGGAACCGGTTTGATCCCGAGCTGACTTCCGTCGGGACCGATGAGTCGGACTTCACGAGCCCTGATCCGATCGTTGACACGGTGCTGGTCGCTCTTCGGCGGTGCTATGACTGATCACTCCTGTGCAATGGGACCTCCCATGTTCGCTGTGTCTGCTCGACGCGAAGTCGTGGCGGAGCAGACCAGCCGGAACACCCGTCGGGACGGGAGGGCAGGCAGGCCGTGATCGTCATCGACCCGGACGCACTCGGTCGGCTGACGCCAGTCGGTGGCCGGGTGGGAGTCGATCGTGCTGACCCCACTTCGCTTGTGAGTTGTCACCGACTGCCCAAGCAACCGGCCGTAGCAGGTTAGCGCAGGTCGACGACTATTCCGCCCTGACCACGTCTCGAGGCGACCGACGCCCTCAGTGAGGGCTCCAGCGACCGTGCGGCGCCGAGACGACGTGACCGTTGCGGACGACGACGTCTTCCTCGCGCAACAGCGCCGTCTGGCGCCGCTCGTGCCCAGGCACGAGCCGGCCCGAGGCGTTGACCACCCGCCACCAGGGCACCTCGACCTCCGTCGTTGCCAGGATGTGGCCGACCAACCGCGACAGCTTGGGATAGCCGGCGACGTCGGCGACCTCGCCGTAGGTCACCACCTCGCCCGGTTGCAGGGCCATCAACACGTCGATGATCCTGCGCTGGCGGATGAGCGACGGGTCGCCGGCCACGTCGGTCACCCCTTGTCGATCGACCCGGCCTGGTAGGTGCCGAACCGGGGAAGCGGTTCGAACGTGACCGACTGGCCGACGTCGATCGTGCGCGTCCCGTCGACGATCTCGATGCAGTGGAACACGAACAGCGTGCCGTCGGCGGCGACGATCGATCCGAGCCCAACGGCGGGATCGAAGTCGGTGACGCGACCCGCCGGCATCAGTGGACGATCTTGCTGATCGGGATCTCGAGCAGGTCGGTGGCACCGGCCTCGGTGAGGGCTGGGATGATGAGGTTGATCCCGGCCTTGGGCACCACGCTCTCGATCGCGAAGTCGCCGTTGGCGAGCTGGTTGACCGTCGGTGACTTGGCGCTGGGCAGCACGGCCAGCACGGCGTCGCGGTTGGCAGCGGTGACGTTGACCTTCAGCAGCACCTTGCCACGCGCTTCGAGTGCCCCGTTGAGCAGCGTCATCAGTTGCTCCATCGCCTTGCGCTTGGCAGGGTCGGCGTAGCTGGCCGGGTTGGCGACGACCTCGGTGTAGCTCACCAGGATCGTGTCGATCACCCGCAGCCCCGCCGCCCGTAGCGCCCGCCCGGTCTCGGTGATGTCGACGACGCAGTCGGCGATGTCGGGGATCTTGGCCTCGCTGGCGCCGTACGAGAGCCGGACGTCGGCCTCCACGCCTTTGGCGGCGAAGTAGCGCCGGGTCATCTCCGGATACTCCGACGTGACGCGGACACCGTCGGGCATCTCTTCGACGCGTGTGATGAGCGAGTCGCCGGCCACGGCGACCACCACGCTGACCGGGCTCGACGTCGCTTTCGAGTACTCCAGCTGGCCCAGGCTGTGGACGTCACTGGCGGTCTCCTCGACCCAGTCACGCCCGGTGATGCCGAGGTCGAACAGCCCTTCGGCGACGTAGACGGGGATCTCCTGCGGACGCAGGATGCGGACCTCGGAGACCCGTGGATCGTCGATCGACGCCTTGTAGTCGACCGCCGACGATCGGATCACGTTGAGGTCGGCGGCCTCGAACAGATCGAGCGTCGCCTGCTCGAGCGATCCCTTCGGCAACACGATCCGCAACACGTCGGCGAGGCTAGCGACCGCCCATCGACACACTCGCTACCGGTTCTACGAGTGCTCCGTCGGAGAGCTGGAGAGCAGCCGCAGGGCGTGCGGGAGGATGTCGAGCACGGCGTCGATCTGTTCGATCGTTCCCTTCGGGCTCCCGGGCGTGTTGCAGATGATGGTGTTGCCGCGGATGCCGGCGATCCCTCGCGAGAGACGCCCGTGAGGGCTCACGAGGCGCATCGCCTCCGCCAAACCTGGCGCATCGCGCTCGATCACGGCGCGGGTCGCCTCGGGCGTGAGGTCGCGAGGGGCGAACCCGGTGCCGCCGGTGGTGACGATCAGGCCGGCGAAACCGTCGCTCATCTCGCTGAGCGCCGCGACCACGGCGTCGGTGCCGTCGGCGGTGACGCGATGCTCGACCACGTCGTAGCCGTTGGCGACGAGGTGGGCCGCGAGCCCGCGGCCGCCGGTGTCGTCGCGGACTCCGTGGAAGACGCCGTCGCTCACCGTGAGCACCTTGGCGAGCAGCTGGTCGTCGCTCATTCCTGCCGACGGTAACGAATCAGGACCATGCCGTCGGTGTCGGCCTCGTGCGGGAGCACCCGCCAGCCGTGCCGGAATGGTTGCCACGTGCCGGCCGGCGGGAACCGCGCGTCGATCTCGAAGCCGTCCGGGATCGGATGGTCGATCGACTCCGACGTGGTGAGGGTGCACACGCTGTACACCAAGCGGCCGCCCGGACGAACCAATGCAGCCGACGACTCGAGGATCCGGCGCTGCAGAGCGGCCAGTTCCGCCACGTCATCGGGTTGGATCCTCCATCGTGCGTCGGGCCTCCGCCGCAGGGCGCCCAGCCCGCTGCACGGCGCGTCGATCAGCACGGCGTCGAAACAACGTGCGCGGAACGGTTGCCGTGTGGCATCGGCGACGACGGTGACGACATCGGCGTCGAGCCGGCGTGGCGTTGGCGGCAACCAACGACGCCCGGTTCGGGCGCACGTCGGCGGCTGTGACACGGGCACCTTCGGCGGCGATCGCAGTCGCCTTGCCACCCGGTGCGGCACAGACGTCGAGCACGCTGTCGCCCGGCGACGTTTCGACCGCGGCCGCCACCCATTGCGACGAGAGGTCTTGGATGTAACCGTCGCTCCTCGTGGTGACGGTCGCCGGTTCGTTCATGCGCACCATCGCCGAGCTCGCCTGCTCGGCGCCGAGCTCGTCGATCAGCAGCTCGCCGATCCAGTCGGGATAGCTCAAGCGCGTCAACTCCGACGGCCACACCATCGGCGTCGCAGCTACCCGTCGCAGCACGGCGTTGACGAAGCCGCGGACCCGGTTCGGTGCCAGCCCCACGGTCTCCGACACCGCGGCATGGGCGGGCACGCCACCGAACTCGAGTTGGTAGGCGCCGAGCCGCAACAGGGTGCGCGTCGCCGCGTCCGGGGGCTTGGTGACGAAACGGTCGACGAGCGCGTCGCAGGCACGTCGCATGCGCGTCGTGCCGTAGACCAGATCGGTGACGAAGCGACGGTCGGCGCCGGTCAGGTGCGAGCGATCGAGGGCGGCGCCCAGCACGAGGTTGGCGTAGGCGCCCTCCGATTCGATGCGCCGCAGGAGGGCGTACGCCACGGAACGTGCCGTGGACTCGCTCATTCGAACCATTCACCGGCGGCTGGCCGGGCTCCGTTGAGCCACGCCGCGTAGTCGATCCGGCCGCGGCCTTCCGGCTGCACTTCGGTCGGAAGCAACCGATCGCCGTCGAGGCGTGCGGCATGGATCTTCACCCGCGCACCGCGGAACGTCGTCCACGCTCCCCCGACACGGACCAGTCGATCGATCTCCGATGCCGGACGCGACCAGTCGATCCGGAGCTCGGCCGGATCGATCTTGGCGGCGTAGGTGACCTCGCCCACCTGTGGTTCCGGCTCGCCCAGGCCGCTATCCAGCGCATCGACCAGCAACCGCGTCCCGACCGTCACCAGTTCGCTCCGAAGCTTCTCGAGCGTCGTGTCGGGCTCGATCGGCACCTCGACGCGGGCGAACACACCGCCTGTGTCGAGACCTTCCTCGACCGCCATCAGGCATACCCCGGTGACTGTGTCGCCGGCGAGCAGGGCGCGCTCGACGGGTGCCGCCCCGCGCCATCGCGGCAGCAGCGAGAAGTGCAGGTTGACCATCGGCACCGACGCCAGCACGTGGGGCTTGATGATCCTCCCGAAGGCGACGACGACACCCAGTTCGGCGCCGACCGCGAGCACGTCGTCGACGTCGTGTGACACCGGGATGCCCAACCGCTGGGCGGCCGCTTTCACCGGGCTGGGCGAGACGTCACCACCACGACCGCGACGCTTGTCGGCGCCCGTGATCACCAGCGCGACGTCGTGGCCATGTGTCACCAACGCCTCCAGCGGTTCCACCGCCAACTGGGGCGTGCCGAGGTAGACGAGCCTCACTTGAGGCGCAGGCGCCGGCGGCGCGGGGCCTCGGCCACCACACCCTGCTCGGACTCACGCTGCAGACGGCGGTACTCGCCCAACGCTTCCTTGCGCTGCTCGGGAGTCATCCGGTCGAACATCAGCACGCCGTGGAGGTGATCGAGCTCGTGCTGGTACATGCGACTCTCGAGCTCGTCGGCTTCGCGCTCGACGACGTTGCCCTGGATATCGATGCCGCGCATCAGCACGGTCTTGGGCCGGACCATCTCGACGTACAGGCCGGGGATCGACAGGCAACCCTCGTCGTAGACCCACTCGCCATCGGATTCGACGATCTCGGGGTTGAAGATCACCTGCTGCTCGCCGTCGAGATCCCACACGAAGATCTGCTTCTGGACACCGATCTGGGGAGCCGCCAGGGCGATGCCCAGCTCGCTCTCGTAGAGCGTGGTGAACATGTCGTCGACGAGGCGGACGAGCTTGCCATCGACGTCGGTGATCGGGGCCGCTTTCGACTTCAGCACCGGATCGCCGTAGGTGCGAATCGAATACGCCATGAGGTGACAGGCTAACCCTTGGTGACGCATTACTTCGATGAGCGACCGGAGGTCGCATCCGATGTGACGGTGGTCGACGTCGCTCTCCCCGACGTGGCGTTCACGATGACAACCGATCGCGGCGTGTTCAGCCACGGACACCTCGACACGGGAACCTCGCTGCTGTTGCGCGAAGCGCCGCCACCCCCGCCGCGTCGGCACGCTGCTCGACCTCGGGTGCGGCGCAGGGGCGATCGCGCTGACGCTCGCGCTGCGCGCGCCGGCGGCCACTGTGTGGGCGATCGACGTCAACGCCCGGGCGCTCGCGTTGACCGAGTCGAACGCTGCCCGCAACGGGATCGTCAACATCGCCGCCTCCTCCCCGGACCAACTCCCCGACGACGTGCGATTCGACCTGATCTGGTCGAACCCACCGATCCGGATCGGCAAGCAGGCATTGCACGAGCTGCTCGAGCGTTGGCTGGGGCGGCTCGACGCCCGGAAGGAACGGCGATTCTCGTCGTGCAGAAGCATCTCGGGGCCGACTCGCTCCAGAGCTGGCTGCAGTCGTCGGGCTTCCCCGCCGAACGGATCGCCAGCCGTGCCGGATACCGCCTGCTGCGGGTCGGCGCGTCAGCCGTGTAGACAGCCCGCCGGGACGTCAGATCTCGGTACCGTCGGGTCGGAACGTGTGCCAGTGGCCGTGGCGATCGCGATGGACCGTGAAGCCGTGGTTGCGGAGCCGGTTGTGCCGTCGACATCGGGGCCCGCCGTTGTGGGGATCCGTGGTTCCGCCATCCGACCAAGGCGTTCTGTGGTCAGCTTCACTGCGGCTGGACCCGACACTGCAGCCGGGATGCGTACATCGATGAGACAGCGACATGACCGCCTCTCGGGCGGCGCCGGTGAACAATCGCCGCTCGCGACCCCAATGGATCGGGACACCCTCGTCGTCGTGGATCACGAATCGCACGTATCCGTGCAACAGCACCTGGAGGACCGTGTCGGGATCGATCAACACACCGTCGTCGGTCTCGCAACGCAGCTTCGATACCAATGGAATCGGGTCGTCGAAGGGATCGACGGCGCGCTCGGGGAACAACCCGTGCTCCGTCATCCAGTCCTGGAAGGTGTGCCAGTCGACATGCACGTTGCCCACCGGTCGGGGCGCTTTCGAACCTGGAGGCGCTGCCGCGGCGCGCTGGAAGATGGCCGTGACGGCATCGGCAGCGCGCTGCGCCTGGGTCCGCGGCATCAAGCTGGGTGACGCCGCCTCTCCGTGAATCGCGACCGTTGCCGTCCAATCGGCTTCGAACTCGGCCTCGAGGAAGCGGTCGAACACCTCCCTGTTGCGAGCGGTGTCGAACGCGCCCCACTCACATCCCATCGCGCCGCCGTCGCCGGCCTGAGACAGGTGCGCATTTCGTCTTTCGTGACGATCGGCGTGCTCAGCTTGGATGCCTGGATCGTGCAACAACTGCCACCGTTCGGGCAGCCGTGCGAAATCGCGGGCCTCCATCCGCTTGGCCTCGGTGAGCAGCGTGCCGAGCACAGTGCCCAACTGATTGCCGCAGCGAGGATTGGCGAACGCCCGGGCGATCGACGCCACATTGGCAACCGCAACCCACGCTTCGAACAACGCCTCGCCGACCGGTGCGTGCTCCGCCACCAGGCGGCCGATCTGGGTGCGCTGCCGGCATTCCTGCTCGGACCAACCAAGCTTCGAGCGCAGGAGCCCGAACATCGACGAGTGACCGTCGTGCTTGAAGGTCTGGTCGGTGTCGAGCTCGGCCAACAGTACGGCCGACTCAGCTTCCAATGCCCGCCGCCGCTCCTCCACGTGGAAGAGCCGCCGCAACCGCTGATCGGCATCGAGCGCCCGGATCTCGTCCCGCATCTCCTCGAACGTCGCCGCCGCCATGACCGACATCATGCGCACAGGGGTGTGACAGTCATGACGCCGCCATCGTCAACCAATTCGCGATGACGAGTGCGTTGATCGCGGAGCTCCATATCGGGCAATCGGCGCTGCTTGCGTCACAGTCCCAACCCGGGCGGTTTGGGGTTCCAGGGTGCGATGACGAGGCCGAGATCGGAGGCCGCGGTCTGTTCGCACCTCTGGGGTCCCGCCACCGTCGTGTCGGACCGCGAGGCAGTCATGACGAAGCTCTGGAACAGCCGCTCTACAGTGCCACGGTGGATTCGGCGACAGTCGACTTCCCCACTCGGGCGGGGTTCGTCGCCGCCGTGATCGCCGTTCTTGGTGTGCTGGTCCCTCCGATCAGCGTAGTGAGCGCTCGAATCACGACGTGTGTCTCGGGGACTGCTGTGTCGCGACGCCCACCGTCGCAGGGAACGGAATACGGGACTGCGCCGCTTGTCTCGCCGTGTCGGTCGGGTTGATCATCCTGATCGTCGTCGGCCGTGCCATCTACGCCGCTGGCAACTGATGACCAGCCGCCGCGGCAACACCGTCGGCGGCTGTCAGGCCAGATCTGCCGTACTGCTTGGACACGGGGCCGCATGGGCAATCGGGCGGGAGTGTAGAGCCTTGGCGTGCTGCTTCCCGGCATACGAGGAGACGATCGTACCGCTCTCCAAAGGAACGGTCCCGCCGGGTGGCCCGCGAGTCGCCGATCGGGACTCGCGGCCAGCGAGACTGCGCCGGGTACGACGGCGCTGGAAGCTTGATGCCCTCCTCGTGGCTGCGACGTCGCCATAGATCGGACGCCGGTACAGTATCTGACGTCAGGGTCCTGCGATCCCTGTGGTTGGCACGCCCGGGCCATTCAGAACTCGCGTCGATGGTCGGCCCAACGCCCGGCTGCTCGTTGCGGTCGGGCGTGACATCCGACGGCTCGTCCGAACCACGACACGCTCCGGGCCATCATCCCGTAGCCATCGTCCATCTCAAGCGGTTGATCGCCGCAAACGGTATTGGTGGCCACGGGCCGGCAGCCGACGTGCCGCCGTGGATCTCGACATCCCATGGTGGCGTGGTATCGAGCGGCGACGAAAGCGGGGTCGGTGACTGTCCCCGATGTGCGGGTCGGAATGGGTTGTACGGTGCCGGGCATGACAGAGATCGGAACGGATTGGCGGGTGGTCGATGGTGTTGCGACGACATGGTTCGACGCGCCGTCACTGGTCGAGGGGGCTGCGCTGGCCGGGCGCATCGTGGAGCTGTCGGCCGAGATCGTGGTCGACCTGCGCGCGACAGGCGTGCGGGTGCGCCTTGACTCAGACGAGCACGCCGAGGCCGTGTCGGCGGCCGCACGGGATCTCGGGCTGGCCGCGAACCCTGCCGTGCTGCAGCACCTGAGCGTCGTGTTCGAGTCCGCGAACCCGACTGCGGTGAGGCGGTTCTGGCAGCGGTGCTCGACTACGCGCCTGGGGAGGACGGCGGTTTGGCGGATCCGTTGCGGCGCGACCCGGCGATACGGATCCGGCAGTCGACGGAGCCGCGGCCGCTTCGAAACCGCATCCACCTCGACGTGGTGCGGCCGGCCGCGGCGGTCGAGCAGGCGAGTCTTGGTGAGGCATCCGGACCGTTCGGGGTCTGCCACACCGACCCCGACGGCAACGAGGTCGACCTGGTGCCAGGCGACGGCGCTCGGCGAGGGGATCGGGACAGCCGACTGGCAGGCGGTGTTCAGCGCGATGGCGTGCTACCGCACCACCTCGCCGACGCAGCAGCGTGACCTGGCCGCCGCAGCAGCGGCGCTGGCCGACGACACGGGCTTCCCGCTGCTGATCGACTTGCGCCCCGGGCTCGTGATCATCGACAGCGGAAAGGACCAGTGGGAAGCCGACGCCCACGGCCTCGAGCTCGACTTCACCGACCTCGCCGGAAACCTCCAGACCGCGGCCCGCGAGCTCGGGGCCACTGCCGATCCGGGGCTGCCGCGCTTCGCTCAACTCTTCCTCGACGCCGCCGACGTCGCCGCAGTCCGCGCGTTCTGGGTCGCCGCACTCGGATACACCCACGACCGGCGAGCCGGGGTCACCGACATCCACGATCCGCGGCGGCTGAACCCGGTGCTGGTGTTCCAAGAGCTCGATGCTTCGGAGACCGAGCGGCGCCGGCAGCGCAACCGCATCCACGTCGAGCTCGCGGTGCCCTCGGACCTCGCGCAGACGCGCCTCGCCACGACCCTCGCAGCCGGTGGCCGGCTCCTCGACGAGTCGGAGGACCGCTGGCGGGTCGCCGACCCCGAAGGCAACGAAATCGTGATCGTCAGTGGCTGATCAGTGCCGACGGCCTGATCGGCGTGGTGTTCTAGGTTTGTAGCGTGCTGCTCGACGGGATCAATCACGTGGCCGTGCTCACCGGGGACACCGAACGATTGTCGCGGTTCTACACCGACGTGTTCGATGCTCCGCCAGCACGCACGATCGAACAGCAACCAGGTTTCAGGCTCTCGCTGATCGACATCGGTGACGGGCGCGAGCTGAACGTGTTCGAGATCGAGGACAACGTCGAAGTCGATCGCCAAACGCCGATGTTCGGTCGCGGCCGGCTCGACCACGTGGGACTGCAGGCAGCCTCGCTCGATGCGTTCGAGGAAATTCGACGGCGGCTGATGGCCTGCGGCGCCGCCGACGACTTCGTCACCGATTTCGGCCCGTACTTCTCGGTGTTCTTCGTCGATCCAGATGGCCTCGAGGGCGAGGTCCTGGTTGCCAATCCCGATGCCGAGCCAGGGCTCGTCAACCCACCGGGCACCCGCGCCGGCCGCTTCACGTAGCCGGCGCTCGACGGAGCCCGGGGTTACTGCTCGGTCCTGATCAGTGGTTGAGGAAGTGGAGCTTGGCGCCTGGGCGTGGCCACTCGGTCTTGAGCAGACGTCCGGTCGACGAGGCGGTGATGTAGGCGGTGCGCAGGTCGTCGCCGCCGAAGCAGATGTTGGTGGTGAGGAGGTCGCCGGCCTCGACGAAGTCGACCAACTCGCCCTCGGGGACACGACGGACATACCGCCGGTGCCCATCGTTGCGACGCAGACGTTGCCGTCGGCGTCGACGGCCAGCGAGTCGAGCAGTTGCATGCCGGGAAACCCGTAGAGGCACACCGACGGGTCGCCGAGCATCGCTTCGGCCACCTCGCCCGGCGCGACGATGTCGCGCTGCATGATGCGTCCGGTCCACGTCTCGGCCCAGTAGAGCTTGCGGCCATCGGGTGACAGACCGACGCCGTTGGGCTCGTGTGCCGGGAAAGACGACCTCGCGGATCGCCGATCCGTCCGCGGTCGCGTAGAGGATGCCGGTCATGTGGGCGATGCGCTGCGACTCGTCGCTGAGACCGTGGTCGGTGAAGTAGAAGCCGCCATGCTCGTCGAAGACGATGTCGTTCGGGGCGCGTAGCGGATGGCCGTCGCACTCGGTGTAGAGGTCGGCGACCTCCCCGCTCTCGAGGTCGACGCGTCTGGATCCGCCCGCCGATGTAGTTGCTCATCGTCACGGGCCCGGGAATGACCATGCCTGCCCAGGTCGATCGGCGTGAAGCGACCGCCGTTGTTGCAGAGGAAGATCGTGCCGCCCGGTCCGACAGCGGCGCCGTTCGGTCCTCCTGGGATCTCGGCGATCGTGTCCTTCGAGCCGTCTGGGTGAACCCTCGTGAGTCGGGGGCCGAACATCTCGACGAGGATCACGGATCCGTCCGGCATCGCGATCGGTCCCTCGGGAAAGCTCAGTCCCGACGCGACCTCGACCAACTCGGGCATTTGCCCCTCCTCGATGTGTGCACGTTCCTCTGACGAACCGGGTTGCGGGTGCGACCGTAGTGATCGGCGAACGCGATCAGCGATACCGCTGCGTCACCGAGCGACGGTGTCGATCAACGGCCGGGATCGACGGCGATCCGGAGTCGACTCCCAGGCGGCCGAACCCCTTGGTTGAGGTGGCTTCCCAAGGTCATCCAGTCGGTCGACCTGGCGACGTACTCGTTGTCGTCCCCGGCGACGATGACGAGCTCGCACTCGGGCAGGCTGGCGACGAACTCGTCGCTGCCCGCGCCGGAGATCTCGGCCAAGGCGCCGAACGGTGGCAAGCCCGAGCATCCGGCGGCGGCCGCGCTCGTCCGTCGACCAGCCGGCCGGGATCGGCTCGCACGGCGGCACGGACGACGGGATGCTCCGGCATGAACGTCTGCACGAGGATCCGCCCGCCCCTGCGGCGCGGGCCGACCAGCCGCGCCGCCCGCGCCAGCAGCGCCATCGCCTGCTCGCCCGCTCGGTAGCGCGGCGCCAGCAGCTCGCGATCGAAGTCGAGGAAGGCGACCGTGTCGGCGCGCTCGACGCGGTGCAGCACCGCCTCGGTGCCGACGTAGACTCCGACGCCGCCATCGGCTCGGTGGCGTCGTCGCCGGTGACCAGCACGGCGGGCCGGTTGGCCGCCGCCTCGATCTCCTCGCGCAGACGCGAGCACGCCGGGTCGCAGGTTGGCGAACCGGCCGGCCCGCACGCCGAGCACACGGCGGGCCGTGCGAGCCCGCATCGCCCGCACACCAGCGTCACGTCGTCGCTCAGCACACGGCCGCGTCGCAGCGCTCGCAGCGGGCAGCGTCGCGGCACTGCCGGCAGGCCAGCAGCCGCGCCCGCCCGGTGGTGTTGCTAGACGCACACGACGGTGCGCTCCGGGTCGCGCAGGTGACGGATCAGTTCCGACGTCAGCAACGAACGCTTCCACGGCTCGTCGCCGGTGCGGTCGATCACGTCGACGATCGGCCAGCCGTCGCGCTCGCGGTCGTGCGGCGGGCGCGTCGAGCGTCCCCACTCGAGCGCCGTCAGCGTCGGGCAGGGTGAGATCAGCAGCACCGGGCGCGCCGGCTCGCCGGGCGCGCTCGATCACCGACGTCGCGGGCATGCCACGTCGGCGAGCCTTCCTCCTGGAGCGCCTCGTCGTGCTCGTCGACGACGACCACGGCGGCCAGCCCGGGGCACGGCGCCCAGGCCGCGCTGCGGCCGCCGATCACGACGTCGACTCCTCCCGCTGCCGCCGCCCAGTCGTGCGGCATCACGGCGACGGTCAGCCCCGCCCGACGGATCGCGGCGCCCATCAGCATCGCCTGGTCGACCGACGGCACGACCGACCAGCAGTCGGCCCGAGCGCGGCGGCGCTCATGATCGCCGGCTTCGGATCGCTCGTCGGCGGCAACCGCAGCACGCCGCCGCCCGCTTCGAGGATCGCGCGTCGACGCCGGGGATCGCGGCTCGACGACGCGCCCGGTGCGATTGCGGCGCCGGGATCGAGCGTGACCGCCCGGTCCGGCGAGGCGGCTGACCAGGAAGTGCCGGCGGCGTCCGGCCCAACGCACCGCCGCCCACTCGGCCAGCTCGACCAGCTCCGGTGACGGCCCGCGACCCGTGACCTTGGCGATCGGCTTCAGCTCGCCGACCTCGAGTGCGTCGGGCGGGTCGACGGCGACGACCCAGCCGCCGACCCGGCGACCGTGCAGGTCGACCCGCACGAGGTCGCCGACGCGCGACGTCACCGAGCGCGTCGGGAACGAGGTAGTCGAACTGCTTGTCGAGACCCGGTGACGTTGGGCAGCACCCGGGCGACGGTCACGGCCGGAAGTGTCGCGAGGGCAGCGGGTGCCGTGGGACGGCGCCGCCGTCAGACTCCGACGGCGGCCTTGAACTCGGCGAGGCGGTTGGTCACTTCCCAGGTGAAGCCGGGACGCCCGAAGTGGCCGTACGCAGCGGTGCGCTTGTAGCCCGGCTTCTTGAGGTCGAGATCGCGCACGATCGCGCCGGGGCGCAGGTCGAACACGTCGCGCACGGCCTGCTCGATCGCCTCGTTCGACACCTTGTTGGTGCCGAACGTCTCGACCAGGATGCTGAGCGGCTGCGCCATGCCGATCGCGTAGGCGACCTGCAGCTCGCAGCGGTCGGCAGCGCCCGACTCGACGACGTGCTTGGCCACCCAGCGCGTGGCGTAGGCGGCCGAGCGGTCGACCTTCGAGGGGTCCTTGCCGGAGAACGCGCCACCACCGTGGCGGCCCATGCCACCGTACGTGTCGACGATGATCTTGCGGCCGGTGAGGCCGCAGTCACCGTGTGGCCCACCGATCACGAACGATCCGGTGGGGTTGACGAACACGTCGTACTCGTCGCTCGCGGAACTGCTCGGGGATCGTCGGCTGGATGACCTGCTCGATCAGATCGGGGCGGATCACCGTGTCGCGGTCGATCCCGCCCTGGTGCTGGGTCGAGATCAGCACGCTCAGCAGCCGGGTCGGGCTTGCCGTCCTCGTACTCGTAGGTGACCTGGGTCTTGCCGTCGGGGCGCAGGTAGGGCAGCTGGCCGGACTTGCGCACCTCGGCCAGGCGCTCGGCCAGGCGGTGCGCCGTCCAGATCGGGAGCGGCATCAGGTCGGGCGTCTCGTTGCAGGCGTACCCGAACATCATTCCCTGGTCGCCGGCACCCTGGGCGTTGAGCTGGTCCTCGCCGGCCTTGCCGCCGCGCAGCTCCTCGGAGGCGTCGACGCCCTGGGCGATGTCGGAGCTCTGCTCGTCGATCGACACGATCACGCCGCAGGTGTTGCCGTCGAACCCGTAGAGCGCGTTGTCGTAACCGATCTCCTTGATCGTCTCGCGAGCGATCTTGGGGATGTCGACGTAGGCGTTGGTGGTGATCTCGCCGGCGATCACGCACAGTCCCGTGGTGACGAGTGTCTCGCAGGCGACACGCCCGTTCGGATCGACAGCGAGAATCGCGTCGAGAACCGAGTCGCTGACCTGGTCGGCCATCTTGTCGGGGTGACCCTCGGTCACGCTCTCGGAACTGAATGTCCAACGAGCCACTGGTGCTTCCTCGATTCGTAGTTGGGTTGATTCGTGAACGGCGACCGGCGGGAGGCCGATCGCAGATCGGTGCCCCGCGTCAGCGGGCTGCGGCGCGCAAGGCGACGATCCGGTCGAGTACGCCGGCCGCGATCGTACGTTTGTCGGCGAGCGGCAGGGTAACCGCCGGTTCGCCGACGGCGAACACGGTCACGGCGTTCGTGTCGTGCTGGAAGCCGGTCGCCTCGGCGCCGACATCGTTGGCGACGATCAGGTCGAGTTGCTTGCGCTCGAGCTTGGCGCGGGCGTTGCGCTCGAGATCGTCGGTCTCGGCGGCGAACCCGACGAGCGTCTGACCAGCAGGCTTGCGCGGCCCCGAGACCGGCCACGATGTCGGGTGTCGGTTCGAGCACGACCTGGGGTACGCCGTCGTGCTTCTTGAGCTTGTGGCCGGCGGCCGAGACGGGCCGGAAGTCGGCCACCGCGGCCGCCATGATGACGACGTCGCAGGCGGGAGCCAGGCGCTCCATCTCGGCCTGCATCTGCGCCGCGGTCTCGACCGGCACGATCGACACGCCGAGCGGCGCGGGACGGTCGACCGTGGAGACGAGCGTCACCTCGGCGCCGCGCCGCACGGCCTCCTCGGCCAGCGCGTATCCCTGCTTGCCGCTGCTGCGGTTGGCGATCACGCGGACGGCGTCGATCGGTTCGCGTGTGCCGCCGGCACTGATCAACACCTTCAGGCCGGCCAGGTCGGGGATGGCGAACAGCCGGTCGACGGCTGCCACGATCGATTCGGGTGATGCCAACCTGCCGGCGCCGGAGTCGCCTCCGGCGAGGCGCCCCGACTCGGGCTCGACGACGTGCACGCCGCGCGCGCGCGAGCGCGGCCATGTTGTCGACCACCGCCGGGTGCTCCCACATCTCGGTGTGCATCGCCGGGCAGATCATCACCGGGGCCCGCGTGGCCAGCAGCACGTTGGTCAGCAGATCGGTCGACAGGCCGATCCGGTACGAGGCGATCAGCCGCGCCGTCGCCGGGGCGACGAGCACGAGATCGGCGCTCTGGCCCAGCGTGGTGTGCGGGATCGGCGTCTCGGGGTCGTCCCAGAGGCGGGTCTTGACCGGTTCGCTGGCCAGTGCCGACAGCGTGGCGGCGCCGAGGAAGCGCTCAGCGCCCTTGGTCATCACCGGGATCACGTGCGCCCCGGCGTCGACCAGCCGGCGGGTGATCTCGACCGCCTTGTACGCGGCGATCCCCCCGGTGACTCCGAGGACGATCCGCTTGCCTGCGATCATCGCCGCAATCAGGTGTCAGCCGGCGTCGTCGGAGCCGGACACGGCTGCGCCGCCGGTCGGCAGGTCGAGGGCGTCGACGTCGCTGACCTCGGGGGCGTCGGTCTTGACGATCTTGCCGACCGAGATCTCTTCGAAGGCGATGCTCAGCGGCTTGCGGGCCGTGGACGAGACCTGAGGAGGAACCATGTGACCGAGCCCGTCGCCGAGCTGGTTGAAGTACGAGTTGATGTTGCGCGCCCGCCGGGCGGCCAGCGTGACCAGGCTGAACTTGGAGTCTGCACGGTCGAGCAGGCCCTCGATACCGGGCTTCATCATCGTGTCGTGGCTCTGGGCCATGGTGACCTGCTCCCTGTGAGGTGGGCGAACTTCAGCTGGAGATAACAGCTGGTGGAGTCTACCGGCGGCGACGCTGCTCCGTACTGGTGGCAGCGACGACGAATCCGCTATCCGGATCGGCGCAGCTCGTCGCGAGCAGCCCGTTCGGCGGCGATGATGGCGATCATCTCGTCGACCGTGCGGTCGAGCTCGTCGTTGATCACCACGTGATCGGCCTCGTCACGCCCGATCGGTTCCTCGAGCTCGGCTTTGCGCAGCCTGGCGAGGACCTTGTCGCCGGGATCACCGCGACCCCGCAGGCGACGCTCCTGCTCGGCCCGCGACGGCGGGAGCACGAAGATCAGCACCGCGTCGGGATGCGTGCGTTTGACCTGCTGGGCACCGTCGAGCTCGATCTCGAGCACGATGTCGGGCGCCGCCGGGTCGCCGAGCAGGTCGGGATAGGGCGTGCCGTAGTAGTTGCCGAGGAACTCGGTCCACTCCAGGAACCCGCCGTCGCTGATGTGACGCTCGAACTCCTCGGTCGACGTGAACACGTACGCGTCGGCCCGTTCGCCGGGTCGGCGGGCACGAGTCGTCCAGGACCGGCTCAGCCACAACGCTGGGTCGCGCTGTACGAGGGCATCGACGATGGTGCCCTTGCCAACGCCCCCGGGGCCGGAGACGACGATGATCAGTGGGTCACGAGCCAAGCTGGTCGAGCAGGGCAGGCGCGCTGTTGAGCGCCAAGACCCTGGACGCGCCGGTTGTCGGCAATGCCGATCTCCGACATGACGCGCCGTGCCTTCACCTTGCCCACACCGGGCAGGGATTCGAGCATCGAGACCACCTTCAGCTTGCCCACGTTGGAGTCCGTGGAGTCGAGCGCCTCGCGAAGGGTCATCGAACCCATCTTGAGACGGGCCTTGATGTCTGCCCGTGCTGCGCGCGCCTCTGCGGCCTTTGCAAGCGCCGCAGTCCGTTGCTCAGGTGTCAACTGAGGAGGTGTTGCCATGCGGTCAAACTACACCGTTGAGATGCGCCAGTCGTGCAATCCCCCGGTCGGCCGCAAATCCGGCCAAGCTCGTCGCGAATCCGCAGGCAGGCGCGTGGGTCGGCGAACGAGGCCGTTCCGACCTGGACGGCCTGGGCGCCGGCGACCATCAGCTCGGCCGCCTCCCACCCGGTGGCCACCCCGCCGACGCCGACGATCGGAAGCTCCGGGAGCGCCTGGCGCACGTCGTAGACGGCGCGCACGGCGATCGGGTGGATCGCCCGGCCCGAGACTCCCCCGCCCCCGTTGCCGAGCGCCGGCCGCAGCGTGGACGGGTCGATCACCATCCCGAGCATGGTGTTGATCAGGGTCACCGCTTCGGCGCCCGAGTCCGCCACCGCCGAGGCGACCTCGACGAGACGGTCGGTGTTGGCGCTCAACTTGGCCCATCGCGGCCGTCCGCACCCCGCCGTGGCGGCGATCACCGCCGCCGAGGCGGCGGCGTCGTGGGCGAAGATGCTGCCGCGCCCCTCGAGGTTCGGGCACGACAGGTTGACCTCGACCGCCACCACCCCGGGCGGAGCAGCGGCGAGCAGGTCGGCGGCGGCCGCGAACTCGGCCACCGATCGGCCCCAGATGCTGCACACCACGGTCGCCTTGGTGCGCAAGAGTTGCGGCAGGTGGTGATCGAGCCACGCTGGGACACCTGGGCCCTGCAGTCCGACGGCGTTGATCATCCCCAGCGGCGTGGCGTGCACCCGCGGGGCGGGATTGCCGGCCCACTCGAAGGCGGCGATCGACTTGGTGACGACCGCTCCGATCGAGCGCCAGGTCGAAGTAGGCGGCGAACTCGTCGCCGTACCCGGCGGTGCCCGAGGCGGTCATGATCGGGTTGGCGAGCTCGACCGATCCGACCTGGACCCGGGCATCGACCGTCATCGGGCGTGATACTCCTGGAGGCTCTTCACCGGGAGCTGCTCGGGTGATTCGCCGAGGCCCTGGGCGGCGGCCAGGGCGGCGCTCACGGTGGTGACGCAGCCGACGCGGTGCAGGCTGGCCGCCTTGCGGATGTGCTCGCCGTCGGTGCGCCCCATCGAGCCCCGCGGGGTGTTGACGACGAACACGATCGATCCGTCGGCGATCAGGTCGACCGCCGTGCGACCGCCGTCGGCGTCCTGGACCTTGCCCAGCACCTGGTCGACCTGGACCCCGAAGCTGGCCAGGTACTCGGCGGTGCCCTTGGTGGCGACCAGCCCGAGCCCGCGCTCGCGCATCCGGCGGGCCACCACCAGGCCGGCCGGCTTGTCGTTGTCGTTGAGCGACAGGAACACGGTGCCCGACTGCGGGAGCCCGTTGCCGGCCGACAGCTCGGCCTTGAAGAACGCCCGGCCGAACGTGGAGTCGATGCCCATCACCTCGCCGGTCGAGCGCATCTCGGGGCCGAGCGCCGGGTCGACCTCCGGGAACCTGGTGAACGGCAGCACCGCTTCCTTCACCGCGACGTGGCCGCTCACCGGCTCGACCAGCAGGCCTTCCGTGCGCAGCTCGGCGAGCGTGGCCCCGAGCATCACGCGGGTCGCCACCTTGGCCAGCGGCACGCCCTTGGCCTTGGCCACGAACGGCACCGTCCGGCTGGCGCGGGGGTTGGCCTCGATCACGTAGACGGTCTGGTTGGCCACGGCGAACTGGACGTTGATCAGGCCGCGCACGTCGAGCCGGTTGGCGATCGCCGTCGTGTAGGCGGTGATCACCTCGACCACCCAGTCGGGCAGCGTCTGCGGCGGGATCGCGCAGGCCGAGTCGCCGGAGTGGACCCCGGCCTCCTCGACGTGCTCCATCACCCCGCCGATCAACACCTCCCCGGTGTGGTCACGAATGGCGTCGACGTCGACCTCGATCGCGCTGGCCAGGAAGCGGTCGATCAGTACGGGCCGCTCGGCCGAGAGACCGCCCTCCTTGCCGAGGCTCCCGAACCCGCTCAGCTCGGCCATCGCCCTGGCGAGGTGGTTGCGATCGTGGACGATCTGCATCGCCCGGCCCCCGAGCACGTAGCTCGGACGCACGAGCACGGGGAAACCGATCTCGTCGGTGATCGCCAGCGCTTCCTCGAGGTCGGCGGCGGTGCCACCAGGAGGTTGGGGGATGTTGAGCTCGGTGCACAGCTGGTTCCAGCGCTTGCGGTCCTCGGCGTCGTCGATCGACTGCGGCGAGGTTCCGGCGATCAGCTCCGGCGGGAGCTCACCGGCGAGCTTGAGCGGCGTCTGGCCGCCGAGCGAGACGATCACCCGATAGGGCTGCTCGGCGGCGATCACGTTGAGCACGTCCTCCTTGGTGAGCGGCTCGAAGTAGAGGCGATCGCTGGTGTCGTAGTCGGTCGACACCGTCTCCGGGTTGCAGTTGATCATGATCGTCTCGTAGCCGGCCTCGCGCAGGGCGAAGCTGGCGTGCACGCAGCAGTAGTCGAACTCGATCCCCTGGCCGATCCGGTTCGGGCCCGACCCGAGGATCACGACCTTCTGGCGGTCGCTGGCGCGGACCTCGCTCTCGTCCTCGTAGGTCGAGTAGTGGTACGGCGTGGCGGCGGCGAACTCGGCCGAGCACGTGTCGACGGTCTTGTAGGTGGGCAGCACCCCGGCGGTCTCGCGCGCGTCACGCACGGTCGACTCGGACTCGCCCCAGAGGTGGCCGAGCTGGGCGTCCGAGAATCCGAGCCGCTTGGCGCGGCGCCAGCCGCGGCGGGTCATCGACGACAATCCGGCGGCTGCCAGCTCGGCCTGCTCCTCGGTGATGATCTGCATCTGGTCGAGGAACCACGGGTCGACGCGGCAGGCGCCGTGGATGGTCTCGATCGAGACGCCTCGCCGTAGCAGCTCACCGATCTGGAAGATCCGCTCGGGAGTGGCGACCCTCACCATGTCGAGCAGTTCGCTGTCGGTGTGCGTCGCGAACTGCTCGGCGGCCGGGTCGCAGTTGAGCCCGAACCGGCCCTGTTCCAGCGACCGCAGGCCCTTCTGAAGGCTCTCGGGGAAGGTTCGGCCGATCGACATCGCCTCCCCCACCGACTGCATCTGGGTCCCGAGCACGCCCGTGGTGCCGGGGAGCTTCTCGAACGCCCAGCGCGGGATCTTGGTGACGACGTAGTCGATCGTCGGCTCGAAGCTGGCCGGCGTCATGCGCGTGATGTCGTTGGGGATCTCGTCGAGCGTGTACCCGACGGCGAGCTTGGCGGCGATCTTGGCGATCGGGAAGCCGGTCGCCTTCGATGCCAGCGCCGAGCTGCGCGACACGCGCGGGTTCATCTCGATCACGACCTGGCGCCCGGTCGCCGGGTCGACCGCGAACTGCACGTTGGAGCCACCGGTCTCGACCCCGACACGGCGGATGCAGGCGATCGCCGAGTCGCGCATCTCCTGGTACTCGACGTCGGAGAGCGTCTGCTGCGGAGCAACCGTGATCGAGTCGCCGGTGTGCACGCCCATCGGGTCGACGTTCTCGATCGAGCAGATGATCACGCAGTTGTCGGCCCGGTCGCGCATCACCTCGAGCTCGAACTCCTTCCAGCCTGCGATCGACTCTTCGATCAGGATCTCGCTGATCGGGCTGGCGGCCAGCCCGTTGGCGGCGATCGACTCGAACTCGGCGTCGGTGGCGGCGATCCCGGTGCCGCGCCCGCCGAGGATGTAGGCGGGCCGGATGATCACCGGCAGCCCGATCTCGATCGCGACCTGGCGAGCTTCGTCGAGCGTTCGTGCGATGCCCGACCGCGGCACGTCGAGCCCGATCTCGAGCATCGCCTCCTTGAACTTGGAGCGATCCTCGGCGGTGGCGATCGCCTCGGCGTTGGCACCGATCATCTCCGGTGTGCCGGGTACGCCGATCAGCCCGCGCTCGAACAGCTCCATCGCCACGTTGAGCCCGGTCTGGCCCCCGAGCGTGGGCAGCACGGCGTCGGGGCGCTCGCGTTCGATGATCGAGGCCAGCACCTCCCACGTCAGGGGCTCGATGTACGTGGCATCGGCGAAGTCGGGGTCGGTCATGATGGTCGCCGGATTGGAGTTGGCGAGCACGACCCGATAGCCCTCCTCCCTCAGCACCCGGCACGCCTGCGTGCCCGAGTAGTCGAACTCGCATGCCTGACCGATCACGATCGGTCCCGAGCCGATGATCAGGATCGAATGGAGGTCGTCACGCCGGGGCACTAGACGCCCACCGATCCGGACATGATCGCCTCGAACTGGTCGAACAGGTAGCGGCTGTCGTGTGGGCCCGGACTCGCCTCGGGATGGTGCTGGACGCTGAAGCACCGCTCGCCCACCACCTCGAGCCCCTCGCAGACGCCGTCGTTGAGGTTGACGTGGGTCATCTGCACCTCGCGCCCGAGGCCGGCGAACGAGTCGGCGTCGACGGCGAAGTTGTGGTTCTGGCTGGTGATCTCGATCTTCCCGGTGCGGATGTTCCTGACCGGGTGATTGCCACCGTGGTGGCCGAACGGGAGCTTCACCGTGCCCGCCCCGAGCGCCCGCCCCAGCAACTGGTGGCCGAGGCAGATCCCGAAGACGGGGACATTTCCGACCAGTCGGGCGACCTCGTCGGTGGCGTACTGGACGACCGCCGGGTCACCGGGCCCGTTCGACAGGAACACCCCGTCAGGCCGGCGCGCCAACACGTCGGCGGCCGGCGTCGAAGCCGGCACCACCTCGACCCTCCCGAGCCGGGCGAGCTGGCGCACGATCGTGCTCTTGATCCCGTAGTCGTAGGCGACGATCAGACGCGGCCCGTCCCCGACGCTGTACGCGTCGGCAGTCGTCACCTGGGCCACCAGGTCGACACCGTCGGTGCCGGGCTCGACGGCGGCGGCCGCCGCCAGCTCGACGTACGACGCGTCGCCGAAGGCGCCGGGCATGGCTCCGACGTCGCGGATGAGGCGGGTCAGGCGACGCGTGTCGATGCCGGCGATGCCAGGGATCGAGTGCGTCTCGAGCAGCGCGTCGAGGTGACGTTCGGCGCGGTGATTGCTGTGGCGGCGAGCCAGATCACGCACGATCACGCCGCGGCAGAAGGCACTCCGCGACTCGTTGTCGCTGGCGGCCACGCCGTAGTTGCCGATGTGGGGATACGTGAAGGTGATGATCTGCCCGGCGTAGCTGGGGTCGGTGATGATCTCCTGGTAACCCGACAGGGCTGTGTTGAACACCACCTCACCGGTGGCCACACCGCCGACGCTGGGGGCACCGATCAGCTCGCCCTCGAACACGCTGCCGTCGGCGAGCACGAGTTGCCCCTCACGTATCGTCACGGAACGCTCCTCGCATAGTCATACCTTTCGATGCATGATCATACATATTTCGCCTCACCGCTGCGCCACCCCCGCCGCCACGACCGGAACGCCCTCGAGCAGCGTGTGACGAACCCGGCCACGCAGGTCGATGCCGACGTACGGCGTGTTGCGGCTCCTGCTCGCCAGTCGTGCCGGCTGCACCTGCCACTCCTCGCGGGGGTCGAACACCACCAGGTTGGCCGGCTCGTCAGGGGCGATCGGGCGCCCGTGACGATCACCGACCCCGGCGATCGCGGCCGGTTTCCAGGAGAGGGCGGCGACGACGTCGACGAGCGGCATCTCGAGGTGCGCCAGGCACACCCCGAGCGCGGTCTCGAGCCCGAGCATCCCCGGCGGCGCCTGATCGAGCGGCTGTTCCTTCTCCTCCGGCGCGTGCGGAGCATGGTCGGTGGCGATGGCATCGATCGTGCCATCGGCGAGCCCGGCGCGAACGGCCTCGACATCGGCCATCGTTCGCAGCGGCGGATTGACCTTGTACAACGAGTCGTACCCGGCCAGCAGCTCGTCGGTGAGGCTGATGTGGTGTGGTGTCGCCTCGGCGGTGACGCGCAGACCGTCCTGCTTGGCCCGACGGACCAGGTCGACGCTGCCGGCTGTCGACAGGTGCAAGAGGTGCACCGGCGCGCCGGTGAGCCGCGACAGCTCGATGTCGCGGTGGACCATCAGCTCCTCGGCGATCGACGGCCAACCGGGCAACCCGAACCGGGCGCAGCAGTGGCCCTCGTGCATCACCGCGCCCTGCGTCAGTCGCGACACCTCGCAGTGCTGGGCGAGCACCACGTCGAGGTCGAGCGCGTATTCGAGCGCACGCCGCATCAGCAATGGGTCCTGCACGCCGCTGCCGTCGTCGGTGAACAGGTGCACCCCGACGTCGGCGAGCTCGGCCAGCGGCGACAGTTGCTCCCCGAGCCGGCCGATCGTGATCGAGCCCGACGGGCGCACGTCGCACAGCCCGGCGAGCTCGCCCTGGCGGCGGACGAAGTCGACCACGCTCACCGAGTCCTGAGTCGGCTCGGTGTTGGGCATCGCCACCACGCACGTGTAGCCGCCCAGTGCGGCCGCACGTGACCCGGTCTCGATCGTCTCGGCCTCCTCCTTGCCCGGCTCGCGAAGGTGGGCGTGCAGGTCGACGAAGCCGGGTGACACCACACAACCGGTGGCGTCGAGCACGGTCTCGCCGTCGGCCGGTGCCAGTGCGTCGCCGATCTCGACGACGACGCCATCGCCGACGCGGACGTCGGCGCGTCGTTCGCCGTTGCGGTCGACCAGCGTGCCCCCGTTGATCAGGATCGACGTCACGCGTCACCCTCCAGATCGGCGCCGCTGCCGAGCAGGTCGAACAGCACGGCCATGCGCACGGCGATCCCGTTCGTGACCTGTTGGGTGATCACCGAGCCGGGCAGCTCTGACGGATCGACCGCCATCTCGACCCCACGGTTCATCGGACCAGGATGCATGATCAGGGCGTGCTCGGGTAGCTGCCGCGCCCGGGCCGCGGTGAGGCCGAAGCGGCTGGTGTACTCGCGGAGGGTCGGCACGAGCGCTTCGGTCATCCGCTCGCGCTGCATCCGCAACAGGTAGAGCACGTCGAGATCGCCGATGATGCCGTCGAGATCGGTCGTCACCGGCACGTCGACCACCGGGGGCAGCAGGGTTCGCGGGGCGACCAGCGTGACATCGGCGCCGAGCATGCTGAAGGCGGCGATGTCGCTGCGCGCCACCCGGCTGTGCTTGATGTCGCCGACGATCGCGATCCGCAATCCGTCGAACCCGCTGCGCCGGTTGAGGGCCGTGCGAATCGTGTAGCAGTCGAGCAGCGCCTGCGTCGGGTGCGAGTGCCAGCCGTCTCCGGCGTTGATCACGCCGGCCTGCGTCCACTGGCTGACCTGCCACGGGACACCGCTCGACTTGTGCCGGATCACGAACGCATCGACACCCATCGCGGCGATCGTCTCGATCGTGTCGCGCAGGCTCTCGCCCTTGTTGACGCTCGACGACGACACGGCGAAGTTCATCGTGTCGGCCGACAGTCGCTTGGCGGCGGTCTCGAAGCTCAACCGGGTGCGCGTCGAGTCCTCGAAGAAGACGTTGCAGACCGTCTTGCCGCGCAGAGCCGGAACCTTCGGGTTGGGTCGCCGGTTGACCTCCGCCATGTGGTCGGACAGCTCGAGCAGCCGGCGCAACGCATCAGGCCCCGCCTCGTCGATCGACCGGAAGTGCTTCACGAGATCTCGACCCCCGCCGCCGTGGCGGTGACGCTCTCGTCGTTCGAGGTGGGCAGGTTCTTGCCGACGAAGTCGGGGCGGATCGGCAGCTCGCGGTGGCCGCGGTCGACGAGCACGGCCAACTGCACGGCCGCCGGGCGCCCGTAGTCGGTGATCGCATCGAGCGCCGCCTTCACCGTGCGACCGGTGTAGAGGACGTCATCGACGAGCACGACGGTCGCCCCGTCGACATCGAACGGGATCTCGCTGACCGACCCGGGGCTCACCGGCCGCAGCCCGATGTCGTCGCGATAGAGCGAGGCGTCGATCGACCCGACGGGCACGACGTGGTCGATGCGGGCGATCTCGGCTCCGAGCGCTTCGGCGAGCCACACACCACCGCGCTGCAGGCCGACGAGTGCGACGCCGGCAAGCCCGTGATTGCGCTCGATGATCTCGTGCGCCATGCGGGTCACCGCCCGGCGTACGTCGTCAGGCCCGAGGACCTGCTTGCTCTGCGTCACTGATCGTCTCCTGCCGTTCGAGCCTCACGGGACCCGTTTCACGGTCGAGCAGGCAACCTAGCCGAACCCGGGCCGGGCACAGTCGTCGATCGCCGAAAGCTGACGAAATGTCAGCCGCCGGATGGCAGAAGTCAGGTCCGGAACGGCGGGTCGAGCGTGTCGCCGACCCGATGGTTGAGGGCCCGGATCACGCGGTCCTCGCGATGCCAGCCGAGCAGGCTGACCGTCGCCGTGGCGAGCGCGAACCGGCGACCTTCGACGGCCGGGAACCCGCACCACCGGGCGATCAGGATCGCCAGCACGTGCCCGTGCGAGAAGGCGGCAGCGTTGCCGACCGGCACTTCCGCCAGGAACCTGGAGATGAAGCGGTCGGCTCGAACGCCGACCTCGTCGACCGACTCCCCGCCGACGATCTCATGCGTCCACACCGAGAATCCGGGCACTCGCTGGCGCGTCTGCGGTGTCGTCTCGCCCTCGTACACCCCGTAGTCCCACTCGAGCAGGTCGGTGTCGACCACGACTCCGCAGATCGGATCCACCAACCCGGCGGTCTCGCGGGCACGCTGCATCGGGCTCGTGTACGCCTTGGCGAGGTTCCATCCGTCGAGCGTGCGGGCAGCATCGCGAGCCTCGGCCCGTCCCCGCTCGTCGAGCGCGACGTCGGTCCGTCCCGTGTGCCGACCCAGCCGCGACCACTCCGTCTCACCATGCCGGATCACCAGCAGCTGCGGCCCGCTCACGACGGCGACCGTATCGAACGAGAGCCGAACGTGCTCGCCATCCGCGACCCCGCCCCGGCACGTAGGCTGGGCGCCGCATGCACGGGACCGCGATCCTCGTCGGAGCCGCTACGCCGACCTCGATCGAGGGTGTCGTCAGCGATCTGGCCGACGCCGGTCGGGCGATGTCGAACGAGGGCGTCACGCTCGACGTGCTGCTCGTGACCCCTTCCGATCGGGAGCCGACCGCCCAGCTCGCCCGCGCCGCGGCAGCCCGGCACGGACTGGAGCTGACGACGCTCGAATCCGACAGCCGGCGTGCGTGGGCCACCCAACGGCTCGCCTTCGAACACGCGATGAAGCATTCGTCGCCCGACTTCGTGGTGACCCTCGACGCCGCCGGCCACCACGATCCGCGTCAGGTCACCGAGCTCGTCGCCGCCTTCACGGCGAGCGGCAGCGGGGTCACGATCGGGTCGCGCTGGATGCGGGGAGGTTCGGCGCCCGGGATCCGGCGCGCCCGCGGGCTGCTCAGCCGCTTCGCCAGCCGGCTCGTCGGCTGGGCGACCGGGCTGCGGCGCACCCACGACATCACCACGTCGTTCCGGGTGATCCGTGCCGATGCCGCCGATCTGGTGTCGACCGACCCGGCATCGCGCGGCGACTACGGGTTCTACTGCGAGTTCGTGGCCGTCGCCCAGGCGTACGGATTCGTCGTCGACGAGGTGCCGATCACGTTCGGTCCCCGCTTCACGCCCGTCGAGCCGCTGCGAGCCCGGGATCTGCTCGAGTTCGCCGCCGACGTGCATCGCATCCGCCGCAGGATCCGGCGCGTGCGGGCCGAGATGCACATCGACCAGGCGACGTGGGCGGCGCGTTCCGGCAGGATGCGCAGTCAGGCAGCCGAGATCGGGTCCGAGTTCGGCGCACTGGAGGAGCTGGGTGAGCTGAGCGGCGCGCAGCGCTTCACGAACTGGATCGTGGCCGCCCTGCGACCGGCGTTCGGACGCTCGATCCTCGAGGTCGGCGCCGGCTTCGGAGCAGTGACCCGCACGATCGCCGAACTCGAGCCCGACACGCAGGGTGGTCGCCATCGAGCCGGCCGACAACGTGTACTCCACGCTCGCCGAGCGTTGCCGCGACGTGCCCAACGTGAGCACCTTCCAGCTCACCTCGCGTCAGCTGGTCGAAGCAGCGCCGTCTGACGCCGTCGCGCCGGGTTCGTTCGACAGCATCCTGTACGTCAACGTGCTGGAGCACATCGAGCACGACGGGGCCGAGCTGGAGACCGCCCTCGAGCTGGTGCGTCCTGGTGGGGCCCTCGGAGTGTTCGTGCCGGCGATGCCGTCGCTGTACGGCAGTCTCGACTACAAGTCGGGTCACTATCGCCGGTACACGCCGGCCCAACTTCGCGACGTGATCGAGCAGGCCGGCTTCGTCGACTGTTCGGTGCGCTACTTCGACCCGCTCGGGGTCGTGCCGTACTGGCTGATGTATCGGGTGCTCGACGTGCAGACCCTCGGCGCCGTGTCGTCGACGGGCTACGACCGTGTGGTCGTGCCGATCAGCCGCGCCCTCGAACGGGTCGTGCCCCACCCACCACGTGGCAAGAACCTCGTCGCCATCGCCCGCAAGGCGGGCTGTTAACTCGGCTACCTGCGTCGGGCGACGAGGATGTCGTCCTCGTCGAGCAGGACTTCGTAGTCGCCGTCGGGGGCGATCAATCCGTCGACCAGTTCCCGCTGGGCCTCGCCGACGTTGCGCCGGTCGAGCACGATGTACTCGATCTCGCTCGGGTCGGGCAGCCGGTACCCGTCGTCGTTGCCGAAGTAGGCCATCACCCACGGATTCGGCCAGTCGTAGATCTGCTCGCGGTGCGACAGGTGCGGGAGGATGCCGTAGGTGGCGGTGACCGAGGCATCGTCCGGCACGAGGTCGATCGCCCGCCGGATCACGTCGTGACGCGGGCTCGACTGCGCCCACACGTTCTTGTTGGCCTCGCTCAGCGGCGACGGCGACCAGGCCACGTTGGTGATGTACATGCAGGCGATCAGCCAGGGCACGACCACCCGGCGTCCGATCTTGTAGCGCATCGCCAACGCCGCGCCCTCGATGGCGGCAATCACGAACGGGGCGATCATCATCGCCGTGTACTGGTACTTGATCGTGCGCGCGTACGGGCTGAGCCCGATCACGCTCGCCAGCATCTGCGGCAACGCCATCGCCAGCTGCAACGGGCCGCCGAGCGGCAACCCGCCCCAGGGCAGCAGGAGATCGCGGTAGAACCGCAGCCGGTCGGGCTGGGTCGCGTCCGACATCACGCGATCGGGACGCCTCAGGATCTCACTCACGATCTCGGACGTGTTGGAGCCGTAGTTGCCGTAGAAGTAGTCGATGTAGAAGGGCTGCTCACCGCGGTTGAAGTGCGGGATCACCAACCGCATGCACACGACGTACCAGACGATCCCCATCGCCGACACCACGAGCGCCATCCGTCGGTCGTGCCGGTCGCCGTCGCCACGCATGCGCATCATCACCCAGAGCACGACGCCCATCATGACGATCGCCATCGCCGCGTCTTCGCGGGTCGACAGCGCGACCGCGACGGCGCCGAAGCACCACCCCCAGTTGCGGCGCGTCGCGAACCACCAGGCGAACAGCGTCGGGGTGATCACCAGCGCTTCCGGATGGAAGTTGGCCCAGGCGATCCACTGCACGGGGGCGTACATCAGGTAGGCGAGGCCGAACAGAGCGCCGAGCCACTCGGAGTGCAGGCGGTCGCGGGCGATCAGGTAGGCCGGGATCGCTCCCGCACCGAGGGCGACGGCCTGGGCGACGTACAGGAACGACGGACCTGCGCCGAGCCAGTAGAAGGGTGCGAAGGCGAAGGCGATCAGGTTGACGTGGTGGCCCCACATGTCGATGCCGCGGACCGTGATCCACGACTTCCCACGCGACACCAACCAGAACGCCTGGTCGTAGATGCCCATGTCGAACGACCACGTGCCGAAGTTGCGGTGGTGCTGGACTCCGAGCCGTCCGAACACGACGGCGAACACGATCGAGCCGACCAGCACGCACCACGCCGCCGGATGGACGGCGGCCAGCCGCCTGCGAGCCGAGGCCACCCAGCGCCCACCCGCACCGGCGTCGAGACCTGCGCCGTCATCTTCGACCACGGTCGCCTCGACCGGTGCTGTCTCGTCGTCGGCAGCCACGACGTCGACCGAGTCCACGGGGGTCGACACTACCGAGCCTTCACCCGGCGCTCCCGGCACCGGTCAGGCGGTAGGACGCACGTCGCCGGCGATCGCCGCCAGCACACCGTTCACGAAGCGCCCCGAGTCGTCCGTCGAGTAGCGCTTGGCGAGCTCGACCGCCTCGTTGAGCACGACCGCGGTGGGAACGTGCGGTCGCTCGAGCAGCTCGAACACGGCCAGTCGCATCACGCTGAGATCGAGCACGGGCATCCGCGACAGCGTCCAGCCCTTGGCCTTGGAGGCGATCAGCTCGTCGAGCCGTGCGAGATCGGCATCGACGCCGCGCACGAGCTCTTGCGTGAGCTCGTCGGGCTCGAGCACCTGGATGTCGATCGTGGCTGCCGGCGCGATGCCCTTCGAGTGCGCCTCGTACAGGAGGTACAACGCGCGCTCACGAGCGTCGGAGCGCTCGTCGGGGCGCTCCATCAGACGCGGTGATGTAGTCGCCGGAACGAGTGTCGACCTTGATCCGGTCGCCGATCTCGACGAACAGCGGGACCTGCACCACCTTGCCGGTCTCGAGCTTGGCCGGCTTGCGGGCGCCGGACACGCGATCGCCCTGGACACCCGGCTCGGTCTCGGCGATCGCCAACTCGACCGAGGCCGGGATCTCGACCGAGATGATGTCGCCCTGGAAGAAGGCGACCTGGGCCGTCATTCCCTCGACCATGTACTCGGCGGCCTCTCCCAGCGCCACCGGGTCGACGTGCATCTGGTCGTACGTTTCGTTGTTCATGAACACGTAGTCGTCGCCATCGCGGTAGAGGAACTGCATCTCCTCGCGATTGATGATCGCCTGCTCGACCCGCACTCCGGCGTTGAAGGTGCGATCGAACACGTTGCCGGTCTTGACGTTGCGCAGCTTGGTACGCACGAAGGCCCCGCCCTTGCCCGGCTTGACGTGTTGGAACTCGACCACCTGGAAGAGGCCGTTGTCGAGCTCGAGCGTGATCCCGGTCTTCAGGTCGTTGGTGGTGATGGCAGGCATGGCGTGTCCTTGGGGAACTCGGTGAGGATCCGGCAGCCCGTCTCGGTGACCTCGACCAGGTCCTCGATGCGGAATCCGCCGAATCCCACACGATAGAGGCCAGGTTCGACGGTCACGACGTCCCCGGCCCTGAGTTCTGCGGTGGAGACCGGCGACTCGAACGGATCCTCGTGGATCAGCAGGCCGACACCGTGCCCCGTCGAGTGCAGGTACCACTCGTCGTAGCCGGCCGCGCTCGACGAGGTCGCGGCACGCGGCGTCGACCGCGCGCGCCGATGCTCCGGCGCGGACGGCCGCGAGACCGGCGAGCTGGACATCGAGGAGGAAGTCGTAGAGGCGCTGCTGCTCCGGGCTCGGCTCGCCGACGACGAAGCTACGCGTCATGTCGGAGTGGTAGCCGTCGACGAGGGCACCGACGTCGATCACGACGGTGTCGCCTTCCTCGATGACGCGGTCGCCCGACCTGGTGGTGAGGCCGGGCCGCGTGATGCGGCCCCGAGGCGACGATCGTGTCGTAGCTCGGCCCGTCCGCACCGTGCCGGCGCATGCGGTACTCGAGCTCGGTTCGCACATCGGCTTCTGTCGGACGGCCGGCGAGCATCGGCGCCACGTCGGCGAGGGCGCGGTCGGCGCACCCCGCCGCGGCGGCGATCCGTGCCACCTCACCGGCGTCCTTGACCCGCCGGGCGTCCTCGACGACCCCGTCGGCGGGCACGATCGCGATCTCCTTCGACCACGCCTGCCAGCGTTGATGGCTGAGCTTGGCGGCATCGGCGCCGATCTCGCCGGCGCCGGTGCACGCGTCGACGAACAGGTCGTGCTGCTGGGCCTGCGTGAACCCGACCCGGATCTCGGCATCGACACCGGCCGCCGCCATCTCGGCCTGGGCGCGGTCGGCGTAACGACCGTCGGTGACGAGCACCAGGCGGTCGGGCAGGAGCACCACGAGCGCACTCGAGCCGGTGAACCCGGTCAGCCAGCGCAGGTTGGTCATGTCGCTCACAGCGAGCGCGTTCAGGCCGCGCTCGCTCAGACGGCGGCGGATCGCATCGGCCCGCGAGGCGTAGCCGATCGCCGGAAGCGTCGACAGGTCCATCACCACCTGCCCGTGCCGTGGACGCCGGCAGTCATCCGGTCGAGTGCGGCGCGCACGGCCGTCTCGTCGACGCCAGCCACGACCTCGACACCGTCGGTCCCGTCGAGGACGAAGGTGAGCCCGTCGAGCGCCTTCTTGTCGTGGCGCATCAGGTCGATCAGGCGGTCGGCGACCGATCCCGCCGGGAGAACGGTGTCGAGACCGTATTCCTCCCCGACCACAGCGAAGTGCTCGTCGACGCGGCCGGCGTCGATGCGGTCGAGGACGTTGGCGAGCTGGGCGGCGAAGATCAGCCCGATGGCGACCGCTTCGCCGTGGGCGATGCGATGTTCGGTGGCGGTCTCCAGGGCGTGTGCCAGCGTGTGCCCGTAGTTGAGCAACGCCCGCCGACCGTCCTCGCGCTCGTCGGCAGCGACGATCTCGGCCTTGATCTCGACGCAGCGGGCGATGCGGTCGGTGAGGCTCATCGCCAGCAGGTCGTCGCCGGTGAGGAAGTGGTACTTCGCCATCTCGCCGTAGCCGCAGCGGACCTCGCGCGACGAGAGCGTGTCGAGCGCGTCGAGATCGCAGACGACGCCACTCGGCTGCCAGAACGCCCCGACCAGGTTCTTGCCTTCAGGCAGGTTGACGCCCGTCTTGCCACCGATCGCGGCATCGATCATGCCGAGCAATGTGGTGGCGACGTGGACGACGGCCACCCCGCGGTGATAGCTGGCGGCGGCGAAACCGGCGACATCGGTGACCATGCCACCGCCGACGCCGATCACCACGTCGTTGCGCGTGAAACCGACCCGGGCGAAGCCACGGCACAGGTCGTTGATCGTGTCCAACGACTTGTGCTGCTCGCCGTGACCGATGTGGAAGACCACATGTGGGATGTCGAGCTCGATCGCCGACGGGATGCCCTCCTGGGTGACCACCGCAGCGCGCCGTGCGGTGGCCGGCACCAGTGAGCCGAGCTCGCGCACCGCCCCGTGCCCCACCAGCACGTCGTACGGGTGGCCGGCGATCGGCACCGCGACCCGCCGAATCGACGTCACGCCAGGATCCGATCGGCGATCTCGTCGGGTGTCAACTGGTCGACATCGACGACACGGTCGGCGACCTCACGGTAGAGGTGCTCGCGCTCGACGTACATGCGTTGCAGTGTGCCAACCGGATCGCCCTCGAGCCAAGGACGATGTTCGCGGGTCGCCGTCCGTGGCGCCAGCGTGGTGACGTCGCCGGTGAGCCACACGACGTCGGCCTCGGCGGCGCCGAGGCGGCGGCGATCGTCGTCGTCGAGCACGACCCCGCCCGCGGCGGCGATGACGCGCGGTTCCCGGTCGGCGAGCGCGTCGAACAGCGCGGCGGCCTCGTGACGGCGCAGCTCGTCGACTCCATCCTCGGCGAGTATCCGCTTGACCGTGCGGCCGGTGAGCTGCTCGATGCGGAAGTCGGAGTCGACGAGCTCACGTCCCATGCCGTACCGCCAGCACCTGTCCGACGGTGGTCTTGCCGACACCCATCAGGCCGACCAGGACGACGTGGCGATCGTCGGATCCGATCGGGCGCGCGGCACTCACAGCGTCAGACGGTACGACTCTGCGTTGCGGACGAACTCGCCGACCGAGTCGCCGCCGAACTTGCGCTGAGCCTCCTGGGCGAGCACGAGCGAGACCATCGTCTCGGCGACGACACCCATCGCCGGCACGGCGGTGACGTCGGTGCGCTCCTTGAACGACACCGCAGACTCCTTGGTCGCGGTGTCGACCGTTTCGAGTGTGGGACGGTTGAGTGTGGCGAGCGGCTTCATCGCCGCCCGGGCGACGAGCAGCTCGCCGTTGGTCATGCCACCTTCGAGTCCGCCGGCGAGGGTGGAGAGGCGCGTGTACGACTCGGACTCGGGGTTCCAACGGATCGGGTCGTGGGCCTCGCTGCCGAGCCGGCCGGCGACCTCGAATCCGTCGCCGATCTCGACCCCCTTCACCGCTTGGATCGACATCAGCGCCTGCGCCAGCAGCGCATCGAGCTTGCGATCCCAGTGCACGTGCGACCCGAGACCGACCGGCACGCCGAAGCCGAGCACCTCGACCACCCCGCCCAGCGAGTCGCCTTGCTTGGCGGCGGACTTGATCGCCTCGACCATCGCCGCGCCGGCGGCCGGGTCGAAGCAGCGCACCTCCGATTCGTCGACGGCGCCCAGATCGGCGGGTGTCGGGCGCAGGGCTCCGGATGCGACCTTGACCGAACCCATCTGGATCACGTGCGAGATGACCTCGATGCCGAGGTACGACAGCAGCTTCTTGGCCAGTGACCCGGCCGCGACACGAGCCGCTGTCTCGCGCGCCGACGCCCGCTCGAGCACGTCGCGGGCATCGGTGAACCCGTACTTCTGCATCCCCGCCAGGTCGGCGTGACCGGGCCGCACCTGGGTGAGTGGCTCGCGCGTCTCGCCGGGTGCCGGCGACATCTCGGCGTGCCACCGATCGCTGCGGAACCACTCGGTGTTCTTGATCTCGATCGCCACCGGCGACCCCAGCGTGCGCCCGTGCCGAACCCCGCTGACGAGCGTCAATTCGTCGACCTCGAACCGCTGCCGGGGACCGCGCCCGAAGCCGAGCCGGCGGCGCGCCATCTCGGCCTGGATCTCCTCGACGGTGATCTCGAGCCCGGCAGGTAGCCCCTCGACGACGACCACGAGCGCCTGCCCGTGCGACTCGCCGGCGGTCAGAAAGCGGAGCATCGGGCGAGGTTACCCATCACGCTCGACGAGCCGCGATGCCAGTTCGGCCTCGGCCGCGGCGCGCAGCAGCGCGGGCTCGGGGGATTGGCCGGTCCACAGTCGTTGCTGGCGGGCGGCCTGATGGACGAGCATCCCGAGCCCGTCGACGGTGAACGCTCCGACGGCGGCGGCAGCAGTCAGCAGCGCTGTGTCGAGCGGGTCGTACACGAGATCGGCGACGGTCAGGCGGCCGTGGAGCAGTTGCGGGTCGAGCGGCGACTCGCGGGTCTGCATGCCGATCGAGGTCGCGTTGACGAGCACGTCGGCGGCCGCGATGTCGCCCAGCGTGCCGACCCGGGCCATCGGCGCCAGGCACGCCGCCTGCTCGGCTCGCGCGAGCGTCCGATTGACGATCGCCAGGTCGGCGACCGCCGTGCGTCCGAGGGCATCGACGATCGAGCGGGCCGCCGCCCCGGCACCGAGCACGACGACCCGTCTGCCCTCGAGTGTCGCTCCCGAAGCCAGCAGTGAGTCGACGAATCCGGCTCCGTCGGTGGACGCTCCGAACGTCGTTCCGTCGTCACGCAACACGACGGTGTTCACCGACATCAATGCCGCGGCCGCGACATCGACCTCGTCGACCGCCGCCGCGACCTCCGACTTGTGCGGCGTGGTGACGGCCAGTCCACCGATGCCGAGCGTTCGCATCGCCGCCACTGCTGCCGGCCCGTGCCCCGCCGCGACCTCGAAGGCGACGAAGCGCCAGTCGAGGCCGGCCGCATCGAAGGCGGCATTGTGCAGCGCCGGCGACAGCGAGTGACGCACCGGCGAGCCGATCACGGCCGCCAGCCGTGTGCGCCCGGTGATGGCCGCAGCCACTAGAGGAGCCCGGCCGCCGCCGCCGCGTCGACGTTCGCCTGATGTTGCTCGCCCGTCACGGCGAAGGCGTGTCCGCCGGCCTCGTTGGCGAGCACGTAGTACAGGTACACGCACCCTCGCGTCGGATCGGGCAGGACTTGGCAGATCGGGTCACCGACCGACGGGTTGGGGGCGGGGTTGAGCGCAGCCCTGATCGACGCCCGGCCCGGGTTGGCGATCGGCGTCGGCGGGAGGCCCTGTCGCAGGTACGTGTTGTACGGGCCGTCGATCTGGCGCAGCTCGGAGAACGGCGTCGAGCGGTCGTTCCCGTAGTACAGCGTGGCATCGATCTGGAGCGGCATGTTGCCGTACAGCCGGTTGTAGATCACGCGGGCGATCTTGGGTCGATCCTCGTCGAGCTTGGCTTCCTTCTCGATCATCGAGGCGACGATGAGGATCTCGTAGGGCGTACGACCGAGCGCGGCGGCCTTGGCTTCCAGATCCTCCTGACCGGCGACACGCTCCATGAGTGTCACCATGCGCTCGACGACCTGAGCCTCGTTGTCGGCGTTCGAGACCTGGTACGTGTCGGGGAACAGCAGACCTTCGAGCGACGTCACGCCCGGCGGTCGGTAGGCGGACAGCACGCTCGGCGCGTTGGCTGCCGCCATGAAGGCGTCGACCGTGAGACGCGGCTGTTCCTCGGCGAGCCGCTGTGCCATCTGCTGGAGCGTGAAGCCCTCGGGGAACGTCACCCGGGCGTAGGTCTGGTCCGGTGGGGTGCGCAGTCGTGCGAGCACGTTGCCCATGTGGTCGTTCTGACGCAGCTGGTAGTAACCGGGCACGACCTCGATCCCGCCGTTGCGCCCGACGTACCAGGTGAACACCGAGGCGTCCTCGACGAAGCCCTGAGCCTCGAGGCGGTTGGCGATCGAATCGACCGTGTCGCCGTCGAGCACGGTGAACGGCACCGGCTCGGTGAGCTCACCGTCGGGCTTGGCACGCTCGACGTACCACCAGCCGACCCACCCGGCGATCAGGATCAGCGCCGTGGCGAGGATCATCACTCCCCACACCGACCACTTGACGATGCGCGATTGGCGCGGCAACGGTTCGACGATCGGAACCTCGCCGACCTCGTCCCACTCGTCGATCTCCCAGTCGGAGCTGCGGCGGTCGTACCCGGGTTCGCCGATGACACTCATGCGGCCCGCTCAGCGATCGACTCTGGCGTCGAGCCACGATTGCAGCATGATCGCCGCCGCCACCTTGTCGACCCGCTGACGGCGCTCGACGGCGTTGAGCCCGGCTTCGAGCATGCTTCGATCGGCGGACACCGTGGTGCGACGTTCGTCGTGGAGCTCGACCGGCACGCCGACAACCGTAGCCAGGCGCCGCGCCTCCGCAGTGGCAGCCTTGGCCGCCGACCCGTGCGACCCGTCCATGTTGATCGGCAGCCCGACCACCACGATGTCAACTTCCTCGTCGCGCACGATGCGGGCGATCTCGGCGTCGTCGTGCTGCCTCGACCGGCTGCGTTGCAACACGATCAGTGGCGAGGCCACCGTTCCCGAGCGATCGCTGATCGCCAGGCCGATCCGCTTCGTTCCGGGATCGATCCCGAGCGCCCGCACGCCGCGCCGGCGGTCGGTCACGCGTGGGCAGCCTCGGTGGCGATCCGCATCGCCTCGTCGAGACCCGACGGATCCTTGCCCCCGGCGGTGGCGATGTCACCCTTGCCGCCGCCACCGCCGCCGACCGATCGCGCGGCGGCCTTGATGAGGTCGGCCGCTTCGATCTTCTCCGACGACTGCACGGCGGCGACGAGGCTGGCGCCGCCGGTCGGGGTGGCGCCCATCAACACGACGCGCCGCACGCCCGGTTGTTGGCGCACTGCGATCGCCAGATCGCGAAGGTCGCCCGGCTCGACGCCGTCGAGACGCTGCACGACCACGCCGTCGGACGCCGACGCCGCCAGCTCGGCGGCCTGCCCGCGGGCGGCGGCAGCACGCATCTGCTTGACCTCGACCTGGAGCGCCTTGATCTCGTCGAGCTTGCGGCGCACGCCGGCGACGACGTCGCCGCCGGTGGTGCCAACCAGTTCGCCGACCTGTGCCAGCGCCTGCTCGTCGCGCTGCAGCAGCTCGACCGATGCCGAACCGGTGATCGCCTCGATGCGGCGCAGGTTGGAGCCGATCGACGCCTCGCTGACGACCTTGAGCAGCCCGATGTCGCCGGTGGCGCTGACGTGCGTTCCTCCGCACAGCTCGATCGACGGGCCGGCCTCGAGCACTCGGACCATGTCGCCGTACTTGTCGCCGAAGAAGGCGATCGCACCCATCGACTCGGCCTCGGCCTTGGTGGTCTCGAACGCCCGCGCCGGTTCGTTGCGCAGCGTTTCGGCGTTGACCAACCGCTCGATCTCGGCGATCTGCTCGTCGGTGACCGGTTCGTAGTGCGAGAAGTCGAACCGCAGCCGGTCGGGGCCGACGTGCGAGCCGGCCTGCTTGACGTGGTCGCCGAGCACCCGGCGCAGCGCCCAGTGCAACAGGTGCGTTCCGGTGTGGTTGCGCCTGATGGCCTGACGACGTTCGTGATCGACGCTCGCCGAGGCCTCCTGGCCGGCCGAGATCGTGCCCTCGACCACTCGCACCGCGTGGCGGCGAAGGTTGGGCAGCGCGAACGTCGTGTCGATCACCTCGACCCGACCGGTGTCGGTGGTGATCACCCCGGTGTCGCCGACCTGGCCGCCCGACTCGGCATAGAAGGGCGTGCGATCGAGAAACACCTCGAACAGCTCGTCGTCGGCGGGGAGCACGGCGAGCACGCGCGCCTGCGTCTCGTCGCTGACGTAGCCCACGAACTCGGTGACGCCGAACTGCTCGACGATCTCTCGATACCCGTCGAGTCGTGAGTCGTCGGCCTGGTTGCCCTTGCGCGCCGCCTTGGCGCGCTGACGCTGGGCCGTCATCTCGCTCTCGAACCCGGCCAGGTCGACATCGATCGAACGCTCGCCGGCGATCTCCTGCGTCAGCTCGAGCGGGAATCCGTAGGTGTCGTGCAACAGGAAGGCCGTGGAGCCCGAGAGGCTGGCGCCCGACGAGAGCTCGTCGTCGAGGATCACGAGCCCGGTCTTCAACGTGTGGCGGAAGCGCTCCTCTTCACGGGTGAGCACGCCGACGATGAAGTCGCGGTTCTTGACCACGTCGGGATAGGCGTTGCCCATCACGTCGATCGCAGTCTCGACCAAGCCTGGCATCACGAGTTGATCGGTGCCGAGCAGGTAGGCGTAGCGCACGGCGCGTCGCAGGATCCGGCGCAGCACGTAGCCGCGTCCTTCGTTCGACGGGAACACACCGTCGCTGACCAGCATCGTCGACGACCGGGCGTGCTCGGCGAGCACGCGCAGGGCGAAGCTGTCGCGATCGTCGTACTCGCCGACGCGATACGACTTGCCGGTCACCGACTGGGCGGTCTCGATCAGCGGCAGCATGAGATCGGTCTCCCACACCGAGTCGACGCCCTGCAGGAGCGCCAGGATCCGCTCGAGCCCGGCCCCGGTGTCGACCGACGGCTTGGGCAGTGCCGTCCGCGAGCCGTCGGGCGCCTGGTTGAACTGCATGAACACGAGGTTCCAGAACTCCATGAAGCGATCGCCCTGCGGGTCGTGGAGCGGGCCGCCGTCGGGGCCGAACGCCGGGCCGCGATCGATGTGGATCTCGGAGCACGGGCCGCACGGGCCGGTGTCGCCCATCTGCCAGAAATTGTCCTTGTCGCCGAGTCGCTGGATCCGCTCCATCGGCACGCCGACCTGCTCGTGCCAGATCTGCTCGGCCTCGTCGTCGTGCTCGTGGACGGTGATCCAGAGGCGGTCGCCGTCGAAGCCCCAACCGCCGCTGGCGGGATCGGAGGTGACGAGGTCCCAGCTCCACGGGATGATCTCGCGCTTGAAGTAGTCGCCGAAGCTGAAGTTGCCCATCATCTCGAAGAACACGAGGTGACGCTTGGTGCGCCCGACGTCGTCGAGATCGTTGTGCTTGCCGCCGGCGCGGGCGCACTTCTGTGAGCTGACCGCCCGCGCGATACGGGGGCACTTCGTCGCCGACGAAGTAGGGCTTGAACGGCACCATCCCGGCGACCGTGAACATCACCGTGGGGTCGTGCGGAATCAGGCTCGCCGAAGGCACGACGACATGGTCCTTCTCGGCGAAGTAGTCGAGAAAGGACTGCCGTAGCTGGTCGGCGCTGACCGCGTTGCTCATACGAACGACGAGCCTACCGATGCCTGCTCAGCGAGGAGCAGGAGGATCGTTCGCCGACGATGCGGCGAGGTCGGCCGCCGACGGGAGTCGGTACCTGGTGAGCATCACCACCCCGGCCAGGGTCATCACCACCGCCACGTACCAGTACGAGTGCCGGAAACCGTCGACACCTGGGCTGCGGGCCTGCAACGCACCGACGACGGCCAGCCCGAGCGCCGCCCCGACCTGACGTCCGGTCGTGTACAGCGCCGAACCCATTGCGAACCGATTGGACGGCAGGTAGGCGTTGGATGCGCCGCTCAACACCGGGATCACCGAACCGACGGCGAGACCGCTGACCACGACCAGCGGCAGGAACTGGGTGAAGTACTCCTCGTCGACGCCGGCGACACTGCTGAACATCAGCGAGGCGACCGCCATCACGAACGTTCCGGCGGCGACGACGCGCTTCGGACCGAACGGGCGCAGGCGTCCGCTCAGCCAGATCGAGGCGAAGGTGGCCACGATCGGGCCCGGCAGGTACAGCAGTCCCGAGCGCTGGGCCGAGTACCCCCAGATCTCCTGCGCCCAACCGACGTTGGTGAAGTAGGCGGCGTAGAAGCCCATCGACCACAGGAGGTTGGTGAGGTTTGCCGACGACACGAATCGCAGACGCAGCAGGGTGAGGTCGAGCACGGGATCGCTGCTCGACCGACACCGCACCACGAAGCCGTAACCGAGCACCACGGACGCCGTGAGCACGGCCAACCCGGCCGCGGATGTCACGCCCCACTGCTCGCTCTGCACGATCGCCAGCGTCAAGAGTCCGACGGACGAGATCGCCAAGGCTGCGCCGATCAGGTCGGGACGCCGTGACGCCGTCGGGTCGCGCGACTCGCGCAGCAATCGCGCCCCGACCGCCACGGTGACGATGCCGATCGGGAGGTTGATGAGGAACACCCAGCGCCAGCCGAACTGGGTCGTGAGCACGCCACCGACGACCGGTCCGAGTGCCGCTGCGATGCCGCCCATCGCGGCCGTGATCCCGAACACGTGGGCGCGCGCCGCCACCGGGTACTCCGGCAGGACGAGGGCCGTCGCCGTCGGCACCAAGCAGCGCACCGCCGAGGGCCTGGATCACTCGGCCACCGATCAGCACTTCGACCGACGGCGCCAGTCCGCACACCAACGACCCGATCGTGAACACGCCGTTGCCGATCAGGAACGCCCGCTTGCGACCGTAGGCGTCGGCCATTCGGCCGGCGGTCAGCAACCCGGCAGCGAAGGCGATCGCGTATCCCGACAGGGTCCACGACAGCAGGTGCGTGTCGCCACCGAGATCGTCGCGGATCGGCCGGAAGGCGACGTTGACGATCGTGAAGTCGAGCGCCGTGATGAAGAATCCGACCGATGTCAGGGCCAGGACGCGACGGGCGCGACGCGGGTCGAGCCCAGCGGCGTCCCAGGCTTGCGCATCCTCGAGGCCCGCCGTCACGGCGGCCGACCGTAGCGGTCGATCCCGAGAGACGACGAGTAGGGTGCGAGCGCGTGAGCACCCCCGACGACGTGCACGAGTGGATCTCGTTCGAGGACCCCGAAGAACAGAGAACCTGGGTCTTCGACGCCACGTACCTGCGCTCCAACCACCACTGCATCTACGGCGAGGGCTGCCAGGGAGTGCTCGATGCGCCGTCGCCGGAGATGGCACAGGGCTGCTGCAGCTACGGCGCCCACTTCGTCGACGACGAGGACGTGCAGACCGTGGTGCGGGCGTTCGTCCGGCTCGAGCCACGCCACATGCAGTTCCATGCGCAGGCGGTCAAGAAGGGCTTCCTTCGACCAGGTGATCCCGATGCCGACGGCACGATTCCCACAGCCACCCGGCTCGCCGACGACGCCTGCATCTTCCTCAACCGGCCGGGTTTCGAGGGCGGCGTCGGGTGCGCCCTGCACATCGCCGCGCTCGAGGCCGGCGAGCGCCCGCTCGACTGGAAGCCCAACGTCTGCTGGCAGGTGCCGATCCGACTCGAGCACACGACCGACGACAACGGCCACGTGACGAGCCGGTTGCGGGAATGGAAGCGCCGCGACTGGGGCGAGGGCGGCGCCGAATTCCATTGGTGGTGCACCGAGGCCCCGGAAGCGTTCAGCGCCGCAGCCCCGGTGTACAAGACCTCGCGGGACGAGATCGTGCGAACTGGTCGGCGCCGCCATCTACGACCTGATGGTCGAACAATTGGAACGCCCCGAATGGATCCCCCTCCCCCACCCCACCGTCCGAACCAAGGTGCATTCGGTTGAGCCGCAGGTCAGCTCGAGCAGCCCGTCCGAGCACCGCAGCAACGCACCGAGGACGGCGGGTCAGCCAGGCGGGTGAGCGCCGAAGCGCAGCGGAGGCGGCGAACTCGGGAGGTGAGCGCGAGCAGCTGCGCTGCGAGCCGAACCGTCAGGTGTCAGCGTCGGAATCGTCGTCGTCGTCGAACGTGACGCCGTACTTCTCCGCCAAGGCGGCGTAGTCGTCTTCCTCGGTTGTGTCCTCGGTCGTGGTGGTGCTCTTGCGACCAGTGTCGCCGAACCCAAGGTCGAATGCCCCTGGACCAGACTGCTTCAGCTTGCGCGCTTCTTCGAAGCGGCGATGACGACCCTTCTTCACAGCAGGGCTCCCACATGAACTAGAGAGTTGACATTGCAGCGCACTCTACCTGGACATCTAGGTCGTGCGGCGGAATGGACTGACGGGGCTGACGTCTACCATGCACGGCGTGCGCCGGACGCTGGCGATTCTCAACCAAAAGGGCGGTGTCGGCAAGACCACCGTCACACTCGGCCTGGCTTCGGCGGCGGCCAGCGCCGGGCGTCGAGTGCTGGTGGTCGACCTCGACCCCCAGGCGTCCAGCTCCTGGGTGCTCGGGATCGACTCCGGGTCGCTCGACGTCAGCGTGGCCGACGTCCTGCACGCCAGAGGGGCGGGGGCCAGGCAGGCGATCCGGCGCTCGGCCTGGTCCGACTCGATCGACGTGCTGCCGAGCTCGTCCGACCTGCAGGAACACGAGTCGGGACCGCTGAAACGCCTGCGCAAGACGATCGCCGCCGTCGAGGACGACTACGAGGCGGTGCTGATCGACTGCCCGCCCTCGCTGGGCAGCCTCACCAAGAGCGCGCTGACCGCGGCACGCCATGCCGTGGTGATCGTCGAGCCGTCGGCGCTGGGGTTACGCGGCATCGGCGGCGTCGCCGACCTGATCGACGAGGTCTGGGAGAGCACCAACCCCGATCTCGAGTTGGCGGGCGTCGTGCTCAACCGGGTGCCGGCCGTCTCCGCCGAGTCCGACCGGCGGATCGCCGAGCTGGCCCGCATCGTGGGGCACGAGGCGATCTGGTCGCCGGCCGTGCCGCAGCGCGTGATCCTCAACCAGGCGATCGGCGAACGGCGCTCGATCCACTCGTACGGCAGCCGGGCGGCCGAGCCGATCGCCGCCTTCGACGCCCTCTGGCGCCGGGTTCGCGGCATCGTGCGATCGGGCTGACCGCAGCCGGCTCAGCCGAGGTCGACCAGTCGCAGACCGTCACCGCGGTCGAAGGTCAGTGCGGCACGGCCCTCGATCAACCGGTTGAGCCCGTCACCGAGCAGCTCGCCGCGCCACCCGTGGGCGAGGCGGGCATCGGGGTCGCGGGCGAGGAACGAGACCAGGTCGGAACGCGTGGCCAGGATCGAGGCGTCGATCCGCTCGACGCGAGCGACCTGGCTGACCCATGCCGACACCAGCGTCACGGCTGGTCGCAGGTCGCGTTCGAGGTCGTCACCGCCGGGCCGGGCGTCAGGCGGTTCGCTGAGCTTGCCTTCGGCGACGGCGGCGAGGATCTCGGCCGCGACCTTGCCGCGGCTGAAGCGCTCGTCGACGCCGCGGGCCTGCGAGAGCTCCTTCTCGGTGGACGGCTGGCGCTGGGCGATGCCCAGCACGGCCAGGTCGGGCAACACCTGGCGGACCGGGATGTTGCGCCGCATCGCCGTGCGCTCGCGCCACGCCGCCACCGACTGGGCGACGGCGCGGGCGCGTGGGCGGAGGCCACGCACGTCCTTCAGCCGTGTCCACGCGTCGTCGGGATTGGTGCCGCTCGCCGGCCGTTGCAGGAGCTCGGAGCAGGCCTCGGTGACCCACTCGACGCGTCCCAGCTCGACCAACTGGGTCAACAGGTGATCGCGCAACTCGAGCAGGTAGGCGACGTCACTGGCGGCGTACTCGCACTGCGCCTCGGTCAAGGGGCGCCGCAACCAATCGGTGAGCCGGTCGCCCTTCGGTGGGTTGACGCCGAGCTCGCCGCTCAGGATCGTGACCAGCGACGGGGTGCCGTAGCCGAGGAAGCCGCCGGCGACCTGGGTGTCGAAGAACTCGATCGGCACCGCACCGACCGAGTGGGTCAGCACGTCGAGGTCTTGCTGGGCGGCATGGAACACCGCCTGGGCGTTCGACTCGAACAACCGCCGCAACACCGACACGTCGATCGCCAGCGGGTCGATCAGCACGAGCTGGTCGTCCCAGCCGAGTTGCACGAGCGCCAGCGCCGGGAAGTAGGTGCGCTCGCGGTGGAACTCGGTGTCGATCGCATACGCCGGTTGGGACACGAGCGTGTCGATGACGTCGTCGAGATCGTCCTGGCGATCGATCCAGCGGTGCGGTCGTTCGAGCGACGCTGCGGTGGTCACGCGGCGCCGGACACGTACTCGCGACCCGACATGAGCCATGCCAGCGTGCCGCCCGCCACATTGACGACCTCGATGCCGTGGCCGGCGACGAACTCGCACGCTCTCATGCTGCGTCCGCCGGACTTGCAGATGACGTACGTCGGGCCGTCGCTCCTGAACGCGTCGAGGTTGTCGGGAACGGTCGCCAGCGGCACCAGCACGGCGCCACCGACGTGGGCCTCGTCGTACTCGACCTGCTCGCGAACGTCGACCAGCGGCGCGCCGGCAGCGAGGCGCTCGGCGAGGTCGTCGACGGTGATCTCAGGAATCGCCATGGCAACGAACCCTACCGGCATCAGGGCAGGTCTTCGGGCCTGTTGACGTTGACCACGACACTTGCCGGAACGTTGACGAACACCGCGTCGAGCCGGTCGAGGGCGGCGCGATACGACCGGACTCCGGCGGCGATCAGGTCGACGAGCGGCGATCGTGTGGCGGCGCGCCACACCCCCACCAGGTGCGGGCCGTCGTGATCGTGCGCAACGACCACGCCCGCGGTGGGATGGCCGGCGGCCACCGACAGCAGGTGAGCAACCGTGCCGGCATCGACGCCCGGCAGATCGCAGGCGCTCACCAAGACGTCGGCAGGAGCGAACAACGTCAGGGCGTCGAGGATCGCCGTCAACGGCCCGGCGCCGGGTGTGCTGTCCGGACGGGCGCTCAGTCCCAACGCCACGAGCGCATCGACGTCACCGCCCTGACAGACGACGGGGTCGCATCCTCCACCGGCGAGGGCATCGGCGACCCGCTTGGCCAGGGCGACGCCACCGACCGTGAGCAGCGCCTTGTCGGCACCCATGCGGCTGCTGCGGCCGCCGGTGAGCACCACGCCGGCAGGTGTCACGCCGGCTCGTCGGGCGGGCCGGACGGATCGAGCTGGAGCAGGAACTGGCTGCAGCGCTCGGCCTCGTCGGTCTCCCCGATCTCGGCTGCCGCGGCACCGAGCCCGCGCACGCACCGCAGGAAGCCCTGGTTGCCCGGCTCGGTCCAACGCACGTAGCCGGAGCCACGCCAGCCATTGGCGCGCAGGGCGTCGAGGCCGCGGTGGTAGCCGACCCGGTAGGCGGCGTAGCGCTCGATCACATCCCGCCCGTGGTCACCGAGCGCCGCCCAGCCCTCCAGCAGGCGCGGGTGTTCGGCGACGACCTCGGCGATCGCCGACCTCGGATCGTTGGACGCGATCGCCTGCGCCAGCGCCTCGCGCACACGTGGGTCGGCTGCCGGGATGACCGTCGACGGAAGCCCCGACGACATCTGGATCGGGCGTTGGTCGGACTGATCGGACATCACCTCACCATACGATCGTCGGCGCCCGTCGACGACCTAGAGTCTCGGCTCGTGGTCCAGCCGAGTGCGGTCGTGACCCGCCGCCCCCAGCACCTGCGGACGCTCCGCGCCCAGTTGGTGGTCCTGACCGCCGCCAAGGCAGTGGCCAACACCGCCCTGAGATGGGTCGGACCGTTCCTCCCCACCCTGGAGCGGGCGTTCGGGACGACGACCGGGACGCTGACCGGCATCATGGGCGTCGCCGAGCTCGGGGGGCTCTCGACAGCGTTGGTCGGGCCGAAGCTCGACAAGGGACACGAGCGCACCGTGTTCACGCTCGGCCTGCTGGCCGTGGCCGTCTCGTCGGCGATCGCCCTCGGAGGCTCGGTGGCGACGTTCGCCGTGTCGTTCGTCCTGCTCGTGCTGGGCGTCGGCAACCTCACCGCCGCCGGCCACGCATGGATCGGTCACCGCGTCCCGTTCGCCGCGCGCAACCGCGCGATCGGATCGTTCGAGACGTCGTGGGCGGTGGCGTTGCTCGTCGGCGCCCCATTGCTCTCGCTCCTCATCCGCTGGTTCGGTTGGCGCGGCCCCTACGTGGCGTTGCTCGTCGGTTCTGTCGTCGCCGCGGTGTTCGTCGTCGTGCTCGTGGCACCCGGGACGGCGGGCAGCACGAGCAGGGCCCCCGCCCGTCGTGAGCGGCTCCCGGCCTCGGCCTGGGCGCCGATGCTGGCATCGGCAGCGACGGCGGCGACGGGCTTGAGCGTGTTCATCGTGTCCGGCGTCTGGCTCGACGACGCCCACGGCGTATCGACCGCCGGCCTGGGCCTGGTCGCCGCCGGCTTCGGCGCCGTCGAGCTGCTGTCGTCGAGCGGCGTCGCCCTGTTCGCCGACCGGTTCGGCGTCAAGCGATCGGTGATCGGCGGCATGCTCGTGCTCGGCTGCGGCCTGATCACGATGACGCTGTCAGGGTCGTCGACGGCGCTGGCGGTCGCCGGGCTGGCGATCTTCCTGACCGGGTTCGAGTACGCCTTCGTCTCGTCACTGACGATGGTGACCGAGGCCGCGCCGGAGGCGCGCGGGCGAACGATCGGCATCAGCAACATGATCGGGACGCTGGCGCGCTCGGGCGCCGTCGTCGCGTCGGGTCAGCTCTACGAGGCGTTCGGGATGACCGGTCCGATGGTGATGTCGGCCACCACCGCCACGTTGGCCGTGGTGGCGGCGTCGCTCACGCGCCTGCCCGACTGAAGCAGGCCGAGGCAAATTCGGTCAGCACCGCGGCCGACCTCCTCCGGATGGGTGTTGGGTCCGAAGTGACGGGCGCCGGGGATCGATGACCAGGTCGCAGCCGAACCAACGCCTGAACGGTGAGCGCCGCCTGGCGATGGTGCTCCTGGCAGTGCTCGCCGCGGAACGACGAGCACGGGAGCGGCGATCTCCTCGGGCGACCACGGCACGCCGCCGGCGGAGGTCGTCGAGCTCGCCCACCAGCGCCGGGCCCTCGGAACGACGCGCCTCGCGGGTGGCCGACGGCAGGCGATCCCAGCGTGCATCGCCGAGCAACCGGCGCATGAACCGCTCGGCGGCGGTCTCGGGGTCGTGACTCCACGACGTGGCGTCGGCGCCTGCCGTCGAGTCGGGCCACCACGGGAGCCACGGCAGGGGCGACTCGTAGATGGCGACACCGGCGACCAGGTCGGGGTGTCGCTGGGCGGTGGCGAGGGCGACGTTGCCGCCGTAGCTGTGACCGAACAGCACGCACGGGCTGCGTTCGTCGCCGTTCCGGAGCAGATCGACCAGGTCGGCGACCTGGGCGTCGATGTCGAACGGACCGTCGCAGGGCATCGACCTCCCGTACCCGCGCCGGTCGTAGCGCGTCACGCGGAACGCTTGGTCGAGCCGGCGGCTGAGCTTGAGCATGCCCGCCGAGCGATCGAGCGAACCGTGGATCAGCACGACGTGGGGGGTGCCGGGGACGCCCGATGTCGTCGCCCAGATGGGCGGGTTCGTCATTGGACGCGCACCATCCGCAGCACGTCGGCGGCGGTCGACGCCGCACGCTCCGCCGAGCCGGCCAGCACCACCACCACGTCACCGGTTTCGATCAGGCCGCCCTGCACCGAACGTTCGACGGCGTACCAGACCATCTCGTCGGTCGACGTGTAGGTGTCGACCAGCAACGGCTCGACGCCCCACGACAGCGTGAGCGCGTTGACGATGCGCTGGTTGGGCGACAGCCCGAGCAGGCGCGCCCGCGGGCGGAAGCGTGCCATCGCCTTGGCCGTGCGACCGCGTGACGGTGCAGCAGATGATCGCCGTCGCGCCGACGTCGTCGGCGGCCTCCGATGCCGCATGCGTGAGGGCTGCCGTGATGCGATCGTTGATCGAGTCCCATCGTTGGCGTTGGATCCGGCCCAGCCGCGCCGCCCATTGCCGGTAGCTCGCCTCCGACTCCGCCCGCTCGGCGATCTTCGCCATCGTTGCCACCACCAGTGCAGGGTCGTGACCGATCGCCGTCTCGCCCGAGAGCATCAGGGCGTCGGTGCCGTCGAAGATCGCATTGGCGACGTCGGTCACCTCGGCCCGAGTCGGCGACGGCGCCGTCACCATCGACTCCAGCATCTGAGTGGCGGTGATCACCGGCACGCCGAACTCGACACACTGACGGATGATCGCCTTCTGCAGGTGCGGCACGTCCTCCAGCGGACAGTCGATCCCGAGATCGCCGCGGGCGACCATGATCGCGTCGGACTCGTCGAGGATCTCGGCCAGGTTGCCCAGCGCCGTGGTGGTCTCGATCTTGGCCACGAGCTCGGCCCGGTCGCCGACGACGCCGCGCACCTTCTGCATGTCGGCGGCGCCGCGCACGAACGACACCGCGATGAACTCGACCCCGACAGCGGCCATTCGTTCGGCGAGCACCAGGTCCTCGTCGGTGGGCGACGCCAACCGTATGCGTTCGGACGGCAGGTGCACCCCGGGACGGCCCTGGGTACGGCCACCGGTCTCGATCAGCGCCGCCGCCTCGTCGACGCCGACGGACACCATGCGCAGACTGATCGCACCGTCGCCGAGGATCAGGCGGTCACCGACCCGCAGGTCGTCGAGCAGGGTCGGATAGTCGACCGAGATCGTTCCGGAGCTGCTCATGTGGTCGCCTGGCCGAACCTTCACGTACGCACCGGCGACGAGCGGCACGCCCCCCTCCGGGAACTGCCCGGCCCGGATCTTCGGCCCGGGCAGGTCGGCCAGCACCCCGATCGGACGACCGAGCTCCGACAGCCGCGGCGCGGATCCGATCGAGCCGGGCGAGATGCTCGTCGAGTGACCCGTGACTGAGATTGAGGCGGACGACGTCGACGCCGGCGAGCAGCATGCTGCGCATCGACGAGGGGCTGTCGCACGCCGGACCGAGCGTGGCCACGATCTTCGTGCGTCGGGTCATAGCTGCTTATCTAGTCGATGTGGACCTGATCCCGGCGCGTCACGATCGAATCCCATCTCGGCTGGCGACGATCAGGTTGCTCCAGAAAGGCTGACCATGGCTGCCCAACCTCGCTTCGCGATCGACGACCTGCGCGCGTACCTCGACGCCTCGCCCTCACCGTTCCACGCCGCCGCGCACAGCTGCCGGCCGTCTGGATGACGCCGGGTTCCACGAGATCGGGCTGGCCGACGATTGGTCCGACATGCCGGCCGACGGTTACGTGGTCGACGGCGGCAGCCTCGTCGCCTGGCGCACACCGTCGCCCTCGAGCACGATCACCCCGTTCCGGCTCGCCGGCGCTCACACCGACTCCCCGTGCCTCCGGGTCAAGCCGAATCCGGACGACTCGTTCGTGGGCTGGAAGCAGCTCAACGTCGAGGTCTACGGCGGCATTCTCAACAACTCGTGGCTCGACCGCGACCTCGGTGTGGCCGGCCGGCTCACGATGAGCGACGGCAGCGTGACCCTGGTCGACGTCGATCGCGGCGTCGCCCGCGTTCCGCAACTGGCCGTGCACCTCGACCGCAGCGTCAACGACTCGCTCAAGCTGGATCCTCAGCAACACCTCCGACCAGTGTGGGGTGTCGGTAGCGCTGCCCGCGGCGACTTCGCCGACTGGATCGCGGAACAGGCCGGGTGCGAGTCACCGGCGTTCTGGGAGCTGTGCCTGTACGACGTGCAACCGGCAGCGGTGTTGGGCGGCGACCAGTCGTTGCTCGCCGGCGGCCGGCTCGACAATCAGGTCTCGTGCTGGGCGGCGGTGTCGGCGCTGGCGGTCGCCGAGCCGCACGACTCGATCCCGGCGATCGTGCTCAACGACCACGAGGAGGTCGGCTCGTCGTCGACCACCGGAGCGGCGGGTCCGCTGCTCGAACGCGTCGTCGAACGACATGTGACTGCTCGCGGCGGGACCCGCGACGACTTCCTGCGATCGCTGGCCGGCTCGTTCTGCGTCTCCGCCGACAACGCCCACGCCGTTCATCCCAACTACGCCGATCGACACGATCCCGACCACCGTCCGATGGTGAACGCCGGCCCGGCGATCAAGATCAACAGCAACCAGCGATACGCCACCTCGTCATCGACGGCGGCCGTGTTCCAGCGTGCTTGCGAGTCGGCCGGAGTGCCCTGGCAGGTCTTCGTCTCGCGCAACAACATGCCGTGCGGTTCCACGATCGGGCCGATCACGGCGACTCGCCTCGGGATCGCCACGGTCGATGTCGGCGTTCCGCAGCTCTCCATGCACTCGGCGCGTGAGCTGTGCGGCGTCGACGACCCGCCGGCGCTCGCCGCCGCGCTCGAGGTGTTCTTCTCGGCCTGACCCGGGCAATCCGCCGAGCGGTCAGCGTCGAACCTCGCATGTGAACTTCGACATCGATCGCTACAAGCAGCTCGTCGAGCGGCTCGACGACACCGACATCGACTACGACCACTTCCGGACACACCGCCTGCCGGAACCGGCTTGCGTTGCCTCAGGTACATGCACGACGTCGAGCACCACACGGCGTGCTACCTCCGCGATCTGCTCGTGACCCGTGCCCACCGCGACCCGACGATGACCACGTTCCTCACCTGCTGGGCGTACGAGGAGCTGTGGCACGGAGAGGCGATCGCCCGCGTGCTCGCCGCCCACGACGAGTCGTCAGGAGCGGTTCGCATCGCCGCCGCACGACAGCGCGCCCCGTGGACCGATCGTCTGGCGCCGTTCGCGATGGCGCTGACGTCGGCGGCGACCGAGCACATCACCGCCGTGCACATGACGTGGGGGGCGATCAACGAGTGGACGACCCAGGCCGGCTACGGGCAACTGATCCAGAAGTGCGACGACGACGTGCTCACGACGTTGTTGCGCCGGATCATGAAGCAGGAAGGCCGCCACATCGACTTCTATGCCTCGCAGGCCACTGCTCGCCTGGAGGGCTCGCGGGCAGCGCAGCGGCTGACGCGCCTGGCGCTCCAGCGACGTTGGGCACCGGTCGGCTCCGGCGTGATGCCCGACTCCGAGGTGCGGCACCTCGTCACCTACCTGTTCGGTGACGCCGCCGGTCAGGTGGTGGCGGCGCGGATCGACCGCCGGATCGACCGGTTGCCGGGGCTGGCCGGGCTGGAGCTCGTGGCGGCCGCCCGGCGGGCGGCGACCGTCGATTGCTATTCGGTCTCGGCCGCGTAGTCCCAGGGAACGCGTTCCATCGCCAGGTCGAACAGGCGCTGCAGCTCGGCGTGCAGGTTCTGTGATTGCTCCTTGTAGACGTGGCGTGGCAGACGGCCACCGGGCGGTGCGATCGGGGCCGGGATCGGCGGGCCGATCTCGACGTGCACCTTGCGCGGGTAGACGAACTTGGCCTTCTTCGGCATCACCTTCTCCGAGCCGCCGATACCGACCGGGACGATCGGCACGCCGGCCTTGACCGCCACGTACACGGCACCGTCGAACAGCGGCTGTATCACGGGCCCGGACTTGCGCTCACCCTCCGGAAACAGCACGAGTGGCTCGCCCGCCTCGAGCACGGCGATGCAGCGTGCCAGTGCTTCGCGATCGGCGGTCCCCCGCGTGACAGGGAAGGCCCCCAGCGCCGACAGCACCCAGCCGAGCTGGCGGTTGTGCCACATCGTGTCCTTGCCCATGAACCGCAACCGGCGTGTGGTCACGCAACCGGCGATCGGGGTGTCGACGTACGAACGATGCACCGGCGCCAGCACGAACGGGCCCGTCTTCGGGATGTGCTCACGTCCGTTGATCGTCATCCGCGTGTAGACCCTGGTGATCGGGATCAGGATCCAGTAGCCGATGAAGTAGGCGATGCGCGCGCCGAGGACCGCGTGCCGGCCATGAAGGTCTTCGGCTTGCTCATCTGAGCAGCCCGATGATGTGGTCGACGACCTCGTCGATCGTCATGCCGGTGGTGTCGACCACGATCGCGTCCTCGGTCTCGGTCAGTGGGCTGTGGGCGCGCGTCGAGTCCTTGCGGTCGCGGGCGATGATCGAGGCTTCGATCTCGTCGACGTTGCCTCCGATCTCGCCCACGCGACGCTCGGCACGGACCCGCGGCGAGGCGGTGACGAACAACTTCAACGGGGCCTCGGGAAAGACCACCGACCCGATGTCGCGACCCTCGACGACTCCCCCGCCGCGCTCGGCGACCCAGTCGCGTTGGCGCTGCACCAGCACGGCGCGGACATCGGGATTGGCGGCGATCTGGGAGACCGCCTCGGTGACCTCACGGCCACGGATCGCTGTGGTGGCGTCGACACCGTCGACGAGCACCTTGTCGTCGTCGATCTCGATCTGGACGGTCGGGGCCATCGCCGCCACCTCGGCGAGGTCGCCCTCGGGCACGCCCCGGCGCAGGGCGGCGAAGGTCATCGCCCGGTACATGGCTCCGGTGTCGAGATAGGCGAGCGACAGCCGAGCCGCCACCGCCCGCCCGACCGTGCTCTTGCCGGCCCCCGCCGGACCGTCGATGGCGATCACCAATGGTCGGTCGTGGCTGTCCGGTCGATGCGCCCGCTCGGCCATCACCAGTCCGTCATCCAGCTGGTGCCCCGCGGCTGACCCTCGTCGTAGCCGGCGTGGCTCTGGACCCCGACGACCGCGCGTTCGTGGAGCTCGGTCAGGCTGGCGGCGCCTGCGTACGTGCACGCCGACCGCACGCCGGCGACGATCTGATCGATGATGTCCTCGACCCCCGGACGCTCCGGATCGAGGTACATCCGCGAGCTGCTGATGCCCTCTTCGAAGAGCTCCTTGCGGGCCCGCTCGAGCGACGTCTCGAGAGCGCGTGCGGTTCTTGACGGCGCGATTGGACGCCATGCCGAAGCTCTCCTTGTAGAGCTGGCCGTCGGTGTCGCGCAGCGTGTCGGCCGCCGACTCGTACGTCCCGGCCAACCACGATCCGATCATCACGCTTGCCGAACCGGCCGCCAGCGCGAGCGCCACGTCGCGCGGGAAACGCACGCCGCCGTCGGCCCAGACGTGCTTGCCGAGCCGCGAGGCCTCGTCGGCGCACTCGACCACCGCAGAGAACTGGGGACGGCCGACGCCGGTCATCATCCGCGTCGTGCACATCGCACCCGGTCCGACGCCGACCTTGACGACGTCGGCGCCGGCTTCGATGAGCTCGCGCGTGCCGGCCGCGGTGACCACGTTGCCGGCAACGATCGAGATGTCGGGGCACGCCGACCGCACCGCTCCGACGACCTCGAGCATCTTCGCCTGATGACCGTGCGCGGTGTCGACCACGAGCACGTCGACACCCATGCGAGCGAGCGCCGAGGCACGCCCGATCGGATCGGCATTGATCCCGACCGCGACGGAGACGAGCAGGCGCCCGTCGGAGTCGACCGCCGGCCGGTAGATCGTGGAGCGCAGCGCTCCGGTGCTGGTGAGCAGTCCGAGCAACTGTCCCGCGGCGTCGACCACAGGGGCGATCGAGCGACGCGCCCCGTGCAGGTGCTCGAACGCCTGCTCGGGCGTCACGTCGGCCGGCAACGTGTCGACCTCGGTGCTCATGACGTGCTGGAGCTGGGTGAAGCGGTCGAAGCCGACCGCGTCGTGCTCGGTGAACACGCCGATCGGCCGCTCGTCGTCGACGACGATCACCGCACCGTGGGCGCGCTTGTGGATCAGGCCGAGCGCGTCACCGACCGTGTTCGTCGGACCGAGCGTGATCGCTGTCTCGAACAACGTGTGCCGCGACTTGATCCAGTCGACCACCGATTCGATGACATCGACGGGGATGTCCTGTGGCAGCACGGCGATCCCGCCGCGTCGGGCGACGACCTCGGCCATCCTCCGGCCGGCCACGGCGGTCATGTTGGCGACGACGATCGGAATCGTCGTACCGATCCCGTCGGGCGTGCTGAGGTCGACACCGAAGCGACTTCCGACGGCCGACCTGCTGGGCACCATGAACACGTCGCTGTAGGTGAGATCGTGTCCGGGTTCGGGTTGCAGCATGCGCATCGTGGAGGCTCCGGCGTGATTGGCCGCCACAGCCTACGAGCCGTCACCGCGCCTACGCTCATCTGGTGCTCCCCGACTCGACCCAGGCGCCCTCGACGTCCGCTCCGCCCGTCGTGATGGTGCACGGATGGGGCGGCTCGTTCACCGACACGTGGGAGCGCTCCGGCTTCACCGCCTTGCTCGCCGACGCCGATCGTCCGACGATCGGGATCGATCTGCTCGGTCACGGCTCGGCACCGAAGCCACACGATCCCGACGCCTACGCCGACCTCACGGCGCGGGTCGTCGAGGCCTTGCCCGATCGCCCGGTCGATGCGATCGGATTCTCGCTCGGAGCCGTCACCCTGCTGAGGGCCGCCATCGACGACCCTTCGCGGTTCCGCCGTCTCGTGCTCGCCGGCATCGGGCGCAACGTGTTCGAGTCCGACGAGGAGTCCACGCGGCGGATCGTCGAGGCGATCGAGAACGGCGGCGAGTCCGACGACAACCGCGCACGCCTGTTCGCCCAGTACGCGTCACGGCCGGGCAACGACCGAGCAGCACTGGCGGCGATCATGTCCCGCCCGCCGGCCACTCCGCTGACCGACGACGAGATCGGACGCGTCACCTGCCCGGTGCTGGTCGCCGTGGGTGACAACGACTTCGTGCTTCCCGCCGATCGACTCGTCGCCGCCTTGCCCCACGCCACCTTCCGTCTGCTCCGACGCACGGACCACTTCGCGACACCCGAGTCGTTCGATTTCATCGACGCCGCGCTCGAGTTCCTCGATGCGATCCCCCACTGACCTCGTCACGACCGACGTCGGACTGGCGGTCGACCGACTTCGCCGTGGCGGGCTCGTGGCGATTCCCACCGAGACCGTGTACGGCCTCGCCGCCGATGCTCGTCAACCTGCAGCGCTGGCGCGCATCTTCGACGTCAAGGGGCGTCCGGTCGACCACCCGCTGATCGTCCACCTCGCGGGCGCTCATCTGCTCGACGGCTGGATCGGAGAGACCGATGCGGACACTGCCGATCACGTCGAGCGCCTGGCCGGCGCATGTTGGCCCGGCCCGCTCACGATGCTGGTGCCGCGCGGCCCACTTGTCAGCGATGCCGTCACCGGCGGACGGCCGACCGTCGGGCTTCGCGTGCCGGCCCACCCGATGACGCTCGAACTGCTGTCGACGCTGCAGACCGGGCTGGCGGCGCCATCGGCCAACCGCTTCGGGCGGGTCAGCCCGACCACCGCCGCCCACGTCGTCGATGACCTCGCCGACTTCCTCGATCCTGCGACCGACGCAGTCCTCGACGGAGGGCCGTGCCCGGTCGGTGTCGAGAGCACGATCGTCGACCTCGGCACCACGCCGCCCCAGATCCTGCGCGCCGGCGCGATCGGGGCGGAGCAGGTCGAGTCGATCCTCGCCGGTCCCGTCGCCGAGGCCGATGGTCCGAGTCGTGCGAGCGGAATGCTCGCCGCCCACTACGCGCCACAGTGCGAGGTGGTGCTGGTCGACACGCGACAAGAGGCCGAGGCCGAGCTGGTCCGACGCTTCGAGCGCGGCGACCGGGTGGCGCTGCTCGATCGCACCGACGATCTGGTCGCCGCCGCCCGGGCCCTCTATGCCGACCTGCGACGCGCCGACACCGACGAGCTCGAGTCACTCGTCGTCGTGCTGCCTCCCCCGGAGGGACTCGGGCACGCCCTCCGCGACCGGCTGTTCAAGGCCGCCGCCGGGACTCGTCGATCGCCTCCCAATCGAGAGCGTTGAGGCCGTTGATCCACACGTCGCGCACGGCGTCGGTGTCGGGGATCGGCGTGCCTCGCTCGGTGCCCACCGTGAGGCTCACGGTGGTGGAGCCGGCGTCCGGGACGAGGTCGAGGCGGCACCAGCACGGCGACGGGTCGCCCAACGCGACGTCGAGACGGTAGGGCGGGTCGTCGTCGATCGTCTCGCCGATCCACGTGGCGACGACCAGCAGCGCCTCGAACGCTGCCACCGGCAAGGCTTCGACGGTGAACGACGGGTGATCGAACTGCCACACCATCGAAGCTCCAGCAGGGGGGTCGGTGGCAGCCTGTGGGGCCGGCGCAGGGGGTTGTTCGACGGCTGCCGGGATCGTGCCGGCAACGATCAGGCGGGTCGCTTCGTCGGCGGCGGCGTTGATCCGCTGCATCTCGACGACCGACCCTCCCACGTCCGGATGGAGAGATTTCGCCAGCGCCCGACGGGCCTGCTCGATCTCCCCGACACCAGCACCTGAGGCCAATCCGAGCACCGCGAACGGGTCGGGCCGGGGCCCCGACCTGGCTGCGTCGCGTGCGCTTGCCCACCACACGACCGTAACCCAGGCTTCACATGCAGGCCCGGCGCAATGGTTGGACGAGGCAGGAGTTTCAACATACGCTGGCCGGACCCAAAGCGCCGGGGCAATCCCGCCTCGCCGAACAAGGGGGAGAACCAACAACATGCAGAAAACACGTGTGCGCCGCGCAGGCGCTCTGCTGGTTGGCCTTGCACTCGTCGCCGCAGCCTGCGGTGACGACGACGAGGAGCCAGCCGCAACCGAACCGCCAGGAACGGAGGCCCCGGTCGCAACCGAGGCTCCGGTCGCAACCGAAGCTCCGGTCGCAACCGAAGCACCGGCGACGACAGCAGCCGGCACCGAGGCCCCGGGCACCACGGCCGCGGCCGGTGGTGGCGGCGAGCTCGAAGGCATGCGGGGCACCACGCCCAAGGGTGCCGACGTTGCCGCCTGGATCCCGGGTGTGAACGAGTTCTGGGTCGCCAAGGGCAACCCCGAGCTGACCGACTTCAACTACGCAGCCGAAAGCTACGACGCGGTGATCGTGATCGCCCTCGCCGCAGCCCAGGCCGGGACCGACGGGTCGGCGCATGCCGCCGAGATCGTCGACATCACCGGTGGTGGCGAGAAGTGCACCACGTTCGCTGATTGCATGGCGATCATCGAGGCCGGCGGCGACGTCGACTACGACGGCATCTCCGGTCCTCACGACTTCAACGGCAACGGCGAGCCGCTCGCCGGTTCGTACGCCGTGCTCGAGTTCGGTGCAGACAACCGTCTCGTCGAGGGCGAGGAAGACCTCCGTTCGGCGCAGTCGCCCGACTCGGTCGTCGTCGATCTCGTGCCCGTCGGCGTCGAGCGTGAAGGCGACGGCGTGCTGACGATCGGTTCGCTGCTCCCGGAGACGGGAAGCCTTGCGTTCCTCGGACCACCCGAGTTCGCGGGTGTCGAGTACGCGATCGAAGAGATCAACGCTGCTGGCGGCGTGCTGGGTGCTCCAGTCGAGTACACCCAGGGCGACTCTGGCGACACCTCCACCGACACGGCGACGGTCACCTCGACCCGCCTCCTCGGTGAGGGCGTCGACGCCATCATCGGTGCCGCCTCGTCCGGCGTGACGCTGACCGTCATCGACGCCATCACCGGCGCCGGTGTCACGATGTTCAGCCCGGCCAACACGAGCCCGGCACTCTCGAGCTACGACGACAAGGGCCTCTACTTCCGGAACGCCCCGCCCGACAGCCTGCAGGGCGCGATCGTGTCCGAGCTGGTGCTCGAGGACGGCAACGCTTCGGCGTACATCCTCAACCTCGACGACGCATACGGCAACGGCATCGCCGAAGTCGTGGCCGACCTGCTCACGGCGAGCGGTGTCGAGGTGCTGGGTGTCAAGGCCTATGACCCGACGGCGGCGTCGTTCGACACCGAAGTCGGCGAAGTGGTCGCTGCTGACCCCGACGCAGTCGTGCTGATCTCGTTCGACGAGGGCAGCCGAATCCTGCGCACCGCCGTCGAACAGGGCGTTGGCCCGACCGTGAAGAACTACTACGGCACCGACGGCAACATGGGCAACGCGCTCGGAGAGAACTTCGACGCCGGAACCTGATGTAAGTCAATCCTGAAATGAGAGAGCCCCGGCTTCGGTCGGGGCTCTTTCGCGTCGCGACGCCGCGCAGCCCGGTCGAGATCATCCGCGACGCACCGAAGCCCGGCGGGTCGGCTAGCGCAGCGGAGACGGCGAGCTCGGAGGCGAGCGGGAGCAGCTTGGCTGCGACCCGAGCCCTACGAGTTCAGCCGCCGGAGGCCTTGGCCAGGGTGCCGAGGTAGAGCTCGATCACGTTGGGGTCGGCGAGCAGGGCGCGGCCGGTGCCGGTGTAGGCGTTCTGGCCCTGATCGAGCACGTACCCGCGGTGCACGACCTGCAGGCAGCGGCGGGCGTTCTGCTCGACCATCAGGATCGCCACGCCCTCCTGGTTGATCCTCCGGCAGCGCATGAAGACCTCGTCCTGGAGCGCCGGCGAGAGACCCGCCGACGGCTCGTCGAGCAACAGCACGCTCGGCTCCATCATCAGGGCGCGCCCCATCGCGACCATCTGACGCTCACCGCCCGACAGCGCGCCGGCACGCTGCGAGGCCCGCTCGCCCAGCCGCGGGAACAGCGTCGTGACGTACTCGAATCGTTCGTTGAACCTGCGCTTGGCGAGATAGCAACCCATCTCGAGGTTCTCGCGCACCGTCAGGCTGGGGAACACGTTGCGCACCTGTGGCACGTAGCCCACGCCCAGCGCCACCAACTCGTGCGCCTGATGACCTGTGATGTCGCGGTCGCCGAGCATGACCGTGCCGGAGCGCACGTTGCACTGGCCGAGGATCGCCTTCAGCAACGTCGACTTGCCGGCGCCGTTGGGGCCGATGATCCCGACGAACTCACCCTCGTTGACCGTCAGGTTGCAGCCGTTGAGGATGTTGACCTCGGGGATGTACCCGGCGACGAGGTCGACCGCCTCGAGCACGGTTCGGCCCTCGACGGCGGCGGATGTGCCGGCCCCGGGCTCGACACCGTCCGGAGGGCGCTCCCAGGTCGGGTCGTCACTCATCGAACGCTCCTCACAGCTCGTCCTCCATCAGCGACTGGCCCTGGTGGGCGCCGAGGTAGGCGTCGATCACGGCTGGGTTGGCGGCGATGTCGTCGGGGGTGCCCTCGGCGATCAGCCGGCCTTCCGCCATCACGATCACCCAATCGGAGATGTCGTGCACCATGTCCATGTCGTGCTCGACGAACAGCACGGTCATGCCCTCGTCGCGGAGCCCGCGCACGTGCTCGTTGAGGCTCTGCTTGAGCGCCGGGTTGACGCCGGCCATCGGCTCGTCGAGCATCACCAGCGTCGGGTTGGTCATCAACGCGCGTGCCATCTCGAGCAACTTGCGCTGACCACCCGAGAGCGCCCCGGCGTACTCGTCGCGCATCTGGTCGAGCTTGAACCGTTTGAGCAACGTGTCGGCGCGCGCCTCGATCTCGGCTTCCTGCGCCCGCCACGTGGCCGGGATGAGACCGTTCCACCACTTCTCGCCGCGCTGCCCGGTGGCGCCGAGCTTCATGTTCTCGATCACCGGCAGCTTGGTCAGGCTCTTGGTGAGCTGGAACGTGCGCACCATGCCACGCGAGGCCATGCGGTGCGGGGCGACACCTTCCATCGACACCCCGTCGAACGACCAGTTGCCGGCGTCGGGCTTGTCGAACCCCGTCACCAGGTTGAAGAAGGTCGTCTTGCCGGCACCGTTGGGCCCGATCAGGGCGGTGATCGATCCGCGCTGGACCTCGACCCGGTCGACGTCGACGGCGGTGATGCCGCCGAAGTTGCGGCGCACGCCGACCGCCTTGAGGATCGGATCGGGCTTGTGCGCGCCCGGCTCGGGCGGGACGTCGGCGAGCGCGGCGCGGGCGACTCGCGCCGTCTCGGACAAGCCGCGCACGCCGGCGGCCTCAGCGTCCATCGAACGCCATCTCCTTGAGGTTGCCGAACAGACCCTGCGGCCTGACCCACATCAGTGTCACGAGCAGGGCGCCCATGAACATGAACACCACCGGGCCGACCTGGGTCGAGTCGATGATCGTGACGCCGCCCCAGCGCACGGGCTGCCCGGAGACGAGCTCGCGCAGGAAGCTGTCGAGGAACGCGTACAGGGCCCAGAACAGCATCGGACCGACGATCGAGCCCGTGACCTTGGCGATGCCACCCAGCACCAGGCCGGTGAGGATGTAGAACGTCAGGTCACGGCTGAAGTTGTCGGGCTGAACGTTGGCGGTGCCGAGTGCCAGGATCATGCCGGCGAAGGTACCGATCACGCCGCCCAGGATGAGCGCCTGCATCTTGTAGCTGTAGACGTTCTTGCCGAGGCTGCGCACGGCCTCCTCGTCCTCACGGATCGCCTTCAGCACACGTCCCCACGGACTGCGCATCAACAGCCAGACGACGAACCCGAAGATCGCAACCAGGGACCACCCGACGATCAGCACCCAGAGTCGCTGGCCGGAGAACTTGAACGCCCACCATCCGTACGTCTGACCGGGCTCGATGCCGAGATCGGCTCCGAGCTGCTGGAACGACTTGGCGAAGTCCTTGAGTCCGTCGGTGCCACCGAACACGTCGCGCGCCCAGACCGACCTGACCGTGAGACGCACGACCTCGGCGACGGCGATCGTGACGATCGCCAGGTAGTCGGCCCGCAATCGCAGGGTCGGTACGCCCATCAGCAGGCCGAGGAAGATCGAGTAGACGATGCCGAGCCCGATCCCCCACCACATCGAGATGCCCATCACCGACACGGTCTGGCCGAGCCCGTAGGCACCGGCCGCCATGAACGCCGCCTGGCCGAAGTTGAGCAGGCCGGTGTAGCCGAACTGGACGTTGAGACCGATCGCGGCGATCGCGTAGTAGCAGGCGTTGAGGCCCACGAATTGCACCAGCGTGTTCTCGACCACGTTCATGATGTCCATGCTGAGCTCCTATCCGACCCGCTGCGCTCGGCCGAGAATTCCTTGTGGGCGAACGAGCAGGATCAAGATCAACACAATCAGCGCCGGAACGGCCTTCAGTTCGGTCGGCACTCCGAACAACGTCGACGTTTCCACCATCAGGCCGACGACGAAACCGCCGATCAGCGCTCCGTAGGCGCTGCCCAGCCCGCCCAGCGTGATGGCGGCGAACATCAGGAACAGCAGCGACGTGCCCATGTCCCACGCGACCTGCTCGTCGAGGCCACGGAAGACACCCCCGAGCGCCGCCAGGGAACCGGCCGCGACCCAGATGATGCGGATCACCTTTGAGCTGTCGATGCCGGTCGCCGATGCCAGGTCGACGTTGTCGCTGACCGCTCGCGTCGCCTTGCCGAGCCGCGTGTACTGCAGGGTGAACGCCACCGCCAGCAGCACGATCACCGACAGGACCGTGGTGATCAGGTCGCGCGGCGTGATGACGATCGGGCCGTACTGCTCTCCCACCTGGTTGGTGTAGTCGAAGTACGGGCGGTCGCGCCCGCCGAAGCGGAACAGGTAGAAGTTCTTGAGGATGATCGACAGGCCGACCGTGATCACCATCTGCGAGATCAGACCGACACCGCGCTTGCGGAGGCGGGCGAAGCCCCAACGGTCGAGGGAGTAACCGAGCAGACCGCCGGCGGCCACGGCGATCGGCGTGGCGAGGACGATGTGCATCCCTTCCGAGTTCAGCCACCAGGCGATCAACGCCCCGAACGTCACCATCTCGCCGTGGGCGAAGTTGGTGAGGCCGGTGGTGCCGAAGATCAGCGAGAGACCGACCGAGCACATCGCGATCACCAGGCCGAGCCTGATGCCGTCGGCGATGCGCTGGGCGTAGCGCTCGTACGAGGACTGCTGGGCACTCTGACTCTCGCCGGTGAAGAAGTTGACGATCCGGCGGGCGGTGACGAACGAGTCGACGTCGATCGCCTGTTCGGCCTCGACCCCCTCGGCCAGCTCGAGGTCGTCGGGCAAGCGTGTCCTCGTCGAGGCGCACCGTGTAATTCGCCCGCCCGGGCACCGGGATGGCGGCGATCCCCCGGTCGTCGGTGACGGCCGTGCCGATCTCGTTGCCGCCTTCATCGAGCACGGTCACGGTGACACCTGGCACCGGCTGGTTGTCGGCGCTGCCGCCCGCGTCGCGTTGCTGATCCTTGACCTGGACCTGGATCGTCGTCTCGTCCTGGGCAGATGCAGGCTGGGCGAGCGCCATCACGCCGAGCAGCGCCACCAACGCCAGCAGCAGCTTCGCCAGCAGGCGCGGTGGCTGGTGGTCACGCCACCTGGACGGCTGCATCATCGGGCGGCACTCTATGTGCCCCGCTGGCACTAGCTCAAGAGTCCGTCACCGGCGAGCCCTCGCCGAGGGTCGGCACGGCGCGCAAGCACGAGATGCGTCGTCGCCAGCGTGACGGTCGCCGCACCGGCCACATGCGCACCAACCAGCAACTCGGGCAGGTCGTTGAAGTACTGGATGTAGCCGATCGCCGCCTGGGCGATGCCGGCCACCAGCCAGAGCGTCACGGCGTCGAGCAGCGCCCGGCGATCGACGGGGCGAGCGCCGACGCGCACTGCGAGCGACGAGCGCGACGGCGATCGTGCAGGCGACGATCGACTCCGTGCACGCGGGTGATCGACGGGATGTCGAAATCGAGGCGTGGCGCCGTCTCGTCACCGGCATGCGGGCCCGAGCCGGTGACGAGCGTGCCGGCGACGATCGCTGCGACCGTGCCCGTGACCACGGCCCAGACGAGGCGGACAGCGGTCGGCGACGGAACACGTTCGGGATCGCGGCCGGACACACACCTGGCGACGATCACGAGATTGACCACCAGCGCGGCAAGGGCCAGCAGCAGATGACCCTGGATCGCGATCGGGTGGAGGTCGACGCGCACCGAGATTCCCCCCAGCACGGCGTTGGCGGCGACCAGCACGACCAGCGTCCACGCCAGACCGACGAGCCCACGCCGCGGCGGACGCGACTCGATGGGCCAGGACGGCGAGGAGCAGGACGGCGACCGTGACGAGCCCGTTGAACAGGCGGTTGACCTGCTCGATCGCGGCGTGCTTCGACGACACGTCGACGAAGCTCGTCTCGTTGCAGTTGGGCCAGTCGTCGCATCCGAGTCCGCTGTTGGTGAGTCGCACGGCAGCGCCGGCGACGATCACCGCGAACAGCGTCACGAGCGAGGCGATGGCGATCCGGCGGTACCGCTCGGGTGTGACCTGCATGCGGCGACGAGCCTACGCAGACGATCCTCGACCGCCCTTATGCCAGATTGATGTAGATCTGCTTGCTCTCGAGGTAGGCGTCGAGCGCGTACGGACCGAGCTCGCGGCCGATGCCGCTGTGCTTGAAGCCACCCCACATCGTCTCGCTCGGCGCCGGCTGGCTGTCGTTGATCCACACCACGCCGGCCCGCACGGCGTGCGCGGTGCGCAGCGCGAGCCCGATGTCGCGGGTCCAGATCGCCGCCGCAAGTCCGTACTCGGTGTCGTTCGACATCGCCACCACCTCGTCGATCGACTCGAACGGGATCACGGCCGCGACCGGGCCGAAGATCTCCTCGCGAGCGATGCGTTGCACGTTGGTCGCCTCGAAGATGGTGGGCGCCACGAAGAACCCCCCGGCCAACGCCGGGTCGCTCGGCCGCTGTCCGGCGTACACGAGCTTGGCGCCTTCACCCTGACCGCCGTCGATGTAGCCCTGCACGCGATCGCGCTGCTGAGCCGACACGAGTGGACCCATCGTGGTCGCCGGGTCGAGTCCCGATCCGAGCCGCATGCCGGCCGCGAAATCGGTCATCCCCTGCAGCACGTCGTCGTAGATCGAGCGGTGCACGAACACACGGCTGCCTGCTGAGCACACCTCGCCCTGGTTGCCGAAGATGCCCATCGACGTGCCGGGCACGGCGCGTTCGAGGGCGGCGTCGGCGAACACGATGTTCGGGCTCTTGCCGCCGAGCTCGAGCGTGACCCGCTTGAGTTGATCGGCACACGTGCGCTGGATGTGCTGTCCGATCGCCTTCGACCCGGTGAACGAGATCTTGTCGACGCCGGGATGGGTCAGCAGCGGCTGACCTGCCTCCGTGCCGTAGCCGGTGACCACGTTGAACACGCCGGCAGGGATGCCGGCCTGCTCCGCCAGCGCCGCCATCCGCAGTGCCGTCAGTGGCGTCTGCTCGGCGGGCTTGAGCACGACCGTGCAGCCGGTGGCGAGCGCCGGGGCGACCTTCTGTGCGGCCATCAACATCGGGTAGTTCCACGGCACGATCAGCCCGCACACACCGACCGGTTCCTTGACGATCAGGCTCATCGCCTGCGGACCGACGGGCGGGATGTCGCCCGAGATCTTGGTCGCCCAGCCGGCGTAGTACTCGAACATGAACGCCACTTCGTCGATGTCGAACTCGGCATCACCGATCGGCTTCCCGCAGTCGCGCACCTCGAGCTCGGCCAACTCCCGCCGATGCTCACGGACCAGCTCGGCGACCCGCAGCAGCAGGCGCGCCCGCTCGCGGGCGGCGACCGCGTTCCCCCATGTGCCGTCGTCGAACGTGCGCCGGGCGGCGACGACGGCGAGATCGACATCGTCGGCTCCGGCCCTCGGCAGCGACGCCAGCACGGCACCGGTGGCCGGATCGACCGTGTCGAAACGCTCCCCGCTGCGCGACCCGACCCAGGCCCCGTCGATGAACATCTGCAGTTGCTCGGCCATCGCCCGACCGTAGTGTGACCCGCTTCAGCGCGAACGGTCGGCGAGGGGGATGTGCTCGAGACTCGACAGGGAGGTGAGGCTGAAGGTGAAGCCGTCGCGGACCGGCAACGCTTCGAGCCGGCTGATCGAGGCGTGCCCGAGCACGAATCGATCCCACTCCCAAGGCGTCGGCTGCAGCCCGAGCAGGTGGCACATGAACACCGAGTTGGTGCCGGCGTGGGCGACCAGCAGGATTCGCCGGTCGGGCTCGTCGATCGACCAGAACGGGAGCTCGTGGTCGATCCGGTGGATACCGCGATCGCCCAGGAACATCGACGCCCCGGCATGGATGCGCGCCGTGAAGTCGCGCATCGGCTCACCGCCGTGGAGGCCGTCCCAGCGGGCGTCGATCGGCCGCTCGCGCAGCTCGCGATAGGCCTGTTCGGCGAACTCGGCCGGCGTGCCGTGCCAGTTGGGATCGCGGATCTCCTCCAGCCACGTGTCGACGATCTCGACCCGGCCGAGCAGGTGGTAGAGCGGCTCCGCCGTCTGCCGCGCACGCACCAGCGGCGAGACCAGCACCTCGTCGAAAGGCTCGGCGGCGAGCGCCTCGGCAGCCAGCTTGGCCTGTCGCCGACCGAGGTCGGTGAGCGGCGGATCGACGACGTTCAGACCCTCGCGAACCCATTCGGGTTGACCGTGTCGCACCAGGACGATCTCCACTCGGGCGACGGTACTCTGCGGACCCATGAGCGCTCCGCCCTCCATGCCGTCGGGATGGTTTCCCGATCCGCACGGTCGGCACGACTACCGCTGGTTCAACGGCACGGCCTGGACCGCCGACGTCTCCGACGACGGCCGCCGTCTGGTCGATCCCTACGGAGCGGCACCGATCGGTCGCGGTCCACAGGTGGGCTCCGGGCAACGGCTTCGCCACTGCGGGCGATCGTGTGCGGGCTGGTGGCGTTGCTGTTCGCATGGATGCCGGTCTTCGTCGTCATCGGCATCGTGCTCGGAACGCTCGGGCTGGTGTTCGGTGTGCGCGGCCGTCGGCGGGCGCGTCAGGTCGGCACCGGTGCCGGCACGGCACTGACGGGCGTGATCAGCGGCGCGGCCGCGCTCGCCCTGTCGATCGTCGGCATCGTGTTCACCGTCTCGCTCGTGCGCGAGGTCCAGGACTTCATGACGCCCGGGCCGGTCGAGGCCGAGGTCTTGTCGTGTCAGGTCGGTCCCGGGGCGATCGACGTCGAGGGATCGCTCACCAACCGCAGCACCACTCAGCGCAGCTACACCGTGTACGGAGTGGTCCGCGACCCACGCGGCATCCCCGACCTGGTCGCCAACGTCACCGACGTCGATCCCGGGGCCACCGAGTCGTTCACCCTTCACCGTTCCTCGGCGTCAGACACGTCGGGGGTGTGCGACGTGCGCCTCGTCGTCCATGGTCCGACGCCGTACGGCATCGAGATGGAACGCGTCGATGACTGAGGTCGACACCGCCGACATGCCACACGACGCGCCCGACCAACCCCGCACCGCGCGCCGGTACCGCCGGCCGGCTGGCGCTGGTGGTCGGCTTGGTCGCCTTCGTCGCGTTCTGGACGTGGGCGCTGTTCTTCGCGTCGAAGGAGCCGATCAACCGCATCGACGACCGGGCATGGGCGGAGCGCGCCGAGCAGATCTGCGCAGAGCGCCAACCGCGAGCGGCTGGCGCTCGCCGACTTCCGCGAGATGTCCGATCCGACGCCCGAGTTGGTTCGCGAGCGGGCGGACGATCGTCGACCGCGCCACCGACGTCCTCGAACGCATGCTCGACGATCTCGTCGCCGAGCCTCCCTCCGACGCCAAGGGTCTCGACCTGGTGCCTCTGTGGGAGGCCGACTACCGCACCTACATCGGCGACCGACGGACCTTCACCGATGGCTTGCGTACGACCGGCGAGAACGCAGCCGTTCTACGAGACCGAGGTCGTCTGGCATCCCGATCAGTGAGAAGCTCGAAACGTTCGCCGGCGACAACGAGATGCCCGCCTGCGCGCCACCGCGCGACCTCACCCGCTGACCGCCTTCACGCCTCGTCCTGGCGCCTCACGACGCGGGCGGGAGCGCCGACGGCGATGCTGAAATCCGGGATCGTCCCGGACACCACGCTGTTGGCACCGATCACGACGTGGCGGCCGATCTGCGATCCGGGCAACACCACCGTGCCGTGCCCGAGCCACGATCCGTCGCCGATCGTGACCGGGCGCTCCGGTTGCGACTGTTGCGAGATCGGACGCCCGAGATCTGCGTAGCCGTGGTTCTGATCGGTGATGTACACGTAGTGCCCGGTCCACACGTCGTCACCGATCTCGATCCCGAGGTGACCGACGATCCCGCTGCCGCGCCCGATCAGGCAGCGGTCGCCGATGCTGACGACCGGATCGGAGACGCATTGCTGCCCTGGCACCATGCCCGCCGACAGGGTCACGTGAGGGCCGATCATCGTGCCCGCGCCGATGCGGATGTAGCGCTCGTTCATGATCGCGTCGTGCGGGAAGCAGATCACGCTCCCGCGGCCCAACGCTCCGAACCGCCGCCCGCGCCGGGTGTCGGGCCCGATCGCCGCCCATCTCGACGCGGTGTCGCGAGCGACGTGGATCACGCCGCCGATCGTTCGCTTGCTACCGCCGGCGAAACGCACCCACGCCGAATCGGACGGTTCATCTCGTTCGAACACCGGCCGCACCGTAGTTGCGGGCCGCCGGAGCCGCCCGCAACTACGGTGCGGGCGTGCCCGGACGACCGCTCTCGAAGGCCGACCCGTTCGGTCGCGGTTCGCTCACGGATGTCAGCGGCCTCCGGGTCGGGCACTATCAGCGAGTCGGCCGGGGCTGGCAGACAGGAACCACGGTCGTGCTCGCACCATCCGGAGCGGTCGTCTCGGTCGATGTGCGCGGCGGCGGTCCCGGGACACGCGAGACCGATGCTCTCGATGCCCGCAACCTGGTCGACCGCATCCATGCGGTCTGCCTCTCGGGCGGTAGCGCCTACGGGTTGGCGGCGGCCGACGGGGTCATGGCGCACCTCGAGCAGCGCCGCCTGGGCGTGCCTGTCGGTCCCGATCCGGCCCACGTCGTGCCGGTGGTCCCGACGGCGGTGATCTTCGACCTCGGGCGCGGCGGCCGGTTCGGCAATCGGCCGACGGCCGAGTTCGGTGCCCGCGCCGCATCCGCCGCTCGCGCGTCGTCGAGTGGCCGCGGTGCCGTCGGAGCGGGCACCGGTGCTCGCGCGGGCGGCATGCAGGGCGGGGTCGGCATGGCGTCGATCACGGTCGAGATCGATCGACAGACGATCACGGTCGCGGCGCTGGCGGTGGTCAACGCGTCCGGCTCGGTGATCGACGCCGGCACCGGGCTGCCGTGGATGCCGCCGCCGGGCCTTCGCCGACCCACCGCCGCCGAGCGGGCCCTGTGGTCTGATGCGGTCGCCGTCACTCCCGGCGGCGCTCCGGCGCCACCGATGAACACCACGATCGGCGTGATCGCCACCGACGCCGCACTGACCCGACCGGAGGCCGGCCGGCTGGCGCAGTCCGCCCACGACGGGCTCGCCCGCGCCGTTCGGCCCTCCCACCTCCTCACCGACGGCGACACGATCTTCGGCCTGGCGACCGGCGATCGACAGCTCCCGCCCGCCAACGCCGACCTGCTGCGCGCCGCCGAGTCCCGCACCGGCATCCTCAACCGCCTCTTCGGGGCGGCAGCCGATGCGTTCGCGATGGCGTGCACCGACGCCGTCGTCACCGCCCACTCGGTCGGCGAGGCTCCCGCCTACCGCGACCTCTGCCCCACTGCCTTCCGATCGGTGGGATGAGCCCTGCCGTAGGCTCCTCGGCGATGGACGTCCTTGTCGAGCCGGCGGCGATGAGGGCCTGGGCGTTCGACCGGCGTGCGGCCGGGCAACGCGTCGGCATCGTGCCCACGATGGGCGCTCTCCACGACGGCCATCGAGCGCTGATCGCCGAGGCCAGGCAGCGCGTCGACGTGGTGATCGTGTCGATCTTCGTCAATCCGCTCCAGTTCGACCGGGCCGCCGATTTCGAGCGCTATCCGCGCTCGATCGATGACGACCTGGCAGCGTGCCGGGCGGCCGGTGTCGACGCCGTGTACGTCCCGACCGCCGACGCCATGTATCCGCCCCAGTTCGACACCCGGGTCGTTCCCGGCGAGTTGGCGAACGGCCTCGAGGGCCCGCGGCGCCCGGGGCACTTCGAGGGGGTGACGACGGTGGTCGCGAAACTGTTCGGGGCGACGATTCCCGATGTGGCCGTGTTCGGCCAGAAGGACTACCAACAGCTGGCGATCGTGCGGCGTATGGTCGCCGACCTCGACATGGGCATCGACGTCATCGGGGTGCCGACGATTCGCGAGCACGACGGGCTCGCCCGATCGAGCCGGAACTCGCGTTCGTCGGTCGCCGACCGTGCCGCCGCGGTCGTGATCCCGGACGCACTCTCGGCAGCCGTCGAGGCGTACGACAGTGGCGAGCGCGACGCCGGGGTGCTCAGGGCAGCGGCGACCAAGCACCTCGCCGGCGAGCCCCGCGCCGACACCGAGTACGTCGAGATCGTCGACGCCGGCTCGCTCGAGCCGCTCGACACGATCGATGCGCCGGCGGTGATCCTGATGGCGGTCTGGTTCGGCGACGTGCGCCTGATCGACAACCGCCTGCTCGGCTGACGTCAGCGACCGATGAGCGCGATCAACGCCGCCAGGCGGGCATCGACATCGTCGGCAACGCCGGACAGGACGATGATCATGACGACGCCGTTGAAGATCGCGTGGGCGACGATCGTCGTGCCGATCCGTCGCGTGAGGTACGCCGCCGTTCCGAGCGCGACTCCGACACCCGACAGGATGATCGCCAGACCGATGTTCCCCACGCCCCGGACCGGGTCGACGTGGGCGACACCGAACAGCACTCCCTGCAATGCGATGGCCACGACCGGCGCGAAGCGCGACAGGAAACCGCGCAGGACGACACCCCGGAACACCAACTCCTCGACGACGGGCGCGGCGATCACCGCAGTGATCACGGTCGCCACCAGATACGCCCGATCGACGCCGAGCTCGTTGACGTCGTCGACGTTGCTGCTGAGCGGGATGCCCAGCAGGTCGACCAGCCCGAACAGCGCGAACTCGCACCCGAGAGCGGCGAGATAGGTCAGCGGCCCCCAGCCGAGATCGCTCCAGCGGAACCGCCACCCGAGGTTGGACGCCTTGCCGTCGGCCCAGCGGTTGCGAACGTAGAAGCCCCAGACGACCGACGGCCCGTATCCGACCAGCGCCAGCAGCACGATGTAGAAGACCACCGGCCAGTCGAACTCGACGAGCAGGTCGATCAGTGCGCGACCGATCAAGAGCGAGGCCACGAGGATCCCGAGCGCACCGATGGCGGCGGCCATCGGGAGCTCCGGGTGCGCTTCGCGTTCCTCGAACACGGGACCGACCGGTGCCCAGGCGCGGCCGTCGAAGTAGCGCATCCGGCCGTCGCTCGTCGGGTCGGGGTACCAACCGGCCGGCGCCGTGGTGGGAGGAGGCAATGCGTTCATGAGAGGTCGAATGAGGTGGGTGGCCCGACGACCTCTCGGGCGACCGACAGCGCATAGCGTAGAGGGATGCCCACGGTCGAGGCTCGCTCGCTGTGGGCCGACACGATTCCCGACGACGAGCGCTCGGTGTATCCGGAGCTGCCCGGCGACGTCGATGCCGACGTGGCGATCGTCGGAGCCGGGCTCACCGGCCTCTGGACGGCATGGCATCTGCTGCAACGCCAGCCTGCGCTGCGGGTGGTGGTGGTCGACCGCGACTCGGTCGGCTTCGGCGCCAGTGGCCGCAACGGCGGATGGTGCTCATCGTTGCTGCCGATGAGCCTCGAATCGCTCGAGGCTGCACCACGGATTCGGCGCTGCGGTGCGGATGCAGCAGGCCATGCACGACAACGTCGACCAGGTGGTCGAGTTCGGCCGCGACCACGGGATCGGCGAGGCCTGCCACCTGGGTGGAACGATCACGCTCGCCCGGACACCGCCGCAGGTCGAGCGGTTGCAGGCGCACGTGGAGTCGATGGCCCGATTCGGGTTCGCCGACGACTACCGCTTGATCGACGCCGACGAAGCCCGGCGTGAGTGCGCAGGAACACGCGTCCTCGGCGGTGTCCACACCCGGCAGTGCGCGACCGTCCACCCCCTCCGGCTGGTGCACGCCGTGGCGCGCTCGGCGGCCGCGGCCGGGGCGGCAATCCACGAGCGCACGACCGTGGAAGAGATCCGGTCGCGAGAGATCGTGACGAGCCACGGGACGGTCCGTGCCGAGGTGATCGTGCGCGCCACCGAGGGCTACTCGGGCCAGTTCGCCGGTGAGCGGCGCGCCCTGCTGCCGATCTATTCGCTGATGATCGCGACCGAGCCGATCGACGACGAGACGTGGCGCGAGATCGGGCTCGCCGACCGGCCGACCTTTCACGATGCCCGCCGCCTGATCATCTACGGCCAGCGCACGACGGACGGTCGTATCGCCTTCGGGGGTCGCGGTGCTCCGTACCACTTCGGATCGGCCGTCCGACCCGAGTTCGACACCGACGCACACGTCCGCGAGTTGCTGGCGGACAGCCTGCGCGAGCTGTTTCCGGTGCTCGCCGACGCCGCCATCACGCATCACTGGGGAGGCGTCCTCGCCGCCGCCCGGGACTGGACGTCGTTCGTGCGGTTCGACCGCGCCGCCGGCTTCGGCACCGCCGGCGGATACGTCGGCGACGGTCTGTCGACGACGCACCTCGCCGGCAGGACGTTGGCGGCGCTGATCACAGGCAGCGACGCCGACGACGACCGGGAGCTCGTCGCCCTGCCGTGGGTCGGCCACCGTTCACGGGCGTGGGAGCCCGAGCCGTTGCGGTGGATCGGCGTGAACGGGACACGCATCGCCGCCAGCCGAGCCGACGCCGCAGAGCAGAGGAACGGTCGACGCAGCCGCCTGTGGGGGGCGGTACTGGAACGCGTGCTCGCTCACTGACATCAGGTCGGGTCGGGGAAGCTGAAGGGCCGCTCGTCGGCATGGACCCAGGTGGCGAAGAACTGGTCGAGATCGAGTCCGCTCACGCTCTCCATCGTCGCCTGGAAGTCGTCGGTGGTGGCCGACGAGTCGAGGTGCTGCGACACCCACTCCCGCGAGCCGGCGAAGAACGCCGAGTCCCCGATCGTGAGGCGCAACGCGTGCATGGCTGCGCCACCGCCCTGGTACGACACCGCACCGAACAACTCCTCGGGATCGCCCACGGGCCCTCCTCCCGGCGGGACGTTCCCCGAGCGCGGCGTGCGCCAGATCGTCGACCGTGGATACCCCGATCTCCTCCAACCACATCCATTCGCAGTACGTTGCGTAGCCCTCGTTGAGCCAGATATCGCTCCACTGGGCGGGTGAGACCGCATTGCCGAACCACTGATGCGCCAGTTCGTGGGCCAGCACCGCCTCCTGCTGCGGACCCGATGATCCGTCGAGATCGATCGCGCTGAACAGCGGCAGCCCCTGGGTCTCCATCGCCAGTCCGGGAGCGGAGTCGACCAGCGCCAACCCGTACCGGTCGAACGGGTAGGCACCGAACAAGCCGGCGAAGTACGTCAGTTGACGATCGACGGAGTCGAGGTACTGGTCGAGATCGGATTCGGCACCGCCCAGAACGACATGGTCCAGCTCGACGCCGGTCGACGAGGTGCCTCCGTCACGCAGCTCGTAGTCGCCGATGAGCAACATCACCAGGTAGGTGGCCATCGGTTCGTCCTGTCTCCAGGTCCATGTCGAGTCCCCGCCCGCGTCGACCGCGCCCTCGAGCGTTCCGTTGGCCACCGCCGTCGACCCCTTGGGCACGGTGATCTCGAACGCCCATGTCGCCTTGTCGGTCGGGTGATCGTTGGCCGGCATCCATGTGCTCGTGCCATCCGGCTCGTTCACGGCCCAGACACCCTGCTCCTCGATTCCGACGAACAGCCCGGCACGTTCGGAGAAGTCGCCGCGGCGCGGGACCTCGGCCTGGAACTCGATCGGCGACAGCGAAGGCGTCGCCGGCTGGATGCGGCTCGCCCAGAGCGATCACCAATTCACCGTCGGCCTGCTCGAACGTCAGGGCACCGTCGGGTCCGCTGACGGATTCGACGACCGGGCCACGCGCATCGAGTGCGATCTGGTCGGTCGGATGGAGGAACGACCCCGTCACCTCGACCACGCCCGAGATCGTCAGCGTGGCGGCGTCATAGCGGAGCGACAGGTCGTAGTGCCCGACGTCGATGTCGGCAGATCCGAGGCCCGGGTAGCGGACGTCGCCGGAGGACGTCGAGCGCGACATCTCGATCGGCAGCGTCGACGGTTCGACCTGGATCGGGTCGTCCGACGTGGTGGGACCCGGAGCGGGCAATGCCGTCGTGCTCGGCGTTCGACTGGACGCAATCGCCAACGGATCGGCGTTCGTGCCACACGCTGGAGTCGCCGTGAGGAGCACGCCGGCGGTGATGGCCCTGAGAACCCCACGCCGTGAGGATGCGAGGGCACGTGCGGGCACGCGTGAACGCTACCTAGTGTCAGATTCCCACCGGTCGCGGCAAAACCTGCGCTATCCGTGCAAAGTTTCCTCAAGATCGTCAAGACCCGGGTGACGTGGCCGATGAACTGACGTGATCGATCAGTTCGCCTCGCGTTTCGCGCGACCCCGCACTGCCCTCGAGTCCGGTCGCACGCGCCGCACCCCCGCCCTGTTGATCGCAGCAGCGATGGCGGGATCGCTCTTGGTGCCCGTCGTTCCGGGCGTCGCCCAAGCCGTCACCGACGACGACTGGCTCGGTGTCGTGAACACCTACAGGGCGATGTCCGGGCTCGATCCTGTGAACGCCGACGCGACGTGGTCCGCGCAGGCCGAGGCCCACTCCTGCTACATGCTGCAGAACGGGATCACCCACGACGAGATCCCGGGACGCCCCGGGTACACGTCGGGTGGCGACATCGCCGGCAACAGCGGCAACGTCGCCGTGAGCAGCTCGGTCAGTGCATCAGCCAGGAACCACGTCGAGTTGTGGATGACGGGCCCGTTCCACGCCATCGGGATTCTCCGCCACAACCTCCGCACCACTGGCTTCGGGCTGTGCGCCTCGAGCAGCACCTCGCCCTGGCGGTCGGCCGGCACGCTCGACGTGCTGCGCGGGCTCGACTCGACGCCGCGCCCAGGTACCCCGACCCTGTTCCCGGGCAGTGGGGCGACGGTGCCGCTGCACTCGTTCGTGACCGAGTCTCCCAACCCTCTGACGATGTGCGGTTGGAGCGGGCCGGCGGGACTGCCGCTGATCGCCATGATGCCCGCTGACGTCACGTCCGCGAGTGCCACGTTGAGCGGCCCCTCGGGCCCGATCGCGACCTGCAGCCTGCACAAGGGCAACGTCAGCGACGGCACCGCCCGATCGATCCTCGACGGCGACAACGCCGTCGTGGTCATGCCTCGCGACCCGCTCGCCGACGGGACCTACACCGCCACGGTCAACTCGAACGGCGGCAACGTGACGTGGTCGTTCACGGTCAACCGCAACGCGCCACTGGCCGCTCACACCCCGCCACCGCCGGAGGCGGTCGATACGGCGCCGGCCACCGATCCTGGCCGCTTCGTCCCCGTCGCCCCGTTCCGGTACGTCGACAGCCGGATCGACCTCGGCTCGGTGAGGCTCGCCGGCGGTTCGATCACGCACATCCCGATCAGCTCCGACCCCGATGTCATGGCGGTCAGCGCCAACTTCGTGAGCACCGACTCCAGCGCTGCCGGATTCCTCACGACGTACAACTGCACGACGAATCGCCCCGAAGTGAGCACCCTCGGCTATCGCCCTGGCGACGTGATCGCCAATCAGGCGTTCGTGCCGCTGTCGCAGGGCCAGATCTGCCTCTACTCGAGGAGCGACACCGATGTCGTGATCGACATCAATGGGTACTACCGCCGCGACGGAGGCGCCGGGTTCACACCACTCACCCCGGTCCGCGTGCACGACTCGCGTGAGACAGGTGGGCGTTTGCAGCCAGGCGACGTCCGCACCCTCACCGTCACCGGAGTGACGCCTGGCGCCCCCGCCAACGCGACCGCGGTCGCCCTCAACCTCACGGCCATCGAACCCGACTGGTACGGCTATCTCCGGGTCTTCCCGTGCGGCTCGTCGAGCGCCTCCGAGATCTCGTCGATCAACTTCGCACCCTTCGAGGTGCGCGCCAACAGCGTCGTCGTTCCGGTCTCGTCCGGCACGATCTGCGTCCAGTCCAACGTCGGTTCCGATGTGGCGATCGACATCACCGGCTACTTCGCCAACTCAGGCGGCTACAGCTTCCAGCCTCTGTCGCCCGTCCGCATGTTCGACAGCCGGTTGCCGCAATCCGACCTCAACCAGGCCACCGGCGGGCAGCCGCTGGCACCTGGTCAGGTCGTCCGGCTCCCCATCGCCGGACACCAGGGAGTGCCCCAGTCGGCCAAGGCGGCATCGGTGAACATCACGAGCGTCGAGGCCGGAGCCAGCTCGTTCATCACCGCCTATCCCTGCGGAACCGTGCCCAACTCCTCCAACCTCAACATCTCGCCCTGGCAGGGCGTCACCGCCAACGGAGCGATGATCAAGCTCAGCAATGACGGCGACCTGTGCGTGTACTCGCCCAACGCGGTGCACGTCGTGATCGACATCAACGGCGTCTGGATCTGACCGGCCGGCGGCAGGCCGCCGTCCAACGTCAGCGGTGGAGCTCGGGGTCGACGACACGCGCTCGGTAGCGAACGGTGTGGACACCGTCTCCCGACAGGATCCCACCTCGACCGAGCAGCCGGCCACCTTCCCAGTTCGAGAGACCCAACTCGGGTGTCCCGAGTGCGTACTGGCCGTCGACCCAACGCGTGAACCCGTCGCCGACGAACGGGGCGTCGACGGTCGCGAAGAACCGCTCGTGCTCGTCGACGGACTCGCTGATCAGCGAGGCGATGAAGTGCGGGCTCAACGAGTTCTGCAGGGCGACCGCCTCGGCCACGGTCCCGACGACGTGCAGGGCGACCTCCGGCGAGTGCTCCCACTCCCATTCGTGGCCGAGTTGCTCGACCGCGATCGGAGTGACGAAGTCCTCGGTGTCGGTTCCGCCGGCGCGTCGCACCAGCGATCGCGACGATCGATCGTCGACCGAGATGTGCTCGAGCGCGCTCGGGCTGGCGTGGATGCGGGCATCGGTGCCGCGCCCTGCGGCGGCGAGCCTGACCGCATCGACGAAGTGCGGCACGAGCTCGGCGGCGCGCGACTCGACGATGCAACACACGTTGAGCGTGTTGCACACCTTGCGGTCGAGCGAATGCGTGACGCTGGCCTTGAAGCGGTCGACGTCGGCGTCGTGGGCAACGACCATCCACGCTCCGCCCGTGCCGTGCATGCTCACCGGCACGCCGGCCTGCCGCGCCACGGCGCCGAGCTGGGCGACTGCCGGCCCCGACCCACGTGCCACTGCCAGCGACAGGCGCCCGTCGGAGAACAGCGCCCAGCCGGCGGCGTGAGCGGCCGACTCGACGAGGCGCACGGCACCTGATGGCAAACCGGCGCTCGACAGCGCTGGTTCGAGCGCGTGGGCGACGATCGCACGCGCCGTGCCGAGGGCGTCGGAGCCGATCCGGAAGACGACGGTGTTCCCGGTGCGCAGCACCCCGACGGCGTCGGCGAACACGTTCGGCCGGCCCTCGAACACGAACCCGACCACGCCGAGCGGCGCACGTCTGGCCTCGACGCTCCAGCTCCCGTGCTCGACGGTCGTCCCCGGATTGTCGCGGCGCAGCTCGCTGCGCGCCCACCCGCGCAGACCCTCGACCATGCCGCCCAACATGTCCGGCGTCAGCTCGAGGCGCGTCGTGGAGCGCCCACGGCCGGCTGCTGCCTCGACGTCGGAGCTGTTGGCGGCCCTGATCGCGTCGAGCGCATCCACATCCTCGAGCCGTTCGGCGAAGCGCTCGAAGAACGACGAGATCTCGGCATCGGTCGCCCTGCTCAGCGCCGAGAATGCGGCGACGGCATCGTCGACGGCCGCCGACGCGCGTGCGTGCTCTTCGGCAGGCACATGCAGCAACGCCCCGGTCGAGGGGTCGACGATCAACCGATCGCCCGCCCGAAACGCTGCGGCCAGATCGGCACCGACGTTCACGACCCGGTCGCCACCGAAGACGATCGGCTGCCCGGGCGTGAGCGCGGTGAGCGCTCGGCTCCCGTCCTTGACATCGCCCACGTCGATCGGCGCGCTCATGACGATCGAGCGTACGCTCGCCTGGTGGCCTCCCCCAACGACGCCGAGCCCGACGACCGCCTGTACTTCCGCCAGATGTTGTCGGGCCGCGAGTTCGCCGTCGACGACCCGCTCGCGGCGCAGATGGTCAACTTCGTCTATGCCATCGGCGACCGGGCCACCGGCGAGTGCGTTCTGGTCGACCCCGCCTACGACCCGTCCGAGCTGGTCGACATCGTGAGCGCCGATGGCATGCGCGTCACAGGAGTGCTCGGCACCCACTACCACGCCGACCACATCGGCGGGAGCATGATGGGATACGAGATCGCCGGCCTGGCCCGGCTGCTCGAGGTGGTGTCGTGCCCGATCCACGTCCAAGCCGACGAAGTGCCATGGGTGACCAGATCGTCGGGGGTCTCGGAGTCCGACCTCGTCGCCCACGCATCCGGCGATGTGGTCATGGTCGGTGATGTTCGGATCCAACTGCTCCACACGCCCGGTCACACGCCGGGCAGCCAGTGCTTCCTCGTCTCCGGCAAGCTGGTCTCCGGCGACACCCTGTTCCTCGACGGTTGCGGGCGCACCGACCTACCCGGCAGCGACCAGGATCAGATGGTCGACAGCCTGCGCCGTCTGGCACGCGTCGACGACGACGTCATCCTGTACCCAGGGCACCGCTACTCGTCGGCGTCGAGGGCGACGATGGGCGCCGTCAAGCAGTCGAACTTCGTGTTCGAGCACCTGCTCGGCTGACCGCCCGGAGCGCGCCGATTCGGATCAGGCGTTCAAGGCCGCGCGGTGATGGTCGATGGTGCGCATCAGGCCTGACCGCAGGTCGACGACGGGCTCCCAGCCGAGCACGTCACGCGCGAGTGTGATGTCGGGCCGTCGAACACGCGGATCGTCGTTCGGCAGCGGCATGGTGACGACCTCCGACTTCGAGCCGGTGAGCTCGAGCACGAGTGTCGCCAACTCGCGCATCGTCACCTCGTGCGGATTCCCGATGTTGCACGGCCGGGCAAGGTCGCTGTCGAGCAGTGCCAACAGGCCCGTGACCTCGTCGTCGACGTAGCAGAAGCTGCGGGTCTGGGTGCCGTCGCCGTACAACGTGAGCGGTTCGCCGGTGAGCGCCTGGTGCACCAGATTCGTGACGACCCGCCCGTCGTCGAACTGCATCCGGGGTCCGTACGTGTTGAAGATCCGGGCGATCCGGACCTCGAGCCCGTACACCCGGGCGTACGCCGACGTCAGCGCTTCGGAGAATCGTTTCGCTTCGTCGTAGACCGAACGCTCGCCGACAGGGTTGACGTTGCCCCAGTACGACTCGACCTGAGGATGCTCGAGCGGGTCGCCGTACACCTCGCTGGTGGAGGCGAGGAAGAACCGCGCCTGATCGCGGCGGGCGATCTCGAGCAGTGCCTTGGTGCCGACGCTGCCGGCATCGAGGGTGGCGATCGGCCGCGCCAAGAACGCCGGAGGTGATGCCGGGCTGGCGAGGTTGATCACGACCTCGAAGCGGTCGTCACCGATCGCTTCGGCCAGCCCCGGCCGCGAGACGTCCCGGCACACGAACCAGTAGCGGTCGTCCTTGGCGTGGGCCTTGGCGTGCGAACGCGATCCGGTCGACAGGTCGTCGACGCACACCACCGTGTCGCCGCGCTCGAGCAACCGATCGGCGAGATGGGAGCCGATGAAGCCGGCCCCGCCGGCGAGCAGGACGTGAGCCATCAGCGGCGCCCGACGCCGTCGTACGCGAGGCCACGCCCGACGCACCGCTGTCGGTTGCAGCATGTTGCGGGTATCGACGATCGCAGACCCTCTCATCACGCCGGCCAGTCGCTCGAGATCGATGTGGGCGAACTCCGGCCACTCGGTGAGCACCACGACCACGTCGGCTCCCGACGCCGCCGAGTAGACGTCGGGACACAGATCGATGCCGGCGAGCGAGTCGCGCCGACCCTCGTGGAGCGGCGGCAGGGTCGTCGGGTCGTAGGCCTGTACTCGGCCCCCAGTTCTCGGAGCTCGGCGATGACGCTGAGGCTCGGTGACTCGCGGAGATCGTCGGTGCCGGCCTTGAAGGTGAGGCCCAGCACGCCGATCCGCACGCCCGGCCAGGCTCCGTCGTCGGTCGCCGTCACATCGCGGCCGGCGGCCGCGACGATCTTGCGCACCATCCGTTCTCGTTGCTCGTCGTTGACGGCGATCACGCCGCGCATCATCGAGAAGTCGTACCCGTGCTGCTCAGCGATGCTGACGAGGGCACGCGAGTCCTTCGGGAAGCAACTCCCTCCCCAGCCGGGCCCCGGGCGCAGGAAGGCGCGCCCGATCCGGCGATCGGACCCGATCCCCTCGATCACGTGGTGAACGTCGGCGCCCACCGCCTCGCACAACGCGGCGACAGCGTTCACGAACGAGATCTTCATCGCCAGGAATCCGTTGGCGGCGTACTTGATGGTCTCGGCCGAGGCGGCGTCGGTGACGATGATCTCGGTGTCGATGTCGCGGTAGAGGCTCGCGACGACGCTCGGCGGCGGCGGCATCGTCGCCGCCGATCACGACACGGTCGGGATGCAGGAAGTCGTGAACCGCCGTGCCCTCTCGCAGGAACTCGGGATTGGAGACGACGGCCACATCCGACCGCTCGAGCACACGCTCGACGACACTCGCCGAGCCGACAGGAACCGTCGACTTGTTGACCACGACCGCACCCGGGCGCAGTACCGGCCCGATCTCGCTTGGCCGCCGCCTCGATGTACGACAGGTCAGCGCTGCCGTCGTCGTCCTGCGGAGTCGGGACGCACAGGAACACGACATCGGCATCGGCCGCGGCCTGCGCAGCACCGATCACGAAGCGCAGCCGTCCTGCGGCCACGGCTTCGGACACGATCGCCGCCGAGCCCGTCTTCGACGATCGGGATCTCGCCGGCCTGGAGCCGGGCGACCTTGCCGGCATCGATGTCGGCACACACGACCACGAACCCGAGGTGGGCGAAGCAAGCGCCCGTGGTGAGCCCGACGTAGCCCGTCCCGACCACTCCGATCGTCGGGCGGACCCGTGCCTCGGAGGACGTCGTGGTCGCAGGAGTCGGATCGGACACCGGCGGAACGCTACCAACGCGACCTCCCGGCGCCGCGACTACTGGCCCGCCGCCCAGCCCTGTCGGGTCCCGCTGTCACCAGCCGACGCCCATGCCAAGATGACCGACATGTTCGGCGCGGCCACAGCCGGTGTCCTCGGCCTCCTCGACCGCCCGGCGACGCCTTCGCTCACCCTCGCTGGGCTGGTCGTGCTCGGCGGGTGGCTGTACCACGTGTGGTCCGAGTACGCCGCCCGACCGGCCTCGGTGACCGTGACCGATGGTGCCGACGACCGCCGTCCGGAACCGATCGACGGGACGTCGCTCGAGACCCCGGCAGTCGTCGCCCTCCTCACCAACGGCTTCCGCGTCCCGGCCAGCGCGATCACGGCGACAACCCTCGATCTGGCCGCCCGTGGCTGGGTTCGGCTGGCGGTCGTCGACGACGAGCTGGTCGTCGTCACGCGAGGTCAGGGCGCGCCGGCGACTCACTCCGCCCGTACGAGCAGCAGGTGCTCAGCCACCTCATGTCGCGGGCGTTCAACGACGTCAGCTCGGCCGGCACGTTGGCGATGTCGCAGCACCGGCTCGACCGCCGTTGGCGGATCACGGTTCGCGAACGCGGTCGCCGCCCATGCCCAGTCGCTCGGGCTGTGCACGCGTCGTTTCGAGTGGTCCGCCGGTCGCGCCGGGCGCGATCGCCTGCGGCGGTCGGACTGATCGCGCTGACCTACTCGGTCACGCGTGGCACCGACGTGGCGGTCGAGGACTCGTGGAAGTCGCGGTCGATCGCGCTGCTGACCGTGCTGGCGCCATCATCGGTCTCGCCTGGGCGACGTTCGATCGTGCCGCCGTCCGCCGACCAGCGTCCGACGACGACCGGAACGCGAACGGGCGCGTCGAATGGATGAGCTATCGCCGGCGGCTGCGGGCTCGGATCCCCTCCACCGCCACCGTGCTCGCCGCACCGCCCCAGCAGTCGGCGTTGGCGCTGGCTTGTGTGATGGGCGTCGCCGAGCAGGTTCACGATCAACTCCCGGTGGCTGCCGAGGATGCCCGCGTTCGCCTGGAGCGAGGCCGGCTCGCCGTCCGCACATCGCCCGCATCCACTACCCGATCCGGCCCGGCTACGGCCAGCACCCGCTCAAGGTCGCCGTGATCGGAGTGGTGGTGCTGCTCGTGGCACGGTGGCTGCAGAGCTTCCTGCACGGTGTCGCCGACGGCGAGCAGCTCGACCTCACTGCTCGATCGCGTGCCGGGCCAGATCGACCTGATCCAGTCGCTGGCGACCGTGCTCGCCGTGCTGTGCTGGTTCCCGTTGCTGTGGGCGGCGTGGTCGATCCTCGCCGGCGCGATCGACTCGGTCGCGACACGGGTGCGCATCGGGCTGGTCGTCCGCACCCGCCGGCCGAGCGACGTCGTGCCGTACTCGAACATCCTCAACCCGTTCGCCGACCGCGACCGGTTCTCGACCTACCTCGCCGTCGACGACGGCCGGCGCGCATCGGTCGTGGCCTGGCTGGCGACCGAACGGACGTCGGCTCCGCAAGGCGCTCAGGCGCGGGTGCGGGCGACGCCGCTGCTCGGCTTCGTCGCGGTCGTCCGAACCGGTCGGCACGGCGACGCGGGCCGACGCCTGACGCTATCGCGCGCCGGCGACCGCCGACGTCGAGCGCGTACAGCGACGTCGTGGCCGTCATGAACAGCGTGCGCCGGTCGCGCGCCACCGAACTCGACGTTGGCGCACGTCTCCGGCAGCCGAATCGTGCCGAGCAACGTGCCGTCCGGGTCGTAGCAGTGCACGCCGAGCCGGCCGCTCGCCCACAGCCGGCCGTCGACGTCGAGCCGGAAGCCGTCGAACGCCCCGACCGGGCAGGTCGCGAACACCTCGCCGCCCCCGGTGACCGCGCCCCGCTGCCACGTCGACGTCGTAGCGGCGGATGTGGCGCGGGCCGTCAGGGACGTGGCTGACGCCGGTGTCGGCGACGTACAGCGAGCGCTCGTCGATCGACAACGCCAGCCCGTTCGGCCGCACCATGTCGGTGACCACCGCCGTCACCGACGCCGGACACGGGATCGATGCGGTACACGTAGCGAGGCTCCGATCTCGGACTCCGCCGGGTAGCCCCTCTTCGTAGCTGTCGATGCCGTAGGTCGGATCGGTGAACCAGATCGAACCGTCCGAGGCGACCACCACGTCGTTGGGGCTGTTGAAGCGCTTGCCGTCGAAGCGATCGGCGAGCACGGTTGCGCGTGCCGTCGGGCTCGAAGCGCACCACCGATCGCGTGCCGTGCTCGCAGGCGATCACACGTCCTTCGGCGATCGCGCGTGTGGCCGTTGTTGAAGTTGGCCGGCTGGGTGCAGCGACGACCGCGCCGGTGGCGACGTCGAGCCGCAGGCACCGGTTGCGGCGCACGTCGCTCCACAGCAGGACGTCCGTCGTCAGGCAGGTACACCGGCCCTTCCGCCCACAGGCTGCCCGTCGTGGAGATGCCGCAGCTCGGCGCCGGGCACGATCAGCGCCAGGAAGCGCGCGTCGTGAATCTGGTACTCGGCCGGGATCGGGTGTCTGGTCGCCACGCCGCTCATCTTGGCAGCGCCGCCCATCATTGGCATCGACGCCGGCCGATCGTCCACACTGTCCGGCGATGCCACACCGTCAGACGATCGTCACGCTCGACCTCGAGGGTGTGCTGGTTCCCGAGATCTGGATCGCCGTCGCCGAGCGCACCGGGCGTCGCCGAGCTGCGCCGCACCACCCGTGACGAGCCCGACTACGACGTGCTGATGCGCGGCCGGCTCGAGCTGCTCGCCGCCCACGGCCTGACGATGTCGCTGGTCGCCGACGTGATCGCCGGGCTCGAGCCGCTGCCCGGCGCCGCGCCAGTTCCTCGACGACCTGCGCGACCGCACGCAGGTGCTGATCCTGTCCGACACGTTCGAGCAGTTCGCCAGGCCGTTGATGGTGCAGCTCGGCATGCCGACGATCCTGTGCCACCGGCTGGTCGTCGAGCGACGACCGGATCGTCGACTACCGGCTCCGCCAGCCCGACCAGAAGCGGTGCGCCGTCGACGCCTTGCGCGGCCTCAACTACCGCGTGATCGCCGCCGGCGACTCGTACAACGACACTCGCCATGCTCGCTGCCGCCGACCACGGGTTCCTGTTCCACGCCCCGGCCAACGATCAAGGCCGAGTTCCCGCAGTTCCCGGCTGTCGACGACTACGACGACCTGCTCGCGCGGCTGATCGACAGGCGCTGTCTCGTGACCCGATCGGACGGCAGACTGGCGGGATGCGGCACACGCGAGGGCACGCTTCCGTCGCCTCCGACGGTCTGACGATCTTCCACCAGGCCTGGCTGCCCGACGGCGACCCCAAGGCCGTCGTCCTGCTCTTCCACGGGCTCGGTGAGCACTCCGGCCGCTACGCCCACGTCGCGGGCCGCTGCTCCGAGCGCCGGATACGCGGTGCACGCCCTCGACCATCGCGGCCACGGCCGATCCGACGGCAAGCGCGTCGTACGTCAAGACCTACGACGAGTTCCAGCGCGACCTCGCGCAGTTCCGCGCGCTCGTCGAAGCCGCAGCACCCCGGACTGCCGCTCGTGGTGCTCGGTCACAGCATGGGCGGCAACCTGGCGCGTCGGGCACGTGCTCGACCATCAACCAGGGTGTGCGCGGGCTGGCACTGAGCGCGCCGGCGCTTGAAAGCCGGCGACGAGCCTCTCGCCGAGCAAGATCAAGCTCGCCATGCTCGTCGGCAAGATCGCACCCGGGCTGCGCGCCGAAGCGCTGAGCGCCGACGCGATCAGCCGCGACCCTGCCGTGGTCGCCGCCTACCGGAGCCGACCCGCTCGTGTACACCGGCAAGATCTCGGCCGGTCTCGGCGCGGCGCTGATCGGCGTCGATGCAGCGCTTCCCGGCGCGCTATCGCCGAGCTGCGGCTCCCGATCCTGCTGCAGCACGGCACCGCCGACCAGCTGGCCGACGTCGTCCGGCACGCACGAGCTCGAGGCGGGCGCGGTCAACGCCACAGGTGACCGCCCACTACTACGACGGGCTGTACCACGAGATCTTCAACGAACCGGAACAGGAGACCGTGCTCGCCGACACTGGTCGCCTGGCTCGACTCCGTGACCGGTTGATCGATCACCCGTGCGCTCACCCGTCCGCGAAGCACTCCGATCAGAAGCTCGGCCTGATCGTCGATCGGCGTCGCGATCAGCGCCTGGGGCGTCACCGGCGTGATCATCAAGTCGATCGACATGGACGCGATCGCGATCGCCTTCTGGCGGTTCCTGATCTACGCCGCCACTGTTGACCGTGTGGATGCACGTCGCGCGGTGGCCGGCTGACGTGGCGGGTGCTGCGGCTCTCGGCCGCCCGGAGGCATCCTGCTCAGCCGTCGACGTGATCCTGTTCTTCACGGCCGTCAAGCTCACCAACGTCGTCAACGCCACGACGATCGGCGCCCTGCAGCCGCTGGTGATCGCCGGCTTCGCCACGCAGATGTTCGGCGAGCGGATCCGGCCGCCGCGAGATCGCCGCCGCGCTGGTCGCCATCGCCGGCGTGATCGTCGTCATCACCCAGTCGTCCGGGACGCCCGAATGGAGCGGCGCCGGCGACCTCGCCGCGGTCGGGGCGCTGTTCGCCTGGAGCGGGTACTTCGTGTTCGCCAAGCGCGTCCAACGCAACGCTGACCCCGTTCGAGTTCACGACCGGCAGCGCCTGGTGGGTCGGCGCTCGTCGCCCTCCCGGTCGGGTTCGCCTTCGGACAGGACATGTCGGCGCCTCCCGGCCCCGAGTGGGTGCCGCTGATCGCCCTGCTGCTGATCGGCGGTGTGCTCGGGCACTGCTGATGAACTGGGGCATCTCCACGGTTCCGTTGTGGCTGAGCTCGACGCTGACGCTGCTGATCCCGGTGCTGGCCTCGATCGCGGCGTGGATCTTCCTCGACGAGGCACTCACCGTCCCGCAGCTGATGGCGATGGGCGTCGTCGTCGGCGCCCTCGCCGTGATCGTCTCCGCCCAGACCAACCCGACCCCGCTGCACCCCAGCGACTCCCCCGCCGACGCAGTGGCGTGACCGATAACCTCATTTCGTGACCGAGTCGACGATCATCTACACCCACACCGACGAGGCGCCGGCGTTGGCGACGTACTCGCTGTTGCCGATCATCGAGGCGTTTGCCGGTGTCGCCGGGGTGTCGGTGGAGTCACGTGACATCTCGCTCGCCGGCCGGATCCTGGCCCAGTTCCCCGACTTCCTCTCCGCCCGAGCAGCAGGTCAGCGACGACCTCACCGAGCTCGGCAAGCTGACGTTGCGGCCCGAGGCGAACATCATCAAGCTCCCCAACATCTCGGCCTCGAACCCGCAGCTCGACGCCGCCATCGCCGAGTTGCAGTCGAAGGGCTTCGCCCTCCCCGACTATCCCGACGATCCCACCACCGACGCCGAGCGCGACATCAAGTCTCGCTACGACAGGGTCAAGGGCTCGGCGGTCAACCCGGTGCTCCGCGAGGGCAACTCCGACCGCCGGGCGCCGAAGGCGGTCAAGGAGTACGCCCGCAACGCATCCGCACTCGATGGGGGCGTGGTCGCCCGAGTCGAAGACGCACGTGGCGACGATGGGCGCCCACGACTTCCGCTCGAACGAGCAGTCGATCACGATCGACACCGATGACGATCTGCGCATCGAGCTCGACGTCGGGCGGCACGGTCACGATCCTCAAGCCGTCGGTCGAGGTGCAGGCGGGCGAGGTCGTCGATGGCACGTTCATGTCGAAGCGGGCGTTGTGCGACTTCCTCGCCGAGCAGATCGACGACGCCCGCGCCGCAGGACGTCCTGTTCTCGGTTCATCTCAAGGCGACGATGATGAAGGTGTCCGACCCGATCCTGTTCGGGCACGCCGTCCGGGCCTACTTCGCGCCGGTGTTCGAGAAGTTCGGCGACGTGCTCGAGGCCGCCGGCGCCGATCCCGACAACGGTTGGGGCAGCGTGCTCGCCGTGATCGCCGAGCTCCCCGCCGGCGACCGCGCCGACATCGAGCGCACGATCGCCGAGGTGATGGCCGACCGGACCGCGGTTGGCGATGGTCGACTCCGACCGGGGCATCACCAACCTGCACGTGCCGAGCGACATCATCGTCGATGCCTCGATGCCGGCGATGATCCGCCAGTCGGGCCAGATGTGGGACGCCGACGGCAAGCACGCAAGACTGCCAAGGCCGTGATCCCCGACTCGCAGCTACGCCGGCATCTACCAAGCCGTGATCGACGACTGCAAGGCGCACGGCGCCTACGACCCGGCGACGATGGGATCGGTGCCCAACGTCGGGTCTCATGGCGCAAGCCGCCGAGGAGTACGGGTCGCACGACAAGACGTTCGAGATCCCCGCCGACGGCACCGTGCGCGTCGTTCGCCAGTCGGGCGACGTCGCTGATGGAGTTCGCCGTCGAGCAGGGCGACGTGTGGCGCATGTGCAACGTCCGCGATCTGCCGATCCAGGACTGGGTCAAGCTCGCCGTCGGCCGCGCCCGCGCCACCGGCGCCGTCACCGTGTTCTGGCTCGACGCCGACGCGCGCCCACGACGCCCAGTTGATCGCCAAGGTCGAGCGGTATCTCGCCGATCACGACACCGACGGGCTCGACATCCGCATCCTGTCGCCGGTCGAGGCCACCAAGTTCTCGGTCGAGCGCATCCGCCAGGGCCTCGACACGATCTCGGTCACCGGCAACGTGCTGCGCGACTACAACACCGATCTGTTCCCGATCCTCGAGCTCGGCACGAGTGCCAAGATGCTCTCGATCGTGCCGCTGATCAACGGCGGTGGTCTGTTCGAGACCGGGGCCGGTGGGTCGGCGCCCAAGCACGTGCAGCAGTTCCTGAAGGAGAACTACCTCCGGTGGGATTCGCTCGGCGAGTTCCTGGCGCTCGCCGTGTCGTTCGAGCAGTACGCCGCGGTCACCGGGAACACCCGGGCCAAGGTGCTCGCCGACACGCTCGACGCCGCCACCGGCCGCCTGCTCGACGAGAACATGTCACCGGCGCGCCGGCTCGGCGAGATCGACAACCGTGGCAGCCACTGCTTCCTCGCCACGGCGTGGGCGGAAGCACTGGCGAACCAGACCGACGACCCCGAGCTGGCGGCACGCTTCGCGCCGATCGCCGAGTCGCTCGCGGCCAACTGGCCGGTGATCGAACGTGAACTGCTCGACGATCAAGGACATGCCAACGACATCGGCGGCTACTACCGGCCCGACCCGGCTGAGGCAGCGGCGGCGATGCGCCCGAGCGCCACGTTCAACTCGATCCTGGCTTCGCTCAACGCGGGCTGACCGGCGTCACCGGCGGGCGGCCGGCGAGCACCTCCACCACGTTCCGCGCCGCGAGCACTCGCCATCGCCGATCGGGTCTCGATCGTGGCCGAACCGAGGTGCGGGACGAGCACGACGTTGTCGAGCGGGATCAGCCCCGGGTGAACCGCCGGCTCGTGCTCGAACACGTCGAGCCCGGCGCCCGGCGATCTGCCCGTCGGTGAGGGCGTCGACCAGCGCCGCCTCGTCGACGATCGGGCCACGCGCCGTGTTGATCAGGACGGCCGAGCGCTTCATGCGACCGAACGCCTCGGCGTCGATGAGGTGGTGGGTGTCGGCGTTGTACGGGCAATTGACCGACACGACATCACTCGTCGCCAGCAGTTGCTTCGAGCTCGACCCGCCGGGCGCCGAGCTGACGCTCGACCTCCGGGTCGACGGGACGCCGGTTGTGGTACACGACGCTCATCCCGAACGCCCGCGCCCGGCGCGCCAGTGCTTCGCCGATGCCGCCCATCCCGATGATGCCCAGCTGGCGCTCTTGGATGCCGGAGCCGAGCATCATGAACATGCCCCACTGCCACGCTTCACCGGAGCGGATCAGGCGTTCACCCTCGGCCAGCCGGCGCGTCACCATCAGCATCAGAGCCATCGCCAGGTCGGCCGTGGCGTCGGCGAGCACCCCGGGTGTGTTCGACACGAGCACGTCGCGGCGGCGCACAGGCGTCGAGGTCGATGTTGTTGTAGCCGACAGCGACGTTGGCCACGATCTTGAGCTTCGGGGCGGCGGCCAGGAACGCCTCGTCGACCTGGTTGGTGAGCAGCGTGACCGCCGCATCGGCGTCGGCCAACCTGGCGTCGCGGACGTCGTCGGGATCGGCTCGTCGCGATCCCACGCCCACACCTCGCCGGCCTCTGCCAGCAGCGTCGAGCCCGGGCTCGGGGATCCGGCCGAGGACGACGATGCGGCCGTCCGTCATCGGCCCGAGACCCAATCGGCGAGGCGACCGATCCCCTCGGCGATGTCGGTCGGCGGAGATGCCCGAGTAGGCGAGCCGGATGTAGTGCGCCGTCTCGCCCGGCTGGGCACTGCCGAAGTGGTGCCGGGTGCAGAACGAGACGCCGGTGTTGTGCAGCGCGGCGGTGGCGAACTCGGTGACGCCCTCGCACCCCGTGCGCGCCACGGCTTCGGTGACGTTGGGGAACAGGTAGAACGTGGCGTCCGGCGTGGCGCACGTGACGCCCGGCACCGCGGCGAGCGCCGTCACCGCGGCGTCCCGGCGGCGCTCGAGCTCGGCCAGGATCGGCTCGGACCCGGACGGATCGCGCAACGCTTCGACGCCCGCCGCTTGCACGAAGTGGGTCGTGCAGCTCTCGTCGTTGGTGTTGAGCTTGGCGATCTGATCGGCGACGGCCGCCGGCGCAGCTGCACATCCGAGACGCCAGCCGGTCATCGCGAACTTCTTCGAGAACGTGTACAGGATCACCGTGCGCTCGGCCATGCCCGGCAGCGAGGCGATCGAGGTCGAGCTGCCGGCGTAGCGCATCTCGAAGTAGGCCTCGTCGGACAGCACCCACAGGTCGTGTTCCACCGCCAGCCGGGCGATCTCGGCCATCTCGTCGGCGGAGCTCTCGCAACCCGAGCGGGTTCTGCAGGTTGTTGTAGATCAGCAGCCGCGCCTGGGGCGCCAAGCTCCCGGAGCTGGTCGAGGTCGATGCCGAAGCCGCTCGCCGTCTCGTGGTAGCGGTACGGCAGGGCGCGGCCGCCGAAGTAGTCGATCTGGCTCTCGTAGATCGGATACCCGGGATTCGGGTAGAGCACGCCGTCGCCGGGGTTCATCAGGGTCTGGATGAACTTGGTGATCACCGGCTTGCCGCCGGGCTGGACGACGATGTTGGCGCCGAGCAGCTCGATGCCCGCGGGCGGCGCCGATGTTGGCGGCGAGCGCCTCGCGCAGTGGCGCGATCCCGGCCGCCGGGCAGTAGCCGGTCTTGCCCTCGGCGATCGCCCTGTTCATCGCCTCGACGATGTTGGCCGGCGTCGCCAGGTCGATGTCGCCGAGATGGAACGGGTAGACGCGATTGCCGCGCGCCGCCCAGTCGGCCGCAGCCGCCGATACCGCGAACGCGGTCTCGGTGCCGAGCCGGCCGAGTCGTTCTGCGAGTTGCATGCGCTCCCCTGTGTGCCGTGTGAGCTGGCCCGCGAGCCGACGCAAGCTACCAGCTCGTGTTCCACGATGCAGAACCGTTCCGCATCGTGAACAGATTGCGTCCGCCTGCTCCGTGCTGCGGTCTCGGCGACTCGTCACCGGACACGCACCGGATGGCACACTCTTCGCCCATGGAAACTGTGCGGGTGGGTGTGATCGGCGTCGGCGGCATGGGTTCGTTCCACGCCCACACGCTTGGCCGACCTGGCCCATGTCGAGCTCGTCGCCGTCGCCGATCCGATGCAAGCCAACGCCGAGCGGTGGCCGCCGCGCTCGGATGCGTGCGCGCTCACCGATCCGATGGCGCTCGCCACCGACGCGACGATCGACGGCGTGATCATCGCCTCGCCCGACGACACGCATGCCGACCTGGCGATCGCGGCCATCGCAGACCGGTCAGTGGGTGCTGTGCGAGAAGCCGCTGGCGACGACGCTCGCCGACGCCTGGCGGGTGATCGAGGCCGAGGTGGCGGTCGGCAGTCGTCGGATCCAACTCGGCTTCATGCGCGAGTACGACCCCGCCCACGTGCAACTGATGGCGGAGCTGCCAGATGCCGGCCGCATCGACGCGTTGCGCGCCGTCCACCGCAACTCAACGACCGGCGACGCCCGCTCGACCAGATCGTCGGCCAGTCGATGGTGCACGACATCCATTCGGTGCGATTCATCACCGGCGACGAGATCACGTCGGTGCAGGCCTTCGGTGCCGGGCGCCGCCGACGGCTCGTTCCGTCACGTGCTCGCCGTGTGCCGGCTCGCGTCGGGCGCGCACGCGATGGTCGAGTTCGACGATGCCGGGTTCGCCTACGAGGTCTCGGTCGAGGTGCTCGGCGCACGATGGCGACGTGCTCACCGGCGCCCCGACCCGGGCCACCCGGCGACGCAACGGCTCGCTCGACACCTACATCGGGCCCGACTGGTTCGCCTGGTTCGCCGAGGCCTACCGCGCCCAGAACCGGGCGTGGGTCGACTCGATCCGGTCCGGCGTCGCGGTCGGCCCCACCACGTGGGACGGTCTGGTCGCACACGCCGTCGTCGAGGCGATCCTCGAATCGTTGGCGACGGGCGGCTCGGTCGCGGTCGAACCGCTGTCGCAGCCCGACCTCTACTCAGCTGTCTCGGACTGACGGGCTCAGCGGGCGGCGACTCGCACGCGGTAGGTCGTGGTGATCCGGGCGTCGTCGATCTCGTCGCACACGTTCTGCCACGCCTCGTCGGCGGTCGAGCCCTCGGCGGAGGCGATCGACACACGGCCGTCGTAGCGCTCGGCGACGGCGATCCAGATCGGCTCGATCCGCAACAGCCGGCCGTCGAGACCGCGCACGTGGTTCTCGCGGTAGTCGAGCGTCGTTCGCCAGCCGGCCCGCTCCAACTCACGCCGCTCGGCCGGTTGCAACACCGCCCCGTGACGACGGGCGCGTTGCGTGGGTCGCAGGATGCCGGTGCTCACGGGCATCAGTGTGAACGATCAGGGCCTGTGGATCGTCACCCCCGAAAACGTGTGAATTGCCCTGTGGCAAAGCTGTGGGTGGCCTGTGGATGTCGCCGCCGCGTCAGCCACTCGGCGTGGCGACGAGGACCGGGATCACACGTTCGGTCTTCGCCTGGTACTCGGCATAGTTGGGGAACACGTCGACCCCACGCTGGAACCACTCGTCGCGCTCGTCGCCGACGACCTCTCCGACGACGTAGCTGCGGGGCTCGGGGCCGTCCTGGATCGTGACCTGCGGGTCGGCGAGCGAGGTTGTGGTACCAGACCGGATTGTCGGGCCGGCCGCCGTACGAGGCGATCAGGGCGTACTTCCCGTCGTGCTCGACCCGCATCAATCCGATCTTGCGAACCTTGCCCGATGTGCGACCGCGCATCGTGACGACGATGATCGGGATCCCGGTGTCGCGCAGCGTGTTGGCGCGTTGGCCACCGGACGCCTCGTACTCGGCGACCTGGTCGCGGACCCAGTCGTGGGCGCTCGGTTCGTACTCACCTTCGATGGGCATGTCTCGAATGTACGGCAGTACCTTGGCGACATGCTCATCGTGACCGCCACCGATGCGTCGCCACGCGGCTGACGAAGCTGCCGATGGTCGAGTCGTCGAACGAGTCGGGCGTGCGGTGCATGCTGATGCGGGGCGGGACGTCGAAGGGCGCCTACTTCCTGGCCGACGACCTGCCCTCCGACGCTGGCGCGGCGCGACGAGTTGCTGATGCGGATCATGGGCACGCCCGACCCGCGGCAGATCGACGGGCTCGGTGGAGCCCATCCACTCACCAGCAAGGTCGCCGTCGTCAGCCCCTCGAGCCGGCCCGATGCCGACGTCGACTACCTGTTCCTCCAGGTCTTCGTCGACGAACCGATCGTGACCGATCAGCAGAACTGCGGGAACCTGCTGGCCGGGATCGGTCCGTTCGCCGTCGAGCGGCGGCTCGTCGTGCCCGCGCCCGCGGCGTCGACGGCGTCGGTGCGCATCTTCATGGTCAACACCGACAGCCTGGCCACCGCCACGTTCCCGCTCCGCGACGGCCTGCCCGAGTACGCCGGTGATGCCGCGATCGACGGCGTTCCCGGCACGGCGGCGGCGATCCAGATCGACTTCTCCGACATCGCCGGCGGGTCGTGCGGTTCACTGCTGCCGACTTCCAACGCCGTCGACATCATCGACACGGTCGAGGTGACGATGATCGACAACGGGATGCCGGTCGTCGTGATGCGCGCCGCCGACCTCGGTGTCGAGGGCACCGAGAGCCCGTCCGAGCTGGAAGCGAACGCCGAGCTGCGCTCCCGGCTCGAATCGATCCGACTCCAGGCCGGGCCACTGATGAACCTCGGCGATGTCTCGGCCGCCAGCGTCCCGAAGCTGACCCTGGTCTCGCCTCCGGTCCGCCGGAGGAGACATCAACACACGCACGTTCATCCCGCATCGCTGCCACGAGGCGATCGGCGTGCTCGGTGCGGTGTCGGTGGCGACGGCGGCACTGCTGCCGGGCTCGCCGGCCGCATCGGTGTTGAGACCAGGGGCCGATCCGCGGCGGATCGTCTGCGAGCACCCCACCGGCGTGTTCACCGCTGCGATCGATGCCGACGTCGCGGGGCGACGGCACGCTCGACGTCGAGCGCGCCGGCATCATCCGCACCGCCCGCAAGTTGTTCGACGGCACCGTCTTCCCACGCGATCGACTGACCCAACGCCGGAGGTTCCTTGTCCACGACAACCATCGCCGCCCCGCACCCGGCCCCGCACCCCCCACGCGCGTTCACGCCCCCGCCCGGCGCGTGCGATGCGCACTGCCACATCTTCGGACCGGCCGCCCGGTTCCCGTACTCGGCCGATCGCACCTACACGCCACCCGACTCGGGGATCGACGCCTTCGACCGGCTGCAGTTCCGTCTCGGCCTGTCGCGGGCGGTGTTCGTCCAAGCCAGCTGCCACGGCACCGACAACATGGCGATGGTCGACGCACTGGAGCGGGGCGGTGGCCGCTACGCCGGTGTGGCGATGATCGACGAGTCGTTCACCGACCTCACAGATCGCCCGCCTGCACGATGCCGGCGTTCGCGGCACCCGATTCAACTTCGTGGCCCATCTCGGCGGAGCGCCGGAGCTCGACGTGTTCTGGCGCCTCGTCGACCGGGTCCAGCCGTTCGGGTGGCACATCGTGCTCCATTTCGACGCCAAGGACCTGCCGTCGTACGCCGACCTGCTCGACCGCATGCCCTGCCCCTACGTGATCGACCACATGGCGCGGGTACCGGTCGAACAGGGAGTCGAACAGGAGCCGTTCCAGCAGTTGCTGACGCTGATGGCCGATCCCCGTTGCTGGGTCAAGCTCTCCGGCGCCGAACGCCTCACCACCGATGGGACGCCGCCGTACGACGACGTGGTTCCGTTCGCGAGCGCCTTGATCGAGGCCGCGCCCGACAGGGTCCTGTGGGGCACCGACTGGCCACATCCGAACGTTCGCCACACGCCCGACGACGGCGACCTGCTCGATCTGCTGGCGCTGTTCGCACCCGACCCCGACGTGCGCCGCAGGATCCTGGTCGACAACCCGGAATCGCTGTACGACTTCCGGTGACGGTCAGCCGACCTGGGTCGAGGCCGCCACGCGCGGGCTGTCTCGATCGCGGCGTCGAGCTCGGCCAGCGGCACCGGTCGCGAGAACAGGTACCCCTGTGCGTAACGGCAGTTGGCCTCGCGCAAGCGCGGTCAGCTGGGCCGTCTCCTCGATCCCCTCGCCGACCGTTTCGAGTCCCAGCGAGTTGGCCATCGAGATCAAGCCGTCGAGCACTCCCCCGTCGTGTTCCATGGTGGTCTTGATGAAGGTCTGGTCGAGCTTCACGACGTCGACCGGGAACGACTGCAGCTGGCGGAGCGACGTGTAGCCGGCCCCGAAGTCGTCGAGCGCGATCCGCACGCCGAGCTCCCGGATCGTCGCCAACTGCTCGGCAGCGGCGGCGTAGTCGTCGATCATCGTCGATTCGGTCAACTCGAGCAGCAGCCTGTTCGGGGCCAGGCCCGACAGCGTGCAACGCATCGATCACGTCACCGGCGAGCTGCGGCGATCGCAACTGGACGGCGCTGACGTTGACGGCGATGTGCGGCCCGTTCCGGCTCGGATCGAGGCTCTGCGCCTGAGTGCACGCCTCGCGGAGGATCCACCGCCCGATCGGGATGATCAGACCGGTCTCCTCGGCGAGCGAGATGAACCGGCCAGGATCGATCCGGCCCTTCTCGGGATGCTGCCAGCGCACCAGCGCCTCGACTCCGCGCACCGCGCCCGACTCGACTTCGATGATCGGCTGATAGTGCAGGAAGAACTCGTTGCGTTGCAGGGCGTGTGTCAGGTCCGCGCGGAGCTCGAAGCGCTCGAGCACCTGCTGCCGCATGCCCGGCCGGTAGACCTCCCAACGGCCCTTGCCGTTGTTCTTGGCGGTGTACATGGCGATGTCGGCGTCGCGCAGCAGGCCCTCGACCGAGTCGTCCGGATCGCCGAAGGCGATGCCGATCGACGCCCCGGAGTGGGCGGTCACACCGGGTCCGAGGGCGATCGGCTTGGCAAGCTCGGCCAGCAGCCGATCGGCGATCTCGAGCGCGGCGTCGGCCGGCTCGCCCTGGACGAGCACGGCGAACTCGTCGCCGCCCAGTCGGGCGACCGAGTCGGCCCGGCGGACGACGGAACGCAGGCGGCCGCCGATCTCCTGCAGCATGCGGTCGCCGGCGGCGTGGCCGAGGCTGTCGTTGACGGTCTTGAAGTCGTCGAGGTCGATGCACAGCACCGCCGTGCGGGCGGGCGTCGGCTCGGCGACTTCCAGCGCCTGGCGGACGCGCTCGCTGTACAGGGCCCGGTTGCCGAGGCCTGTGAGCGCGTCGTGCGTGGCGTCGTACTCGAGCCGGCCGCGGCTGGTCTCGAGCTGCTGAGCGACGATCGCCAGCCGGGTGACGACGAGCAGGAACAGGACGATCGTCCCCCCGAGCAGTGGGATCAGCTCGAGCGTCAGTTCGCCGGACGCCCGCGCCGCCAAGGTGACCGGAGCCGCCATCGTCGTCCCCGCCAGCACGGCGACCCGCACCAGGGTCAGACGCGGCCCACCCGGATCGATCCTGGCCTGTGACAGCTCGCCGACCCGCTCGTGCACGACGAGTGCGGCGATCGCCACGTAGCTCATCCACCAGAGGGCGTCGACGGGGTGGCCGGCGACGTAGGTGTCGGCGGCCGCCAGGTAGGCGTACCAGATGTCGCCGATCAACAGCGACGCCATGCCCAGCATGAGGATCCACGACGGCGCCGACCGGCGCAGGCGCATCGCCAGTTGAGCACCCATCGCGATCAGCAGCAGGTCGCCCGCCGGATAGGCGGTGTTGATCACGCGCTCGGCGAACCCGACCTCGCCGTCGAGCACGGCCGGGCCGATGAAGAAGACCCACAGCAGCACAGCGGCGGCGACGCCGACGATCAGTCCGTCGACGAGCGCGCCGATGTTGGCGATCGCGCGCTGCGAGCGCCACAGCATCGACAGCCCGATCGCGATCAGGACGTAGCCGCTGACGTAGAACACGTCGCCCAGATTCGGGTAGGCCTCGCTGGCGACCACGTGATCGAGCACCATCCAGGTGATGTCGCCGGCGAGGAAGCAGAACTGCCCGCCCACGATCAGGAGCCACGGAGCGCGCCGTTCGGGGAGCCGGCAGGCGAAGTAGAACGCCACCCCCATCATGAGCACCAGGCAGACGTCCCAGTAGATGCCCGCTGCCAGCGAATCCCCCATCAGGAAGTACGGAATCATGGCGAGCAGCCCGACGACGGCGATCTTCACCGAGCGCGAGCGAGTAACAAGCCATTTCACGAGGTAAACATCGGCTCTACTTGATACAAGCTTGAGAAGCCTGGATCACGTCGTGCACAAGGCGTCTGCGAGTGGCGCCAGCCGACGAGCGTCGATCGGGCCCTGCATCGACCAGATCACGAGATCGACGCCCGCCTCGAAGAACCCGCCTGCCGTGTCGGCCAGGCGCGATGGTTCGTCGTCCGGGGCATATCCGAGATGGACCGATCGGGTGATCTCGCCGGGGTCGCGTCCGATCGCGTCGCAGTGGGCGCGCAACGTCTCGTCGAGCGCGAGCCAGTCGGCCGGCGCGGCAGGGAAGGTCATGTCCCACTGGTCGGCCCACCGCGCCGCCGTTCGCAACGTCCGCTTGCGACCCTTGCCGCCGATCACGAGCGGGAGCTTGGCCTGGACCGGCTTGGGCTCGCACCACGCCTCGGTGACGGTGAAGTACTCCCCCTGGAAGTTGGTGACTCGGTTGTCGAGCAGCGAGCGGACGATCTCGACACCTTCGTCGAACCGGTCGAACCGCTGCCTGAGGCTGCCGAGCTCGATCCCGTACGCCCCCGATTCCATCTCGTTCCAACCGGCGCCGATGCCGAGCTCGAGCCGTCCCCCGGAGATGATGTCGAGTGTCGCGGCCATGTTGGCCGTGACTGCGGGGTGGCGGTGGTGCATGCCGTTGACCATCGCTCCCAAACGCAGGCGCGTCGTGGCCTGGGCGAGCGCGGCGAGCATCGTCCAGGCTTCGAGGTTGGGACCGTCGTAGGGCGGGGCCAGCGGGTAGAAGTGGTCCCAGTTCCAAGCCGATTCGAACACCTCGATCTCATCCGCCTCGCGCCAGAGCGTGAGGTAGTCGGTCCAGGCGGCGTGGTGAGGAGGCGTCTTGATGGCGTGTCGTCCAGAGGCTCGTCCCATACCGACCGACCGTAGTCAGGACATGCGCGGATTCGTCGCTTCGGTCCTTTTCGGTCCGCTCATGTCCTCGATTGTCGACCGTCGCTCCGCGCCTGCGGCGCAGCTCCTCAGTATCGGTAGGTTCGGCTCGATGGTGCGGGTGTTCGTGACTCACAACCGTGAGGATCTCGAGGCCTACTTCGGGCGGGCGCTCCCGAACCTGGAGGAGATCGCCGATGTCGTGCTCAACCAGTCGGGCCGCGACCTCTCCACGCCAGACCTGATCGCCTCCGCCGCCGGCTGTGAGGTCGTCGTCGCCCATCGCTCCACACCGGGGCCGGCCGAGCTGTTCGAGTCGTCGCCCGATCTGCTCGCATTCCTGCGTACCGCGGTCGATCTGTCGACCGTCGACGTGCCGGCGGCTTCCGCCTGCGGTGTGCTCGTCGCCCGCGCCGACAAGAGCTTCGTGGCCTCGACCGCCGAGCTCGCCCTGGCGCTGACGCTGGATCTCGCACGTGCCGTGAGCGAGTCGACGCACGACTATCGGGATGGCGTCCAGCCCGAGCAACGGACCGGTCGCCAGCTTCGGGGACGAACGGCGGGCATCATCGGCTTCGGATCGATCGGCAGCTACCTCGCCGAGGCGCTGCGCGCCCTCGGTGTCGAAGTCGTCGTCTGCGACCCGTTCGTCGACGCCACCGCGCAGGGATTCGAGCAGGTCGATCTCGACACGCTGCTCGACCGCTCCGACATCGTGTATCCGCTCGCTCCTGCCGAAGCGACGACGGAGAACCTGATCGACGGGCGTGCCCTCGATCGGATGCGCCGTGGCGCCCTGCTCGTCAACGTGTCGCGCGGCGAGCTGCTCGACGAGGGCGCCGTGACGTCGGCGCTCGATTCCGGGCAGCTCGGCGGGCTGGCCATGGACGTGGGCCGTGCACCAGATCAGCGACCGTCACCCGAGTTGGCCCGCCGCGAGGGCGTCGTCGCCACGCCCCATCTCGGAGGACTCACCCCGGAGAACGCCGACGCCCAGTCGGCGAGTGCGGTTGCGCAGGTGCGATCGATCATCGACCGCGAGATGCCGCCGCGAGTCGTCAACCCCGAGTCGGCACGACGGCTCCGGCAGTGGTGGGACAGCGAGTTGAACGAGCGACCGTCACCTCCGGGCGCGTGCGACACGCACATGCACTTCTACGACGCCCGCTATCCGCCGGCGGCGACATCGCTGCTGCGACCTCCGGACGCGCTGGTCGCCGCATTACCGCGAGGTGCAACGGGCACTCGGGCTGGAACGGGTCGTGATCGTGCAACCGACCACGTACGGTTTCGACAATTCGTGCCAGCTCGACGCCGCCGAGCAGTTCGGCGACGATGCCCGGTCGGTCGTCGTCGTCGACGAGCGCACCACCGACGACGAGCTCGAACGACTCCACCGTCGCGGGGCTCGGGGCGCCCGCTTCCACATGCTTCCCGGGGGCGCCGTCGACTGGCGCAGCCTGCCCGACGTGGCTGCTCGCATCGCCCCGCTCGGCTGGCACGTCCAGCTCCAGATGAACGGCCGCGAGTTGCCAGATCGGACGGCGACGTTGACCGGCTTGGCGTGCGAAGTGGTGATCGACCACGTCGGTCGCTACATGCCGCCCGTCGACGCAGAGGACGATCGATTCGTGGCGCTGCTGAGGTTGCTCGACGGCGGGCGATGCTGGGTCAAGCTGTCGGCGCCGTACGAGTCGACGCTCGAAGGTGCGCCGCGCTACCCGAGCGTGACGGCACTCGTCGGAACGGCTGGTCGCGCACGCACCGGAACGCATGCTGTGGGCGACCAACTGGCCGCACCCCGGACAGCTCGACCCGCTCGACACCGGGGACCTGCTGCGGCTGCGACAGGCATGGTTGCCCACGTCCCGGCTCGAGCGACAAGTTCTGGTCGACAACCCGGCGAAGCTGTACGGCTTCGCACCGGTTCCGCAACTCAACCGAACGGAGATCTCGTGACCTACGCCTCGTATCCATCGCTGGTCGATCGCACGGTGTTCATCACCGGCGGAGCCGATGGGATCGGAAGCGCGCTCGTGCAGAACTTCTCCAGGCAGGGCTCGAAGGTTGCGTTCGTCGACAAGAACACCGAGTACGCACAGCGCACGATCGAGCGCTGCATCGAGGCCGGGGCGGCGCACGTGCCGCTGTTCTACGAGCTCGACCTGCTCGACATCTCTGCCCTCCGAGCTGCGTGCGAGTCAGCGGTCGACGCGCTCGGCGGCGTGACGGTGCTCGTCAACAACGCAGCCAACGACGACCGCCACGACTGGCGTGACGTCACACCCGAGTACTTCGACGACCGCATCAACACCAACCTGCGCCACTACTTCTTCGCGATCCAGGCATTGGCTCCGCAGATGATGGAGACACGACTGGGGTCGATCGTCAACATCGGATCGAGCAGCTACATGATGCAGGAGGACATGTTCCCCGGGTACGCCATCGCCAAGTCTGCCGTCGAAGGCATCACGCGCACGATGGCGCGCACGTTCGGCCCCTACAACGTGCGGGTCAACACGGTCCTGCCGGGCTGGGTGCCCACCGAGCGGCAACTGGCGAAGTGGTGGTCGCCGGAGGGTGAGCAGGCGACGATGCGCGATCAGGCGCTCAAGAAGCGGATCGAGCCCGACGAGTTCGCCCAGATGGTGTTGTTCCTCGCCGCCGACGACGGCGGGGGCTGCACGGCACAGAGCTTCATGGTCGACGCCGGGCGTTTCTGACCCGTGGGATACGGTTTGCCCGATGTCGGACGTGTTCCATCTCGGGTTGACCCGTGACCGACTGCACGGTGCGACGCTGGCGATCCTGCCCGGCGATCCGGGGCGGGTTGCCAAGATCGCCGGCCACTTCGCCGACTCGACCCACCTGGCGTCCAACCGCGAGTTCACGAGCTATCTCGGTGCCGCCGACGGGGTGCCGATCGTCGTCTGCTCGACCGGCATCGGCGGACCGTCGACATCGATCGCCGTCGAGGAGTTGGCCCAGCTCGGGGTGCGCACGTTCCTCCGAGTCGGCACCACCGGTGCGATCCAGCCCGACATCGCCGTCGCCGACGTGATCGTCACCACCGCGTCGGTCCGGCTCGACGGCGCCAGCTTGCACTTCGCACCGCTCGAGTATCCGGCTGTTGCCCACTTCGATTGCGTGACCGCCCTCGTGACGCCGCGCGAGCGCCGGGCGTGACGGCCCACGTCGGCATCACCGCCGCGTCCGACACCTTCTACCCCGGTCAGGAACGGTACGACACCGTGTCGCGACTACGTCCGACGTGCGTTCCAGGGCAGCCGCGACGAGTGGGCCGCGCTGCACGTCCTCAACTACGAGATGGAGAGCGCCACGCTGTTCACGCAGTGCGCCGCCAACGGTTGGCGAGCCGGCATGGTCGCCGGAGTCCTCGTCAACCGCACGCAGCAGGAGATTCCCGACCCGTCCGTGCACGCCCGCGTCGAGTCCACCGCCGTCGACGTCGTCGTGGGCGCCGCCAGGGCACTCGTCGCGTGACGCCCACGGAGATCGTCCAGTGAGTGACGAGCCGGTCACCCCGGTCCCGGCCGTCGATCGTGACGACGACGACATCGACATCCCGGTCGAGTCGGTGCGGCCGTCGACCCGCAAGATCCTCATCCGCGCCCTGGTCATGGCGGTGGGCATCGGTGTCGCCTCGGCGTTGTTGGTGTTCGCCTTCGACGATCTCGACCTCCAGGCGATCCTCGATGCGATCCGATCCCTCACCGACGCCGAGCTGCTGTCGCTGATCAGCACGACGGGCATCGTCATCTGGTCGGAGGCGCTGCTGCTGGCCACGTTCGTCCCGGGGCTGCCTGCTCGTCGCGGGGCGATGGCCTGGCTCGGGCCGACGGCGGTGTCGTCGGTCGTGCCCGGACCGTCCGACCTCCCGATGATCTACCGCATGTTCACGTCGTGGGGGCAGTCCGGACGGCGGCGCGGCGACGTCGGTGGCGGCCGCCAGCCTGCTCAACATCGCCCTCAAGCTCGTGCTCCCGGCGCTCGCCGGCATCGGCCTCGCCGTGGCCGACATCCCGATGCACGGGTTCTTCAGCACGATCGTCACGCTCACGGTGATCCTCGCCGTCCTGCTCGTCATCGTCGGTGTCGTGCTCGGGTCGGAGCGGCGCACGGCCGCCGCCGGGCGCGCCCTCGACCGCGTCTGGCGGCTGACGTTGCGGTTGCTCCGGCGCCAGCCGCCCGATCGCTCGCTCGCCGACCGGCTCGTGAGGCAACGCGCCGAATCGATCGCCTTGCTGGGCGGGATCTGGAAGAAGTCGCTGGCGGCCAGCCTGCTGGTGACGGCGACGCGGGTGGCGCTGTTCGTGATGTGCATCCGATTCGTCGGTGTGCCCGAATCGGCGGCGTCGTGGATCGCCGTGTTCTGCGTGTGGGCGATCGTGCGCGGCTTGACCGTGGTACCGATCATGCCCGGTGGGGTCGGCGTCAGCGAGCTCGCCTACGTCGGCCTGCTGACCCCGATCGCCGGTTCCCAATACGTCAACGAGATCACCGCCGGAGTGCTGCTCTACCGGATCCTCACCTGGTTGCTGATGATCCCCGCCGGCGGCGTCGCGATCGGCCTGTGGCGGGTCGGCCTGCGGCGCCAGGAACGCGCCACGGCGGGCTGAGCATCGCCCAGCCCGCCGTCGCGAGTGTGTGGTCAGTGACGACGATCGGTCAGTACAGGTAACCGACGACGTCGACGATGAACTCGGTCGCAGCCGGCCCAGCGGTGACCTTGACCGATCCACCGGCATCGACAGCGACCTGCGTGCCGACAGCGACCGACAGTCCAGCGCCCGAGAAGTTCAGGTTGCTGGTCGCCGGCTCCTCGCCCGCGGCGGGGCTGGGCACGGCGGCGCTGTACACCGACAGGTAACCCGGACCGCCGGTCTCCGTGGCGGTGAGGGTGATGATCGCGGCTGTCGCACCAGGCGGCACGGCCATCACCGGATCGCCGGCGAGATCGGTCCCGCTGGCGAGGCTGATGGTACGTGTCTCACTCGCTGCCAACGCCGTGTTGGTTCCGAGTCGCGAGTCGTATGCCCGCACCGGCTCCGGCAGGAAGTGCATCGAACCCGCCGGGCCGGGGCCCTCTGCGAGCTGACCGCGGATCGCACCGCCCGGGAACTCGTGGTATGGACGTTGACGTAGAAGCCTGCCGGGTCGGCGATGATCAGATCGGCCGACGGCTGGTCCGGCGTCGACACAGCCACTGAACGAATCAGCGGTCGGCGTTCCGGCCGGGTGAAGTCGATCAGGGCCGGGCCGGATACACCCAGCGGCTCCCGTGTGGATGTGGGCCAGCGTCGGAGTGCCGATCCCGCTGTAGGCGAGATCGAAGCAGACCTCGGTGGTCGTCGACGTCGATCGGATCGAACGACACGGCAGCGGTGCCGGCGCCGTCGGGATCGCCGGGTCCGGTACCTCGTTGGCACCGCTCGAGTTCGGCAAGGAACGGGGTCTCGGCTGCCTGCAGAGCCGACAAGCTGCCTTCGGTACGCCGGGCGTTACCGCTGACCATCGTCGGGACGGCGAACGCCCCAGCTACGCCAGCGATGGCGACAGCACTGAGCAAAGTTTTCCTCATTGATTTCCTCCAGTGGTTCTCCGCCTGTGGCGGACCCGCTCCGCGGCACGGTACCGCGGCATGCGAACGTTGTTACCGCGCCCTGATCACGAGCGATGGCGGCCATTCCGGCGTCAGCCGGAGGCGCGCCACGCATCGATTGCGCCGATATCTCACAACCCTTCGACTACCCGACGAGGCCGGCTTCGAAACCTCCGACGGCCGCCGGCGCCCTCAGATCTCGGTCGTGAACAGGCAAAATGGGTGCCCAGCCGGATCGATCATCACCCGCACGCCGTCCTGCGGCTGATGCTCGGCGACGGTCGCCCCGGCGCCGAGCGCCCACGCCACGCCGGCGTCGAGATCGTCGACGCCGATGTCGAGATGGATCATCATCTGTTGCTCGCCAGGGACCGGCGGCCACGTCGGCGCGACGTAGTGCGCCTCCCATTGGAACTCGAGCTTGTCGCCCGACGGAGCGCGCAACCGCGCCCAGCCGTCGGCCGCCGGGTAGCCCGAACGGGGCCCTTCGCACGCTTCCATCGTCCAGCCCAGCAGCCGCTCGTAGAACCTGGCGAGTGCGATCGGGTCGGCGGCGTCGAGCACCGGGCCGGTGATCCGCATGCGCGGTCGCTGCATCTCGGCTCCGATGCGTCAGGCCTCGTCGACGTACTCGACGCCGAGCTCGATCAACTTCTGGCGCAGTCCGTAGAAGTCGACGCCCAACTCCCCCGCCGCCAGCCGTTCACGGGTCGCCGCTTCCTTGGTGAGGCGCGACTGCGACTGCTCATGAGCCCACGCCGCGTCGGCACGTGGGACGACGACGACACCATCGTCGTCGGCGCAGACCACGTCACCGGGGTTGACCACCAGGCCACCGAGCACGACCGGCACGTTCACCGATCCGGGGGTGCTCTTCACCGTGCCTTGGCACGACACGTGCCTGCTCCAGACCGGAAAGCCCATCTCGCGCAGCTCCGACGTGTCCCGCACTCCGGCGTCGATCACGAGCCCGCGCACGCCGCGGTATCGCAGTGAGGTCGCCAGCAGCTCTCCGAACATCCCGTGCGTCGACGGCGCCGTGTTGACGACGACGAGCACGTCGCCCGGCTGGCAGACCTCCACCGCGGCGTGGATCATCATGTTGTCGCCTGGATGGCTGAGCACGGTGACCGCCGAGCCGCCGATGCGGACGTCGTGCTGGATCGGCCGCAGGTCGGCGCCGGCGTAGCCGACCCGTCCGATCGCTTCGTGCACGGTCGCCGTCCCGGCTGCCGCCAGGCCGTCGACGACGTCAGGGTCGGCCCGCTCGATCCGGCGCACCACGACATGTCGATTCATCTCATGCTCCGATCTTCAGTCGCGGGTACACGCGTTGCACGTTGTCCTCGAACACCGCCCGGCGCTGGTCGTCGGTCAACGCCGAGCGGTCGACGTACTTGCGCGTGTCGTCGTAGTACTCGCCGGTGTCGGGGTTCCTGCCCTTCACGGCGCCGATCATCTCGGAGGCGAAGAGGACGTTCTCGATCGGCACCACCTCGAGCAAGAGGTCGATGCCGGGCTGGTGGTACACGCACGTGTCGAAGTAGACGTTGCTCATCAGCTCGTCGAGGGTGTGCCAGCCGGCCGCGGCGTTCTCCTCGGCCATCCCCTTGAACCGGCCCCAGTGGTACGGCACCGCTCCCCCGCCGTGCGGGATGATCCATCGCATCGTCGGGAAGTCGCGGAACAACCCGGACGTCATCGCCTGCATGAACGCTGTCGTGTCGGCCCCGAGGTAGTGCGAGCCGGTGGAGTGGAAGTGCGGATTGCACGTCGAGCTGACATGGACCATCGCCGGCACGTCGAGCTCGCAGATCGTCTCGTACAGCGGCCAGTACGCCCGATCGGCGAGCGTGGGCCCGTTCCACAACCCACCTGACGGGTCGGGGTTGAAGTTGCAGCCGACGAAACCCATCTCGTCGACGCAGCGACGCAGCTCGCGCACGGACGAGTCGATCGGCACCCCGGGCGACTGCGGCAACTGGCAGACAGGTGCGAAGTTGTCGGGGTACAGGTCGCAGATGCGCCGGATCAGCTCGTTGCAGTGCTCGGACCAGAACCGCGACGTGTGCTCGTTGCCGACGTGATGCTCCATCCAACTCGCACGCGGCGAGAACAGCGTGAGATCGATCCCGCGCTCACGCTGCAGCCTGAGCTGGTTGCGTTCCAGGCTGTCGCGCAGCTCGTCGTCGGTGATCGCGATCGTCCCCTTCTCACCGACGTGGGCAGGATCGACGCGCACGGCGGCCTTCTGCGCATCGCGGTACTCGCCGAGCTGCGGCGGGGCCGTGGTGTAGTGCCCGTGGCAGTCGATGATCACGGCCGGACGCCGTTGGCGACGAAGAACTCGAGCGTCCGGCCGAGGGCGATCGCCGCCGACAACGGGTGGTACGAGCCACGGGCGTCGCAACTGAAGCCGTGTTGCGCACCGTCGTACACGTGCACCTCGACATCCGGATGGGCGGCGACGACCTCGTCGACCTGATCGAGTGGGATGCCGTGATCGAGCTCGCCGAAGTGCAGCATCGTCGGGGCGCTCGGGGCACGATCGTTCAACGAGTGGATCTGCCCTCCGTAGTAGCCGACCGCGGCGGCGATGGGCAGCTCGTTCGCCGAGAGCCACGCCAGGCTGCCCCCGAAGCAGTAGCCCACCACGCCCACCGGGCCGGTGGAGGCGACGTGGGCGACCGTGGCGGCGATGTCTCGCATCGCCGGCTCCCAACGGATCGCACCGGCCATCTCGCGACCACGGGTCATCCCGTCGGTGTCGTAGTCGAGCTCGACGCCCGACTCGACCCGGTCGAACAGCGCCGGGGCGATGGCGTGATACCCGAAGCAGGCGTATCGATCGACGACGGAGCGAATGTGCTCGTTGACCCCGAAGATCTCCTGGATCACGACGATTGCGGCGGCCGCCTCGTCGGGGCGCACCTCGTACACGTCGAAGGTGTGGCCGTCGTCGGCGGTGAGTTTGCTCATGTCGCCAAGATTGTCAAGAAAACGGGGCGCTTGTCATACTGGCCTGATGCCGGGGCGATCGCTGACCACACGCGTCGCGATCGTCGGAGCAGGTCCCGCGGGTTCGTTGCTGGCGATCCTGCTCCACCGTGCGGGGATCGAGAGCATCGTGGTCGAGCGCCAGAGTCGCGAGCACGTGCTGTCACGGATCCGCGCCGGCGTGCTCGAGTGGGGGACGGTCGAGCTGCTGCGGGCCAACGGACTCGGCGCGCGGATGGACGCCGAAGGCCAGGTCCACACCGAGACCGGCATCGCCTACGGTGGTGAGCACCTGTTCTTCTTCGACATCGGGCGCTATGCCAACACGCAGATCATGGCGTACGGCCAGACGATGATGCAGGAGGATCTGTACGCCGCCGCCGATGCCGCCGGGCTGCAGTTCCTGTTCGAGGTCGAGGACGTCGGCTTCGACGGCATCACCACCTCGCGTCCGGCGGTCACCTTCACGCAGCACGGCGAAGCCAATCGCATCGACTGTGAGTTCGTCGTCGGTTGCGATGGATTCCACGGGCCCGCCAAGTCGGCGATCCCGACGTCGGTGTTGAAGACGTACGAGAAGTCGTATCCGTTCGGTTGGCTCGGGATCCTGTCCGAGACCCCTCCGCTCGAACATCTCGTCTACTGCAACAGCGAGCGCGGATTCGCGCTGGCGTCGCAGCGCAACTCGATGCTCAGCCGCTACTACGTCCAGTGCCCGCTCGACGACACACTCGACGGCTGGCCCGACTCGCGTTTCTGGGACGAGCTGCTGACGCGGTTCCCCGCGCAGGTGGCCTCACAGATCGTCACCGGTCCGTCGATCGAGAAGTCGATCGCGCCGGTCCGCAGCTTCGTCGCCGAGCCGATGCGTCACGGCAACCTGTTCCTGGCCGGCGACGCAGCACACATCGTCCCGCCAACCGGAGCGAAGGGCCTCAACCTCGCCGTGTCCGACGTGTTCTACCTGTCACGGGCACTCGCCCAGCACTGCAACGAGGCTGACGACCATTACCTCGACGGCTACTCGGAGATGGCACTCCGCCGGGTGTGGGCCTCGGTCCGGTTCTCCTGGTGGTTGACGTCGCTGCTGCACCGATTTCCGGAACACGGACCGATCGATCAGCGGCTCCAGGAAGCAGAGCTCGCCTACCTGCAGCACTCCGAGAAGGCGCAGGCCGCGCTCAGCGAGCAGTACGCCGGGCTGCCGTTCGAGGCATGAGCCCGGCAGTGTCACCATGCGAACGAGATGACCACTGTGTGATACGTTCCGGGCATGTCGTGCCCTGACCGCGGGGCACCCCGCCGGGAGCGTCATGGGCACAACGGTTCAATCGGTCGAACGAGCATTCTCGATCCTCGAGACCTTCGACGAGCAGCACCCCAGCCGCACCGCCGCCGACATCGCCGAGGCGGCCGGCCTCGCCAGACCGACGACCTACCGCATGCTGCAAACGCTGCGCATGCTGGGCTACGTCCGCAACGTGAACGGGCGATTCGAGGTCACACCCCGGGTGCTTCGCCTCGGAGCCGGGTACCTCGGCCGTGACAGCATCGCCGCCCGCGCCCAGCCGACCCTCGACGCCGTGAGCGAGCAACTCGGCGAGCACATCGCGATCGGCGTGCTCGACGGCGACGAGGTGATCACGCTCGCTGCCGCCAACTCGCCCCACTCCCGGTATCTCGCCGTCGCCGTGCAGGTCGGTCAACGGTTGCCCGCCAAACAGACGTCGCTCGGCAGGATCCTCCTGGCCCACCGCAACGGCGCCGACGACGATGAGGCACGCCGAATCCGCGCCACCGGCTACGTCGTCACCGACGGACTGCTCGAGAGCGGTCTGCGCTCGCTCGGAGTGCCGGTTCGCGACCACACCGGCGAGGTCGTCGCCTCGCTGTCGGTCGCCGTCAACGCCGTCCGCGTGCCGGTCGAGCACCTCGAGCACGAATGCCTGCCGCAACTCGTCACGGCTGCCGATCTCATCGGTTCGTTGATCTGAACCGCAGGACCTGACCGCTCCTCCACCGTGCCCCTGCCACCCGCCATCGAACGCCGCCGTCGGGCGATCGTGCTCGTGCACGGGGCCTGGGTCGGAGAGTGGTCGTGGAGCCCGGTCCTGCCGGCGCTCGAGGCTTCCGGTCGCGGCGTGTTCGCCGTGTCGCTCACCGGGCATGGCACCCGCAGCCACGAATCCGGACCGCACGTGACGCTCGACCACCACGTGACCGACGTCGTCGGCAACCGTCGAGACCCACGACCTCTGCGAGATCACACTCGTCGGCCACAGCTACGGAGGGCGCGTGATCACGGCCGCCTACGAGCAACTGGCCGACCGCGTCGCGCGCATGGTCTACCTCGACTCGCACGCCCCGCTCGCCCCCGACAGCGGCCAGACACCCGAGCGCATCGCCGAGGCCGCGCGCCAACGGCGGGATGCTGCCGTTCCAGGGCTACGACCCCGACCCGGACGAGCTCGGCGGACCCGATGGCCTGGCGTGGTTCATGGCCCGCGTCGTGCCGCAGTCGTTCGCCACCTTCGCCACCCCGATCAGCGGTCGCCTGCCCGACGAGTTGCCGAAGACGTTCGTGTTCGCGAGCGGCTACTCCCCCACCAGGTTCGCCCAGTACGCGGCGGCCGCCGAGGCTCACCCCGCCTGGGACTACGTCGAACTGGCGAGCTCGCACTGGCTGATGTTCTCGCACCCCGACGAGGTCAGCTCGATCATCCTCGGTTGATCGCAACCTGCCCGCCGGCACCGGCGGCACTGGTGACAGCGGCGTCGACCACGCGCTGCACTTCGAGGCCGTCGCCGAAGTCGGGCCGGATGTGGCGGCCCTCGGCGATCGCCGAGATCCATCCGCGGGTCATCGCGTCGGTCGTGCGGAACACGTCGCGATAGGTGTCGTGGACGTTGTCACGCCTGACGCCGCCCCAGATCTCGTCGGGGATCGGGAGCAAGCCGGCCGGCCCGACCTCTCCTCGACGCACGCCACGCACCTCCTGGACGGTGTCCCAGTCGCAGGTGGCGTAGAGCGTGCCCGCATCGCCGTGAACCTCGAGGTGGTGGGTCTGGCCGAACGAGGTGCCCTCCCAACACACGGCGCTGACCTGGAGCACGCCGTACGCACCCGACTCGTAGCGGACGGTGAGCACGGCGCTGTCCTCGGCCTGCTCGTAGGCCGACCCGTCGGGCCGCGGCTGACGGGCGACGTACGACGAGGTGAGCGCCGCCACCGAGGACTCCCGATCGTCGAGGATCCAGCGGGCGAGGTGGATCCAGTGCGAGGCGATGTCACCGATCACGCCCGACCCGGCGAGCTCGCGATCGAACCGCCACGTGTAGGCGCCGTCGGATGCGTACCCGGTGTAGTAGCGGAGGTTGACGTGGTACGGCCTGCCGACGTACCCGTCGGCGACGAGTTGACGGACCCAACGATTGATCGGCATGTAGTGGTAGGTGAACGGAACCATCGTGATCGCTCCGGTCGATGCCGCGCACTCGGTCATCTCCGCCGCCTGTGCCAGGTTCTGGGCGAGCGGCTTCTCGCAGAGCACGTGGAGCCCGCGCTCGGAGCGCGGCGATCGCCAGATCGCGGTGACTGTCGTTCGACGTGGCGATGATCACTGCGTCGAGGGCGGCCGTGTCGAGCATCTCCGTCGCGTCGAGGTAGCGCTCGGCGATCTGCCAGCGATCCGCGAACGCAGCCGTGGTCGTCGGATTGCGGCCGCACACGGCGACCACCGACGCGTCAGGGTGCGTCGACAGCGGCGGCAGGTACATGGCGTCGGCCCACCAGCTGGTGCCGATCAGGCCGACGCGCACGACCACCTGCGACTCAGCTCCAGCTGACGGTGCCCTCGACGTTGCGAGGCAACTCGACCCAGGTCCGCCCGGGCTGGAGCCCGATCTCGTTGAGATCGGTGAAGTTGTCGAAGAACTGGTACGGGTCGGTGGATGCGAAGCGCAACCACGAACCGGCCCGCACGGTGCCGCCGGTGAAGATGTACACCGGGTTGGATCCGAGCACCTGGGCATCGGGCGTGCGGGCGTCGATCGGGCTCTGGAGGTAGTTGGCCATCATCAGCACCACGTTCTCGGTCGACACCTGGCCGGTGGTCTCGGTCATGTGCTCGCCGCCCTCTTGGAAGCGGAAGTACTTGCCGGAGTCGGCGTCGTACTCCCAGCGCACGTCGATGTTGTCCATCGTGACTTCGATCGTGGTGGCGGGCTGGGCGTTCGTGATCTGCTCTCCTGGGCGGAGGTATGGCATCACCACTGGCGGAACCGAGAAGTCGGCCGGGGTGTGCGACCACATCGCCTCGCTCGACGTGTACAGGTTCCACGGCGCCCGCCGTCCGGTGCGGCGGTAGTAGCCACTCGTGTGGTTGGCGCTCAGGTCGACCAGCTCGGAGCGCTCGATGTAATACGTCACGCCGCCGTTGCCGCCGCTCCACACGAAGAGCGGATGGTCGAACGCCTCGAGGATCTCGATGTCGGGGTGACGCCCCGACCGGACCGGCCCAACAGTATCGACGCCCTGCGAATGGAAGACGGCCGCGAACCGTGTCGCTCCGTCGTTGATGATCTCCTCGAACACGATGTCGGCCTCGTTGAGGCCCGACTGTGGCCGTGCCGGCCCGACGTTGTCGATCTTGACCGCCTGGGCGGGCCGGTCGGGGACCTCGCTGGGGTCGGTGATCGGCTGACCGGTGAGCGGCATGCGGGGCACGTCGGGGATCGTGGTCGGGATGACGATCGTCGTCGTCGACGTCGAGCTGGTGCTCGAGGTCGTCGGCGCCGCCGTGGTGGTGGTGGCCTCGGTCGTGGTGACGATCGTCGACACGGTTGTCGGGGCGGCCTCGTCGTCGCCGCCCGAACAGGCAGCGAGGGCCAGCCCCGCTACGACGAAGACGGGCAGAAGGGGTCGAATTCCAATCACAATTCCCTCAGCAGTGCAATGCGCTCATCGAGCGGTGGGTGGGTATCGAACAGCCGGTGTAGTCCGCCGAGGCGACCATTGTCGCCGACCCCGCTCATCGGTTGTTCGATCCACAAGTGTGCCGTAGCAGTCGACGAAGAGTGCGTCACCGTCGTATCTGCCTGGAGTTTTTCGAGGGCCGAGATGAGCCCCGGGGGGTAGCGGGTCATCTGACAGGCGCTGACGTCGGCCAACGTCTCACGCTGACGTGAGATCGCGGCCTGCATCGCCCTGGCGACGAGCGGGGCGATGACGAGCAGGACGAACCCGAGGATCGCCAGCGGGTTGCCACGGTCGCCGTGGTCGCCCTCGCGCGACACCGCGCCCGCCGTTCCACCACATCATCCTGATGCCGAGGTCGGCCAGCAGGGCGGCTGCCCCGACCATCGTCACCGCCAGTGTCGAGATCAAGATGTCGTAGTTGCGGATGTGACTCAGCTCGTGGGCGACCACGCCCTCGAGCTCGACCCGGTTCATCTTCTCGAGCAGCCCGGTCGTGACGGCGATCGCCGCATGCTTCGGATCGCGGCCGGTCGCGAAGGCGTTCGGCGCAGGGTCGTCGACGATGTACACGCCCGGCTTGGGGAGCCCGCCTGCGATGCACAGGCCCTCGACCACGTTGTGGAGCCGGGCGTACTGCTGTGGGTCGGCGGGGTGGGCGCGGCTGACGGCGAGCGCGATCTTGTCGGCCTTCCAGTACGAGGCAAAGGCGATCACTCCACCGATCACGAGCGCCACGATCGTCGCCGCCAGGCCGTTGCCGAAGACGATGCCGAAGGCGGCGCCGATCAGGGCGACGACGACGACGAAGGCGATCACGAGCAGGATGCTGCGGCGCTTGTTCGCTCTGATGAGGTCGTACATGTGGTGGGGAGTGCTTGAAGAAGGTGCCCGCAGCAGGTCGGCGGCGGGGCTCGCTCAGAACTCGACGGCAGGCGTCGAGCGGGCGGCCTCGTCGGTCTCGAAGTACTCACGCCGCTCGAACTTGAGCATCCTCGCGTAGTACACCGTCGGGAACTGTTGCAGCTTGTTGTTGTATTCGAGGACGGAGTCGTTGTAGAACTGCCGGGCGTAGGCGACGCGGCCCTCGGTGGCCGAGAGCTCTTCCTGCAACGCCAGGAAGTTCTGGTTGGCCTTGAGATCGGGGTACGCCTCACCGAGCGCGAACAGCTGTCGGAGTGAGCCCATCAGCTGACCTTCGGCAGCGGCCTGGGTCGACGGGGTGGGGGCGGCGACGGCAGCATTGCGGGCCTGGATGACGGCATCGAGGGTGGACTTCTCGTGGGCCGCGTAGCCCTTCACCGTCTCGACCAGATTGGGAATCAGGTCGTGCCGACGCTTGAGCTGGACGTCGATCTGGGACCAGGCGTTCTCGATCTGGTTGCGCTTCCGGATCAAGCCGTTGTATGCGACTACCAGGTAGATCACGAGCACAACGAGCAGGATCAGGACCACGATGGCAATCCACATAGTGCGAGGCAGTCTAACGGTGGACGACAGGCGGACCGGCGTGACCTCCGGCCAGGTTTCGAGGAGACGATGAGTCGAGCAGGCCCTGATAGATGGCCACGTACTCGTCGGCGAGGCGCGACATGGCGAACTGATCGGCGCGTCGCGTGCCGTTGGCGATCAGCGAATCGGCGAGTCGCCGGTCGCACAGCACGCGCCTGAGGCCGGCCGCCAACGACACGGGGTCGCCGGGCTCGACGAGCACTGCGTCGAGCCCATCCGTGACGACGTTGCGGTATCCGTCGAGGGCACTGGCGACCACGGGCGTGGCGGCCGCCATCGCCTCGACCAGCACGACACCGAACGACTCGCCGTGCAGCGACGGTGCGCAGAACACCGAGGCGCTGCGGAGCCGCGACATCTTGTCGGCCTCGGTGAGCCGGCCGAGCCATTCGATCCGCTCGTCACCGCCGTACTCGATGCGCAGCCGTGCCGTGTCGGGCCCGTCGCCGGCGACCCAGCACGAGAGGTCGCCCTCGAGCAGCCGCAGCGCCTGCAACAAGACCTCGAGACCCTTGCGCTCCTCGTGCCGGCCGAGGAACAGGATCGCCGGCCGCTCGAGGGCCAGCGGACTGGCGGCCCGGATCTCTGCCGTCTCGACTCCGTTGAAGAGCAAGGTGTACTCGTCGTCCTCACCACCGAGATGGCTCTGCACCAGCGCGAGTGCGTCCTTGGAGACGACGACCCGCTGATCGAGGCGCCCGAGCAGTCGACGCAACACCGGAGCGAGCAGGCGATAGCTCGTCGAACGCCCGGCGGCGTGGAAGGTGCCCACGGTCGGGGCGACGTGGAGCGTCACCGCGGTGACCGATGGGCCGGGCGTCAGCGGCTCGTGGACGTGCACCACGTCGAAGGCCTCGTCGCGCAACACACGCAGGGTGCGGAGTGCGGCCGCCGGGTCGGGGGCGAGCGGCGCCACCGACCCGTTGGCGGAGGTCGGCAGGCTGTCGCCCAAGGGCGTGACGAACGACTCCGGCGGCGGTCCGTCGCACGGGGCGAGCACGCGCACCTCGTGTCCGGCCCGCCGTAGGTGACGGGCCAACCCGAGCACCTGGGCCTGGACTCCCCCCGGGATCGACAGGCTGTACGGGCACACCATGCCGATCCGAAGACTCACCGCCTCACCATAGAGCGCCGACCGTCAGCCCCGTCGGCCGCAACCGAGCAACACGTCGCACGCGGGCCAGACGACCAGCAGCTCGCTGCGAGCCGATGCCAGGACCCGTGCTCGGTGTCAGGCGGGCGAGCGCCGAAGCGCAGCGGAGACGGCGAGCTCGGAAGGCGACAGCCCTGTGTGCATAGGAGACGCCGACGGCGTTGGCGTAGCCGAAGCGGCGGGCGAGGGCCTCGGCCTCGAGCGGCTTCGACAAGAGGTAGCCCTGGCCGAGATCGCAGCCGAACCGGCGCAGCTCGCGCAGCTGGCCGGTGGTCTCGATGCCTTCGGCGACCGTGAGCAGGTCGAGCGAATCGGCCATCTGCAGGATCGTGCGCGCCAGTGTGTTGCCCCGCGGATCGCTCCCGAACTCCTCGATCGCCGTGCGATCGATCTTGAGCAGGTCGACCGGATGACGTTGGAGGTAGCTCAACGAGCAGTAGCCGGCGCCGAAGTCGTCGATCGCGAAGCGAAAGCCCTCCTCGCGGAGCCGGGTCACGGTTTCGGTCGCCCGATCGCCCTCGTCGACCAGGACGGTCTCGGTCAACTCGAACATCACCGACTGGGGATCGACGTGATACTGGTCGACCAGGGCGACGACGCGCTCGACGAAGTCGGGCTGGCGGATCTGCACCGCTGAGACGTTGAAGCTGGCGAACAACTCGGGCCGCCAACCGGCGAGCTGGCTGAGACCCTGCTCGATCACCCAGTAACCCATCGGAACGATCAGACCGGACCGCTCGGCGATCGGAACGAACTCGCTGGCGGGGATGTCGCCGTGCTGCGGATGGTGCCACCGCACGAGTGCTTCGGCACCCGTCACCTGGCCCGACCGGAGGTCGACGAACGGCATGTACACGAGCCGCAACTGGCCGCGCTCGAGCGCCTCGCCGAGGTCGCTCCGGTACTCGAGGTGCTTGGTGGCGACCAGGCGCATGGCCGGGTCGAAGAGGCGGATCTGGCCCTTGCCGGCCCGCTTCGCCTCGTACATGGCGATGTCGGCGTCACGCAGCAGGCTGGTCGTGCTCATGCCGGGCGATGCCACGGCGACGCCGACGCTGGCGAGCACCGCCACGTCGTAGCCGGCGATCGACACCGGATCGCGCAGGCTGTCGAGCAGCCGTTCGGCGACGTCGATGGCGCGGTCGATGCCACCACGGTCCTCGAGCAGGATCGCGAACTCGTCGCCGCCGAGACGGGCGGCCGTGTCGCCGGTGCCGGCAGCCCGCCGGATCCGGTCGGCGACGGTCTTCAAGAGCTGGTCGCCGACGGCGTGGCCGAGGGCATCGTTGACCGACTTGAAGTCGTCGAGGTCGACGAACAGCACGACGACCGGGTCGGCCTCGGGCCGGGCGACGCGGAAGGCATGGTCCATCCGGTCGAGGAACAACGCCCGGTTGGCGAGCCCGGTCAGCTCGTCGTGGAACGCCCGGTGGCTCAGCTGGCGTTCGAGATTGCGCTGCTCGGTGACGTCCCGGAAGGTGGCGACGATGCCGTCGACGGCTGCCCCGCCGACCAGGTTGGCGACGACGACGGTGGCTTTGCGCTGTTGGCCGTCTGCATGGAGCAACGTCGCCTCGAACTCGACCGTGCCGCCGTTGCCGAACTCGACGAGCCGTTCGAACTGACGGATCGCCGACTCGCGCTCGGTGTCCGCGACCACGTCGAGCAGGTGCCGGCCGACCCAGCTCTCGGGGTTGTACCCGAGCGTCGCCCGCAGGCCGGGGCTGGCGTAGCTGACGCGGCCGGTCTGATCGGCGAGCATCACGACATCGCTCGAGTGCTCGACCATCGCCGCCAGACGATCGTGCCCGCGCTGCTCGGTGAGGAGCCGGACCTGATCGACGAGTCGCCACATGCGGGCGAGGGCGAGCACGATCACGCTCACGGTGGCCGCCGACACGACGATGAACGACGGAGTCGACGTGAGCCCGGTGGCGAGCATCAGGATCAGTGCCCCGAGCGGGACGAGGGCGGCGAACAGCAGTCCGAAGATCTGTGTCCAATGAACTCTCGAGGATTCGCCGGTTCCGGCGGTGAGGGCTGGGATCCCCGGCAGGGTACAGAAGATGCCGAGCAGCAATGGCCCGACCACGGTCGACACCGCCAGCGGGGTGCCGAGCTCGAGGTCACCCTCGAATGCCGACCAGCCGACGAGGGCGTTGGCGGCTCCCCACGTCAGGTATCCGAGCGCCATCACGTGGAAGAGCCGGTGGTGTTGCGTGTTCCGTGTCGCCCGCCGCAGCACGAGCAGCGCCAGCAGGCCGTCGAGCAGCGGGAACACCCAGATCCACGCCCGGGCGTTGAGCGGCATCGTGCCGTCGTCGATGAACGGGCCGGTGACCGCGAGCCAGACGAGCGCCGTCAGCGCGATCACGTAGATGATCGGTTCAGATCCCGCCAGCAGGTCGCGCGCCCGACGACGGTCGGAACTGATGCCCATCGTCGCCACGAACAGCGCCGGATAGGCGAGCACGCCGAACGCCTGGGCAGCGCCCGGGAAGACCATCCCTTCGTCGCCGTACCAATCGTAGGCGGCCGCGGCTCGGGTGGCGGCTGCGGCGAACAGGCCGAGTGCAGAGCAGGACCCACGGAATCGGCCGCATCGGGCGGTGCACCGCCACCGAGAGCAGAACGGCGATGCCGGCCAGCGCCGGAACCGCGACCGCCAACCACTCGCTGCTGCGACTTGGCTCGACGAGCAGGTACGCGGCGATCAGCCCCGACCCGGCCAGGGTGAGACTCGCAGGCGCGATGAGCGAGCGATTCATTGCTCGATCATCGGCATCCGAGCCTGCCGGGTTGAATCGTCGCAGGAAACCGAACATGCCGCCGTCCCGCGCGTGACCGGAGCCACCAGACGGTTCGACGACGGGTCGATAGCGAGCGAACTGCCAGGGCATCAGCAACCGGGACCAGACGACCACTCGGGTTGTATCGGGCACGGGAGCATTGATGCTCGAAGGGGGCGCGCTGATACGTCGCCCGACCCAGGAATCCGCATTCTGCCCGCTCTCATTGCATGTCCGCCGCTTCTCGGCCGTGCCAAACGAGTGGCGCAAGCCGATTGGGACGGCACGCTACCCGCATCCTCCCCCACACGCGCCGTGACGATAGTGGAATGTGGCACGCCCCCGAACCGGCCGCAGATCCGTGCCGCGGCCGGCCTGCAGAGGCTGCCCGCTACTCGTCGAGCAGCCGACCGACGGGCAATCTGTTGCCGATCGCCCACCCGCGAATGTCGTCGTAGACGTCCTCGCGGGTCTCGCCGTCGCGCATCCAGAACCCGACGACGAAGCGTCCCGGTTCCGCCGGCGGCAACTCGGCACCGAGGGCGCGCTGCGAGTGCAGGTCGATCAACATCTGCTGCTCGGGCGTGAGCTCGCCGAACTCGACGAGGATCGTTCTGGACTCGTCGATCGGCGGGACCAGATCACTCATGCGGGCAGATTACATGGCAGCATCGGCGCACGTCTGTTTCGCCCAGCCGAGCGAGGCGATCACGCGCACGGATTGCCGGCGGTCGCCGGCACGAGCCGCCCTCGGATGTGCGGGAATGCTGACCGAGGGCGGCTCGCGGTCGTTACATCGTGCGAGCCAAGAGTTTCGTTTCACTCCGCCGGTCGATCCGGCCAACCGATCGATCTCGAGCCGCCCCCGGACTGGCCGATGCTGGTCGAGGACGGCTCTTGCGAGATACATCGTTCGTCGCCGCGATTGCGTTTCACCACCGTCGGATCGACCGCGGTCGGCGCGATGCCAGGCCGTGGCTAGTAGCCCGGGTCGGACGGCCAGTTGGGCTGGAACATGTGCCATTGGTGGGGCGCGCGGCGTACGAGGTACTCGAGTTCGGATGCCAGCAGCTGGGTGCCTCGGGCGACGTCGGCGCGGAGGCTGTCGGTGCGTTCCAGCGGCACAGGCGGACGTACCACGCCGAGATGGCCGTTGTTGTGGTCGGTGAAGTACACCGCCGTCGGAAGGATCGGGGCCTTGGTCCGCAGGGCGACGGTCACGGGACCGGCCGGCAACGTGGTGCGCTCGCCGAAGAACTCGACGTCGACGCCGTTGCGCTGGATATCGCGATCGCACAGCAGGCACACGATGTCGTTCCGCCGCAGGGCACTGATCACCTCACGACCGGCGTCGGGCCCGAGGGCGACCACGTTCATGCCCAATCGGGCACGCAGATCCGCGAACCAGTCGAACAGCTCGGGCGGTTCGAGCCGCTCGACGACGACGGTGACTCCGTGGCCGCGGTCGACGAGCCAACGCCCGGCCCACTCCCACCCTCCGAGGTGCGGCAGGGCGAGGATGACGCCATTGCCGAGCGCCAGACCTTCGGTGATGTGGCCGAAGCCGTCGGCGCGCATGCCGCGATCGACGGCACTGACGGAGAGGTACGGCAGCCTGAAGCTCTCGAGCCAGTAGCGGGCGTACGAATCGAACGCCCCCTGCACGGCGCGTCGCAATCGGATCCCGCCCAAGGTCGGATCGACGCGCACGAGGTGGCGGGCGATCATGTCCCGACGGTCACCGCTGGCGAGATGGGCCCCGAAACCGAACGTCGGCGCCAGCGCCCGGGTCGCCGGACCGGGCATCGCCCGTGCCGCCATCGCCGCCAGTCGGTAGCTCCCGAACGTCAGTGTCGCGATCGGATCGAAGCCGGCCGCGGCCGGCCGAACGTCGGTCGCCATGTCACTCAGTCTCGTCGGCGCGGAACCCGCGTGCGCAACGGGACCCTCGTGCGCCGCTTCTCCCGGCGATGAGCGCGACGCGCCCGCCGCATGTCGATCCGGGCTTGCGTGACCGGCGCGACCGCCGCTTGCTTCCACACCTTGACGAAGCGTTGCACAGCCGTGATCGAGATCAGCACCAGCATCAGCCACATGACCCACACCAGTGCGTCGTTGATCCACGGCTCGAGCAAGAGCCCGATGCACAGCAACACGATTCGCTCGGCGCGCTCCATCAGCCCGCCCTTGGCATCGAGTCCCAGGGACTCGGCCTTGGCGCGCTGATACGAGATGACGAATGCCAGCGACGACACCGCGAACGGGAGCACCGACAGGCGTGGGTCTTCGTTGTCGGCGAAGTAGTAGGCGACGCCACCCAACAACAACGCATCGGTGACGCGGTCGACGGTGGAATCGAAAAAGGCGCCGCGCTCGACTCGACGCGTTCGACGCTTTGGCGAGCGCTCCGTCGAGCAGGTCGGGCAGGGCCGCCAGGATCACCAGGATCAGTCCGGTCGTGATCCGGCCGGCGCCGATCGCGATCGCCGCCGCAACCGCGATCAGCAGTCCGATGATCGTCAGATGATCAGGTGTCAGCTTCGTCTTCCTCAACGCCGCACCGAGAGGGCGCACGGCGGCGTCGACGGGCTTGCGGAACTTGCCGTCGAACATCGATCAGCTCCCCGACCCGGTGCGCGAGCCCGTCGCCGGACGCCACTCCTCCGGGTTGGCCTCGACGATCTGCTGCAGCACGCGTCCATCGACGGCGTCGACGAGCACGAGACCGCGCTTGATCGGTGGCTCCTCGGCCGAATAGCACAGCACCCGCCACGTGGGCCGGCTACGCAGACCGTGCCAGACCTGCTGCGCCGATGCGTGCCCGACCGGGAAACCGATCGCCTGCTGGGCCTCGACCAGCGCCTGCTTCTCGTCGACGTGCATCCGCCACCCCGACGTGATGCTGATCACGCCGGCGACGCCGAGCAGCACCGCCGCACCCAGGAAACCACCGTTGACGAGCACCGACGAACTGGACGTGAGGTACAGGACCAGGCAGAGAACGGCGAGCACGACGTAGATGACGCCAGGGATACGCCGACGCGAGTTGTCGGGAAACTGGTAGGCACCGACGAATCCGCTGGCGTCGAGGTCGCTCGGCAACTCATCGCGAACCTCGTCACTCGAGGAATCGGCATCCATGGTCGTGCCAGCCTACTGGCCCGGCCACGCCGCCCGGATTCTTGCTGCGGTGACATCGAGCGCCTCGGGCAGCGTGCGCGTGTTGGCGACGGTCGTCATGAAGTTGGCGTCACCCGTCCATCGCGGCACCACATGGACGTGCAGGTGCTCACTCACCGAACCGCCGGCGGGCCGGCCGAGGTTGATCCCCACGTTGATGCCCTCCGGCGAATAGGCGAGCTTGATCGCCCGCACGCCGTCGGTCACGGTCGTCCAGAGCTCGGAGGTCTCGGCCGGTTCGAGATCCTCGAGGTTCGCCACCTCGCGGTAGGGAAGCACGAGCAGGTGCCCGGTCCCGTAGGATAGGCGTTGAGCACGGCGAAGCACAGCTCGCCTCGGTGCACGATGTGGGTGGTCTCGTCGTCCAGTCCGGAACGCAGGATCTGCGAGAACACGCTCCCCTCGCCGCTGACGCGCGGCCTCGCCGGCCGAGCCGACGTAGGTGGCACGCCAGCCGTTCCAGATCCGCTCCAGCACGAGGCGCCTCAGGCCGTCAGCGCCGCGTTGCTGCCGCTCGCCACTTCGTCGGTGAAGCGGGCGATGAACTGGTCGAGATCGACGCCGCGTTCGACCTCTCCCCCACGCGGATTGACACCGACGGTGTTCGACGACACGTCGTCGTCACCGACGACGAGGATGTACGGGATCTTCTCGAGCTTCGATGCCCTGATCCGCTTGCCGAGCTGGTCGTCGGCGTGGACCACGTCGACCCGTCCGCCGGCCGACTCGATCCGGTCGGCGACGACCCGGGCGTACTCCTCGTGGGCGGTCGCCACGGGCAGCACGCGCACTTGGAGCGGGGCGAGCCAGGTGGGGAAGTTCCCGGCGTAGTGCTCGAGCAGCACGCCGAAGAAGCGCTCGACCGAGCCGAACAACGCCCGGTGCAACATGATCGGGCGGTGCCGGTTGTTGTCGGCGCCGACGTACTCGAGCTCGAAGCGCTCGTTCATGTTGAAGTCGTACTGGATCGTCGAGAGCTGCCACGAGCGACCGATCGCGTCGCGGACGTCGATGTCGATCTTCGGGCCGTAGAACGCGGCGTCGCCCTCCTTCACGGCGTACTCGAGACCGTGCTGCTCGAGTGCCTGCCGCAGTGCTGCGGTGGCTTCCACCCAGCCCTCGTCGGTGCCGACGAACTTGTTGGGATCTTTGGTCGAGAGGTTGAACGTGAACTCGTCGAACCCGAACGCCCGCAACACCGAGAGCACGAAGTCGAGCAGTGAGGCGATCTCGTCGGGCGCCTGCTCGGGCGTGCAGAAGATGTGGCTGTCGTCCTGGGTGAAGCCGCGGATCCGCATCAGCCCGTGGAGCGTTCCGGCCCGCTCGTAGCGGTACACGTTGCCCAGCTCGAACAGCCGCAGGGGCAGCTCGCGGTAGCTGCGCTGCCGGCTCTTGAAGATCAGGCAGTGCATCGGGCAGTTCATCGGCTTCATGTAGTAGGTGCCGTTGTCCATCTCCATCGGCGGGTACATGCCGTCGGCGTACCAACCGAGGTGGCCCGACGTCTCGAACAGGCGGCCGTTCGAGAGATGAGGCGTGTACACGAACTCGTAGCCACCGGTCTCGTGACGGTGCCGGCTGTAGTCCTCCATCAGCTTGCGGACGATGGCACCCTTCGGGTGCCACACGGCCAGCCCGCCGCCGAGCTCGTGCGGGAAGCTCAACAGGTCGAGCTCGTTGGCCAGCTTGCGGTGGTCGCGCTTGGCGGCCTCCTCGAGTTGGTGCAGGTGATCGGCGAGAGCTTGCTTCGACTCCCAGGCGGTGCCGTAGATGCGTTGCAGCATCGGGCCCTTCTCGTTGCCACGCCAGTACGCGCCGGCCACCTTCTGGAGCTTGAAGTGACCGAGCTTGCCGGTGGACGGCACGTGGGGCCCCACGCACATGTCGACGAAGTCGTCGGTGTTGCGATAGGCGCTGACCGTGTCGCCGGCGATCTCGCCGGCATCGAGCTCGTCGGCGCTGCCTGCCGCCGCGGCTTGCACGCGCTCGATGATCTCGCACTTGTACGGCTGATCGGCGAACAGCTCGAGTGCCTCGGCTGGGCTCATCTCCGAGCGCACGAACGGTTGGTCGGCCTTCACGATCGCCTGCATCTCGGCTTCGATCGCCGACAGGTCGTCGTCGCTGAAGGTCTGTCCGCCAGGGAGCTCGAAGTCGTAGTAGAAGCCGTTCTCGATCGCCGGGCCGATGGAGAACTTGGCCCCCGGGAACAGGCGTGTGACCGCCTGCGCCATCACGTGCGCAGTCGAGTGACGCAGGACGTGTCGACCCTCGGGGGTGCCGTCGGTGACGATCGCCACCTTGGCACCGTCGGTGAGCGGGCGGGTGAGGTCGGTCTCGTTCCCGTCGACGACGGCCGCCACCGCGGACTTGGCGAGGCCGCGCCCGATCGAGCCGGCAAGGTCGAGTGCCGTGCTGCCCTCGGGGAGCTCGCGTGCGGACCCGTCGGGAAGTGTGACCGTGATGTTCGACATGACAGCCCGATTCTACGAGGCGCCGGGTCTGCCTCCGCCCCCGGTTGTGGTGGGGCGGGTGCCGTGGTTCAGCCGCCGACGCCCACCAGTTCGCGCTCGGCCGGCACCTCGTCGGCGACGTGGGCGACCTTGGAGGGCATGGGATCCTCGGTGTCGGCCTCACCGGCGTAGACGTTCTTGTACAGCTGTCCGGTCATCTCCCGGATCTCGTACATCACCTCGTCGGTCATCGACCGCCAGGCGACGTGCTCGGGCCCACGTGCGGCGTGGCGCTCGGGGCGGACCGGCCGGCCGATGCGGATCGTGCACTCGCGGCGCAGTCGCGGAAGCTTGGCGTCGACCGGCTGGATCTCGTCGGTGCCGGTGATGCCGACCGGATAGATCGGGCACCCGAGCTTGATCGCCAGCCGGGCGGCGCCGGTGCGGCCCTTGTAGAGCGTGCCGTCGCGGCTGCGGGTGCCCTCGGGGAAGATGCCGAAGAACTCGCCCCGCCGGAGCACGGCCTCGGCGGCGTCGAGCGCGGCCTTGCTCTTGCTGCCGCCGGAGCGGTCGATCGGGATCATGCCCATCGCCGGGAACAGGTACTTCGTCTTCCACGAGTCGAGGTACTCGGCCTTGCCGACGAAGCTGATGTTGCGCGGCAAGGTGAGCATCAGGAACGCCGAATCGAGGAAGCTGATGTGGTTGGGGCACAAGATCGCCGGACCTTCGGCGGGTAGTTCGTCGTATCCGATCCGGTTGATCGTCCACAGTCTCGTGACCAGGGGTTTGGCGACCATTCGGGTGCGCGCCTGCAGCTTGTTGGCGCCAACCGAGTCACTCATGGCCGTTCAGACTAGGCCCTTCATGTGACGGCGTCGGGCAGCGTTTGCTGAAATCTGTGTGAACGACGCGTGCCGTGCTCCAAGGGGCGGAGCCCCGTCGAGCACCCCAGCAACGCCCCGGACATCCGCGGGTCAGGCAGGCGGGCGAGCGTCGAAGCGCAGCGGAGACGGCGAGCTCGGTAGGCGGAGCCCGGGGTATTACGTGAGTTCCACGCCGAGCAGTGCCGCGGCGGCGGCGGTCGACTCGCCACGCGCAGCGGCCCGATCGACGGCGGCGACGGCACCTGGTGAGTCGAGATCGTCGTCGAGGCGCTCACGCACCTCGTCGATCACGTCGCCGGGTCGACCGTCTGCGTTGGCCCGCCAGGCCGCGAGCCGCGACACGTTGCGCGGCATCAACTCGTCGTCCCACTCCCATTCGGTGCGGTACTGGTGCTCGATCAGCGCCAGCCGGATCGCCATCGGGTCGTACTCGGTGCGGAGCTTGTCGACGAACACGAGGTTCCCGAGGCTCTTCGACATCTTGGCGCCGTCTTTGCTGATCAGAGCCGTGTGCATCCAGTGCCTGACGAACGGCTCACCGGTCGCCGCCTCCGACTGGGCGCGCTCGCACTCGTGATGGGGGAAGATCAGGTCGGTCCCGCCGCCGTGGAGATCGATCGTGGTGCCGAGCTCGCGCAGGGCGAGGGCGCTGCACTCGATGTGCCAGCCCGGGCGCCCCGGACCCCACATCGTGTCCCACGACGGCTCGTCGTCCGCCGACGGGTGCCACAGCACGAAGTCGAGCGGGTGCCGCTTGTTCGCGTCGTCGACCCGGCCGCCACGCTGGCGCGCCAGCTCGATCATCTCGTCCTCGGTGTAGTGGCTGATCGACCCGAACGAGTCGAACTTGGACACGTCGAAGTAGACCGCCCCTCCGGCCTCGTACGCGAAGCCTCGATCGAGCACCATCCCGATGAAGCCGCGGATGTCGGGGATCGCCGATGATGCGCGCGGAGTCGAGGCGACCGGGAGGGCGTTCAGCGCGACCATGTCCCGGTCGAACCGGGCCTCCTCGCCGGCAGCCAGATCGAGGTAGTGGATGCCGAGCTGGCGAGCCTTGGCGAACAGCGGATCGTCGACGTCGGTGACGTTGCGGACGCACTTGACGGTGTGCCCCTTGTCGATCAGATGGCGCTGCAACACGTCGTACGAGATGAACGTGGCGGCGTGCCCGAGGTGAGTGGCGTCGTATGGCGTGATCCCGCACGTGTACATGAGGACGTGATCGCCGGGCGCGAACGGCACGATCGCCTGGCGCGCCGTGTCGTACAACTGAAGGATCGACATGCTCAGCCGTCAACGACTCTGGGGTCGCGTTTGATTCCCGTCAGCTTCGGCGCCACCCGGGTCTTGTAGCGCACGTTGAGCTGCAGCAGCACGGCCGTGAAGGCTTCGATCGCGGTGGCGTTCGACAGCTCACCGGCGTCGAGCGGGCGGCACCCAGGGATCTTGGCGACGATCTCGCTGACGGTGCTGACCGCGTCGGGATCGTCGCCGCAGATCAGCACGTCCGAGTCGATCGGCTCGCCGATCGCTCCCAGCTCCTTCGCCGGCAGGTGGTGGAAGGCGGCGACGACCCGGCTTGCAGGAACCGCGGCCTGGACGTGGGCGGCGACGCTGCCCGCGGAGGAATCAGCGGCTCGAACTCCTTGCCGACGCGGACGAGGGCGTTGGCCATGCTGACCACGATCTTGCCGCGCAGATAGCTGCTGTGCTCCTGCGCCATCGTGGCGGCGGAGTCCCACGGCGTGGCGATCACCACGAGCTCGCAATCGGCGGCCGTGACGTTGTCGCCGTACCCGAGCAGATCGTCGAGCTCTGGATACCGGGAGACGATCTCGTCGCGTGTCTCCATCGCCCGGTACTTCGATCGGGAGCCGATCACCGCCTGGTAACCCACGCTGGCCAAGCGGGCCGTGAGTGCACTGCCGGCCGGCCCACTGCCGCCGATCACTCCGATGCGCATGCCGAAAGCCTTTCACATCAGGCTCGCATCGCTCGCCTCCGTGCTCGACGCCTCCGCTGCGCTTCGACGCCTCGCCAGGTACTGCCGTATGCAGGTGCCGGGGCCACTAGGTTCGCACCGCATGGGATTGCTCGAGGGGAAGAAGATCGTCATCACCGGTGTGCTCACCGACGCGTCGCTCGCATACGGCGTGGCGCGCATCGCGCTCGACGAGGGAGCCGACATCGTCCTCACCGGAGCCGGGCGGGCGCTCAGCCTGACCCAACGCACTGCTCGCAAGCTGGGAGACGGTCTCGACGTGTTCGAGTTCGACGTCACCGTGCCCGAGCACGTCGAATCGGTTCGTGAAGCGGTGGCGGCGAAGTGGGGGCGGGTCGACGGCGTGCTGCACGCGATCGGTTTCGCCCCGGCCTCGTGCTTGGGTGACGACTTCTTCTCGGCTCCGTGGGACGACGTCGCCGTGGCGATGCACGTGTCGACCTACTCGCTGAAGACGCTCGCCGACGCCTTCGTGCCGCTGATGACCCACGGCGGCTCGTTCGTCGGGCTCGACTTCGACAACCGGCAGGCGTGGCCGGCGTACAACTGGATGGGAGTCGCCAAGTCGGCGCTGCAGAGCGTCAACCGCTACCTCGCCCGCGACCTCGGTCCGAAGGGGATCCGGTGCAATCTGGTCGCCGCCGGTCCGGTGCGCACGATGGCAGCCAAGTCGATCCCCGGCTTCGCCCTGTTCGAGGACACGTGGGACGGTCGTGCCCCGCTCGGCTGGGACGTGAACAACTCCGAACCGGTCGCCCGCGCCTGCGTCGCCCTGCTCTCCGACTGGTTCCCGGCCACCACCGGCGAGATCATCCACGTCGACGGTGGGTATCACGCCGTAGGGGCCTGAGCCCGACCAGACATATCGGTAGGGTCGGCTCGTGAACCGACTGGCTGACGAGACGTCGCCGTACCTGCGTCAGCATCGCGACAATCCGGTCGATTGGTACCCATGGGGCGACGAGGCGTTCGCCGAGGCCCGCGCCCGCAACGTGCCGGTGCTGCTGAGCGTCGGGTACTCGGCGTGTCATTGGTGCCACGTGATGGCCCATGAATCGTTCGAGGACGACGAGGTGGCGGCGGCGATGAACGCCAAGTTCGTCAACATCAAGGTCGATCGCGAGGAACGCCCCGATGTCGACGCCATCTACATGGACGCCGTTCAAGCCCTCACCGGCCGGGGCGGGTGGCCGATGACGGTGGCGCTCGACGCCGACCGGCGCCCGTTCTGGGGCGGCACCTACTTTCCCAAGCAACAGTTCCTCCAGGTGCTCGACGCCCTCGACGACGTGTGGCGCAACCGTCGGGACGATCTCGAGCAGAACGCGGTGGCGCTGGTCGCTGCCGCCGGGCGCACAGCCGACACCACGCCCAAGGACGACGTGCCGGGCGCGACGTCGTGAACGCCGCGCTCAGCAAGCTGGGCGGCGCCTTCGACCCCGAGTGGGGAGGCTTCGGGACGGCGCCGAAGTTCCCGTCGACCTTCCATCTCGAGCTCGTGCTCCGTGCCTACATGACCAGTCCCGCCGACGACCCCAAGCGGGTCGTCACCACGTCGCTCGACGCGATGGCGTCGGGGGGCATGAACGACCACATCGGTGGAGGTTTCGCCCGCTACTCCGTCGACCGCGAGTGGCTCGTGCCCCACTTCGAGAAGATGCTGTACGACCAGGCTTTGCTCGTCCGCATCTATCGCCAGGCGTTCTCGATGCTGGGTCTCGATCACTACCGGCAGGTCGTCGAGGAGACGATCGAGTACGTGCTCCGCGATCTCACGCATCCCGACGGTGGCTTCTTCTCGGCCGAGGACGCCGACTCGCCCGACGAGGACGGGCACGGACACGAGGGGCTGTTCCACACGTGGACACCCGACGAGGTCGCGGCGGCGCTGCCGGGGTGGCCGGCGAAAGCGGTCGACGAGGTCGCCGAGTGGTTCGGCATCACACCCGAGGGCAACTTCGAGGGCAGGTCGATCCCCAACCGGCTCCACCATCGCGGTGAGCTGCGGCGGCCGGCACCGGTCGAGCAAGCGCGGCGCCTGCTGTTCGCGGCCAGAGAGCAGCGTCCCCGCCCGGGCCTCGACGACAAGGTGCTGACCGAGTGGAACGGCTTGTTCCTCTGGGCGCTGGCCGACGCCGCGACCACGTTCCAGCGCGACGACTGGAAGGCCGCCGCCATCGCCAACGGCGAGTTCCTCCTGCGCGAGCTGCGCGACGAGAACGGGCGCTGGCACCGTTCCTGGCAGGCCGACGGTTCACCCCGCGCCCGACACGCCGCCCTCGCCGCCGATCACGCGGCGCTCGTGCTGGCCTTCCAACGCCTCGGCGAGCTCACCGGCGAAGCGCGATGGGTGGCAGCCGCGGTGTCGACTGCCGACACGATGCTGGACTGGTTCTGGGATCCGATCCACGGCGGTCTGTACACCACGGCCGAGGACGCCGAGGGGCTGGTCGTCCGTCAGAAGGACCTGTTCGACAACGCCACCCCGTCCGCCAACTCGACTGGCGGCCGACGGCCTGCTTCGACTGGCAGCGCTCACGGGCGAGCAGCGCTACCGCAACCATGCCGACCGGATCCTGCAGCTGCTCGCCAGCGTGATCGACCAGTATCCGGGTGCAGCCTCGAACGCTGTGCTCGCGATCGAAACGCGGGCCCGCGGCCTGATCGAGCTGGCGGTCGTCGGCGATCAACCCGAGCTCGTGCGCCTGGCGCAGATGCTCTGGCGTCCCGACCTGGTGATGGCGTGGGGCGAGCCGTTCGACTCCCCGCTCTGGGAGGGCCGGCGCGACGGGTTCGCCTACCTCTGCCGTGACTTCGTGTGCGAGGCGCCCGTGTCGGAACCGGAACAGCTCTACGAGCAGATCACTGGCCGCCCGCTGCCTGACGGTTCGACCATCCACCGCGCCGGATGATCTGCTCGGGCGGCCGGCCAGGGCGCCCGGCGCTGGTGCCGTAGCCCTCCGACTTGGTGGCGTCGGCGGGATAGCCGAGCGCCACGGCACCGAGCAGATCGAGCCCGGAGGGCACGCCCAAGGTTTGCCGCAGCTCGCGCTCGCCTTTGAAGACGCCGAAGAACAAGGCCCCGAGCCCGGCGTCCTCGGCGGCGAGGAGCAGGATCATGATCGACATCGAGGTGTCGATCGTCCAGTACGGAGCCGGCCACGCATCGGCCCCGACCCCGAGGCCCGTCGCTGCCTTGTCGGGCTCGGAGTAGCGATCGACGTAGGCCTTGGCATCGGCGAACGGAAGCAGGATGACCGGCGCATCGAGCAGCCCTTGCCACTTGAAACGGCCGCGCCGCATGGGCGGGAGCGTGATGTCCCAGAACCGCGCCGTCTGCTCGCCCTCGAGGGCCACGACGTGCCACCCCTGCGTCTTGCCGGCGCTGGGCGCCCGATTGGCGAGATCGACGAACTGTTCGAGCAGTCCGCTGGGAAGTGGGTCGGGCTTGAACGACCGCGTCATCCGCCGGCGGCGGACGACCTCGGCGAATTCTGCCATCGCGGACGGCTAACGCTGCCCGAGTTTGACGAGATCCTCGGCCATCGTCCAGCCGTACACGACCATCGCGTCGCCCGCCTTGGCGTCGACCGTCTTGAACATCTTGACGATCTCGGGATCGAGCTTCTCGGGCTTGGCGGACTCGAAGTCGAGGAAACCCGACTGGCTCTGGTGGGCGACGAAGACCTCGGCCTCGTACCGGCTGTCGACGCCGAAGCGCTTGGCGAGCCGGCGCCCCCAGGCGCGCTCCTCGCCGACCGCCCGGGTGCCCGGGGACGGCGTGACCTCGCCCAGCTTCTCGAACGCATCGAGGCCGTCAGGGGCCACGAAGCGCGACCCGACGACGACATCCTCGTCGGGGAAGGCCATCAACGCCCGGTGGTACGCCTCGTGCATCAGCCCTCGTAGAACGGTGTCGCGTTTCGAGTGACGGCGCACGCTGAGCATGCCGATCAGCACGCAGGGCGTGCCCCCGATGCGTTCCAGGGTGGAGAACATGAACCCGTGCAGCTTGCCGTCGATCCGGGCCGTGGTGACCAGCACCCAGTCCTCTTTTGCCTTCGAGATCGCACCGATATCGAAGGCACCCTCCATCGAGCCCATCTCGTCGAGATCGGCGTCGGTGAGTGCACTCGCATCGTTGGTCAACACTGAGACCGCCATGTCCCCTCTTCTCGAGCCGGTTTCGGGCCTATATTCTGCCACCGAAATCGCCGGGTTTCACAATGGCGCCGTCGAACCATCGCGTGAATTCCGTAACCCGATCACGTCGTTATCCCGTGAGCAGGGCGTTTGCGTCGGCGCCTTCAGAGCAGCACGGCTTCGTGACCGAACGCCATCCGCAGTTCTCCGGCGGCGCGATCGATGTCGACGCGGAACTCGTCCGAGAGCCGCAGCACCTTGCCCTTGCCGAGCTCGATCAGCACGCACGAGTCGCCCGGGTGATCGCGGAGGATCCGCTTCAGCCGATGGATCCGGAGCTCGTCGAGGGCGTGGCTGGGCAACGCCAGCCGCAGCGACGGCGCCGGGCCGTCGCTCAGACCTGCCAGCACCTGGACGTCCTGGACGATCAGCCCGAACCGCGACTCGTCGCGCTTGTCGAGCCGGCCCTTGACGGCGACGATGATGTCGTCCTCGAGCTTGTGACCCTGCTCCTGCAGCGTCCTCGGGAACACGGTGACCTCGATCGTGGCTTCCAGGTCCTCGAGCACGAACACGGCCATCTGGTCGCCGCGCTTGGTGAACTTGCGGGCCAGGCCGGTGATCACGCCGCCCACGACGACCTGGGCACCGTCGTCGAGATCGTCGAGGTCGGCGATGCTCTGCTCGACCTTGCGCTTGAGAGCGGCCTCGACACCGAACAACGGATGGTCGGAGACGTACAGGCCGAGCATGTCCTTCTCGGCCTTGAGGCGCTCGCCCTTGTCGAACTCGATGTCCGGGATCGGGCTGCGTTCGTCGAACCCGGACGGTGCGGCATCGGTGGCGGCCTCGTCCCAGTCGCCGAACAGGCTCATCACGCCCCGGTCACGTTCCCGGCGGCGCTCCAGCGTGACGTCGATGATCTGCTCGAAGGCGGCCAGCAGCCCACGCCGAGGGTGCCCGAGGCGGTCGAACGCCCCGGCCTTGATGAGCGATTCGACGGTGCGCTTGTTGAGCACCGGTTCGGGCACACGCTCGGCGAACTCGTGGAACGACGCGAACTCTCCATTGGTGTCGCGCTCGTTCACCAACAGTTCGACCAGTCCCTCGCCGACGTTGCGGACCGCTGAGAGACCGAACGTGATCGCCCCCGGGCTGCCGATCGCCAGCGAGACGTCGGGTGGCACGCGGTCGGCGGTGAGGGCGTCGAAGTCGGCGACGGAACGATTGATGTCGGGTGTGAGCACCTTGATCCCGGCCGAACGGCAATCGGACAGGTAGACCGCGGCTTTGTCGAGGTTGCTCTTGACGCTCGTGAGGAGACAGGCGAAGTACTCGACCGGATAGTGCGCCTTGAGATATGCGGTCTGATACGTGACGAGCCCGTAGCCGTAGCTGTGGCTCTTGTTGAAGGCGTAGTCGGCGAAGCGCTCGATCGTGTCGAACAGCTGCTTCCCGAGCGTCTCGTCGTAGCCGCTGGCCGTGCAACCTTCTTCGAACGCCTGCCGAGCCTTGGCCATCACCTCGCGCGACTTCTTGCCCATCGCCTTTCTGAGGTTGTCGGCCTCGGCCAGCGAGTAGCCGGCGAAGCGCTGGGCGACCCGCATCACGCTCTCCTGATAGATCATCAGTCCGAACGTGTCGTCGAGCAGCTCGGCGGCGTCGTCATGGAAGAACTCGACCGGCTTGCGGCCGTTCTTGCGATCGGCGTAGTCGTAGTGCATGTTGGCGCTCATCGGCCCCGGCCGGTAGAGCGCGATCAACGCGCCGACATCGTCGAAGCTGTTCGGCGCCATCGCCCGCAGCAGTTGACGCATCGGCGGGGACTCGAGCTGGAACACGCCGATCGTGTCGCCGCGACCGAGCAACGCGAACGTGTCGGCATCGTCGAGGGCGATGGCATCGATGTCGAAGTCGGGGTCGCGCGACCGTCGGATCATCGCTTGCGGCGTCGGTGATCACGTCGAGGTTGCGCAGCCCGAGGAAGTCCATCTTGAGCAGACCGAGTGCCTCGACACCTCCCATCTCGAACTGCGTGACGACCGGCGCCTCGTCGGGATTCTGCCCGGACTCGGGCTTGCGCTGGATCGGCAGGTAATGCGTGACCGGTTCCTTGGTGATCACCACTGCCGCGGCGTGAATGCCGTCGGAACGCTTGAGCCCTTCGAGCCCCTTGGCGACGTCGACGACACGTTTGACGTCGGTGTCGCTGTCGTACATCGCCCGCAGCTCGGTGGCCGCCTTGTAGCCGTCGTTGTACTTCTCGCTCTGCTCGAAGCAGTACTTGAGCGGCGTGTCGCGACCCATCACCAGCGGAGGCATCGCCTTGGCGATCTTGTCACCGACGCCGTACGGGTACCCGAGCACTCGCGCTGCGTCACGCACGGCGTTGCGGGCCTTGATCGTGCCGAAGGTGATGATCTGGGCGACGTGGTCGCGCCCGTAACGATCGGCGGCATAGCGGATCATCTGGTCGCGGTATCGGGAGTCGAAGTCCATGTCGATGTCGGGCATCGAGATCCGGCTGGGATTGAGGAAGCGCTCGAACAGCAGGTCGTACTTGATCGGATCGAGGTCGGTGATCCGCAGGCAGTAGGCGACCGCGCACCCGGCTGCAGATCCGCGTCCGGGACCGACTCGAATGCCGCATTCGCGGGCGTACCTGATGAGATCCCAGGTGATCAGGAAGTAGGAAGCGAACCCCATGTCGTTGATGACCTTGAGCTCGTAGGCGACACGATCGACGACGGCCTGAGGGAGGTGATCGCCCCATCGCTGCCGGGCCCCCTCCCACGCCAGGTGATCGAGGTAGGCGGTGTCGTCGGTGAACCCTGCCGGGATCGGGAAGTCGGGAAGCAGCGCCTCGCCGAAGGTGATGTCGAGCTCGCACCGCTCGGCGACCCAGAGCGTGTTGTCGCAGGCCTCGGGCAACTCGCGGAACAGGTAGCGCATCTCGTGCGCCGACTTGAGGTAGTGCTCCTGGCCTTCGAACTTGAAGCGCTTCGGATCGGAGATCAACGCCCCGGTCTGGACGCACAGCAGCGCATCGTGCGACTCGTGGTCCTCGCGGTGGGTGTAGTGCGAGTCGTTGGTGGCGAGCAGTGGAGCGCCGATCCGCTTGGCGATCTCGACCAGCTTGGGGTTGGTGTCACGCTGCGCCAGGAGGCCGTGGTCCTGGAGCTCGACGAACAGGTTGTCCTTGCCGAAGATCTCCTGCAGACGGCCGGCCTTGTCGAGCGCACCCTTCTCGTCCCCCTGCAGCAGCGCCTGGAGCACGTGCCCGCCCAGGCAGCCGGTGGTGGCGATCAGGCCGTCGTGGTAGCGCTCGAGCAGCTCCCAGTCCATCCGCGGCTTGTAGTAGTAACCCTCGAGGAAGGCCAGGCTCGAGAGCTGGATCAGGTTGCGGTAGCCGATCTCGTTCTCGGCCAGCAGGGTGAGGTGGTAGTAGAGCTTCTTCCCGCCCTCGGTGTCGCCGCCCGAGTCGTCGATCCGGCCGCGCCGGGCCGGGCGCTCGCTCCGGTGATCGTGGGCCATGTAGGCCTCGGTGCCGATGATCGGCTTGATCCCCTGCTTGTTGCACTCCTTGTAGAACTCGAGCGTCCCGTACATGTTGCCGTGGTCGGTCATGCCGATCGCCGGCTGCCCGTCGGCCACCGCCTTGGCCACCATCTCGTCGAGGCGCGCCGCCCCGTCGAGCATCGAGAACTCGGTGTGGACGTGCAGGTGGGTGAACGAGTCGGTCACAGAATGAAGCCAGCGGCGAGGTGGGCAGAACGATCAAACCACATCGGTGTGGTTCGCGAAGCTACCAGACTCGAGGGCTTCGCCTCCCGAGCTCGCGTCGCAGGAGGTTCCAGTCTCCAGACTCGCGCCGCTTCGCGAATGTCAGAGGTAGGTGCCGGGGCGGTCGGGTTGGGCGGCCGGCTGGCCACCTGGGCCGATCGGGCCTGCCATGCCCGGGGGCAGCTGGCGCATCTGCTCGAGTTGCTGGCGGGCGGCCAGCTGCTGGGCGAACAGCGTCGCCTGGATGCCGTGGAACAGGCCCTCCAACCAGCCCACCAGCTGCGCCTGGGCGATCCTCAGCTCACCGTCGGTGGGAACCTGGGCGTCGTCGAACGGCAGTGCCAGCGAGCGCAACTCCTCCTGGAGGTCGGGCGACAGCGCCTGGGCCAGCTCGGTGACGGAGCGCTCGTAGATCTCGGCCAGGCGTTCCCGGCTGGCCTCGTCGAGCGGAGCCTGACGGACCTCCTCCAGCAGCTGCTTGACCATCGACCCGATCCTCATCACCTTGGCCGGCTCGGTCACGGAGTTCGACAGCTCTTCCGGCTCGTCGCCGCCGGCCGGTGGGACGACCAGCTCGCCGTGCTCGACCTGGCGCTCGGGCACCACGGAGACGGATCGATCGCCGTTCCGCTCGTCGTCGGGGGTGTCGGACATGTTCGTCATGGTCGTTTCCTCACGGCGCCAGTGCGCGCCTCGTGTTGTTCGGCGTGATCGGGTCCAACGCCGTGGTCACCCGCGCATTCCCGCCAGCAGCGGAACGTAGACCTCGGCCGAGGTGAGCGATCCGTGGCGGCACACCAACTCGAACGGGCCGGTGTCGGCCGGATCGTAGTAACTGACCGGCTCACAGGCGACGGCGGCCACATCGCCGAGCCGCTGCGCGACCGCCGGCGGCACCGTGGCACCGAACCAACCGTCGGCGATCATGTCGTCACGGGACATCACCCAACCGTTGCTGCCGAACTCGTCGGCGGCGGCGCTCAACAGCTCGGCGGAGGCACCGCGCCGGGCGTGGAACCACCGGAACCGTCCCTCGCCCGACTGGGCGCTGCACAGCGCGAGCAGGTCGGCGCTGGGCGCGACGATGCGGTCGCCCACCTCGACCTGGCCGTGATCGGCGGTGATCACGAGCGCCGAGCCATCCGGCAACGATTCGAGCACGTCGGCCACGAGCCGGTCGGCGGCGCGCAACTCGGCCTCGTAGTACTCACCGAAGCCGCGCTCGTGGGCGATCTTGTCGATGCTGCCGTAGTAGGCGTAGACGAAGCGTTGACCCTCGACGAGCAACCGCCGGACCTCGACCGGCAGCGACGAGGTGGCCCGCCATCCGACAGGCACCGAACCGCGCAGATGGGCATCGCTGAACGCCGTCCCGCACAGCTCGAAGGGACTGACCACGGGCACGGGGTGACCGAGGAAGGCCGGGAAGCGTTGGACGTCGGCGGGGGGATACGAGCGCCTGCGGTCGTCGCCGTTGACCGCCCAGCGCAGGACGTTGAGGACCTCGCCACCGAGGAGCATCCGATACCCGATCAGCCCGTGCTCTCCCGGGGTGAGGCCGGTGGCGATCGAACTGAGCGCAGTCGACGTGGTGGTGGGCGCGACGGTGGTGATCCGAGTGTGCGCCAGGCTCGTCAGCGTGGGCAGCAATCCGCGTAGGTCTGCATCTGATCCCATCCGAGACCGTCGAGCACGAGCAACACCACCTGCCTCGACTCGCCGACGATCGGCGGCATCCAGTCGGGCAGGGAGTCGGACCACGAGGTCGGCCCGAGCAGGGCCGGAACGATGCCGCGGACGTTCGCTCCCCCGTAATCGGGCAGGATCGGCGGCGGCAACATCGGCTGTAGTCCACCACCTCTGGCGCATCCCCGCCAAGAGCGGGAACGGGTCGAGCGCCGGTTCGGGGATGGCGACGCCCTACATTGGGTTCGTGCGAGTGTCGACCAGAGGCGATTACGCCTGCCGAGCCCTGCTGTCACTTGCACTCCGGCGCGATGAAGGTGGGCCCACGTCGGTGCGCGACATCGCCGAGCGCACCGGCCTCCCCCAGCCCTACCTCGAGCAGATCCTGCTGGCGCTCAAGGGCGCCGGGCTGGTGCGGTCGAAGCGCGGTGTCGGCGGCGGGTACGTGCTGGCGCGACCACCGGAGCAGATCCGGCTGGCCGAGATCCTGTCCGCGGTCGACGGGCCGATCACGCTCGGCGACTTCGGTGAGCCACACCAGGACGGTGCCTGCGACCACGAAGGCCAGTGCGTGCTGCTGGCGGTGTGGAAGCAGGCCGGCGAGGTGATGCGGCAGCACCTCGATGGCTACACGCTCGCCAACATCGCCGAGATCGCACGCGGCGACAGCCCGTGGCCGGCGGCCGTCGAGGCACGCGCCGGCTGACCAGCGGGCGGGCTGCTAGTCGGCGGCCACCTCGCGCAACGTCGCCAATCGTGCTGCGAGATCGGATGCGAGCTCGCTGCGGAACGTCACCCGCTCGCCGGACCGGGGGTGCACGAACGCCAACTCGGCGGCGTGGAGGAACGGCCGCTCGAGCTGGAGACGTGGGCGTCGTTGGCCGTAGATCGGATCGCCGACGAGGGGATGGTTGATCGAGCTGAGGTGGACCCGGATCTGATGGGTGCGCCCGGTCTCGAGCCGGCAGTCGAGCAGGGACAGGTCCGCCGGACTGTCGAACCGTTGCACGACGCGGTACTCGGTGCGCGACGGGCGACCGTCGGCGACGACCGCCATCCGCAGCGGGTCCTGCCGGGATCGCCCGATCGGGGCATCGATCACCCCGTGCGGAGCCTCCGGGTGACCCCACACGAGGGCGATGTAGGCGCGGGTCGCGGTGTGCGAGGCGAACTGCGCGATCAGCGCGTCGGCGGCCTGTTGCGAACGCGCCACGACCAGCAGTCCCGAACTTCCGGCATCGAGGCGGTGCACGATGCCGGGCCGGTGCGGCTCGCCGACGCCGGCGATGTCGGGAAATCGCGCCAGCAACCCGTTGACCAGCGTTCCCGACGGGTTGCCGGCGCCGGGATGGACGACCAGACCGGCCGGCTTGTCGACCACGATCACCGACTCGTCGACGTGGATGACCCCGAACTCGACCGCGGGCTCGGGTTCCGGCAGGCTGGCGACGGGGACCGCCGTGGGGTCGACGGCGACCTCTTGTCCTTCGACCAGCCGGAGCTTGCCCGACGTGCACGTGGCACCGTCGACAGTGGCACCGCCGGCATCGATCACGGCGGCCGCCACCGATCGACTCACGTCGAGGATGAGTGCGACGATCCGGTCGAGCCGCTCCCCCGCCAGCGCCGCCGGCACGCTCTCGACGATCACGTCGCCTCCGTCGACGATGGCGCGGCTGCCGCCGGTGCGTGACGGCCGGCCATCCACGACGAGATCACCAGGAGTGCACCGCCGATCGTGATCGCCATGTCGGCGACGTTGAAGATCGGGAACCACTGGAAGTCGATGAAGTCGACGACGCCCGCCGCGGAGCCAGCCGGGCGACCGGAACAGCCGATCGATGATGTTGCCGATCGCACCACCGATGATGAGACCGACGGTCACGTCGGTCAGCCGGCTCGCGCTCCGCCGCATCGACAGCAGCAATGCGACCACGATCACCAACGCCAGCACACCGATCAGGGGCCCCCAGTTCTCACCCCGACTGAAGGCCATCCCGGTGTTGTACGAGAGGTTGAGTCGCAGGGTCCAGACGATGTCGATGTCGCGGTCGTCGAGGGTGTTCACCGCCCACCACTTGGTGAGCTGGTCGAGCACGATCACCAACGCGGCGACGACAACGGTCAGAGGAGCGACGCGTCCGTGCCGGGCGCCGGCCGGCTCATCCATGGGCGCGTGTCATCGGCGGCCGATGCCGCCGACCTTCTCCTCGACGAGCACCGATGACCACGGGATCGCCTCGAGACGTTCCTTCGGGATCGGCCGGCCCGACAGCACCGAGTAGCCGTAGGTGCCCTCGGTGATGCGCGCCAGAGCGGCGTCGATCTCGGCGACCGCGTCGCGTGCCTGTGCGCTGAGGGCGAGATCGCGCTCACGCTCGACGACCATCGTGTCGCCCTCGCCACCCTCGTCGTCGAATTGGACGTCGCCCATCTCGGCCTCCTCGACGAGCTGGTGGGCCTCGGCCTCGAGCCGCTTGGCCTGCCCGGTGAGGTGGATCCGCTCGCTCTGCAGCATCTCGTACTGGGCCTTGACGAACGGGAGGTCGAAGTCCTTCGTGTAGCCGAGGCCTTCCTTGTTGAACTTCGGCTTGGGGATGTTGCCGTCGACGGTCGGTGCCGCCGGTGCGGCTGCGGCCGGGTGCCGGCTTGGCCGACTTCTTGGCGGCTGCCGGCTTGGCCGGCGCCTTGCGCGCGGCCTGCTTGGCCGCCGGCTTGGAGGCAGCCTTCGTCGGCGCCTGTCGCGTCGACTTGGCGGCTGACTTGGTCGCCGGCCTGCCCGTCGACTTGCTGGTCGCCTTGGCGGGTGCAGGCCTGCCGGACGCGTGGGTGGAGGTCTTCGTGACCGGCTTGGCGGCCGGCTTGGACGCCTGACGCGATGCCGGCTTGGGCGCCGGCTTGCCCGCCGCCTTGGAGCGTCTTGGTGGCGGTCGTACGGCTCGCTGCCGATTTCGAGGCAGCCCCGGTCTTCGCCTTCGACCCGCTCTTGGCCGGTGCTGCGGCCTTCTTGGCCGGGGTCACCTTGCCCTTTTGGGCCTTCTTCGCTGGGCTACTCGCAGCCATCTCGGTCGTACCTCCTGGCGGATGTGAACGCCGGACTCTACCGGCTCGGGCGCGGATTCAGGGCGATACGTGCCGGTCTCGGCGCGTGCGACCGACACCGTCGCCTGGCCCGCTGCGGCGCCGGAGTCGACGATCGCATCGGCCGCCGTGGCCAGCGTTTCGCCCGTGACGAGCTGGCGATGGGCTTCGAAGGCGGCCACGACATCGGGTGCGCCGTTGATCGTGAGACGGATCCGATCGGACACGTCGAGGTCGGCGTCGCGGCGGGCTTGCTGGATCTGCCGGATCAGGTCGCGAGCACGACCCTCGAGCTCGAGCTCGGGCGTCACCGTTGTGTCGAGCACCACCAACCCGGACGCCGCCTTGAGGGCTGCGACGGCACCATCACCGGCCGACACGACCCGGAAGTCGAACTCGTCGGGACGCAACTCGACGCCTCCGACCACGGCGCCCGTCGGGCGTGATCTGCCAGTCGCCCGCTTTGTGGGCCTTGATCACGTCCTGGGTCCGGCCCCCGAGGCGCGGCCCGAGCGTCTTCGGATTCAGGATCAGCTCCTTCGTGCCGAAGCGGTCGACATCGGTGGTGAGCTCGACCTGCTTGACGTTGAGCTCGTCGCGGAGGATGTCGAGGTGGGGCGCGATCAGATCGACATTGGGCGCGGCGACCACCGCCTTGGCGAGCGGCAGCCGGACGCGCAGGCCCTCCGCCTTGCGCAACGACAGCAGCGTCGAACACGCGTCGCGTACCTGTGCCATGCCCGCGTGGAGGTCGGTGTCGTACGGGAAGTCGGTGCTCGACGGCCAGTCGGTGAGGTGCACGCTCGGCCGATCGGCGCCGTCGCCGGTCAGCCCGCCGTGCACGTGCTCGGTCACCAGCGGGAGCAGCGGTGCCGCGACCTGACACAGCGTCAGCAGTGCGGTGTGAAGGGCGTCGATCGCGTCCTGGTCGCCCGACCAGAACCGATCACGGCTGCGGCGGATGTACCAGTTCGTCAACGTGTCGAGGAAGCCCGCGACCGACTCACAGGCGCCGTACAGGTCGTACTCGTCCATGCGCTCCGTGACGTCGTCGACGAGGCTGCGCAGCTCTCCCATGAGGTAACGGTCGAGCACGTCCGATTGGTCGGTTCGGAACGTGCCCCGCCGGCCGGCCGCGTTGGCGTACAGCGTCAGGAAGTAGTACGCGTTCCAGAACGGCAGGATCACGTGGCGGACGGTGTCGCGGATGCCGGTCTCGGTGACCGAGAAGTCGGCGCCACGCAGGATCGGCGACGACAGAGCATCCAACGCATGGCGTCGGCGCCGTAGGCGTCGAACATCGCCAGCGGGTCGGGATAGTTCTGGAGCGACTTCGACATCTTGCGGCCGTCGTCACCGAGCACGATCCCGTGGCTCACGCAGTTGGAGAACGCCGGCCGGTCGAACAGCGCCGTGGCCAAGACGTGCATGGTGTAGAACCACCCCGCGTCTGAGCCATGTACTCGACGATGAAGTCGCCGGGATAGTGGTGTTCGAACCATTCCGAGTTCTCGAACGGGTAGTGCACCTGTGCGAACGGCATCGAACCGGACTCGAACCAGCAATCGAGCACTTCGGTGACGCGTCGCATCGTCGATCGGCCGGTCGGGTCGTCGGGGTTGGGGCGCGTCAGCTCGTCGACGAACGGCCGGTGAAGGTCGTCCACGACGACGCCGAAGTCGCGTTCCATGTCGGCCAGCGAGCCGTACACGTCGGTGCGCGGGTAGTTCGGGTCATCGCTCTTCCAGACCGGGATCGGCGACCCCCAGAAGCGGTTGCGACTGATCGACCAGTCGCGCGCATTGGCGAGCCACTTGCCGAAGCTGCCCTCCTTGACGTGCTCGGGCACCCAGGTGATCTGTTGGTTGAGCTCGACCATCCGGTCGCGGAACTTGGTGACCTCGACGAACCACGACGAGATCGCCCGGTACACCAGGGGTTGGTCGCAGCGCCAGCAGTGTGGGTACGAGTGGTTGTACGAATCGTGACGGACGACGACGCCTCGGTCCTTGAGGACGCGGGCGACATGGGGATTGGCGTCGAACACGTGCAGGCCGACCCACTCCGGAACCTCGGCGGTGTAGCGGCCGTGCTCGTCCATCGGGCAGATGGTGGGGATGCCGGCGGCGTTGCAGGCGATCTGGTCGTCCTCGCCGAACCCCGGGGCCATGTGGACGACGCCGGTGCCGTCTTCGGTCGACACGAAGTCGCCGGCCAGCACCTGAAAGGCGTTCGGTGTGTCGGCGAAGTAGTCGAACAGGGGCGTGTACCGCTGTCCGACGAGGTCGGCGCCCTTGATCGTGTCGACCTGCGTGGCCTCGGCCAGTTCCTTGGCGTAGGCGTCGAGCCGTGACTCGGCGAGGATGTACCTGGCCCCGTCGGCGTCCTGCATCACGGCGTAGTCGATGTCGGGCCCGACGGCGACTGCCAGGTTGGCCGGCAACGTCCACGGTGTGGTGGTCCAGATCAGGATCCGGTCACCGCTGTCGAGCGTCAGCCACACCGTGAGCGCAGGGTCCTGGCGATCGCGGTAGACGTCGTCCATGCGGGTCTCGGTGTTGCTGAGCGGGGTCTCGCAGCGCCAGCAGTAGGCGAGGACTCGGAAGCCCTCGTACACCAACCCCTTGTCCCAGAGCGTCCTGAACGCCCACATGACGCTTTCCATGTAGTCGAGGTCGAGCGTCTTGTAGTCGTTGTCGAAGTCGACCCAACGGGCCTGGCGGGTGACGTAGTCGCGCCATTCCTGGGTGTACCGCAGCACGCTGGTGCGGCAGGCGTCATTGAAGCGATCGATGCCGAACGCCGTGATCTCCGGGTGACCCGAGATCCCGAGCTCCTTCTCTGCCTGCACCTCCGCAGGCAGGCCGTGACAATCCCAGCCGAAACGACGCTCGACGCGGTGGCCGCGCATCGTCTGGTAGCGCGGCACGGCGTCCTTCACGTATCCGGTGAGCAGGTGCCCGTAGTGCGGCAGCCCGTTGGCGAACGGCGGACCGTCGTAGAACACGAACTCGTTCTCACCCGACACACCGGGCCGGCGTTGTGCCACCGAACGCCGGAACGTGTCGTCGGCTTCCCAACGGTCGAGCACGGCGCGCTCGATCGCCGGCAGGTCGGGCTGCGAGTCGACTGTGGGGTAACGGTTGCTGGCTTCGGCGTTCACGGGTGCTCCTGCACGATCTGTCGGGCTCGCCGATCGGCTTGCCCGTGTGTGCCAGGGACGGGCGACGCCCGCGGTACCACCCTGATTGCCGGCCCCCATGGGGATCGACCACTCGCCTCCACCAGCGATGACGGGCTGGACCCGTCCGGGTCTACTGAGCGGACGGATCCGCCGTTCTTCCGGAAGCTCGGAGGTGATTGCCTCGTCGACGCCGTTGTCCGGACAGGATACCGGGTCGTCGACGACCTCGCCGGGAGGGTTCGGTCAGTCGTCCGTCGAGCGGTGGACGTCGTACCGGGCGGTGGCGTCCAAGGCGGCCGCCAGCGCCGAGCTCTCCGTCGTCGAGCTGTCGGGTCGTGGCGTCTGGGCGGGGGTGACGTCGAGCGAGCGGTCCCACCCCGCGTCATCCCGCTCGTCGGCTGGTTCGTCGTCGGCTCGTCGTCGTAGTCGATGTCGGCTCGGTCGTCGGCTTCGTCGTGGTCGCCGTACCCGAACCTCGACCCGGTGGGCGGCCGGAAGTGCTCGCCCGTGTCGTCGCCGGGCGCCTCGTCGGACGCCGACAGCAGCGGCGGACGGACGTCGCCGAGCCCATCGGGCGTGCGCTCGCAGATGGCCTCGAGCTCGCGCGCCGCGGCCCGCAACCGCTCACGCTGTTGCTCGAGGAAGATCTCGAGTTGATCGACGTCACCGACGAGGAACTCGCGTCGGGCGACGAGCGACTGCACCTCGTTCTCGGCGGCGACGCGTTCGGCGTCGGACAGGCGGCGCGCTTCGAACCGGGCCTCCTCGAGCAGCTGGGCCGACATCTCGCGGGTCGAATCGAGTGTGCTCTCGGATTCGGCGCGGGCCTCGGATCTGATGCGCTCGGCCTCGGCGGCGGCATCGGAGATCGTCGCGTCGGCCGTGCGCTGGGCGAGCACCAACGTGCGCGAGATCGTCTCGGCCTCGTCGACCGACACGTGCACCACGTCCTGACGGTCGTCGGGCGCACCTCCCGGCCTGCTGGCGGCCGCCTGTTCGGCGGCGCTCGACAGCTCCTGGAGCCGCGCCACCGCGGCGCGCGCCCGGGCCTCCATCGACGTCGCCTGTTGTTGCGCTTCTTCCAACGCCTTCGACGTGCGCTGCAGGAAGGAGTTGACCTCGTCGGGGTCGTACCCCTTGCGAACCGTGCGGAAGGAAGCGGCGGAGACCTGGCTCGGGGTGAGTTCCATGGCTGACCTCAGTCGTCGTACTCGTCGTTGCGCGGGGTGCGGGCCGCGATCGGCTTGAGCAGGTACACGCCGTTGGCAACCTTCTCCATCGACCCGTCGAGGCCGTAGCACAGTCCGCTGGCGAAATCGATCAGCCGCCGGGCGACCTCTCGGTCGGCGCCTTCCAGGTTCATGATCACCGGGTTGCCTTCCTTGAAGCGATCGGCGACCTCCTGGGCCTGATCGAACCGGCGCGGGCGCACCGTCGTCGGCTCGTTGGACGTGTTGCTGGACCGATTGGAGGCGCGTTGGGGTCGCGGCGTCACGCCGGAGTCGTCCCGTTCGGGCGTCGCACTGCGGCGTGCTTGCGACGGGTCGAAGTCGCGTGACGGGAACGTCGGCCTGCTCGGCAGGGTGCGCACGACGCCGTCGGCTCCGACCGTTTCCTCACGCCCGCTGCGGCTCGCGCGGGTCGGGCTCCTGCGGCCGGCGGCCACGCGGCGCCGGGTCGTAGTCGTCTTCGATGATGTCGTCGTCGTACGCGTCGTCAGGGCCCAGCCCCAGGTAGTCCATGGTGCGCTTCCACAGTGACATGCCTGCCTCCTCTCGCCGGGGAGGCTAGCTCACCTGGTCCCGACTGTTGTGGACGGACTCGGCCGCCGACCGGCGCTCAGTCACCGACCGGTCGTGGTCCGAACAGGGCGGTACCCAGGCGGACTTGCGTCGTACCCTCCTCGACGGCGACCTCCAGGTCGTCGCTCATCCCCATCGAGCACACCTCCAACCCGAGCCGGTCGACGGCGGATCTCACGGCGCGGAATCCGGGTCGGGCGGCGTCCGCTCCGCCACTCGTCGGCCCCACGGTCATCAGACCGCGGAGATCGAGGCCGGCGCCGCGGATGACGGCGACCAGCTCGTCGAGGCGCTCGATCGGGCAACCCCCCTTGCCGGGCTCTCCCTCGGTGTCGACCTGCGCCAGCACACCGGCGCCGGGGTCACGGCGGGCGATCTCGAGCGCCAGGCGCTCACGGTCGACCGTCTCGTAGACCTGCACCAAACCGGCGATCTGGCGCACCTTGTTGGTCTGCAACTGGCCGATGAAGTGCACATCGGCACGGGCCGCGACCTCGCGCTTGGCGAGCAGCTCCTGGGCGTAGTTCTCCCCGATCGCACGGCACCCGGCGGCGAGCGCCGCCTCGATCGCCTCCGGGCCGAATCCCTTCGTGACCGCCAGCACGGTGACCGAGTCGTCACCGCCCGCGGCTCGGATGCGATCACGAACGTGCGCCCAGCGACTCACCGATGCGGACGGGATCGAACTGGGCCATCTCACGCGACCCGGGAGGCACTCAACAGCCGCTGAACGGCGCCGGTGTCACTTGAGGAACGACGGGACGTCGAACTCGTCGTCGTCATCCTCGTCACCGTCGTCCTCCGGTTCGGCGAACAACTCGGTGATGCGTGCCGATGGCCGGTCGCCGAGCAGCGACGACCCGGCATCGATCCGGTCGAAGCCGGCGGCGATCACCGTGACCTTGACCTCGTCGCCCATCTCGTCGTCGACGACGGTGCCGAAGATGATGTTGGCGTCCTGGTGGGCGACGGCATGGATGATCTCGGCGGCGGCGTTCATCTCGAACAGCCCCATGCTCGAGGGACCGGTGATGTTGAGCAGCACACCGCGGGCGCCGTCGATCGCCGATTCGAGCAACGGGCTGCTGATCGCCTGCTTGGCCGCCGACACGGCGCGGTTGTCGCCGCTGGACTGACCGATGCCCATCAGGGCCGAGCCGGCGTTGGAGAGCACCATCTTGACGTCGGCGAAGTCGGTGTTGATGAGACCCGGGGTGGTGATCAGGCTGGTGATGCCGGAAACCCCCTGCAGCAGCACCTCGTCGGCCATCTTGAAGGCGTTGAGCACGCTGGTCTTCTCGTTGGCGACGCTGAGCAAGCGGTCGTTGGGGATGACGATCAGCGTGTCGACCTTCTCCTTGAGGCGCGACACACCGGTGTCGGCCTGAACCGCACGCCGCCGACCCTCGAACCCGAACGGCCGGGTGACGACACCGATCGTGAGCGCCCCGGCGTTGCGGGCGATCTCGGCGATCACGGGCGCCGCCCCTGTGCCGGTGCCGCCGCCCTCGCCGGCGGTGATGAACACCATGTCGGCACCCTTGACCATCTCGTCGATCTCGTCGCTGTGGCCCTCGGCGGCCGAGCGCCCGACCTCGGGATCGCTGCCGGCGCCGAGCCCGCGGGTGAGATCGCGCCCGATGTCGAGCTTGATGTCGGCGTCGCTCATCAGCAGCGCCTGAGCGTCGGTGTTGACGGCGATGAATTCGACACCCTTGAGACCGGCATCGATCATTCGGTTGACGGCATTGACGCCGCCACCGCCGACACCGACGACCTTGATCACGGCGAGATAATTCTGTGGCGCGCCGGGCATCAGCGGTACCTCCGTCGAGGGTGGCGTCTAGGGAAAGATGGGTGTGCGGGTCTCAGAACCATGGACATCGAGCGGGCCTCACGCGTCATCCTGGCACGTCGTACCCATCGCGCCCGGTGATGCTAGCCGTCGCCGGACCAACCGTGTCGATTCTCGCGCAGACGTCGCTCAACTCGGCCTAGAGCGTGGCCTGGCTGGTCGAAACGTCGATCGGTCCCGGTTCCCGCTCGGGGTTCTGAGTGAGGACCGTCTCGAGCCGGACGAGTTTGGCGAACAGGTCACGCGCTTCGCCGAACCGCACCTCCGATCCGTCGTCGAGCCACATCACGAGCCGCGAGCCGTTGGCCGTGACCTCGAGGCTCTCGACGCGTCCGCGAACGGTGCCCGTGAGGTTCTTCGCCAACTCGGCAGCACCCTGGTACCCCTGGGGAGCAAATTTCGGCGGGCTCGAGATCGACTGGATCGGGACCGGTGATGAGCACGTAGGCGAAGGGGTATTTCTCGAGCACGTCGAGCACGCGCCCCTCCCGGTCGAGCACGCGGAACTTGCCGTCAGGGCCTTGATATGTGGCCATCGCCTGGCGCTCGCGGATGTCGATCTGCGCCGCGTGCGGGAAGTGTGTCGTGACCTTGGCCTCGTCGACCCACGGGATCGCCTCGAGGTCACGCTCGGCCTGCTGCGTGTCGGCCACCAGCACGGGGGTGCCGACGAGATCGTCGATCACAGCCTGCAAGCGCTCGGGATCGGTGTAGACGTTGCCAGTGACGGTGACCTGATCGGCCTTGATCGCGAACAGGGACGATCCGAACGTGGCCAGGACGGCGACAGCCACGATCACCAGCACGAACGCCGCGACCAGCCACTTGAGGCGCTTGCGGCCCTGAGCGCGCTTGACCGCCAACCGGCGCTCGCGCATGCGGGGCTCGATCCCGCGGCGCAGGTCGCGGTCGGACTCGGGCGTGAGCGCGTCGGAGTCGACGTCGTCCTCGATGAACACGATCGACCGCGAGCCGTCGCCCTCGAGGCTGCCCTCGACGTACACCGCATCCGGGATGTCGTCGGCGTCGATCGAGATCACGTGACGATCGGCGGAGCCGGAGCCGTCGACGGCCGGATCCCCCGATTCCGCCGCCCGGGCGGCGAGCTTGGCCCCGGCGATCAGTGGATCGACCGGCACCGTGCCGTCGAAGTCGTCGATGATCACGACCGGCGGCGCAGGTGCCGGCGCCGGCTGCGGCTCGGGTGACTCCGGTGCGTCGCGTGCCTCGGCCGGCTCACCCGCCGGCTCCTGTTCGACGATCCCGAACTCCATCGGCGAGCTGTCGGGCCCGGCCGCCGGGTCGGTGGGATCGACGTCGTCCACCGGGCCGGTGGGGATGTCGACGCCGAACGCCTTTCGCAGCTCGTCGAGGGCGGCGTCATCCGGTTCGACGGGGCGGTCGGACAGAGCATCCGGCATCGGCTTCACGGGATCGCCTTCACTCACCGGGCCCAAGCCTGTCATCGAACGACATCGGATCGGTGTCGTCGAACCCGACCAGCCTGACCTCGCTGCGGAGCACATATCCGGACGTCGTCGGCCACGCGCTCACGCACGGCCTCCATGACGGCCCGCACATCGGACGCAGCCCCGCCCTCACCCGCTTGGATGAAGTTGGCGTGCTTCTCGGAGACCCACGCCGAGCCGATCCTGAACCCGCGCAGCCCGAGGGCGTCGATCAATCCACCGGCGGTGACCTCGCCCGGCACAGGATTGACGAACACCGACCCGCAGTTCTGGCCGCCCGGCTGATGCTCCCGCCGCCATCGCACGATCTCCGCGATCTCGGCTTCGGCCGCGGCGCGATCGCCGTACGCGAGCGCCATCCGGGCCTCCAGCACGACGACGAAGGGCCCCAGCCCCGACGCCCGGAACCGGAGGCCGAGTGCATCGCTCGGCAACGTGTGGACGCCGGCAGCCGCCTCATTCAGATCGAACACGTCGACGTCGACCAGGCAGTTGGCCATGTCGGAGCCGTGACCGCCGGCGTTCATGCGCACCGCGCCGCCGATCGATCCTGGGACGCCGACGGCCCACTCGAAGCCGGTGACGCCGGCCGACGCCGTACGGCGTGCCAGCACCGGGAGCGAGACTCCCCCGCCGGCCGACACGACACAGCCGTCACCGGGGGCGACCGATGGATCCGGGATCGTGATCGCATCGGCGAAACCGGCGACCGAGATCGCGAGACCCTCGAACCCGGTGTCGGCGACGAGCATGTTCGAACCACGGCCGACGACGAGCACCGGCACGCCGGTCGCCCGACGGACGGCAGCGATCGCCTGCAGATCGTCGATCGAGACGACGTCGACGAACAATGCCGCCGCACCTCCGACCTTGTAGGTCGTCATCGGCGCCAGCGCCACGTCGCGGCGGGCCCGTCCGCCGAGTCGTTCAGCGAGCATCTCGCCCGCCGTCGCGATCGTCGCCTCGACCATCATCGATCGGTCACCGGGTCGCCGCCGCCGGCGACGCCCCGCCGTGCGGCGAGCACCTCGTCGGGAAGCGAGGCGATGTCGCCGCATCCCATCGAGATGCACACGTCGCCGGACCGCGCCTCGCGGGCGAGGAAGCCGATCAGGTCGTCGCGCCGCGGGAGCCACACGACACGCGTTCGCGGGTGGGCGTCGAGCACGGCGTTGACGACGAGCTTGCCCGTGACGCCAGGGATCGGTTGCGTGCCCGACGGATAGATGTCGGTGAGGACCACCACATCGGCATGCCCGAAGGCACCGGCATAGTCACGCCACATCTCGGCCATGCGGTTGTAGCGGTTCGGTTGGAACACGGCGATCACGCGCTCCCAGCCGTCACCACTGTCGCGGGCGGCGCCGAGCACGGCGTCGATCTCGGACGGCAGATGGGCGTAGTCGTCGACGAAGGTCGCTCCGGCATCGGCGCCACGGATGTCGAACCGCCGTGCCACGCCGCCGAACTTGGCGAGGGCGCGGGCGGCGACCGGCGCCTCGATGCCGAGCTCGAGCGCCATCGCCAACGCGCCTGTGGCGTTGACCACGTTGTGGATCCCGCGCAGTGGGAGGTGCACCGTGGTGAGCAGCTGTCCGTCGCGCTCGACGGAGAACTGGTAGGAACCGCGCCGCGCTCGACCTCGACGGCGCGCACACGGGCAGTCGGCTCCGACGCCGTAGGTGACGGTGTCGTGTCGGGCAGCGAGGCGGGCGGCGCCCGGGTCGTCCGCGCACACGACCTTCGGACCGGGGATCTGCGCCAGATAGTCGTCGAACGAGCGCTCGATGGCGTCGAGCGAGCCGTAGTGGTCGAGATGGTCGGTTTCGACGTTCGTGAGGATCGTGCCGTGCAGGGGCAAGGCCACGTGAGTGCCATCGCTCTCGTCGGCCTCGACCACGAACCACTCGCCGCCCGTCCATTGCGCGCCGGTGCCCATGTCGTGCACGTCACCGCCGATCACGAAGCTCGGCCGCACGCCGGCTTCGGCGAGGATCAGCATCAACATCGACGTGGTCGTGGTCTTGCCATGCGTCCCGGCCACCGCCACCGACTTGGCGCGAGCGCAGATCGAGGCCAGCATGCCTGCGCGGCGCAACGTCGGAATGCCGAGCTTGCGAGCCTCGTCGAGCTCGTTGAGGTCGTCAGCGATCGCACTCGAGGCGGTGACCGCGTCGCACCCGAGCACATGCGACCGATGGTGTCCGATGTGAACGGTGACGCCCGCCGCCCGGAGGCGATCGAGCACCGGCCGCTCGCGGATGTCGACCCCAGACACGTTGTGACCCATCTCGGCCAACGCCAGCGCGATCGCGCTCATCCCGGGGCCACCGACGCCGATCACGTGCAGCCGGCGGGGCTGCGACAGGTCGAGCGGTGCAGTGGGCACGACAGCCGATGCGAACGCCGGGGACGCCGCCGACAAGGTGGGGGTGGACGCGGTGATCACGACCGGCCCAGGTTACGGCCCGCATCCGGCGGCGAGCGGCCAATCGAGCCGTTCGCCGGCGACCGCTCGAACGGCGTGGCCGCCTCAACCGGGCAGTGCAACCGACTCCACCAGCCGTGCCAGGGCGCCGGTCCTGTGCGCCGTTCCCAGTCGTGCCGCGTTCGCCGACAGCGCAGCCAACTCCTCCGGGTGTGCCCGAAGTCTCTCGATCGTGGCCGGCAGCCGATCGATCTCGGCCTCCCGCAGCATGACCGCCGCCGACGCGTCGGCGAGCCACCTGACGTTGGCCGTCTGATGGTCCTCGGCCGACGCCGTCCACGGCACGAGCACCGCAGGTGTGCCCGTGACCGCGACCTCGTGCACCGTGCTGGCACCACCGCGACCGATCAGCAGATCGCACGCCGCGTACACCAGCGGCATGCGCGGCTCGTAACCGACCGGCCGGTACCACACCCCGGATGCGCCGTCGCGAGCAGGCGGCACCGTGTCGAGGAAGCGGTCGCCCACGAGATGGAGCACGGCGAGACCGCGGTCGTCGGCGACGTGATCCACATATGACGAGATCGCAAGGTTGAGCACCCCGGAACCCTGCGAGCCTCCCATCACGGCGATCACGAAGCGCTCGTCGGGCAGGCCGAGCGTGCGCCTGGCGACGAGCCGGTCGGCGGCCCGGTCGACATCGAGCACCGCCTGCCTGATCGGGGCGCCGGTCATCGTCCGGCGCGGCAGTGGCGAATCGGCAAAGGCGACGGCGCAGGCCGCTGCCCGCCGGGCCGACAGGGCGCTGGCCCGGCCCGGGAAGCGGTCATAGCTGACGACGACGAGCGGGACGTGCAGGGCGCGCCCGGCGAAGACCGACGGCATGCTGGCGTAGCCGCCGACACTGACGACGACCCGTGGTCGAACGGATCGGAAGAGCTCGATCGCCTGCTGGCGTGCCCGCCACATCTTCGGCGCGAACCCGGCATTGCTGGGGCTCAGACGACGTTGGAAGCCGACCACGTCGAGGAACGTGTGCGGGAACGGCGTCTCGGGCAGGAGCCTGGTCTCGATCCCGCGGCGGGCACCGACGTAGTGGATCGTGGACGGATCGTGCCCCTGCGCGACGAGCGCTTCGGCGACCGCGATCGCGGGGAGGACGTGGCCCGAGGTGCCCCCTCCTGTGACGATCGCGAACGCCGGCGTCGCCGTTTCGGTCATCGCGTCGGCCGTGGAACGATCTGCTTGGAGTCGATCGCCACCGGCTTGCGCACGGCGCGGCGCGGGGTGGTCACCGCGCGACGGGCGACGTTGAGGAGCAGCCCGGCGGCGACCATCGAGACGAACAGCGATGTGCCTCCGGCCGAGAAGAACGGGAGCGTCAGGCCCGTCACCGGAAGCAGCCCTGCGACCCCGCCGATGTGGACGATCGCTTGCACACCGAACCAGATCGAGATGCCGCCGGCGAGCACGAGCCCGAACTGATCGGGCGCCGCCAACGCGGTCTGGATGCCGAACCACACCAGCAGCGCGAACCCGCCGATCACCGCCAGCGAGCCGACGAAGCCGAGCTCGTCGGCGATGACAGCGAAGATGAAATCGCTGTGGGCGAGCGGGAGATAGCCCATCTTCGACCGGCTGCCTCCGATGCCCGAGCCGGTCATCCCACCGTTGGCGATGCTCAGCAAGCCCTGCCACGACTGCCACGCCAGGTGCTCCTTGTTGCCCTCGATGTCGCGGAAGGCGGTGAGCCGGTTGAACCGGCGCGGATCGGAGAGGATCGCCATGATCGCGGCTGCCGAGCCCACGAGGGCGACCGACGAGACGTGGATCAGCGGGATCCCCGCCACCACGCCGACGGCCAGCACGACGGAACCGAGCACGATCGCCGAGCCGAGGTCGCCCTGGACGAAGCTCACCCCGGAACAGGCGATCGCCACGAGTGTCAGGGGCACGATGCCGTACCGCGGTTGGTGGAGGTCGTCGCGGTGGCGGGCGAAGTAGTCGGCCAGGAAGGCGATCGCCGCCAACTTGAGCACCTCGGATGGCTGGAATCCGAACGATCCGAAACGGACCCACGAGTTGGCATCGTTGATGGTCGCCCCGACGCCGGGCACGAACGGCAACATCATCGCCCCGGCGGCGAGGATCGCGCCGACGATCACGAGCGAGCGCCAGCGCTGGTACGGCACCGCCATCGCAGCGCCCATGCCCACCAAGCCGAAGCCCGCCCACAGCAGCTGCCTGCTGAAGATCGCGTACGGCGACTCGGACCCACCTACCTGATTGGCCGATGTCGCCGACAGCACCATGACGAGACCGAGCATGACGAAGGCGGCGACGATCACGACGATCGCGTAGTACACGACGGGTGCCGGACCGAGTTGCTCCACCGGCTTCGGGGCCCGCCGCTGCACGGCTCGACGCGACGGCTTGGTGCGCGCCACCGACCCTTGCGCCCACCGGTTGGCGCGGCCTGTGAGACCGTCCTTCTCCTGACGCGGCTGCCCCCGCTGAGGCGCTCGAGCGCGGCTTCGCGGCGAGCGCGCACATCGGTTCGTTTCGACTCGGCCGGAGTCGTGCGCGCCGGCGCTGCCGGGCGATTGATCGTGGTCGTCATGAGCCAGCCTCACTTGTGGTGTCGATGGTCTGTGTTGCGCCTGCGATGTGTGCCTTGACGAGCCGGCGGAAGTCGTCACCGCGCGCCGGATAGCCGGAGTACCAGTCGAAGCTGGCGCACCCCGGCGACAGCACGACGGCGTCGCCGGGCCGAGCCAGGCCGGCGGCCAGGTCGACCGCGTCCGACATCGATCCGGCATCGACCACCTGGGTCCTGCCGTCGAACACGCCATGGATGTCGGGGGCCGCCTCGCCGACCGCGACCACGGCCCGGAGGCGATCGGCGTCGACGCCCATCGGCGAGAGGTCGACGCCCTTGCGGCTGCCACCGGCGATCAGGACGAGCGAATCGAACGCTCGGATCGCAGCCGAAGCAGCATGTGGCGTCGTGGCCTTCGAGTCGTTGAACCAACTCACGCCACGCGACGTGCCGACCGGTTCGAGTCGGTGTGGCGGGGCCTCGAACGTCGCCAGCGCGGCGGCGATCGCATCCGGCGCCACCAGGCCGGTCTCGAGCACCAGCGCCGATGCCGCCAGCGCGTTGGTGACGTCGTGCGGCAGCCGGCGACGCATCGATGCGATCTCGGCGAGCGTTCCGCCGGGCCCGACCAGACGCTCACCCGCGACGCGGTAGTCGGCGCCGCGAGCGCCCGAATGTCACGTGCCGTCCGGGCGCGAGCGCCAGGTGCGCCATCACGATCGGATCGTCGACGAATCCGATCGCCACGTCGCCCGGGCGTTGCAGGTCCCAGATCCGCCCCTTGGCTGCTTCGTAGGTGGCCATCGAGTCGTGCCAATTGAGATGGTCGGGAGCGAGGTTCAACCACGCCGCGGCGTCGGCCCGGAAGCGCTTCGTCCAGGCCAGTCGGAAGCTCGTGCACTCGACCACGAACACGTCGAGCTCGCTCGTCGCCTGTGGCGTCGATGGCATCGACGAGCGGCACGTCGGTGTTGCCGAGCGCTTCGGCACGCAGGCCGGCGGCGCGCAGGATCGCGACCGTGAGCTCGGTGGTCGTGGTCTTGCCGTCGGTTCCGGTGATGGCGAGCATCGGGCGCGGGCCACCGGCGCTGGCGGAACGTTGTTGCTCCCAGCGGTAGGCGAGCTCGATCTCGCTCACCACGTCGATCCCGTGCCGCTGTGCGGCTTCGATCAGCGGGTGCGTCTCGGGCACGCCCGGCGCCGGCGAGAAGAGATCGAAGCCGGCGATGAAACTCTCCGGGTTCGACGGCGCCGGCATGAGCTCGACGCCGAGCGACGTCGCCAGCTCGCGCTTGGCGTCGTCGATCCGGTCGTCGGTGACCGTGACCTCGTGACCGTGACGCTGCAGGGCGCGGACGACGGACGCGCCGGTGATCGCCAAGCCGTGCACGAGGGCGCCCATCTCAGCCTCCGATCCCCCCGGTGACCCGCGTGAAGTCACCGATGAAGATCGCCAGCGCGGACCCGACGCAGATCGCCGAGATCAGCCAGAAGCGGATGATCACCGTCGTCTCCGGCCAGCCGGCGAGCTCGAAGTGATGATGGATCGGCGACATCCGGAACAGCCGGCGCCGGCGGCCGGACGCCTTGAACACGCCCATCTGGACGGCGACCGAGCCGGCCTCCATCACGTTGATCCCGCAGATCAGGAGCAGCAGGAGGTGGGTGTTCAAGGTGAGTGCCAGGAACGCCAGCGCCGAGCCGATGCCGAGCGCGCCGACATCACCCATGAAGATCCGCGCCGGTGCCGCGTTCCACCAGAGGAATCCCAGGCAGGCTCCGGCGAAGCCGGCCGCCATCACGCCCATGTCGAGCGGATTGACCACGGCCCCGTACACGTCGGGGTTTCGGAACGCCCAGTAGGCGATGATCATGAAGGCGCCGAATCCCATCAACGCCGATCCACCGGCGAGCCCGTCGAGCCCGTCGGTGACGTTCACGGCGTTGGTGGTCGCCCAGATGATGAGCCCGGCCCAGATGACCCACACCGCAGGCGGGACGTCGAAGCCGAGGTCGCCGGCGCGCACGAACGAGATCGACTCGGAGACGCCCGTGGTGCCGACCAACCACCACGCGAGACCGAAGCTCATCAGCAGCGTCACGTAGTTCTTCTGCTTCCAGAAGATGCCTCGGTTGTGGCGCTTGCGAACCTTGATCCAGTCGTCGAGCAAGCCCATCAGCGACATCGACAGGATCCCGATCCAGACGATCATCGCCTGGTCCGAGAAGGCGATGTTGCGGATGTGGGCGACCACCCATCCGATGAACGCGGCGACGACGATCGCCAGCCCGCCCATCGTGGGCGTGCCCTGTTTCACCATGTGGTGCTCGGGGCCGTGGTCCTCCTTGCCGAGGATCGGCTGGCCCTGCCCGCGCGAGCCGAAGAAGACGATCAGGAACCGCGTCCCGAGCAACGACACCAGGGTCGCTACGGCTCCTGCGATCATGACGGCGATCACGATGTCTCTCCTGTCCTCGTCGGTCCGGTGAGATCGGCGAGCACCTCGCGCGCTACCTCACGGTCGTCGAAGGGAGTGGCGACGTCGCCGATCGTCTGTGTGGTTTCGTGCCCTTTGCCGGCGATGACGATCACATCGCCCGGACGAGCTTCGCGGATCGCCAGGTCGATCGCACGGCGGCGGTCGACCTCGATCCGGAGGGCGCCACGGTACCGCTGCTCGACGCCGCTCACGGCGGCATCGATGATCGCCCGAGGATCCTCGTGCCGGGGGTTGTCGGACGTGATCACCACCTGGTCGGCGTTGGCCGAGGCAGTGGCCGCCATCAGCGGTCGCTTCTCGCGATCGCGATCTCCGCCGCACCCGAAGACGACCGTCACCCTGCCGTCCCGGGCGATCGACCGCGCCGTGCCGAGCACCTCGACCAGCCCGTCGGGCGTGTGGGCGTAGTCGACGACGACGGCGAACGGATGCACGTCGGGATCCGTCACGAGCTCGAACCGCCCAGGCACCGGCGCCACGGTGGCGATCCCGGCCACCGCCGTGTCGGGGTCGACGCCGAGCGTGTCTGCTGTGGTCAGGGCCGCCAACGCGTTCATCACGTTGAACCGCCCCCCGAGCGGCACCTCGACGCTCCGACCGCGCCACCCGAACGACACGTTGTCGATGCCGACCGACGGCTGCTCGGCGTCGCGCGAGCCCGAAGCCCACCATGTCGATCATGGCCGCGTCGAGCAGCAAGCGCCCGTAGGGGTCGTCGACGTTGGTCACACCGCGCACGGACTGCTCGACCGTGAACAACGATGCCTTGGCGCGGAAGTACGCCTCCATCGACTCGTGGAGATCGAGGTGGTCGCGCCCGAGGTTGGTGAAGGCGGCGACGTCGAAGCGCATGCCCGCCACGCGGTGCAGGGCGAGCGCGTGCGATGAGACCTCCATCACCACCGCTTCGACGCCCTCCGCCACGTACTCCGCCAACTGGCGCTGGAGATCGGTCGCCTCCGGTGTCGTGCGGACACCCGACAGCGTGCCCTGGACCCGGGTCGAGATGCCCGGCGAACCGCAGGATGGCGGCGACGAGATGACTGGTGGTGGTCTTTCCGTTGGTACCGGTGATCCCGATCGTCCTGAGCCTGGTCGCCGGGTGCCCGTGAACCGCTGCCGCGACTGGGCCCATCGACCTGCGCACGTCGCGAACGACGATCTGGGCGACGTCGAGCGGCATCGGTCGATCGACCAGCAGGGCTGCCGCGCCGTCATCGACCGCTGCCGACGCGAACTGGTGACCGTCGAGATGCTCCCCCACCACGCAGGCGAACATCCAACCGGGTCGCACCTGACGTGAGTCGTGAGTGACGTCGACGACCGCACCGACACGTGAGGCGTGCAGGACGTCGACCAGCTGGTCGGACGGCAAGGAACCGGCGAGCGCCGTGATATCGCCGGACACGTCCACGATCACGCTGCCGGGCACGGCATCGAGCCGGGTGGCGGAACGAGCCCCACCTCGTGGGCGATCACCGGCACGAGTCCGGCGAACAGCGGCGCGGCGGCCGTGCCTCCGAATCGGTTGATGTCACCCGCCGGTGGCTCGTCGATCGACACCAGCACGGTGATCTGCGGATCCTCGGCCGGGAAGAAGCCGACGAAGCTGGCGTAGTACACGCGCTCACCGGCTGCGTTCAGGTATCCACCGTCCGGTTGAGCCTTCAAGCCGGTTCCCGTCTTGCCGGCGACGTTGAAGTGCTCGACCCCCTGCTGGGCGAGCTCACCGGTGCCGCTGCGGTCGCAGACCACGGCCCGCATCATCCGCTGCACTTCGGCGGCCACGGCAGGCGTCACGACCTCGCGGGTCTCCGACGGCTCGGCCTCGATGATGTTGCCCTCGGCGTCGACGAAGCTCTGGACGAGTCGCGGGGCGACGTAGGTGCCGTCGTTGGCGATCGTGTTGATCGCCGAGACGAGCTGGATCGACGTGCTCGCGACACCCTGGCCGTACGCGACCGTGACACGCTCGGAGCCCCAGAGGTCGCTCCAATGCTTGAGGATGCCCGGCGATTCGGCCGGGAAGTCGAGCGCCGACTTCTCGCCCAGTCCGAAGCGACGCATGTACTCCCAGTGGGTCTGGCGGGCGAGATCCCAGTCGCCGGATCCGATCGACATCTGCACGTCGATCGTGCCGATGTTCGATGACTCGACGAGGATCCGCTCGACCGACATCAGCTCGTCGGGGTGCTGGTGTGAGTCGCTCAGGAGGTCGTCCGCGAACTGGCGGCGCCACGGCACCACGAACGTGCTGTCCGGCGTCACCGTTCCCTGGTTGAGCCCGGCGGCGATCGTGATCACCTTGGCCACCGAGCCCGGCTCGTAGGCGTTGACGGCGGCAAGGTTGCCGGACGTGATGTACACCTCGCCGGTGTCGCGCCGGTCGACCGAGGCCATCGCCAGCACGTCGCCACTCGACGTGTCCATCACCACGACCGTCCCCGACTTGGCGCCGAGCTCGCCGACGCGACCGAGCAGCGCCTCCTCGACCGCGAACTGGATCGACCGGTCGAGGGTGAGGATGATGTCGCTCCCCGGCACCGGCTGTTCCGTGACCTGCTCGCTCCCGGGGATCGACCTGCCCTTGGGTGCCACCTCTTTGGTCATCTCACCGGGCATGCCACTCAGGATGTCGGTGTAGCCCTGTTCCGACGACGCCGCGCCGCCGCCGTACTGGCAGCTCGAGGCCGGACACGCCGATCCCGTCGATGTCGGTGCGACCGATCACGCTGCGGCCGGTCTCGCCACCGGGCAGCAGGCGCTTGTCCTCTGGGTCGACGTTGACCCCGTTGAGCTCGAGCTGGGCGATCTGATCGGCGACGTCGATGTCGACCTCGCGCTGGACGTACACGAAACCCTTGTCCTTGGCGACGAGCGCGGCGTGAGAGCTCGGCCTGGGCCGTCTCGTCGAGGCCGAGCACGGTCGCCAGCGTGCGTACCGTTCCTTCCGGATCCGTGACGAGCTTCGGGTTGACACTCACCGATGCCGCGGGGATCGAGACCGCCAGTTCCTCACCGTTGCGGTCGAAGATCGTGCCGCGATCGGCGACCAGCTCGATCTCGCGCGTCCACTGATCGGCACCCGCCTCCCTGAGCGACTCGCCACCGGTCGACTGCAGTCGCCCGACCTTGAACAGGACGTACGAGAGCATGACGAGCATCACGACCAACAGGCCGATCAAGCGCTGGCGCGGGCGACCCACCGACAGCTTGCTCGTCCGTTGCGGCGCCGGCGGGGTGCCGACGACTCGTCGACGGATCGCGGAACGCGAGCGATCGTGCTTGCGCGACGGGTTCGCCGGTGCCTCGCGGAACGAGATCTGACGGCGTGCCCGGGTCGGCTTGGCCTTCGCCCGCGGCGACGTGCCGGCGACCGCGCGCGACCGCTGTGGCGGTCGGCCGCTGCGAGCGCGCGCCGGGCTCGACGCGGCGCGTTGCACTCGCGGCGGGCGGCGGGTGAGTGGACGCGAGGGTGGGGTGCGGCGGCTCACGGTGCCTCTGCATCCAGCGACTTGACGACACGGAACTGATCGAGCGGCCTCATTCGGGCTGTGGAGCCGGCCACGACCTCGTCGCCGACCGGGAGCTCACCGGTCCGGGCGATCGTCACCGCCAGCACCATCGGGTCGACGGCGATGAACTCGCTCTCCAGACCGGCTCGCATGCCGAGCGCTCCGGCGGCGACCGACAGGTGGGTCGGTGACCGAAGCTCGGCGCGCTGCGCCCTGAGCACGTCGAACTGTTCCTGCTCGACCCGAACGGCGCGTTCCAACGCATCGATCTCGAGTTGGCGTTCGGCCAGACGGGTGTGCAACAGCACGGCGCCGATCAGGACGCCACCCACGAGCAGGGTCAACCCGACCGCGAACCAGGCGAAGCGGCGCCGTCCCGGCACGACGGCCAACGGAGCGCGCACGGTCCGTCGTTGGCGGGCGGGCTCGGCCCGCATCGGGATCGCCATCAGCTGGCCTCCAGCTTCTCGGCGACTCGAAGTCGCGCGGACTTTGCTCGCGGGTTCGCCGCCTGCTCGGCAGGCGTCGGGCGCTTGGCGATGCGTCGGACGACGCGCACGGTCTGCACCGCACCGCACACGCACGGGAGCTCCGGCGGACATTCGCAGCCGCCGGTCTCGGCGAAGCGAATCCGCTCCTTGGCGATCCGGTCCTCCCCCGAATGGTACGAGAGGACGGCGACGCGCCCACCGGGTACGAGCGCTTCGATCGCCTTGTCGAGAGCCTCCGGCAGCGCGTCCAGCTCGCCGTTGACCTCGATCCGGATCGCCTGAAAGGTGCGCTTGGCGGGATGCCCACCCGTGCGACGTGCCGGGGCCGGGATCGCCGACGTGACGATCTCGGCCAGCCGCGTCGTCGACTCGACCGGGCGGGCGGCGACGATCGCCCGGGCGATCCGGCGTGAGAAGCGCTCGTCACCGTGCTGGCGGATGACGCGCTCGAGCTCGGCCTCCGAGTACCCGTTGACCACGTCGTCGGCGGACCACGCGGCATCGCTGTCCATGCGCATGTCGAGCGGGCCGTCGTTGCGGTACGAGAAGCCCCGCTCGGCGCGATCGAGCTGTGGCGATGACACGCCGAGGTCGAACAGCGCCCCGCTCAGAGCCTCGATCGAGTGGGCGTGCATCGCCGCATCGAGCTCGTCGAAGCGGCAGCGATGCGTCATCACGCGATCGCCGAACCGATCGAGCCTGGCGGTGGCGGCGTCGAGGGCCGACGGATCACGGTCGAGTCCGAGCACCCGCAGGTCGTCCCGCGAGTCGAGCAGTGCCTCGGCGTGGCCGCCCCCGCCGAGCGTGGCATCGAGCACGACCCCGGACGGCACCGACCCGAACGTGCCGACGATCTCGTCCTTCATCACCGGATCGTGTTGGAAGGAGCTCATTCCACCACTCCCTCGCCGGCATCGTCGCTGTCGTCCTCGTCGACCCACACCCGCGCCGGCTGGGTGACGTCGTCCTCACGTCGCATCGTGCGGTACCGCGAGGGGCGCCAGATCTGGAGGCAACTGAGCGCCCCGGCGATCACGACCTGGCCGCCCGAGCGCAAACCGGCGTGGCGGCGGGACTCGTCGTCGAGCGTGATCCTGCCCTGCTTGTCGATCGACAGCAACGAGGAGTTGACGCCGAAGTCGCGCGCTGCCGATTCGGGGGCCTCGCCGCTGCGGACCTGATCGAGCACGCGCTGGGCGTCGACACGAAAATCGTCGACCGACGTGACCGCCAGACAACCGAGCGGATCGCGGGTGACGTAGCAGCGCTCGCCGAGGTCGTCACGGAAAGTCGACGGCAGAGCGAGACGGCCATTGCCGTCGACACTGCGGTCGTACTCACCGACGAACACGATTCTGCCTCGACCTTTCGGATCCGTGCCCTGCCACCGGGCTGCCTCGCGCAGGGACATGCGATCTGCCCTGCGTGTGCGCAAGTATGGCCGCTCCAGCTCACCGAAGTCAACCAATCTCCCCCTATCTCCCCCATTTCACTCCGCGGGAACATCGCAACGAGGGAGCGATCACCAATCCGAGGGCTGCCACCCCGCGCCCGCCCGTCAGTCGGTACGGGTCAGGCTCGACGCCAGATGCTCGACGACCGCCTCCACATCGACCTCGCCCAGGACCGCCGGCTCGGGCACCGGAGCAATCGGGATCGGAGGTCGGAACAGGCCGGCAACGTCGATCACGGGTGTGCGGAGGTGGACGAGGCCCTGGATGCGCAGGCCATGGCGGGTTCGTCGTTGGCTCAGTCCCACAAGCTTGCGTCCATCGAGCAGGACCTCCCCCGCCCCGACGCCTGCGAAGCAGACCAGACCCGACCACGGCGTGTCGGGCCCGGGGCGCTCGTGCACGGCGAGCTCGGCGCCGACCGGCAACACGCGCGTCAGAGCGTCGCGCCAGCGCATCCCGGCCCAGACCATCGATCCGCGCACGTCGTCGGGCGCGACACCGAGCGGGAGCACGATGTCGACCCACAACAGGTCGGGCGGGACCACCAGCACCGCTCCACCACCCGACCGGCGATGCACGACGTCGAGACCGAGCCGCGCGCACGCCTCGAGATCGAGCAGATCCGGCGTCTGGCGCGACCCGAGCACGATCGCCCGCGTCGTGGGTTCACACCAATACAACCGAGGGCCCGCGACCACTGCTTCGGCGAACGGATCGAAGGCGTGCAGATCGGCCACGCTGCCGCGCCGGCGAACGATCATCGGGGCCATGCCCGTTGGCTAACCGGCGACGAGCAGGTACGGCCGCCACGCGTCGGGCAGGCCCGGGGCGGCGAGCGCCACCCACGACGATCCGCGCGGGGCCCGACAGGGACGCAGCAGCCGCATCCCGGCTTCGTCGGGCGTGCGATCGCGTTTGGCCATGTTGCACGGCCGGCAGGCGGCGGCGAGGTTCTCCCACACGTGCGATCCACCCCGCGAACGCGGCACCACGTGGTCGATCGAGTCGGCCCGGGCGCCGCAGTACTGGCAGCGGTACTCGTCGCGGGCGAACACGGCGCGCCGCGACACCGCGGCGACCGCCCGGCGCGGCACGCGCACCATGTAGCGCAGGCGCACGACAGCGGGTGCAGGGACCGTGAGATTGGCCGATCGCATCACCCCGTCGTCGGCTTCGACCAGCTCGGCCTTGTCGGCGAGCAAGAGGCACACGGCGCGTCGTGACGACACGATGCTGAGCGGCTCGTAGCTGGCATTGAGCACCAGCGCCCGCCTCGCCTTCATCGGCGCAGCGCTCGGTCCCACTCCCGACACCATCCGAGATAGTCCACCACATCTTCGGGGGTCGGCGGACGACGCGTTCCGCCGTATTGAGTGGTGGCGCGGAACCCGAGATAGTCCTTCGCCGGCAGCGGCAGGAACGGAGGGCGCCGCCACCAACCGTCAGGCGTCAGCCGTCGTGCTTGGCGAAGCGCGGTGGTCCACAGACTGGGGCGGCGAGCGACCGCCCCGGCGACGCGCAACCCGGCCGTGATGCCTGCCATCGGCCACACGCTAGGGGCGCGGCTCCTTCGGGAGTCCGAGCACCATCTCGCCGATGATGTTGCGCTGCACCTGTGAGGAACCGGCGTAGATCGTGCCGGCCCGGGCGTTCAGGAACGTGTCGACCCACGAGTTGGAGGAGTTGGGTGCGCCGGCGTCGTCGGTCTGGAACGCCGACGAAGGACGCCGCCCGGTCGGTGCCAGTGCCTCCGCCCCGAGGATGTCGACGGCGAGCTCGGTGACGAGCTTGTGGTACTCGCTCCAGAACAGCTTGGAGACCGCAGCGTCGGGGCCCGGGCGATGCCCGCCCAGGAACTGTGTCAGCACCCGCATCCCGTTGTAGCGCATGATCTGCACGTGGGCGTGGGCCCACGCGAGGCGCTGCCGGATCAGCGGATCGGCATCGACGCCGCGCTCGCGGGCGAGCGCCAGCAATCGATCGAGCTCGGCCTGGAACTTGATCGGAGCGATCGCCGCCGCCTCGCCGCGCTCGAAGCCGAGCAGCGTCATCGCCACCCGCCACCCGTCGTTGACGCCGCCGACGACGTTCTCCTTGGGGCACACGGCGTCGGTGTAGAACACCTCGTTGAACTCGCTCTCACCGGAGATCATCTTGATCGGACGGACTTCGATCCCCGGCTGACGCATGTCGACCAGCAGGAACGAGATGCCCTTGTGCTTGGGGGCCTCCGGGTCGGTTCTCGCCAACGTGAAGATGTGGTCGGCGAGGTGACCAGCCGAGGTCCAGATCTTCTGACCGTTGAGCACCCACTGGTCGCCGTCGAGCTCCGCCCGCAGTGACAGGTTGGAGAGGTCGGAGCCGGCGTTCGGCTCGCTGTAGCCCTGACACCACGTGTCGTCGCCCGACAGGATGCGCGGTAGGTAGTGCGCCTTCTGCTCGTCGGTGCCGCACAGCAAGAGCGTGTTGCCGAGCATCTGAATGCCGAACACGTCGTTCGGTCCGCCGCTGGGCACGCCGGCACGGGTGAACTCCTCCGCGAGGATCACCTGCTCGAGCGGCGACAGCCCGCCACCGCCGTACTCCACCGGCCAGCCTGGCGCCAGGTACCCGGCCTCGTAGAGGATCGCCCGCCAGTCGTCGACGAACCGCGCCAGCTCGTCGCCTTCCAGGGCCCCGGTCCCTGCCCACGTGGGCGGGAGCTTTTCGGCAAGGAACGCCTGCACCTTCTGCCGGTAGACAGCGGCATCAGCCGAGTAGGTGGGCTGCATCCCCCAACACTACTGAGCACCCGAGCCCGGAAGCCCTACCGACACGGCGGAGAGGTCGCTCCGTGCCTGATGGTCGGCTCGCTCCCTACTCGCTCGCCTCGTGTGAGACGTCGAGTCGATGGTGGCGGGCCACCGCCGCAGCCGCGACGAGTGGGCCGATCCGGCTCGACCCGACTCCCCGGATCCGGAGGTGTTCGAGGTGCCTGAGCCCACTGCGCTGTTCGAACTCGCGCCCGAGCGCCTCGAAGAACGGCTCACCGAAGGTCGACGGCACCACTCCCCCGAGCACGATCTCGGAGACGTCGAGCATGGCCGCGATCGAGGCGCACGCTCGGGCGACCATGATCCCGGTACGTTCGACGATCGCCGCCGGCGTGCGTCGCAGCTCGCGACTCGTGCTCGCCGAGATGCCCCGCGAACCGGCGTACATCGTGAGGCAGCCGAGCGCCCCACAGACGCACTCGATTGCCCTCCGGCTCGACGACGACATGACCGAACTGCCCGAGGTTCCCGGTGAGTCCCTCGACGATCCGACCGCCGGTGACGAAGGCCCCGTCGACCTCGTCGCCGAGCACGATCGTGGCGAAGTGTTGCGACTTCGGCTCGAGCTCGGCAATTTCGCCGCACCACAGCTCGGCGAGCGCCAACGCCCGCCCCGGCGTGTCGAGCTCGACGGGCAGGCCGGTGACTCCGGCCAACTCGCGGCGGATCGGGAAGTCGTGCCAGATCGGCATGCCGACCGGCTTCATCGAGCCGACGCCGCGGTCGATCGGGCCCGGGCAGGTGACGCCGCACGCTCCCGGCCGCACCTCGCCCGGATTGGCCGCCAGCACGCGGCTGACGAGCTGGGTCAGCACCGGCCACACGGTGCGGGCGGGCGTCGCCACACGGTCGCGGAGCACGACCTCACCATCGGCGTCGACGATCGCCGCCGCCAGGCGCGTGGCCCCGAGGTCGATCGCGAGGAAGCCCGTCGCCGGTCGTGGATCGACCTCCTCGGCGGCTGCCTCCTCCGCCAGCTCGGCAGCACGACGGCTCGCGGCGTCGGCGTCCATGACGATCACACGCTCGGTGACGCGTTCGGTCGTGCCCGTTCGGCGGTCGGCACCACTCATGCGGCACGACCTGAGTACGACCTGATCACGGGGCGCACGGTATCCGACGCGGGACAACGACGCCCGCGAGCGTCTACCCTTCGATGCCGTGACGGACATCGCGCCTTCGACCACCAGCTTCGCGACCCTCTTCGAGAGTGTGGTCGGCAACATCGCCACCGTCGTGCACGGCAAGCGCGACGCGATCGAGTTCGCCGTGATGGCGCTGCTCGCCGAAGGTCACCTGCTGATCGAGGACGTGCCCGGCGTCGGCAAGACGAGCCTGGCCAAGGCGCTTGGCGGCGTCGATCGACTGCTCGTGGAAGCGCGTCCAGTTCACCCCCGACCTGCTGCCCACCGACCTCATCGGCGTCAGCGTCTACGAGCGCAGCACCGAGCAGTTCCGGTTCCAGCCCGGTCCGCTGTTCGCCAACATCGTGCTCGCCGACGAGATCAACCGTGCCTCACCGAAGACGCAGTCGGCCCTGCTCGAGGCGATGGAGGAGCGTCAGGTGACGCGCCGACGGCACCACCCGACGCCTGCCGCCGCCGTTCATGGTGATCGCCACCCAGAACCCCGTCGAGCAGGAGGGCACGTACCGCCTGCCCGAGAGCCAGCTCGACCGGTTCCTGCTCCGCATCTCGCTCGGCTATCCCGGCCGCACGGCCGAGATGGCGATCCTCGACGGCCAGGGCGCCGCCGACGCGCTCCGCACGCTCCAGCCGGTCGTCACCAGCCGACGAGCTGCTGGCGATGGTGCGCAGCGGTCCGCGAGGTGTACCTGGCGAGCGCGCTCAAGTCGTACATGATCGACATCGCCGAAGCCAGCCGCCGGCATTCGTCGATCGAGCTCGGCCTGTCGCCACGCGCCACGCTGCAACTCGCCGCCGCGGTCCGCGCCCACGCCGCCGCCAACGGGCGCGACTACGGCACCCCCGACGACGTCAAGGCGGTCGCCGTCATCGGTGCTGGCACACCGCCTGTTGCTACGCGCCGGCAGCAACGCCCGCACGTCGGCCGAAGACGCCATTCGCGAGCTGCTCGCCGACGTCCCGGTTCCGGCGGCTCGCTGACCGGGACGCCTATGCCGACACGTCAGGGCTGGACCGTCGCCGGTCGGTGCGCTCGCGGCGCTCGTGATCGGCCGCGTGTTCGGCATCGTCGAGCTGTTCGTGCTTCGGCTGCCGGGCTCGGGTTCGCGGTCGTGCTGGCCGTGCTCACGGTGCGACTGCGGCGTCCGAACCTGGCGATCGGACGCTGGATGCACCCGGCCGTGCTGACGGTCGGCGACACCGGCCGCGTCGATCTGCTGATCGAGAACCGTGGTCGGCGGCGGTTCGCCGCGCGACCGACCTCACCGAACCGGTCGGCGCCACACAGCACGGCGCAGATGTCGATCGCCGCCCTGCCGCCGGCGCCCAGGTCACCGCCGGCTATCGCGTGCCCGCCACACGTCGGGGCGTGCTGCTCGTCGGGCCCGACCATCCTGCACCGCGCGCGACCTGCTCGGGCTCGCCGCCGACACCCGGATCGGCGCCGGTGCGACCGAGATCACGGTCGCACCTCAGACCTTCGAGCTGCCGATGCCGTCGCTCGGGAGCGGCGTGCTCGGCCGGCACCTGCTGGCGCTCTCGCAACGGATCGGGCCCGGCGAGTTCCACAGCTTGCGCGACTACGTCAACGGCGACGATCTGCGATCGGTGCACTGGAAGGCATCGGCCCGGTCCGAGGAGCTGAAGGTTCGACAGCACGAGGCGCAGGGCGTGCGGCGGTGCATCATCGTGCTCGACCGCGACGGCGACGCGTACCCGGCACCGGTGTCGCTCGCCGAGGCCGACGTGTTCGAGCGGGCGATCGTCGCTGCCGGCAGCCTCGTGTTGAGCGCCGATCGCGTCGGCCTCACCACCCGCTTCGTGACCGGTGGCGGTCGACCTGCGCGGGCCCGACGTCGGCGCCCATGCGCTGCAGCGTGCTGTCGCCGATCCAGCTCGGCCCGTCGCTCGGCGAGCTCGAACGCGACCCCGGTGAAGGGCTCGGACTCGTCATCGTCGTCACCAGCTCGCCCGCCGCCGATGCGTGGCGGCGCACGGAGCGGATCTCCGATCCGACGCTCACCCGTGTCGGCGTGTTCACCGCACCCGGAGCGGCCCGCGGGCGGCTGGCCGTCGACGCCTCGACGCTGCACGAGTTCCGCGTCGGATGGAACCGGATCGCCGGCGGACGCGGGCTGGCGCATCAACCCGACGAGGTCGAGGTCGACGTGAGCGAGCGCAGCGAGCGAACCATGATGACGCGCCGAGGCTCACGGGTCACCATCGTCGGCCTTGGTGGAACGTCTCACGACGATGGTGCACCAGTGAGCGGCACCTTCGGGCAGCGGCCCGGCGCCCACATGCCGCCGATCGGCCGCGATCTCACGGCCACGCTGGCGCTCGCCCTCTACTCGTTCACCGTGGGTGTCGGGTTCGCCCGCGTGTTCAGCGGCTGGGATTTCCTGCCCGACGTCGCCCTGCTCGTGATCGTCGGCCACGGCACGTCGTTCGTCCTTCGTCGCCTCCGGGTCTGCGGATGGATCTCGATTCCTGTGGTGACGGCATTCCTGCTGTGGATGCTTCGCCATGTACCAGTACTCGTCGACGGTGTCGTGGTTGGTGCCCTGGCGCGCCACCTGGCAACAGTTCCGCATCGACGTCGACGCTCGTGCGCGATCAGTTCCAGACCGCGGTCGCACCCGTGATCTACGAGGTCGGCTGGGCCACGCTCGCCGGGCTGGCGATGGTGCGTCGTGATCGTGATGGCCGACTCGTTCGCCTTCCGGCCGAAGCCCGAGGCGAGGCGCTGGTTCCGGGCGGCGTGCTGTTCGTGTTCATCGCCGCCCTCGGCAGCCCGCGGATGCGGCTCGAGTCGACGGCGCTGTTGATCGGCGCCGGTATCGATCGCCGTCGTCGCCCTGCGCGACCTGCACGACCGGCAGCCGCCGGGTCGAGCTCGACCGCTGCCGGCGCAGCCGCATCGCTGGCGATGCCGGTCGCGGTCGTCACCGCAGCGCGTGATCGCTGTGATGGCCGGCGTGATCGGGCCGCGCATCCCCGGGCGCCGACGCCGAGCCGCTGTACGACACCCGCGGGCGCGGCGGCGGGATCACCGAGGTCACCAGCCCGCTCGTCGACATCCGCTCGCGGCTCGTCAACCGCGGCAACGTCGAGCTGTTCCGGGTCAACGCCGACGCCGAGGCCTACTGGCGGGTCACCACGCTGCCCGAGTTCGACGGGCGCACCTTCAGGCTGCCCAATCGCGACCTGACTCGGATCGAAGAGACCGGCGGCGCGTCGACAGGCGGCACGCACGATCATGCAGCAGATCCAGATCCTCGGGCTCGGCGGCGAGCTGCTGCCGGCCGCCGCCGACCCGAAGGCGGTCGACCCCAACGCCGACATCCGGCTCAACATCGACACCAGCACGCTGCTCAAGACGAGCGACCTCGTGCCCGGCGAGCTGTTCACGGTCGTGTCGCACGAGCCCGAGGTCTCGGCCGACGCGCTGCGCGCGGCCACGACCGACGAACCCGCCCGACGACATCTTCCTCGGGCTGCCCGACAACCTGCCCGACGTGGTCGTACGACCTCGCCGCTGAGGTCACCGCCGGCGCCACCACCGACTACGACACGGTGCGTCGCGCTGCAGAACTGGTTCCAGACGTTCGACTACAGCACCGAGGTCCAATCCGGTCACGGCTCGAACGCGATCGAGAACTTCCTGCAGATCCGCACCGGGCTACTGCGAGCAGTTCTCGGCGACGTTCGCGGCGATGGCGCGCACGCTCGGCATCCCCTCGCGTGTGGCCGTCGGGTACACCCCCGGCCTGCTGCGTGACGACGGCTGGTACAGCGTGCTCGGCAAGAACTCGCACGCCTGGCCGGAGATCTGGTTCGACGGGATCGGCTGGGTGCCGTTCGAGCCGACACCGTCGCGCGGCATCCCCGGCGCCGACCGACTACACGGGTGTCGCCGCCGAGCCAGGACACGTCGCCGGCCGAGTCGACGGGCGGCGATGTCGAGCGACGGCCGAGCCGCTCCCGGCCACGCCGACCACGGTGTTCGCGCCGCCGTCGACCGTCCGCACCGCGGACCGACGTCCAGGATCCCGACGCCCGCGCCGACCGGTGCCGTGCCAGGACCGACGCGGCGGCGCCCGACGGCCGCTCCGGCGGCTCGTCGGTGCCGTGGGTGTTGTTGGTGATCGCCGTCCTGATCGGCGTCGGGCTGGCGTTCCCCGCCGTCGCCCGGCGATGGAAGCGGCGGTCGGCCGCGCCATCACGGCCACGCAGCAGCGCGTCATCGCCGCCTGGCAGCGGGCCTGCCGGCGGCCGCCCGGGCCGGTGTCGCCGGCACGCCGGTCGATGACCGCCACGCGAATGGGCGACGGCCACCGCCCACCAGCTCCCTGTGGCGGCGCGTCCGATGGCGTCGCTGGCCACGGTCGTCGACCGCGTCGAGTTCGCCCGACCCGGGTCGCTCGATCGACGCGCCGAGTCGTCGACGACGTTCGGCCGCGACTGCGAGCTGTGGGCGGCACAGGTCGGACCGGATCGCCACCGACACGCTGACGCAACCGCAGCAAGCGCGTCGCGGTACTTCACCGACTGGCGTTAGCGCGCGAGCTCGGGTGGTCAGTCGGGTTGCGGCGCCGGACGCGGCCGCCGCCCGTGAGCCAGGCGTTGATCGGCAGGTTCGCCGAGCTTGTCGCGGCTGACCAGCCGCAGCTCCTGCTCGAGCATGCCGCCCGACGATCAGCACCCCGACGAAGGCGGCGAACGCCAGCCAGAAGCTGACGGCCAGCCCGGCGACCGTGAGCGCCAGCCCGACGACCAGGCACAACACGAGCCACATCAACCGCCGACGCGGGATGCGCGATGGCGCGGTCGGCGAACGTGGGTCGGACGCGAGCTCCTGCTCGATCTGGCGGAGGATCCGTTGCTCGTGTTCAGACAGCGGCATGCGTCCAATCATCGCACGTTCGGCGGCCATCCCTCAACGCGTATCGCCAGGTTCACCCTCCGATGGGCTGGTCAGGACCCCATTGCTGAGCGCCCTTGCGGACGACCCGAACCCGCTCGGACCGACCGCGCTGGCCGGTCCGATCGCCGCCGAACCGAACCGCTCACGGATCTCGTCGATCGCTCCGGCGGCCCGGTGCGGGGCGTCGGCGTCGTCGAGCAGGCTCAGCTGGTGCGCCGGCTCGACGAGATTGCTGCGCCGACACGCCCAGCAGCCGCACGCCCACCGACAGGTCGAGCGCCCGCAGCAGCCGGGCGCAGCGCGGCCACCAGCTCCGGGCCCGGTGTCGACCGGCTGAGCGAGCGTGACCGAGCGGGTGATCGTGCGGAACCCGGCGAAGCGGACCTTGAGCGTGATCGGTGCGCGCCGGCGATCCGCTGCGCGCGCAGTCGCGCCGCCACGGCGTCGGCGAGGCGCACCAGCTCGCGTTCGAGCTCGGCCAGCTCGTAGCAGGTCGCGTCGGATAGGTCTCCTCGTGCCCGATCGACTTGGCCTCGCGATCCGGTCTCGACCGGCCGATCGTCGCGTCCCCAGGCGAGCGCCAGCAGATGGGCGCTCTGACTGCTGGCCGAGCGCGGCGCCGCAAGGTGCGCTCGTCGAACCGCGGCCAGGTCGCCGACCGTGCGGACGCCGAGCCGTTCGAGCTTCTCGAGCGTGACCGGGCCGACACCCCACAGCCGGCGAACCGGCAGCGGGTGCAGGAAGTCGAGCTCGGCGCCCGGGGACGACCTCGACCACGCCGGGCCCGGGCAACGACGCGTCCGGAGTCGCCTGCGGCTTGGCCGACACCGACGCCAACTTGGCGAGGAACTTGTTGGGTGCGACGCCGACCGAGCACGCCGAGCTCGAGCTCGTCGGCGACGTCGGCGCGGATCCGCGCGCGCGATCTCGGCCCCGTCGCCGAACAGCCGGTCGCACCGCTGACACGTCGAGGAACGCCTCGTCGAGGGCGAGCGGTTCGACGAGCGGCGTGTACCGGTCGAAGATCGCGTGCACCTGCTCGCTGACCTCGCTGTACAGCGCGTGATCGCCCGGCAGGAACACCGCCTGCGGGCACCGCCGCCGGGCGACCGCCGACGGCAGCGCCGAGTGCACGCCGTATCGGCGCGCCTCGTACGACGCGGCCGCGACGACGCCGCGGCGGACCGGTGCCACCCACCACGACCGGCTTGCCGCGCAGCTCGGGCCGCCGCCGCAGCTCGACCGACACGAAGAACGCGTCCATGTCGACGTGCAGCGATCGACGCGCGCTCGGCGCATCGGCATGCCGGCCCGTCAACCTGCCGTGGCGGCGGCGTTGGCGGCGGCCGCGCGCGGTCGCTGCAGCCACAGCCGCAGCACGAGCACGAACGCCTCGTTGACGATGCCGTTCGACAGCTTCGACTCGCCGACCGTGCGCTCGCGGAACGTGATCGGGAACTCGACGATCCGTGCCATCGGCGCGCACCAGACGATGCGTCATCTCGACCTGGAAGCCGTAGCCCTCGGTGCTGCACGCGTCGCGTAGTCCATCCGTTCGCAGCGCCTCGACCGAGTAGGCCCGCAGCCCGGCGGTGGCGTCGTTGACCGCCAGCCCGAGCACGCCGGCGACGTACCGGTTGCCCCACCGCGACAGTGCCCGGCGTTGCCACGGCCAGTCGTCGGTGATCCCGCCCGGGCACGTAACGGCTGCCGATCGCCAGGTCGGCGCCGTGCTCGACGTTGGCGACCAGCGCCGGCAGCACCGCGGGATCGTGCGAGAGGTCGGCGTCGAGCTGGACGCAGATCTCGGCGCCGCGTTCGATCGCCAGGTCGAACCCGGCCCGGTAGGCCGCCCCGAGGCCGGCCTTCGCAGGCGCGGTCGAGCACCACGACGCCCCCGAGCCGCTCGCCGGCCGTCGCGTGCCAGCGTCGGCCGTGCCGTCGGGGCTGGCGTCGTCGACGACGACGATCTCGGCCTCGGGCAGCGCCGCTCGGATGCGCTCGCACACGGCGTCGATGTTGCCCGCCTCGTTGTAGGTGGGAACGATCACGGCCACGCGCACGGCGAGGACTCTACAGAGTGCGGACGGTTCGTGACAGCCGACTCGCCAGCTAGCGTGAGCGTGCGTGCCAGCGAGCAACGCCCGCTGTCGGCGATCCCGCCCGTCACGGCCCGCGTGATCGCCTTCGTGGTGATCCTGCTGGGCGGCCTCGCCGGAGCGCTCGATCGGCTACGCGCTGGTCGACCTGCAGTGCGACGGCGACTGCTCGGTGCCAAGGGGCTCGGTCTGCTGACCGGGGCCGTCGTGTGTGCCGGCGGGATGGCGATCGTCGCCGTGCTGGCGCTGCGGGCGATGGGCGAATGGCGCGAGATCACCGACCGCGAGCGGGCCGGCCATGCTCCCCGTTGAGCCGAACGCCTGGCGCTCGCGTCGACCTGCGCGGCCGACGCTCGCCGCGCGACGCCGGCGCGATCGCGCTCGCGGGACGCCGCGCCGCCGTCGACCTCGACGGCGCTGGGCGGCACGACCAAGTCGACGCAGACCGACGTCGTCACCGAGTTCGACCGCGCCGCCGAGGCGACGATCGTCGACACGCTGCGCCGGCTGCGCCCCGACGACGCGATCGTCGGCGAGGAGGGCACCGCCGACGCAGGCACCTCCGGCTACGCCTGGTTCATCGATCCGATCGACGGCACGACCAGCTTCGTCTACGACCTGCCGACCTGGTCGTGCTCGATCGGCGTCGCGCATCGACGACGACGATGGTCGCCGGGGCGGTGTACGTGCCGGCGCTCGACGAGATGTTCGACGCCGCGCTCGGCGCCGGTGCCACGCTCAACGGTCGATCCGATCACGGTCAGCGGCGAGGCCGACCTGGCGCTGGCGCTGGTCGGCACCGGGTTCAGCTACCACGCCGACACGCGCCGCGCACCAGGCCGCAGCGCCTGGCGCGGATGATCGGCGACGTCCGCGACATCCGCCGCACCGGGTCGGCGGCGGTCGACCTGTGCTTCGTCGCCGCCGGCCGGCTCGACGTCTACTTCGAGCAGTACCTCAACGTCGTGGGACGCCGCCGCCGGCGAGTTGATCGCCCGCGAAGCCGGCGCCGTCACGAGCGACTTCGCCGGCGGTCCGGTCCGACCGGCCGAGATGCTGGCGGCCGCGCCCGGCGTGCACGCGGCGTTCCTCGATCTGCTGGCGCGCGAGCGACGGTCATGATCGCGTTCGACCACCGGTTTCGGGCATCATGTGGGCGTGGGAACACGCATTCTTGCCGTCGAAGACGATGAGCGCATCCGTTCGGCGGTGAAACTCGCCCTCGAAGACGAAGGCTGGACCGTCGACGAGGCCGAGAGCGGCGAGCAGGCGATCGAGCTGTTCTCACGCACGTCACCCGACGTCGTGCTGATCGACATCATGCTGCCGGGCATCGACGGGTTCGAGCTGTGCCGCACGATCCGCCGCACCAGCGACGTGCCCGTCGTCATGGTCACGGCCCGCAACGACACCCACGACATCGTCGCCGGGCTCGAAGCCGGCGCCGACGACTACCTCACCAAGCCGTTCGCCGCCAAGGAGCTGTCGGCCCGCATCCGCGCCCTGCTGCGGCGGGTCCGCCCGTCGTCGCCCGGTCACGCCCGGCTCGTGTTCGGCGACCTCGAGCTGATCCCCGAAGAGGGCAAGGTGCTGCGCAACGGCGACGAGGTGCACCTCACCAAGACCGAGTTCCGGCTGCTGTGCGAGCTGGCCGAGAACCCTGGCAAGGTCTTCAGCCGCGAAGCGCTGCTCGACAAGGTGTGGGGCTACGACTACTTCGGCGACGGTCGGCTCGTCGACGTCCACGTCCGGCGGCTGCGCACCAAGGTCGAGATCGACGCAGCCAACCCGCGCCACGTCGTCACCGTGCGCGGGCTCGGGTACCGCTTGCAGACCTAGACGGCGGTCCATTCGCACATGACAGCCACCTCTGCCGACCTTGGTGTCGTGGCCGACGCGACAGCGGACGATACGACCGTCATACGACGCGAGCCCCGCCAGCGCTGGGGCCTGCGGCGGCGCATCACGCTGATCTTCACGCTCGGCGCGCTGATGCTCTCGCTGTTCCTGGCGTTCGTCACCTACGGCTTCGCCCGCTCGAGCGTCGTCCAACAGCGCGAGGACGCCGCCCTCGACGCCGCCAAGCGCAACACGCAGATCGTCAACTCGGCGCTCGGCGGCAACGCCACCAACGCCCACGCGGCGATGGCGCGGCTCGAGGACGTCGGCGTCGCCCGTCCGCTGGTCTGGTACAACGGGCAGTGGACCTCGGGTCGCGCCGGCTACGACCAGTCCGAGCTCCCGCAGTCGCTCGTCGACCGGGTGATCAACGACGCCACGCCGGCGTCGATGCGGGTCGAGGTCGGCAACGAGCTCAACATCGTGGTCGGCCACCCGCTGGCGAGCAACAACGCTGCGTACTTCGAGTTCTTCAGCCTCGACGAGGTGACCGACACGTTGCGCTCGGTGCGGCTGTCGCTCATCCTGGGCACGATCATCACCACCGCGCTCGGCGTGCTCGCCGGGCAGTTCGCGGCCCGCCGGGCGGTGCGCCCGGTGGGCGTCGCCGCCCAGGCCGCCAAGGCGATCGCCGGTGGCCGGCTCGACACCCGGCTCGAGCCCACCGAGGACCCCGACCTCAGCGTGCTCGCCAACTCGTTCAACGACATGGCGTCGGCGCTCCAGACCCGCATCGAGCGCGACGCCAGGTTCGCCTCCGACGTCAGCCACGAGCTGCGTTCGCCGCTGATGACGTTGTCGGCATCGGTCGAGGTGATGGACGCCCGCCGCGACGAGATGCCCGAGCGGGCGCAGGCCGCGCTCGACCTGCTGAAGAGCGACGTCATCCGGTTCCAGGGCCTGGTCGAGGACCTGCTCGAGATCAGCCGCTTCGACGCCGGCGCCGTGCGCCTCCACCTCGAGGAACTGCTCGCCGCCGAGTTCGTGCGCAACGCCGTCGCCGTCAGCAGCATGCCCGACACACCGGTGGCGGTGGCGCCGCGGGTCGAGACCGTGCTCATCAACGGCGACCGCCGTCGGCTGGCTCGGGCGATCGCCAACCTGATCGACAACGCCCGCCTGCACGGCGGCGGCGAGGCCGAGGTGTCGATCACCGAGGTCGATCCGCCCGACCAGCCGGTCACGCTGATCCGCATCGCCGTCGAGGATCACGGCGCCGGCGTGCCCGAGCACGAGCGGACGTTGATCTTCGAGCGCTTCTCGCGCGGCGGCATGTCAGGTCGACGGGCCGGGAGCGACGGCGCCGGGCTCGGACTGGCGTTGGTCGACGAACACGTGCGCATGCACGGCGGCCGGGTCTGGGTCGAGGATCGTGCCGACGGCGAGCCGGGCGCCCGTTTCGTGATCGAACTGCCGGCCGAGGAGATCGGCGAATGATGCTCCGTCACGGGCGTCGGGCGCTGATCGTCGGTGCGGTGTCGACGCTGCTGGTGGCGTGCGGTGTCCGCGCCGACTCGTCGCCGCACGACGTTCCCGAGGCCTTTCGGGCGAACCTCTCGGGCGTGTCGAGTGGCACCGACGCCTCCGGTGCCGAGCGGATCTACCTCGTCGAGCCGGGCGAGGACCGGCTCCTCCGATCGGTGCCACGCGAAGCGTCCTCGTCGGAGGAGCTGATCGAGATCCTGTTGCTCGGGCCGAACACCGCCGAGTTGGACGCCGAGTACTCGACGACGATCCCCTCCACGCTGCAGTTGCTGTCGGCCCGCGAGCAGGGCTCGTACCTCTACATCGACGTCACCTCGGAGCTGACCGAGCTGAGCGGCCCCGGCCTCGTGCAGGCACTGGCCCAGATCGTCTACACGGCGAGCGAGCTCGACGGCGTCGAGTCGGTGCAGATCACCGTCAACGGCGAGCAGATCGCCTGGCCCAAGGCCAACCTCGAATCGACCACCGGACTGCTGCGAACCTACGACTACCCAGGGCTCGTGCGAACGGCACAACCGGCCTACCCGTCGGTGCCGTCGCGGGCCTGACCCGACGCCGGCTCAGGCGAAGAACACCTCGGCGACGTTCTCGAACAGCGACATGTCGACCGCTCGCGTGCGACCGACCACCTCGGACAGGGGCGTGGTGGTGATGCGGTCGGATCGGAGCGACACCATCTGGCCCCAGGCCCGGTCGTGGGCGGCGTCGATGGCGGCCACGCCGAACCGGGTCGACAGCACGCGGTCGAAGGCGGTCGGGGTTCCGCCGCGCTGGACATGACCGAGCAACACCGGGCGCGTCTCGAATCCGGTGCGGGCCCCGATCTCCTCGGCGACCAGGTTGCCGATCCCACCCAGCCGGATGTGGCCGAACCGGTCGATCTCGCGATCGGCGAGCTCGATCGAGCCCTCCTTGGGGAGCGCGCCTTCGGCGACCACGACGATCGAGGCGAAGCGGCCACGGTGGTGCCGCCGGAGGATGCGATCGCAGACCTCCTCGATGTCGAACGGCCGCTCGGGGATCAACACGACCGTGGCCCCGCCGGCGATGCCGGCGTAGGTGGCGATCCAGCCGCTGTGGCGGCCCATCACCTCGACCACCATCACCCGGTCGTGACTCTCGGCGGTGGTGTGCAGGCGATCGATCGCATCGGTGGCGATCTGTACCGCGGTGTTGAAACCGAACGTCATGTCGGTGCCTTCGATGTCGTTGTCGATCGTCTTCGGCACGCCGATGATCGGCAGCCCGCGCTCGGTGAACAGCCGGCAGGCGACGCTCAACGACCCGTTGCCGCCGACGACGATCAAGCGCTTCGACGCCCATGTCGGAGAGCGTCTCTTCGACCAGGTCGACGCCACCGTCGATGTCGAACGGGCTACCTCGCCGTGTGCCGAGCACGGTGCCGCCGCGCGGCAACATGCCGCGCATCGACTCGACCGTGAGCGGCAACGTTCGGCGTTCCATGATGCCGTCCCAGGCGTCGCAGAAGCCGACGATCTCATCGCCGAAATGGCGTTCGCCCTTGCGGACGATGGCGCGCAAGACGGCGTTGAGACCAGGACAATCGCCCCCGCCGGTCAGGACACCAACGCGCACACGTTGAGCCTACGCGCCGATCAGATCGCCGCAACCGCTTCCATCGTTGGCGGTTCCGCCCTGCGGCGATGGTAGGAATGCGGCGTGGCTTGGGACTCGTCACGACCCGTGCCGTGGGTGCGCCTGATCCGTGAATGGGCGATCTACGTCACGATCATGGTGGTGCTGTTCGCGGTGTTGTTCCGCGATCGGGCGCTCGCTCCGATCGTCACCGGGTTGCTGATCAGCGGTCCGCTGTACCTGCTGTTCGGCGGCGTGATGGCGAAGTTCGGCTACCAACGCAAGTCGCTCAAGCAGACCCGCGCCGAGGCCACCGCCGCTCGCACTGGAGCTGTCACGCAGGACTCCGCTCCGCGACCGAAGCCGCAAGCGACCAAGCGCACCGGCGGCGGCCAGCAGCGCCCTGGCAAGAGCCGACGCTGACCGGCGGTCCGGTACGGTTCCCGTTCGTGGCGAGCAACGACACGTGCGTGATCGCGATCGATGCCGGAACGACTGGGGTGCGAAGTCGGGCCGTGTTCGTCGACGACCGGCCCGCCGTCGCTTCGTACCGCGAGTTCACCCAACACTTCCCGCAGCCGGGCTGGGTCGAGCACGACGCGCTCGAGATCTGGGACGCCGTCAAGGCGACGCTCGCCGACGTGGTCGACACCGTCGGGCGGCGAGAACGTCGCCGCGATCGGCATCACCAACCAGCGCGAGACGGTGGTCGCGTGGGACCGCGCCACCGGGCAGCCGCACGGCAACGCGATCGTGTGGCAGGACCGCCGCACGGCGGCACGCTGCGACGAGCTCACCGCCGCCGGTCACCTGCCCTCGTGTGCGTCAGCGTCACCGGCCTCGTGCTCGATCCGTACTTCTCGGGGACCAAGTTCGAGTGGCTGCTGCGGGAACGCCGGATCCCGATCGACGAGCAGCTCGCGCTCGGAACGATCGACGCCTGGCTGATCTGGAACCTGACCGGCGGTGAGGTGCACGCCACCGATGTCACCAATGCCAGTCGCACGATGCTCTACGACATCGGCGATCGGCAGTGGAGCAGCGAGATGTGCGAGCTGCTCGATGTCCCGATCCAAGCCCTGCCCGACGTGCGCCCGTCGAGCGGTCGCTTCGGTGTCACCTCCGACCGCTGCGGCGTGCCGGCCGGCATCCCGATCAGCGGGGTTGCCGGCGACCAGCAGGCGGCCCTGTTCGGGCAGGCTTGCTTCGAACCCGGCATGGCCAAGAACACGTACGGCACCGGGAGCTTCGTGTTGCTCAACGTCGGAGCCGACTGTCCGCCACCGACGGAGGGCATGCTCACGACGATCGCCTGGGAGCTTGCCGACGGGACCGTCGCCTACGCCCTCGAAGGGGCGATCTTCGTCACCGGAGCCGCCATCCAGTGGCTCCGGGACGGCATCGACATCATCGAGCGCGCCGCGGACGCCGGTCCGTTGGCTGCCAGCGTCACCGACACCGGCGGTGTGTACGTCGTGCCTGCCTTCACCGGACTCGGGTCACCATGGTGGGATCCGTACGCTCGGGGAACGATCGTCGGCATCACCCGCGGCACGACCCGTGCCCACGTCACTCGCGCCGTGATCGAGTCGATGGCCTACCAGACGCGCGACGTGATCGATGCCATGGTCGCCGCCAGTGGAATCCCGATCAGCGATCTGCGTGTCGACGGCGGAGCGTCGGTGATGGACCTGCTGTTGCAGATCCAGGCCGATCAGCTCGGTGTCGCCGTCTGCCGACCGACCGACGAGGAGACGACTGCGCTCGGCGCCGCCTTCCTGGCCGGGCTGGCCGAGGGCGTCTGGCCGGACCTCGACGCGATCCGGGCGACCTGGAAACTCGACGCCAAGTTCGAGCCGGCCGACGATCGCACCTTCCCCGACCTGTTCCACGCTCAGTGGCTGCGAGCCGTCGAACGCAGCCGTGGCTGGGCGTCACGATAGTGCCGCGTCAGGCAACGCTCGGCTGGTTGGGTTCGCGACTCCGAGCCTCAAGACATCATGAAGTCGTCGGGGAGCTCGTATCCGAACGTGGCGCAGAGCAACTCGACATCGTGTCGATCCTGCTCACGCGGTGTGTAGCCCGCGATGCCAACGCAGCGACCACTCCGGCGATTCGCATCTCACGGTTCGGCCGTCGATCACGCCGACGCCCGCCAACGCATCGGACGGAAACTGTTCACCGAGAACACCGCCGTAGTGCAACACGCCCTTCAGCGGATTCCTCGAACAGGTGCAAGTCGAGCCGGCGCACGTCGCCGTCATGAAGCACGAAGTTCCACGGCCGGTCGTCGCCCCACGGGTACAGGCGGTCGATCCCCATTCGGACGAATGCGAGGATCGCACGATCGAAGCACGCCGCGGGGACCCATAGATCGAGATCACCGTGGGCGCGGGTCTGTCTGCCGACCAGCGCGTTCCACTGCCCAACCGCCCCCGACACACACGTCGACATCGTGGTCGGCAAGCGCTGTCCAGGATGTCGATTGCATCCCCCGCCGTCATGTGATGGGCAACCACGGTGACGAGCGTGGCACCCGCCACGTGCGGTTGGATCAAAGGAATTTGGTCGCAGATGATCAGCGCCGGCCAGAGCTCACCCGCTGCCGGTGCCGATGCGCTGCTGTGTACGTTCTGCCCGTGGCACCGACCGTCGTTCTGCGCCGGGTGATCCGTGTCGCCCAGTAATGCTCGTCGGCGACTGCGAGAAGCGCTACTTCGTGAACGCCGAATGGAGTGGGAAGTACTGGCGGTCCGGAACGATGCCCGGAGGAAGGTTCGGCTTCACGTTCTCGTCGAACCACGTCTGTGCCGTCCTCTTCCGACTCCCAGGTCTCCACGACACGCCAGCCGCCGGCCGGGCTCGGCCCACCCGCATGCGAGATGAAGCCTTGCGAAGCGCGCATGAGCGGCATCATCTGGCCGATCATTCCGCCATAGATCTCCTCGGTCAGATTCGGCACTTCACCGATCATCAGAACAGCCATCGAATGCTCCCTTCATTGTCCCTGAGTCGGACACTAACGCTTGCTGCGGACGCTGAAAGTCGGCCCCGCGCCGGTCAGCCTCATGGTCAGGTACGGTGCGTAGGCGCCGGATCGAGGGCACTCCGAGGCGCCGTTCTGAGCGAACTCGCACCACCGACGGACCGTCGTTCTGCGCTCTCGCTTCTGATCTCGCGTGTTCTGCAGCCATGATCGCGTATCGAGGACCCGCGCGAGATCGGCAGTTAGGCGCTCCCTCGCATCCAGCGCCTGACCACGAAGCGCTCCGCGGCCTCTCCGGGCCGTAATCCGGGACCTCGTCGCTGAACGAGTATCCGGCAGCCGCAGCAACGCGTGCTCGGAGGGCGCATTGCCGATCTTGGTCACGAGACTGATCGATTCGACTCGCCGGCTCTCAAACGCCCACGTCGTCACCAGCCTCAGAGCGTGCGTCGCAAAGCCGCGGCGACGAGCCCACGGTGCCACCCAGTAGCCGACCAGAGCCGGGGGTGCTTGATCGAATCAAGGCCGATCGACCCGCTGAATCCTCCGTCTTTACGGTCGACGATCGCGAAGTGGAACGCCGAACCGTCCGCCCTCCACCCGTTTTGCAGGGTTACAAACTCTGTCGCAAATTCGGCGGTGTACGGAGACGGGATGGCCGTCCAGCGAGTGATTTCGCTGTCCTGGCATGCGGCTGTGATCGCCTCGACGTCGTCCAGGTTGAAGTACCGAAGACCTACGAGTTCGTCGCTGACCACGGTGAGTACCTCGTTCATGGGCGCTCGATGCGGATCGAGTCGAGCACGTCGGCGGCGAAATCGGGGTCAGCCCCCGCCGATGGCTCCGGCCACGCGCCCGTGCTGATGACGACCATCGTGCCGTCGAGGTCGAGGACCCACAAGGTCTCGATCCGGCCCGGTTCGTACTGCGGCGTTGGAATCGCCGGGTTCTCCCAGCTTCGGAAATCGGGGTGCGGCCCCGGATCACCGACGTTCTTGTCCGCCGTAGAACCTGGTGCTGCAGTCCGACATGTCGGCGGGGGCGGTGCGTTGGAATGCTTTGCCGACGTAGCCGTCGATGGAGATGTCCGACGGGGCGGTCACGTCGGCCCATCCCTGCTGCTCGATGAGCGCAGCGACGAGACCGTCGACGGTGTCCACGGGCCCCGGGTGATTCCCAGCTTCCCAGTGGCAGGCGTCTGAGTACACGGCGATCGGGGTGGCTGAAACTCATGACGCCGATGTCGTGTTGCAGATAGGCGTCAAACGTCGTTCTCAAGCGTCATGTTGTCGTCTCTCACCATTTCGTCATACGCCTGTTGTCGTCTCTCTTGCGATGCCCCACCCCTCGCACTGATCGCACCGTTCCTCCACCCGGCGCCGAGGGTGGCGAAGATCCGCGGCGTCGGTGTTCCGGCGACTTCGTCGACGTAGTACGTCCCCGGCGACGACTGCGCGCTGCCCGACCTCGTTGGGCAGCGGTCGCGGAGGCGTCGTCGGGGGCACGGTCACGGTCGGTGACGGTTGGTCGGCTGGCGTCGCGTCGTCGTCGCGGGTCGCCACGACGAGCGATCGCGACGACGGCGGCGGCGGCGGCCAGGATGGCCGCCGCGGCCCGGCGGCGGTTGCGGCTCGGCGCAGGTTTCGCGCTGGTGGGTTCGAGGTCGATCGTTGCCAGGTCGCGTGCCTCGGTCACCGAGCCCGGATCGGTACCTGCCACGATCGCCGCCACCCGGCGCTGCAGCGCAGCACGAAACTGTGGGTCCGGCTCGTGGCGATGATCGATGCCGCGCAGGTCCAAGTCGTCACTCACCGGTTGCTCCCTGATACTTGTCGCGGAACGCCGCCCGCGCCCGGCTGAGGACCTGCTCGGTGGCCTCCACGGAACGTCCCAAGTGATCGGCGACGGCACTCACACTCAGCCCGTCGACGTGACGCAACACCAACGCCGCCCGATAGGTCGGGTTGAGACCAGCCAACACCACCGCCGCCAGACCGGGATCGATCGACGCCGATTCCTCGACCCGGCGGGTCTGCTCCGACGAATGGGCAAGAGCCAGATTGCGGTCGTGTCGTGCTTGTGCCCGCCAATGATCGACGAGCTTGTGCCGGGCGACACCGATCAGCCATGCCAGATCCACGACATCACCAGCCGCGACATGACGGGCACCAGCCACGAACACGTCCTGCGTCAGATCTTCCGCCGCCGCCCAGTCACCAACGCGGCTGGCGAGATACGAATACACATCGGTCACGGTGCGCTCATAGAGACTCACGAAGCCGCACCGACTCCCCACCGGGACCGTCGTCGTCGCCTCCACTTCGCGCATCACCCCTACATCGTTGCGCACTTCGCGTTTCCGCCGGTCCGAGCAGAAAAACCCGCAGAAATCTTCATGACCTCGACGATCCCGGCAGCCGGAACCGAACGCACCTACTCAACCCAACGGCAACCGCCCCCGGCGGAGACGTTCGATCGCCACAACTCCCCAGCGCCGCGCCCCTTACCGTCGGATACAGGACGATGCCAAGGTAGCACCGAATGCCCGCTCCGCGCTCGTTCTGTCGAGCGCGGAGCCAGCGGTGGAGTGCCTACCGGGGACGTGCCGGCGACAAACGCTGCGACGACGGACGTGGCGTGCCGATCGAGTGAGACACGGGCGCGGTCGTGCGGTGACCCGTATTGCAACCCGAGTTGTTCGATATCTGCGCCGATCGCCTCGGTGATGCGTGCAGCCCGTTCAGTGCCAAGAGCGAGATCAGCGTGTGCGTCGCCGAGTTCCCGCCAGCCCGGCGGCGACGAGCATCGCTCCGACCCCGACGGCACGCTGGTCGCCTACGACCACGTCGCGAGGACGCTCACCTGGTACGAGGATGAGCCACGTGTGGTTTGACTCACGGCCGAGCTAGGCCAGACGGCCTCACGGAGATCGGGCCGCACGACGTCGCCTACTTCCAAATCCTTGGAACCTGGATCGTCGCCGTTACTCCTTCCGGTGCGGAGATCACGCAGAGAACGAGGATCCAAACGCGGCGCGTACCCGACCGTGGCCGGACTTGTCCAATTCCCAACTCCCGGGGGAACTTCTCCTCATCAGTGTGTCTCGGCGAGCGCCGCGCCGCCGATCCCGTGGGTCGATCCCGCACGGGGAATCCGATTACCGACACCAGGCCCTACCCCACAGCGACGGCCACCGATGCCGGGATCGAGATCAGACTCGGGGAAAGGAAATGGCTGCTCGCCGACGAGGAGCAGGACGCACTCCGGGGCGTCTGGAATGCTTTCGCTTCGCTCGAGGTCCGACGGGGGAGTCGTGATCGTGGTCGACGCTTTGCTGCCCAACCGTGATCTGGTCACCGTGTTAGAGCTGTTGCCCGACGGCACCATCGAGCGCTACTTCATCGACGGTGGTGCGAAGGTTCTCCCCGACGGCTCGATGATCGTCGGACACATGGGCGAACTGGTCCGCCTCACCCCTCCAGCCTGACCTTCCCGGACGCGCCAGAACTGCCGATCGGATCCGAGCGTGTTCGGGTTCTCAGGTAGCGTCGCTAGCTGAGCGTGACGCGAGCGGCGCCCCGGCTGGAACGGGGGTTCAAGATGAGTGCAACGCTATTCGTCCGCCACACCGTCGCCGACTACGACGCCTGGCGAAAGGTATACGACGACGGTGGTGCAGCCATGCGGGCCAAGCACGGCTGCACCGCCCAAGCGGTGATGCGGGTGCCCGGCGACCCCAACGACGTCGCTGTAACCCACGAGTTTCCGACAGTTGTGCAGGCCGAGGCCTTCGCTAGTGATCCAGATCTCAAAGCTGGCATGGATCAAGCCGGTGTGACGAGTCCGCCCCGTGTTGAGATCTTCGAGAACGCCTCACGTTGGGTCGGTAGCTTCTCCCGCGGCACACAGAACTGCCGTTCGGCAGCGGGTCGATCGACTATCGAGCGGTGCCGACGCGCCGTTACGCGCTCTTCGGCGACCGGTTGGCGGCGTTGATCTGTACGAGTGTTCTGCGCCGTCAGGCAGGTCGGATCGTGCGCCGCATGACGGTGTTCTTCATCCCCTTGGAACGGACGAACTCGAAGCCAGCTTGCTCGTACATCGTGCGTGTTCCGTTGTAGACGAACGAGTTGCTCATCCTCTTCTCACCGATCTCGTGCGGATACCCCTCGACCACCCCGCCACCCTGCGCGGCGATCTGATCGAGCGCACCGGCCAGAGCGACCTTGGCGTAGCCGTGCTTGCGGTAACGCTTGTCGACGAAGATGCAGGTGATGCGGTAGTCGGGCATGACGTCAGCCTCGGCGAGGTACTGCTTGCTGTGATGGATGTTCGGCAGCTCGTCCGGGGTGCCGTACTCGGCCCACGCGATCGCCTCATCGCCGACCATCACCAGCGCCGCATGAGCCTGTCCGGCCTCGACCAGAAGTTTCTTGAACGCGCGGCTGCCCTCGTAACCCGGCTGGCGTTCGGCACAGTCGTGGAAGTACGTGCACCAGCACCCACCGAAGATCCCGTTGTGCCGCTCCACCAGACCGGCAAACGCGTCCCACGTGTGGACAGTCAACGGCTGAATCGAGTAGGCGCCGGTCGCCATGCACCGATCGTAGGTCTCAGACACCATGCGTGAAACGCTGCCGAACCCGCAACAGGATCAGTGACCGTCTCTCGTGCCGCAACCAACTACGGCCCGTCACACGGCGCCGGGCTCGATCGAGTCCTCCACGTGCGCGGTGATCGGATTGACTCTGCCGGCCGGGGCAGTCGTCGTTCTGCACCCTGCGTTGTGAGTGCCTGATCGGCACTTCGTGGGCACTCGCGCGATTCTCAGGCGCGCACGTCCAGTGACCATGGAGTGAATGGCCTTCGCTGGCGCTCGCCGTCGATGATGAGGTCGACGCGCTCGTTGAAGAAGGCGATCAGTTCGGCGATCCGGGGGTTCTCCGGAATGGGGTCTGGGTAGCTCCAGGCAACATCTCGGTGCAGAACGCCACCGACTCGCACCGAATAGAACCTCGCCACACCCTTGAACGGGCACTGTGTGACGGTGTCGGACGGCTCGAGCAAGTCCATCCGCACGTCTTCGGGCGGCAGATACCAGCGGGTCGGGAGCGTCGTCTCGAACACCGCAGTCGGCTGGCTCGACTCCGCCAACAGCTCGCCGTCGAGCTCGACACGAACGTGCCGCTCGCTGGGGATGGCATCGACGCGATGCTGAGGATCGCGAGCGTGAACGTGGACCTTGATCGCCTCCTCGTACCACTCGATCGACGGGTTGTCCCACGCGAACGTCCAATAGCCGTCTGCCGCCTCGAACGGCGCTGGGGGCTCACCCAGCAGGAACGCGGCGTGTTCGATCGTGGACCCGTCGACCATCACATCGTGCGGCGTCATGAACTCGCCAGGCGCACCGGTCCCGGCAGCCGACGGGTGCAGCAGATCGGTTCGCACCGCATCGGGCGGCAGACAGTAGGTCGGGAGTCTGTGCGTTCCGTACCACACCAACAGCAACGCATCGGTGCTATCGGCGATCCAGTGATCGCCGCCTCGCACGCGGACCCATCGCGGCGTCGGCTCCAACCGCCACGGTGGCATGTCGATGTCGAACTCGGGCGCCTCCATCGCTGAAAGCGTAGGCCGAGTGCGCTCCGCACGACCGCCGGGCACCGTCATTTGACGCCCAAACGCCGGTTCGACGACACGCCGTTCGGAGCGTGTTTGCCGGTCGCGGCGCGTTGTCGTTCTGCGCCGCGCGTTATGTGTTCGCACGACGGCACACGTCGGGTGGGGCCCGCCGCGGTCGGGTCAGTTGGTCTTGATTGAATCGAGTTCGGCGAGCAGCCGTTGCAGATTCTCGACCGCCGGGCCCTGAGCGCCGACCATGCGGCCGAAGGCCGCGTTCGTAGCGGGGTCGCCGAGGTAGGGACCGGCGTTGCCGAAGGCGCTGAGGCGGCAGGTCGAGAGCCAGTCGGCGAGGTCGGGCTCGGCCATCCACGCGAGGAACCCGCGCTGCGTGTTGAGCCAGCCGGCGGCGTAGTTCACAACGTCGGCGCGCCGTGAGAAGCCGCGAGGCGTACACAGCCGGTTCTTGTCGGTGTCGTCCTCGCGGCTCGCCTCGACGAACCCGATGAGCGCGGCGCTGAAAGGCGCTATGCCAGCCTGGATCCACTGAATCGTGACCCGGTCCGGGTCGAAGACGCGCCGATCGGGTGGCGAGGCGAGTCCTGCGGCGGTGCAGTCGACCACGACATGATCGGGGTTTGGGATCGTGCCCTCGTCAAGGTCGATCCGGTCGGCGCCAACGTGGTTCACCTTGCCGAGCCGGACCACGTTGCCCACCTCGCGCAGCATCACGCGCTCGGTCTCGGAGAGGATCGCGCCACGGTTGAAGACAGGCTCGACGGCGGGGTCGAGCCGGTGGAGGACCCCTCGATCCTCCAGAACCGGAAACAGCTCGTCCAGGCTCTCGGCTTGGGCACATGCCTCGTTCTGCGCCGCCACCCACTCGATGAAGGCGCCAATCAGGCGCAGCGGCTGGATCGATGCCCGGTCGGCGGTCCAGGCGTCCCGGGGGCGGATCCACCGGATTGTGTCGGGGTCGACCCCCTGCTCTATCAGCCAGCAGCAGGTGTCCATCGACGTCTTGCCGGCGCCGATCACCGTGAAGCCTGACGCCGGCTCGTCGAGGTCGACGAGCTCGTTGGGTGTGACGACGAGCCCGGCGGACTCGACCGTGTAGGCCGGCTTGTGTGTCGAGGGCAACGATGACTCTATGTAGGTGGCGTCGACGAGCTTGCGCCGCACTCGCACCGTCGTGGTCTTCCCAGTCACCCGCGATCGCAGCCGGTGGCCACTGGCGTCGTTGCCGAGGTGATCGTGCATGCCGAAGAACCGGACCCGCCCCGACGGCACGAACTGCTCGTCGAGGACCCGGCCGTAGTAGTCGCAGATCTCTGCGGCGGTGGCCCGTTCATAGAAGCCGGCGTTGATCCCCGACTCGTCGATGCGATCATGGCCGAGGGGCCGTGACGCCACGCCGTAAAGCGCCGAGGGCTGGTGGAGCCGAACGAACGGGTAGTCGTCGTTCCAATGTCCACCGGGACGGTGGCGTCGGTCGACGATCACGACCTCGGCGTCCGACGAAGTGATCAGGGCATCGGTGAACGCCATCCCGCTCGCGCCTGCTCCGACCACGAGATAGTCAGTCTCGATCTCCGACATCGATACCCCTCCCCCGGTAGTCGGTCACGCGATCGTAAGCGACCAAACGATGCGTCAGACTCGACGAGCACGTAGCGCGCAATCGAGGGAACGGCGTCGGCGGGAAGTGATACGGGCCAACCGCGGCTGTCCCAGAATGCCCGACGTCGGCCGCGATTGCGCGCCGTTCGGAGCGCGGTGGCCGAGGCCAGTGTTTAGTCATTCTGCGCTCGCCGCTCTGTGCGCAAGTTCGGCGGCACTCCCCAGTCGCTTTGGTCCAGCCGTTGGCCACCAAGGCGTCGACTTGCAACAAGCGCCCCTCAGCGGTCGTCGTCAATCTCGACGCATCTGTGCCATCGTCGTCATCCCCCGATTGCTGCGTGCCAGGACATCAGCGAGGGCGCCATTAACCGCGGGCGGGCGCGTTGCTCGCCCGCTGCCGATCGGCCCATGCAGCGAAGAGGTTCGCGGCGGATCGCTAGGTTCCGAGCAGCCTTAGTGGCACCGTGCGAGACTCGCCCATGCCTACCGTCGAAACAGCCGACCGACGCTTGTCCGCCGACCTCCTCCTTCTCGAGCGCGAGCACCTGCTGGTGCTCAGACTCGACTGCGTTGAGCAACTGCTTTCTGAACCCGAGGGCGATCCGTTCGTGCCTCGTCATGGGTCGGATCGTTCGGGCATCGACGATGCAGCGCTCACCCTTCGAGCCGCACGACGGCTCCCTGACGACTTGACGGTGCGCGTGGTGCTGCCGACTGGATCGACACCGTCGATTCCTACCGACCAAGCGCAGGCCGCTCTGCGGCGCGCCGCCGCCGATCAGAGCAATGTCGGCTGGCGCGAGGCGCGCGCAGTTCGCAGCATGGGGCGACGCCAGTTGCCGATGGGCATCACCATCGCCTCTTGGCCTTGGTGGTTGCATACGCCGCCGCGGCCGCCGCCCTCGATGTCGACTCGACCGTTGTCAAGGCGCTGTTCGTCACGTTGGCAGGGCTCGCCATCACGGTTGCCTGGATGGTGAGCTGGATGGTTGTCGAGGTCGCCATCTACGACTGGCGCGATCCCGCGTGGCGGTCGAGCGTCTACGACCTCCTGTCCCGAGCCACCCTCGAGGTCGCCACCGAAGAGGAAATGACCGGATAGTCGGACGGCTTCGTCGATATTGCACACCGTCCTCGGCGTGAACGCACGCTGACCTCTGCATGCTCATCGGCACCGACTGATCCTGACGCCAGCGCCGAACTGCCGATGCTCGCGCTACTCGAGGTGGACGCGAACCGACAAAAACACCACGCTCCAGATCTTGCGGGCGCCGAACAACACTCAGCGGCATCGAGAACGCTACCCACCGGTCGAGAAGAACCCACCCATAGCCGGCGATCTGTGTGCACTTGGGTGTGCCCCGACGTGCGTTCGAGGACACGGCAACGATTGTCCGAAGCGGCATTCGCCTGGTCGTGTTGTGTATCGAACGTATGTTCGATATCATGAACCCATGTTGGCGGACATCGCTGCAGAGATCGAACGGCTCGATACTGCCGGGAAGGTCGGCCGGGTGAGGGTCATCGAGGCCGAGTTGCGTCGCTTGGAAGCCGAACTGGCGGTGGCGGTCGGCGACCTCGAAAGCGAGGGCGTCCATCGCGTCGACGGGCACGCATCGCTCCGCGGATTCCTGCCGCGCTGAGCTGCGGTGGTCGGAGGGCGACATCACCCACCGCCTCCGCAGCGCCGCCTGGTCCACGACCTGCCCGACGTGATGGAGGCGTTGTGGTCAGGCGAGATCGGCGTCGCCCAGGTCCGGGCGCTCGCCAAGGCCCGATCCAACCCACGCTGTGGCGACCAGCTCGCCGACCACGCCGAGATCCTGCTTCGGCACGCGCAGGCGCTCCCGTACGAAGAGTTCTCGATCTGCGTCCGTCGCTGGGAGATGCTCGCCGACGTCGACGGCGCCCACAAGGATGCCGAGGCCAACCACGAACGTCGCAACATCTCGATCATCGAGCACGACGGCGAGGGGCACATCATCGGCCGTTGCGGCGCGCTCGACCTGGCCGAGATCCGCGAGATCTGGCAGCACTTCCGGGACGCCGAGTTCACGCTCGACTGGGAAGCGACCGAGCAGATCCACGGCGACGCCGCCTGCTTCGCGCTGATGCCACGCACCAGACGCCCAGCGTGGATTCGACGCCTTCAAGCAGATGTGCCTTGCATGCGCCTCGATGCCAGCCGGTGCGCACCGTCCCACGGTCACGCTCGACGTCGTGATCGACGTCCACACGTTCGAGCGCACGCTCGAGCGGATGGGGCTGATCCGTCCGACGAGCAGCCCGCTCCCCCGGCTCGACGAACCAGCCGATCGACCGCTTGCGGTGCGAGACCCTCGACGGGACCTTGATCAATCCCGTCCGAAGCAGTGCTCGCCGCCCTGCACGGCCACGTCCGGCGGGTCGTGCTCGACTCCGCCGGCAACGTGATCGACCTCGGGCGGCGGCGCCGACTCTTCGAGGGCGCCGCCCGCGAGGCTGTGTTCCTACAGGCGATCCGATGTATCTGGCCCGGCTGTGTCGATCCCGCCGGGCGCTGCCAAGCAGATCACATCGACGACTGGCAGCATGGCGGCGCCACACGGCCCGCCAACGGTGCACCGCTGTGCGGGCGCCACAACCGATGGAAGAACCGCGGGTACACGGTCTGGCGCGACGCCGAGGGCAACTGGCGCACGTATCGCCCCGACGGGACCGAAATCGGCCGCGCCGCCTGACGCCTGCGATCCCGTTACGCGACGAGGGCGTCGGCGAGCCGCACGAACAGGTCGAGGCGGACCCGTTCGCGGTCGTGGGCGGGTCCGCTCCGGACGCCCCGCCGCCAACCACAGCCCGGCAGTGGGCAACTCGGCCCAGAACAGGTCGCCGGCCGTCGCTCGCGGATCGCCGAGGTGGCTGCTGCCGACGAGCAGCGAGCGCAACCAGTCGGCCGACGGGGCGTTGCCGATCGACGCCACGGTCTCGACCCCGCGCGCCAGCAGCACCCAGTCGGCGGCCGTGATCCGGGCGACCGACTCGACCAGCGTGTCGAGGCGCTGGCTCGGGTCGGCCTCGGCCAGTTCGGCCGCCAACGACAGCGCCAGCAGGCCCCCGTCGGTGTATCGCCCTCGATCGCTCGCACGTGTTCGACCGAGACCCCGTCGATCGCATGCACCTCGGTGACCATCAGGTCGACCAGGCCGGCGTCGGGCAGGGCCACCACCAACTCGTCGACCGCACGCCCACCACCGACCTCGAGGATCTCGATCGCCGAGCACGTCACCCTTCACCGCTCCGATCCGGCTCGCCACCTGTCCGAGCGCGCCAGGCCGGTCGGGCAGCCAGACGCGGATGACGACGGTGTGCACCGGGAGCAGGGTATTCGCCATCGGTTTCCGCAGCGTGACGGGGCGATGACGGTCGCGTGCTCGCGCAGCGCATCAGCCCGAGTTTGGTGAGGCCCTTGCGTAGGTTGCGGATGCCCTGCTGGATGCGCTGCTCGTTCTCGATCAGGGCGAAGCGGGCGTAGCCCTCGCCACCCGGGCCGAACCCGACGCCGGGCGACAGCGCCACGTTGCAGTCCCTGACCAGCATCGAGCAGAACTCGACCGAGCTCAGCTCGGCGTAGGGCTCGGGGATCGGCGCCCACACGAACATCGAGCCGCCAGGCTTGGGGACGTCCCATCCGATCTTGCCGAGTCCGTCGATCAGCGCATCGCAGCGGCGCTCGTAGGTGGCGCAGATCTCGATCGGGACGTCGGCGGCCTCGTTGAGCGTGACCGTCGAGGCGATCTGGACCGGCTGGAACATGCCGTAGTCGAGGTAGCTCTTGAGCTTGACCAGCGCCTGCACGACGTCGGCGTTGCCGAGCATGAAGGCGCTGCGCCAGCCGGCCATCGAGAAGCTCTTCGTCATCGAGTACTGCTCGACCGCAACCTCCTTGGCGCCCTCGGCCTGGAGGATGCTGACCGGCTTGACGCCGTTGAAGCCGACGTCGGCGTAGGCGAAGTCGTGGACGACGACCATCTCGCGCTCACGGCAGAAGTCGACGACGCGTTGCATGAACGGCAGATCGACGGTGGCACCGGTCGGGTTGTGCGGGAACGAGATCACCAACACCCGCGGCTTGGGCCAGCCGATGTCGTACGCCGTGTGGAGGCTGTCGAAGAAGTCCTCGGCGAAGTTGGCGCGGGCGTCGGGATGGGTGAGGCCCTTCATCGGGACCTGCCGCAGATCGGCGCCGGCGAACAGCGGTCCGTAGATGTGGATCGGGTAGCTGGGGCTGGGCACGATCGCCGCGTCGCCGCGGTCGAGCAGCACCCACATCAGGTGGCTGAAGCCCTCCTTCGAGCCGATCGTGTTCGTGATCTCGAGCTCGGGATCGACGTCGACGTCCCAGGTTCGCTTGTAGTAGCCGGCGATCGCCTCGCGCAGCTTGGGAAGGCCACGACTGAGCGAGTAGCGGTGGTTGCGCGGATTGCGGGCGGCCTCGGCGAGCTTGTCGACGGCGATCTGCGGCGAGGGGATGTCGGGATTGCCGAAGCCCAGGTCGATCACGTCTGCGCCTGCCCGACGTGCCTCGATCTTCAGGTTGTTGATGATCGTGAACACATACGGTGGCAGATTCGTGATCCGACGGAACTCCATGGAGATCGACGCTACCCGGTGGTATGGGATGATCTCCGAATGAGTAAGGAGCCGTCGGAGGGCTGCATCTTCGTCGTCATCGAGATCCCCCGGGGCAGTCGCAACAAGTACGAGATCGACCACGAGGGCGGTCGCGTGTTCCTCGATCGACGGCTGTTCACGGCCACCACGTACCCGGCCGACTACGGCTTCATTCCCGACACGCTCGGCGGCGACGGCGATCCGCTCGACGCCCTCGTGCTGCTCGAGGACCCCGTCTACCCGGGTGTCTGGGTCGAGGCGCGGCCGGTGGGTGTGCTGTACATGCACGACGAGGCCGGCGAGGACGCCAAGATCCTGTGCGTGCCGCCCAAGGAGCCGAGGTGGGCCGACGTGCACGACCTCGAAGACCTCACGGCCGCACTGCGCGCCGAGATCCAGCACTTCTTCGAGGTCTACAAGGCACTCGAACCGAACAAGTACTCGTCGGCACTCGGCATGGCCGGTCGCGAGGCGGCCTGGCAGGAGATCGAGGAGGCCCGCGCCAACTACCGTCCGCCGCACTGACCGGCGGCGACACGATCGCCCGTGCGATCAGTCGTGGACCGAGTGCAGCAGTGCGGCCCCGACGGCCCCGGCCCGCTCGTTCCAGTGGGCGAAGGCGACCTCCGGCATCGGTCGCAGCTCGGGCTGGTAGATCAGCTCGTGGAACCAGCTCTTGATCGGCTCGAGGTAGAGATCGGAACCGGCCGCCAGCCCGCCGCCGAGCACGAACATCTCCGGGTCGAGCACGTTCGTGAGGTTGACCAGCCCGAGCGCCACCCAGCGGCCGAACAGGTCGATCACCTTGAGGGCATCGGCGTCACCCTCGCGGGCGGCCTGCATCACCATCTCGCCCCGCACCGATTCGGGATCGCCGCCGGCGAGATCGAGCACGCGGTTGACGCGACGGCCGACCGCCGCCTCGCGGGCCAGGCGGGCGAGGCCCGATCCAGAGGCGTAGCGCTCCCAGCACCCGCGCCGCCCGCACGGGCAGGGAGGACCGTCCGGGTCGACCACGATGTGTCCGTACTCACCGGCGAACCCGTGCTTGCCGCGCTGCAGCTTGCCCCCGGCCACCAGGCCGCCGCCGATGCCGGTGCCGAGCGTGACGAGCACCATGTCGCTGGCGCCGCGTCCGGCCCCGAACAGCCACTCCGAGGCCGCTGCGCACGTGGCGTCGTTGTCGACGTGGACGCGGCGACCGACGCGGGCACCGAGCAGCCCGGCCACGTCGAAGTCGGCGACGCCGTCGAGGTTGGGCGCGGCGCGGAGCACGCCGTCGTGCGTGACCAGGCCGGGAACGCCGACGCCCAGTTCGTCGTAGGGCCCGAGCACATCCGCCAGCTCGGCCAGCGTGTCGATCAGCTTGGGGAGGCTGCCGGGGCCACGTGGGGTGGGACGCCGATCCTCGGCGATGACGTGGCCGCTGGTGTCGAGGGCGACGCCGAGGCACTTGGTGCCACCGACGTCGATGCCGACGGTGCGTCCGACAGGTTGGGTCATGCGACGTCGCCGTCGAGGCTCACGCCTCGGCGAACGCCTTCATCTCTTTGATGGCGTTGAGGATCCGCCGCTCGGCACGGCGCTTCACGAACCCGGGGAGCGGCACCACGAGCTCGATCGCCAGGTCGTACTGGACGACGCGTGCCGCCGTCGACGGTGGGCTCGAACCGGTAGGCACCCTCGATCGAGCGCTGGATGTCACCCTTGACCATCGACCAGGCGAGCGCCTTGGGCGCCTCGGAGTAGTCGTACTGCAGGGTGTAGTGCGTGCTCCGGCCGAGGGCCGACGTGCGGAACTCGACCTGACTCGGACGGCCGTCGTCGTCGCGAGCGGTGATGACGACATCCTTCACGTCGCGAGCCCACTCGGGATATCGCTCGAGGTCGGTTGCGATCGCCCAGACCTCGTCAGGCGACGCCGCAATCGTGATGGTGTCGGACGCCGTCTCAGCCATGTTCAGCATTCTGCCCGATTTCGTCGCCCGTTGTGGTGGCATTGGCGCCTCCGGCACCGGCCGCATCGGCGCGCCGGGCGAACGTCCCGTGGGTCACGGCCCACAGGCCGTTGAGGCCGAACCCGAGCATCGGCACGAGGAATCCGACGGCGAGCGAGGAACCGGGGTTGCCGTCGGGACCGTTGGGGCGCGAGAAGGTCGTGACGACCGCGATCACCACCTGGGCCAGCAGCGTCAGGTTCATCTCGAGACGTACACGCTTGGGGATCGCCGGACCCAGGAGCAGGTAGAGCTGGCTGACCGAGATCTCGTCGATGCGGCTGCGCTGGACCGCGTTCCAGTACGACCAGAGGAAGGCGAACACTCCGATCGCGAACAACGACATCGCCGTCACCGCGCCCACCCACTGGGCGACCGTCGAGAAGTCGACGGCGGCGTAAGCGGCGGTGACGCCGAAGATCACCGTCAGGATCTGGTCGGTGCGGACGATCCGGTCGCCGTCGTTCACAGGCGTCAGGTTACGGACTCGGCGCCGACGACCCTCGCCGCCACCGGCCGCCCTCAGATGCCGAGCGCGGCCCCGAGCCGGGCGGCGAGCACCGAGTAGGAGAACTCGCGTTCGCGCCCTGGCGCGGGCGGCGAGACCCATTCGCGCCCGCTCGGGCTCGTCGTCGAGCAGCCGGCGGAGGGCCTCGACCGCCTCGCCGACGTCGTCCGGGTGGCGGACGACGATGCCGGTCTCGCCGTCGGCGACGGCTTCCGCCGCTCCCCCGCTGTCGCCGGCGACCTGCGGCACGCCGCACGCCGCGGCCTCGACGAACACGATCCCGAACCCCTCCTGCTCGAGCCCGCCCCACCGGTTGCGGCACAGCATCGTGAACACGTCGGCACATCCGTACAGGCGCGGCAGCTCGTCGTTGTCGACACGGCCCAGGAACCGGACCGGCGCTCCCAGCTCGGTGGCCAGTCGACGCGAGCGCGACCTGGTCGCGACCGGCGCCGGCGATCGCCAGCACGAGATCGGGATGCGTGCTGCGCAGTTGGGCAGCGGCGCGAATGGCGGTGTCGAAGCCCTTGCGGGGCACGAGCCGCGAGACGCCGAGCACCAGCCTGCGCGTCGACCGGGATGCCGAACCTGCTCCGGGTGTCGGCCCGCTCGGACTCGGTGAGCGGCCGAAAGCGGTCGATGTCGACGCCCGGGGGGACGATCGTGGTCGGGAGCTGGCGGCCGGCCGCGCGATCGGCCTCGGCGGCCGGGTACGAGCCGGCGGCGATCACATGGCGGGCGTTGCGCAGCACGTGGGCGAGCGCCTGCTTGCTGCCCGGCAGCCGCCCCGGCACGGTGACCTCGGCGCCGTGCAGCACGACGTCGTACGGCAGTTCGAGCGACGGCCCGATCAGCCCGAGCGGCACGGCCGGATCGAGCACGACCAGCTCGGCGCCGAACTGGCGGGCGAGCTCGTCGACGCGTCGCACCATGACCGGATGCGGGAGCAGCACCGGTTCGCGGCACGCGCTCGACCCGGAACGGCTGGGCGGCATCGAACGCCGCCGCGCCCGAGTACGGGCTGGTGAGCACGGCGAACCGGTCGGGCGGGAGCCGCCGCCACCACTCCCAGAGCAACGATTGGATGCCACCGATCTTGGGCGGGAAGTCGTTGGTGACGAGCAGGTGCTTCATTCGACGCTCACGGCGAGACGCTCGGCGGCCCACTCGGCGTGCTCGCGCAGGATCGGATCGGCGTGGTTCCGGTAGCGCTCGAGCGTCTGGCGTGTGCGGCGGTCACGCGGGTCGCCCGTGTTGCCGAGCACGATCAGGGCGTTGCGCCGCCACCACACCGGATCACGGTTGGCCAGGTACCAGCGGCCGTGCCGTTCGATCAGCACGTCGTCATCGGCGTCGAGCAGGTCGAGCACGTCGACCCACGCCTGTGGGGTGTCGTCGCCGGCATCGAGGTCGACGCGGTGCTGGTTGCCGAGTCGCACCGAGGGCGGGCACACCTCCTGGCAGTCGTCGCATCCGTAGAGGCGGTCGCCGAGGGCGACACGGTACTCGAGCGGAAACGTGCCCGGCTTCTGCACGAGCCATGCCAGACAGCGATTGGCGTCGACCACCCCGGGGGCGACGATCGCCCCGGTGGGGCACCCGTCGATGCAGCGCCGGCAGCTCCCGCAGCCGTCGCCGATCGGTTCGCCGGTCGGGTACTCGGCGGTGGTGACGACGCAACCGAGCACGAAGAAGCTGCCGGCTCCGGGCAGCAGGATGTTGGCGTTCTTGCCGAACCAGCCGAGCCCGGCTCGGTAGGCGACCTCGCGGTCGACGATCGAGTTGTCGTCGGCGAACACGACCGCCCGGTGCCCGGCTCGCCGGAGGCGGTGGGCGATCTCGCGCAGCCCGAGACGCAGCGGCGTGTAGTGGTCGACCCACGCGTAGCGGGCGACCCTGCGCCTGGGCGCCGACAGGGCGTTCTGGCTCGTCGAGCGGCACGGTACGGGCGCGCCGCGGCGATGATCGAGCGGGCGCCGGCGACCGCCCGTCGCGGATCGGTGGAGCGCTCGGGATTGCGGTAGGTGAAGCCCATGTCGGCGTGCAGCCCGGCAGCCTTGCGGCGCAGGATCTCGGTGCGCGCCCGATCGAGCACGTCGGCCGGGGCGACGCCGAGCCGTGTGATGTCGTGCTCGGCCGCGATCGACACGATCTCGTCCCACGTCGGGAGATCGTCGATGCGCCGGGGCATCGCCCCAGCGTACGGAGGCGGAGTGCTCAGCTGGCGACGTGATACCGCAGAGCGAGGCACCATGCCCGCCGCCCCGAACAGCTGGACCACGCGCGCCTGGTCGCGGTCGAGGACGATCGGGTCGCCCCCGTTCGGTGCTCGCTCGTGCTCGTGCTCGTCGCTGAGGAGGAACGTGACGACGCAGTCGGCGCAGGCCGACGTGCACTGCATCGAGCAATCGTCGCACGAGATGCTGATCACTCGCTGACGAGGGGAGCTTTGATCGTTTCCGTACATGACCCCGATCATGAACGGACGGTGTGACAGCGGTCAGCGGATCAGTGCCAGCAACTGCTCGCTGGTGATCGTGTTGGCGCCCATCGCCCGCACGTCCCTGACGATCTGCTGATCGTTGGTCACCACCACGACCGGGCGTGCGGCCGGCAGACGGCGGACCTCGTCGCGAATGACGTCGTCGGCGATCACGTCGTCGGGAGAGAACACGACGCGCACGACCCGGCGTCGGTCGGCGGTGGCGCCGATGATGTCGGCCCCGTCGAAGACGACGGTGATGTCGCTCCCGAAACGGCGGGCGAGGTTCTCGATCGCGTCGAGCAACACGATCCGCTGCCCGGCCAGGTCGAGATCGGGCCAGGCGAGCTTGGCCACGTTGTACCCGTCGACCAGCACCGACGCTCCCGAGCGAAGCAGGAACTCGGCCGCCGCATCGGATGCGCCCAGCACCCCGCCCGGCAACGGCAACGCCTTGCGGCGCGCTTCCTTCGGGCGACCGGGCGCGGCCGGAGTCGCGAGTGCCGCCAGCTGGTCGGCGAGAGCCTCCGCCGACGCCGCCAGCCGCGCCAGCTCGGACCGCTCCGCGGCCAGCACCGATCGATCGGCGAGCACGTCGTCGCGGACCAGCTCGGCCTTGCCTTGCGCGGACAGCGCGGCGTCGCGCGCGCCTGCGTCGCCGCGTCGAGCTTGGCGAGCGCCGCCGCCTCGCGATCGCGAGCGTGGCGGGCCTCGTTGCGGGTGTCGATCAACTGCGCCCGCAACTCCTCGATCGACTCGGAGAGCTTGACCACGTCGGACCGCAGGCCGTCGATCACGACATCGCGCTCGGTGACGCGCTCCTGGAGCGACAGCGTCTCGACCCGTGCGCGGGCAGCCGCCTGCTCGGCCGCGATCAGCCGCTTCTCGGCGCGCTGCAAGGCCGCCGCCGTGTTCGACGCCGCGGCGTCGGCCTCGGCCTCGGCGACCAGCCGCTCGACCTCGGCCTCCCAGCCCTCGTCGCGCGCCAGCCAGGCGCGGCCGATCGGATCGACCAGCTCGGGCAACGCACCCACGGCGATCCGTGCCCGAAACGTCTCGTCGGCCTCGACCGCCCGCCGCACCGCCGGCAGGGCGGCGCCGGGAATCCGGTCGGCCTTCAGGAACTTCTTGAGCTCGGCGGGATACTTCAGCGGGGGCTTGATCTTCTGCCCCTCGCGTGCCATCGCCACGGCGAACTCGAGCGCCGACCTCAGGTGCCGAGGTTCCAGCGATGGCGTGGACACACCGCCAGCGTACCGCTCGCTCCGTTCACTCTCCGGACAGCTTGCGTGCACCCGACCGCCGTCAGAGCGAAATCGAACGGGTGTTCTTGACGGCGAACGTACGTTCGTGGTTCGATCTCGACCCATGGCGCGACGGATGTTGGGACAGCGCAGCTTCGACGACCTGCTCGACGAGCGGGGCATCGCCCTCGGCGACGCCACGTTCTGCGTGCTCGACCTCGAGACCACGGGCGGCAGCCGGCACGACGACATGATCACCGAGATCGGCGTGGTCAAGGTCCGCCGCGGCGAGTGCCTCGGCACCTTTCACACGCTGGTCAACCCGGGCCGGGCGATCCCGCCCCAGATCACGGTGCTCACAGGGTTGAGCGACGCCATCGTGTGCAACGCGCCGCGCATCGAGACCGTCCTCGGCACGCTGGTCGACTTCCTGGGCGACGCCGTGTTCGTCGGCCACAACGTCTCGTTCGATCTCGGATTCCTGCGCGCCGCCCTCGCCCGCGACCAGCGCCCCGACTACCGCCCCGCCGTCGTCGACACCGCCGCCCTCGCCCGTCGGCTGCTGCGCGACGAGGTGCCCAACCACCGGTTGGCCACGCTCGCCGACCGACTCCGGCTCGACCACAAGCCCACTCATCGCGCCCTCGACGATGCGCTCGCCACCACCGACCTGTTGCACCTGCTGATCGAACGTGCGACCGGCCTCGGTGTGCTCGGCGTCGACGACCTGCTCACACTCGCCAAGTTGGCCGGCCATCCGCAGGCGGCGAAGTTGACGATGACCGCCAAGCTCCCGCGCACCCCGGGTGTCTATCTGTTCTGCGGCCACCGCGACGAGGTCCTCTACGTCGGCAAGGCCACCAACCTCCGACAGCGGGTGCGGAGCTACTTCGGTCGCGACGACCGCCGCCGGATCGGCCCGATGTTGCGCGAGATGCAGGGAGTCCGACACCTGGAGCTGGCCGATCCGCTCACCGCCGAGGTGGTCGAGTCGCGACTGATCGCGCGCATGCTCCCCCGCTACAACCGGGCCGGCACCCGCTCCGACAAGTACTGCTACGTGCGCCTCGACATCGAGTCGGCGTGGCCGCGGCTGGCGGTCGTCAAGGATCCGGCCCGCACCGGTCTTCACCTCGGGCCGCTGCCGTCGCGAACGATGGCCAATCTCGTGATCGAGGCGATCCAGTCGGCCCTGCCGCTGCGCCGCTGCTCGACCCGGCTGAGCGCTTCCTACTCGGCGCCGGCCGACGCCGCGCCGTGCAGTGCCGCCCAGATGGGCTTCACCCAATGCCCGTGCGCCGGGCTCTGCGATGCCGCCGCCTACGCCGCCGCCGTCGAAGCCGCGCGCCGGCGCCATGACCGGCGACCCTGCCCCGGTCGCCGAACGCCTCCACATGCGGATGGCCGAGTTGGCCGCCGCCCAGCGGTTCGAGGAGGCGGCCCTCGTCCGCGACCGGCTGTCGGCGCTGCTCGGCGCGGTCAAGCGCCACCGGTTGATCGAAGCGCTGCGCTCGGCCGGTCGGCTCGAGGTGCGAGGCGGGGCGGCGACGTGGACGATCGACGAGGCCTGCCTGGTCGACGTCAGCATCGAGGGCTGCGTCGGGCGGGCGCTGCCGGTCGACCCACCACGCCCGCCGCTCGCCGGCAGCCCGATCCGGCGCGACCACATCGACGAGGCCCTCTGCCTCGCCCGCTACCTCGATCAACACGCCAGCCGGCTCGACGTCGTCGAGTGCACCGGCGAGTGGGCGTTCCCCGTCCCTGTCGACGACCGGCTGACGATCGCCGCACCACCGTCCGAGCGTCAGTCGGGCGAGGTCGTGTCGATCAACCCGTTCCCGACCTCGAGTGCGACCACGCCCTCGTGATCGATCCGCAGCAGCTTCACGTGCCCACTGTCCGGCATCAGGCGGGCCACGTCGTCCGCTCGGCCGGGGTCGCACAGCGCGGCGATCGTCGGCCCGCTGCCCGACAGCCACGCCGCCCAGGCTCCGGCATCGAGCGCCGTCGCCAGAGCCACCGCCGAATCGGGGACGTCGGCGAGCCGGTGCACCTGGTGCAGTCGATCTTCAGTGGCGGTCCGCAAGGCAGCGACGTCTCCCGTTGCGCAGGCGGCAACGAACATCGCCGCCCGCCCGATGTTGAACACGGCATCGGCGCGCGACACCTCCTCCGGGAGGCGCCCGCGGGAATGCTCGGTCGAGGTGGTCGTCGATTCGGGCACCCACACGACCACCATCGGGTTGAACGCCAATGGCACGCGGATGACGTCGTCGCCGGCGGCCACCACGACCCCGCCGTAGATCGAGGCGGCGACGTTGTCGGCGTGCCGCTCGAGCTCACTCGTGACCGAGAGGATCTCCGCCCGAGTGTCCGCATCATCGAGGGCTGCGACACCCCGCGTCTGCGCCATCGCCGCTGCCGCTCCCCCCACCCGCGCCGCACCGCTGAAGCCGAGTCCACGCCCCACCGGGATCGGGGACCGGAACCACAGCGGGCCATCTCCGCCCAACCGGCGGAAGGCGATGTCGGCCGGATGCCGGTCGTCGACCACGACCGCGCGCCGCGGCGGATCGCCCACGCCCGATTCGGCGTGGAGCCCGAGTGCCATGCCGAGCACGTCGAAGCCCGCCCCGAGGTTGGCCGACGACGCCGGGGTGCGCACCACCCAGTCGGTCATCGATCTCAGCCGGCGGCCTCGCGGGAGGCGGCGACGAACCGATCGAGCGTCGCCGCCGCGGCACCCGAATCGATCGTCTCGGCGGCGATCGTGAGGCCCTCGGCGAGATTGGCGGCGCCGCCACCGACGACCAGTCCGGCGCCGGCGTTGAGCACCACGATGTCGCGGTGGGGTCCGGGCTCGCCGGCGAGCACGCGCCGCACCACTGCGGCGTTCTCGGGTGGGTCACCTCCGGTCAGGTCCTCGTCGCGGACCCGGGGCAGCCCGAGGCTCTCGGGGTCGACCCGGAAGTGCCGCACGGCGCCGTGGTCGAGCTCGATCACGTCGCTCCGGGCCGTCGTGCTGCAGCTCGTCGAGCTCGCCTCCGTGCACCACCCATGCCCGCCGCGACCCGTGCGACTTCAACGTCTCGACCATGCGCTCGGCGAAGGCCACGTTGGCGACCCCGATCACCTGACGCCGGACGCGGCCCGGGTTGGCCATCGGACCCAGCAGATTGAACACGGTTGGGATGCCGATCTCGCGGCGGGATGGCCCGGCGAAGCGGAACGCCGGATGGAAAGCAGGAGCGAAGCAGAAGCCGATCCCGGCGGTGTCGACGCAGTGCTTGACGCCCTCCGGCGTGAGCTCGATCGCCACGCCGAGCTCCTCCAGCACGTCGGCCGTCCCGCATCTCGACGAGGCCGCCCTGGCGCCGTGCTTGCACACCGGCACACCGGCGCCGGCGACCACGATCGCCGCCATCGTCGACACGTTGATCGAGTGCGAGTGATCGCCCCCGGTGCCGACGATGTCGACGCAGTTGTCGCGCTGGTCCTCGGTGAGCGGGACGATCTGGCACGCCGCCAGCACGGCGTCGAGCAGTCCCGACAGCTCCTCGGCGCTTTCGCCCTTGGCGCGCAGGGCGACCACGAACCCGATCAGCTGGGCCGGAGTGGCGTCGCCCGACAGGATCGTCGTCATCGCCGCCCGCGCCTGGTCGGCCGTCAGGTGATGACGGTCGAGCAGCAATGTCAGGAGGCCCGGCCAGCCGCCGTGTTCGTCGATCGGAGACATGCGGGCGAGGCTAACCGGGAAGGAATTCGGGATTCCTAAGCGGTTCGCCGGCGTTGGCGCAACATGCGCCGACGCTCGCGTTCGGTGGCCCCGCCCCACACACCGACCTTCTCGCGGCTCTCGAGCGCGAACTCGAGACATGCCGATCGCACGCCGCACTCGCGGCAGACCTGCTTGGCCACTTCAGCTTCGTCGTCGTTGTCCGGGTAGAAGACGCTGGCGTCGAGGCCTCTGCAGGCTCCCAGCATCCTCCACTCGAGTTCGTGTTTGGACACCTATGTCCCCCCGTTTGGAACGGTTGTCGCGGCGACACTAGAACCGCAACCAGGGCTGACGCCAGGGGCAAATGGTGGCATCACGTTGTTATTCGCACGGCGCCGGATCACAACCCGTCGAGGCCGTGCTGGAAGCGACCGATGTGAGACTTCTCGGCCCGGGCGAGGGTCTCGAACCACTCGGCGATCTCGTCGAATCCCTCGTCGCGGGCGACCTCGGCGAAGCCCGGGTACATCTGCTCGGACTCGTAGCTCTCGCTGGCGATCGCCGCCTTGTAGTTCTGGGCGGTGTCACCGATCGGTTCGCCACACGCCGGATCGCCGACCTCGGCGAGGTACTCCAGGTGTCCGTGGGCGTGCCCGGTCTCACCTTCTGCCACCGACCGGAACAAGGCGGCAGCTTCGGGATGACCTTCGATGTCGGCCTTCTGCGCGAACCACAGGTAGCGCCGGTTGGCCTGGCTCTCCCGGGCGAATGCTTCCGTCAGGTTCTGATGCGTCTTGGTGCCGTGCAGGCTGGCCATCAGCGCACGTTAAGTCATCGGCGGACCAGTCTCCCCAGCCGGTCTATCGGGCGCGTCCGCTCCCGCGGTTACCGTCGTGGCCGTGACCGGCGCCTTCCTGCATCCCTTCGCACGACCGACCCGCGAGCGTTCATCATCGCTGGTGCGGGGCGAGGGCGCGCTCGTCTGGGACTCCGACGGCAAGGAGTACGTCGACGGCATGGCCAGCCTCTGGTACTGCGCGATCGGCCACGGCCGCACCGAGATGGCCGAGGCCATCGCCGCGCCAGGCGGGCACGCTCGCCGCCTACTCGTGCTTCGATCCGTTCACCAACGGTCCCGCCGACGAGCTCGCCGAGAAGTTGGTGTCGCTCACGCCGATCCCCGACGCCCGGGTGTTCTTCTGCCAGTCCGGGCTCGGAGGCGGTCGACACGGCGATGAAGCTGGCGCGGCTCACGCACGTGCTCGCCGGCAACCCGCAACGCACGCTGATCATCAGCCGCATGCGCGGCTACCACGGCACCAACTTCGGCGGCACGACCGCGCAGGGCCTCCCGCCCAACAAGGAGGGTTGGGGGCCGCTGCGTCCCCGACGTCGTGCAGGTGCCGAGCGACGACGTCGAGGCGCTCGCGCAGCTGATGGCCGAACGCAGCGACGAGATCGCAGCCGTGATCACCGAGCCCGTGCAAGGCGCCGGCGGCGTGTGGCCGCCACCCGAGGGCTACCTCGAGGGGCTCCGCCGGCTTGTGCGATCAGCACGGCGCACTGCTGATCTTCGACGAGGTGATCACCGGCTACGGCCGGCTCGGCACGTGGTTCGGCGCCGAGTACTACGGCGTCACGCCCGACATCACGCACGTTCGCCAAAGCGGTCACGTCCGGATACCAGCCGCTCGGCGGCGTGTTCGTCGGACGCGCGCGTGCGCGAGCCGCTCGAAGCCGACCCGACGTATGTGCTGAAGACCGGATACACCTACTCGGGCCACGCCACGGCGTGCGCGGCCGGGCTCGCCAACCTGGCGATCATGGAGCGCGAAGGGCTGCTCGGTGAGGCGGAGCGGATCGGCAAGCGGCTCGGCGATGGTCTCCGATCGATCGCCGACGACGGGCTGCATCGATCACGTTCGCGGCGACGTCGGGGTGTGGGCGGTCGGCACTGCGCGAGGGCCAGGACGCGATGAAGATCCGCGACCGGATGCTCGAGACTGGGCGTGATCAACCGGGCGATCGCCGATCACACGATCACGTTCTGCCCACCGCTCGTCATCACCGACGCCCAGATCGACCGCATCATCGACGTCCTCGCCACGGTCGCCGCGGAGTGACGTCGTGGGCCTGCTGGAAACGATCGACCTCACTGCCCGACTGACCGATTCGGAGTACGACGCCGCGGCTCCGCACCGCTCAACGCCGGCTGCTCGATCTGCGCCTGCACCTCGGCGGCCATCTCGAGTCGCCGGAGCTCGGTCCGGGTCTGCTGGTGGTGTTCGAGGGCTCCGACGCGGGCGGCAAGGGCGGCGCGATCAAGCGCATCGTCGAGCCGCTCGACCCGCGTCACTACCGGGTCTCGGCGTTCGCCAAGCCGAGCCTCGACGAGAAGCGCAAGCACTTCCTCTGGCGGTTCTGGAAAGAGGTGCCCGGGCTGGGGCAGATGGCGCTGTTCGATCGCTCCTGGTACGGACGCGTGCTGGTCGAGCGGGTCGAGGGCTACGCCACCGAGGAGCAGTGGAAGCGGGCCTACGACGAGATCGTCCAGTTCGAGCGCAGCCTCGTGCTGGAAGGCGTGATCATCGTCAAGTTCTGGCTGCAGATCAGCCAGGACGAGCAGCTGCGCCGGTTCGAGAGCCGGCAACGCGATCCGCTTGCGCCAGCTGGAAGCTCACCGACGAGGACTGGCGCAACCGCGACAAGCTCGAGCAGTACGACGACGCGATCGAGGAGATGTTCGAGCGCACCGACCACGAGCTCGCCCCGTGGCACCTGGTGTCCGGCGAGCAGAAGAAGTGGGCTCGGGTGGCCGTGCTCGAGACGCTCGTGGAACGCATCGAGGAAGGCATCGCCACGCTTCGAGCACCCCGACTGGGGCGACGGCTTCGCCTAATCTCAGGCGCCGATGAACGGACGCTTCGACGCGACGATCGAGGACGACCGAGGTGGAGGTGGAGCCCGTCAAGAGCCACGCCTACGACCTGTTCATCCTCGTTCTCACCGTGGTGTCGCTGCTCATCATGGTGGCGATGCTGCTGCCGCTCGAGGACGCCACGATCGAGCTGCTCCAGTTCTACGACAACCTGATCTGCGTCATCTTCCTGATCGACTTCGCGATGCGGATGCATGCCGCCCACCCGAAGCGGAGCTACTTCGTCAGCGAACGCGGTTGGCTCGACCTGCTCGGTTCGATCCCGTCGTTCGGCATCGCCTTCCGGTTCACCGGACTGTTCCGCCTCGCCCGCCTCAGCCGGCTGGCGCGTGATCGTGCGCCTCATGCGCGGCAAGCAACGCGCCGAGCTCGCCAAGGACGTGCTCGAGAACCGCAGCCAGTACGCCGCTCTTCATCACGGTGCTGACGACGTTGATCGTGCTCTGCACGGCGAGTGCTGCTCGTGCTCGAGTTCGAGAGCCGGTCGCCGGAGGCCGACATCACGACCGGTTGGAACGCGTTCTGGTACAGCATCGTGACGATCACCACGGTCGGCTACGGCGACTACTACCCCATCACCGTCGGCGGCCGGATCGCCGGGATGTTCATCATGGTCGCCGGGCTCGGCATCATCGGCGCCCTGGCCAGCATCCTGGCGAGCCTGCTCGTCGGTGGGACGAGCGAGGACGAGGCCGCCGAACCGGTGCCATCGTCGTCCGACACCGAGTTGGCCGCGATGCGCATCGAGCTCTCGGAGTTGCGGTCGACTGCTCGAGCGGATCGAGGCGCGCAGCACGGCGCCTCCCTGACCAACGCCGTCAGCCGGCCGTGCTCCACGTGGCCACCAGAGCCCTTGCTCCTGCTTGGAGTCGGCCGGCGAACTGGTCGTCGAGCATCGGGTCGCCGTTGTCGAGCCACTCGCAGATGCCTCCGTAGAGGTAATCGACGATCGTCGCTGCCCCCCAGCGCACGCAGTGTGGGCGTCGGTGATATAGTCGCGAATGTGGTTGTCGGCGAATCCTGCCGCGATCTGGCGGAAGGCCTCGGCTTCCTTGGCGAAGGTCGGCTCGTGGCGGGCATGCCGCCAGAGCAGCCGGAAGCCGTCGGGATTGCTGCGGGCGACGCGCAGCAGCAGGGCACCGATGCCGGACGGCTGCTCGGGCACGAACTCGAGCCGCAGTGGCTCGACCACCGAGTCGAGCACTGCCCGGTACAGCGTCATCCTTGGACTCGAAGTGGCGGTACACGATCAGGCGGGTCACGCCCGCCTGCTCGGCAACCGTCTCCATCGACGTGCCGTCGAAGCCGCCCGCCAGGAAGGCCGCAGCAGCGGCGCCGACGAGTCTGGGCACGTCGCTCGTCACGGCTCATCCGGCGAGCACCGACAGTTGGCGCTCATTGACATATGTATACACGAGTGTTTACTTCTGTCCATGAAGTTCGGGATCTTCTACGAGCACCAGATCGGGCGCCCGTGGGACGACGACACCGACCATCGCCTGATCCGGACGCACTCGACCAGGTCGAGCTCGCCGACCAGCTCGGCATCCAGTACGTCTGGGAGGTGGAGCACCACTTCCTCGAGGAGTACAGCCACTCCTCGGCACCCGAGGTGTTCCTCGCCGCCTGCAGTCAACGCACCACCAACATCCGGCTCGGGCACGGGATCGTGCTCACGGCGCCGCAGTTCAACCATCCGGCCAGGGTCGCCGAGCGGATCGCGCATGCTCGACCTGGTGTCGAACGGGCGTGTCGAGTTCGGCAGCGGCGAATCTGGCAGCGAGGCCGAGCTGGGCGGGTTCGGCATCGACCCGCATGCGCAAGCGCGACGCCTGGCTGGAAGGGCTCGAGACGGCGCTGCGCTGCATGGTCGAGACGCCGTTCACGGGCGTCGAGGGCGAGTTCGTGTCGATGCCGCCGCGCAACGTCGTGCCCAAGCCGGTCCAGAAGCCGCACCCGCCGTTGTGGGTCGCCTGCAGTCGCCGCGAGACGATCCTGCTCGGCCGCTCAGCAAGGGCATGGGCGCGCTCGACGTTCGCCTTCATCGACCCCGAGGAAGCGGTCCAACTGGGTCGGCGACTACGAGCGAACCTTGATCGCCGAATGCGAGCCGGTCGGCTACGACGTCAACCCGCAGGTCGCCTGCGTCACACCGATGATGCTGCACCACGACGAGGGCGAGGCGATCCGGCGCGGGGCCGAGGGTGCCAACTTCTTCGGCTACAGCCTCGGCCACTACTACGTGTTCGGCACGCATCGGCCCGGCAGTCACCAACGTCTGGCAGGAGTACGAGCGAGCGCCGGGCCGACCAGGGCTACGACCCCGAGGCGGTTGCGCGAGCGATCGAGGAAGAGCGCCTGGGCGCCAAGGTGGCGGCGGGCGACACGACCGGTCTGCGGGGCTGCACCGGCACGCCCGAACAGGCCCGCCAGTTCCTCCGCCGCTACGAGGAGGCCGGCGTCGATCAGGTGATCTTCGTGCTCCAGGCCGGCCGCAACCAGCACGAGCACATCATGGAGTCGATCGAGATCTTCGGCCGCGAAGTGCTGCCCGAGTTCGTCGAGCGCGACGAAGCGGCCACGCGAGCACAAGCGTCGCCGGCTGCAACCGCACATCGACGCCGCGCTCGAACGCAAGCAGCGGTCGCACTGTCGCCGACCGACGTCGGCGACTACTCGATCGACGCCCTGCCCAAGCAGTGGGCCGCGGCCACCGCACGACGAGGAGCTCGACGGACATTCTCACGCAAGTTCGCCGACGATCGCGCCGCCGGGCGCCGCGATCCGAAGCGCGGGGATCCTCGGATGACGGAGCACGACCGTGACGACGACCGAACCAGCTGCTCGGAACCCGCTGCGATCCGGGCGATCCGTTCCGCGCCGATCCGTACCCGTTCTACGACCGGCTGCGTGTCGAGGCACCGGTGTACCAGGCACCTGGCGGCCCGCTCGTCGTCACTCGCTACGACGACGTCGTCCGGCGTGCTGCGCAGCAACGTCGTCAGCCGCGACGTCGAGGCCCATGCCACGCATCGACGAGTCCGACGCGATCGCCGTCCGGCGTCGCCGAGCGACGCGGCGAGGGCGCCAAGACGATCCTCAACCTCGACCCGCCCGATCACACGCGGCTGCGGCGCCTCGTCACGAGGCGTTCACACCGAGCGCCGATCGACCGGCTGCGCCCGCGCATCGAGCGACTGGTCGACGAGCGTCCTCGACTGGCCGCCGGAACGGGGCGCGATCGAGCTCGTCGACGAGCTGGCGTTCCCGGTGCCGTTCCAGGTGATCTCGCGAACTGCTCGACATGCCGACCGATCGCGCCGACGAGCTGCGGAGCTGGAGCCAGGCGCTCACGCTCAGCCTCGAGCCGGGCGCCGACGATGGACGATCTCGACAGCGCCGAGGCGGCGGTGCTGCAACTGATCGCCTACCTGCATCACCATCATCGAAGACCGACGCACCAACCCGGGCGACGACCTGCTGTCGGCGCTGCTGGCGATCGAGGACGACGGCGACCGCTTGAGCACCGGCCGAGCTGATCTCGTTCGTGGTGCTGCTGTACGTCGCCGGCCACGAGACGACGGTCAACCTGATCGGCAACGGCACGCTGGCGCTGCTGCGACACCCCGATCAACTCGCGCCTGTGGCGCGACGACCCGTCGCTCGACGACGTCGCCGTCGACGAGCTGCTGCGATTCGACGGACCCGTGCAGCACACCGTCCGGGTGCCCGCTCGAACCGATCGCGTTCGTCGACGCCGACGGCGCACCGTCGTCGCCAAGCCCGGCGACACGGTGCTGACGGTGCTCGGCGCCGCCAACCACGACCCCGCCGTGTTCGACGATCCGCACGTGCTCCGACTCGATCGGCCCAACGCCGACCGCCACCTCGCCTTCTCGGCCGGCATCCACTACTGCCTCGGCGCCTCGCTCGCCAAGCTCGAGGCGAGCGTCGCGATCGGACGCCTGATCCGGCGCTTCGACTCGATCGAGCTGGCCGGCGAGCCGCACTGGCGCGACCGCCTACGATCCGCGGCGTCGACCGGCTGCTGCTCGCGTGCGCTAGCGCTACGGGCTGCTGCGAGCAGGTGCACGAGCGAGCTGGTGTCCCAGCGCAGTCCGCCGCGCTCGATGACCTGCTTGTAGAACTGGTCGACGAGCGCCGTCAACGGGCAGCCGGGCGCCGAGCCGGTCGGCCTCGGCGAGGCAGATCGCGAGATCCTTGCGCATCCACTCGACGGCGAACCCGAACTCGAACTCGCCGGCCGCCATCGTGCCGCGCCCGGTTCTCCATCTGCCAGCTGCCGGCCGCGCCCTTGCTGATCGTGTCGACCACCTCGTCGACGTCGAGCCCCGCCCGCTGGGCGAAGGCGACCCCCTCGGCGAGGCCCTGCAGCACGCCGGCGATGCAGATCTGGTTGACCATCTTGGTCGGTCTGGCCGGCACCCGCCGAGCCCGAGCCGGCGGCACTCGCGGGCATAGGCCATGATCACCTCGCGAGCGGCGTCGAACACCTGCTCGTCGTCGGCTCCGCACATCACCGTCAGCTGCCCGTTCTGCGGCGCCCGCCTGGCCGCCCGACACCGGCGCGTCGACGAACCCGAGCCCTGCCGCGGCGCACGCCGCCGCCAGCTCGCGGGCCACGTCGGCCGAGGCCGTCGTGTGGTCGACCGAGGTCGCCCCGTCGGCTCATCGCCGGCGATCGCCGCCGCGCGCCACCTCGCGGACGTCGTGGTCGTTGCCGACGCACATCATCACGAACTCGGCACCGTCGGCCGCTTCGGCGGGAGTCGGTGCCGCCCGATGGCCGTGCTCGGCGACCCACTCGAGCGCCTTCGTTCGCGGTGCGGTTGTAGACGGTGACATCGTGACCGGCCGCAGCGAGATGACCGGCCATCGGCCCACCCATCACACCGAGACCGAGGAACGCGACGCGCGACATGCGCCCGAGTCTGGCAGACCCTCACGCAGTGAGGCGACGAGCAGCGCGAGTGCCGGTCGGAGTTCAGCCCGGCCGAGCCCGAACAGCTACTTCTTGGAGACCTTCTCGGCCTTCTCCGGCTTAGCACACCCTTGGCGAGGGCGTCGTCGAGGTAGGCCTCGGCCTCCTCGGAGGTGACCTTCAGCGCCGGCGAGATCTCGCTGATCAGGTTGACCCGGGCGCGCTCGTACATCGTGCGCTCGGCGGCCGACAGCGAGGCGTCGCGGTTGCGGGCGGCGAGGTTGCGCACCACTTCGGCGACCTGATACACGTCGCCGCTCTTCAGCTTCTCCTGGTGGTTCTTGAACCGCCGGCTCCAGTTGGAGGGCACACGCGGGTCGGGCTTGGCGAGCACGGCCACGAGGTCTTCGAGCTCGTCGGCGCTGACCGGCGGCCGCACGCCGACCTCTTCCGCCATCTCGACCGGAACCTTCAACGTCATCTCGCTGATGACCGTCTCGAGGATGAGGTACTCGCGCTTCTCGCCGAACGCCTCCATCTTCTTGGTGCCCTTCACGACGCAAGCGCCGTGCTGGGGGTAGATGACGGTGTCGCCCTTCTTGAAGTTCACGCGGCTACCTCGATCGATGGTCTGTGTGACTCGTCGGACGAGGCGGTGGAACCCCTCCGAAACAGCGTTCTCAGGCTACCGGGAAAGTGCCGATTTCGGACCGGTGACCGTCCGGCGTGACCGATCCGGCAACGCCTAGTGTTCGGACGATGCTGGAGGTGGCGGCGACGACCGACGATGCCCGGTCGGCCTCCCCGCACGCTGTCGCCGACGGCGCCGGACGCGATCGCGCCCGGTTCGTGGTCCTGCTCCTGCTGTTCTTCGGAACCGGCGCCTGCGGCCTGATCTACCAGCAGCTCTGGCTGCGCGAGCTGTCGCTCGTCTTCGGCGTCACCGTGCAAGCGGTGTCGACCGTGCTCGCCGCCTTCTTCGGCGGGCTGGCCCTGGGCGGCTACCTCGCCGGACGCTGGAGCGCCCGTACGAAGCGGCCGATCGCATGGTACGGGATGCTCGAGATCGGCGTCGGTGTGCTCGCCGTGCTCACTCCCGCTGGCGCTCGACGTCGCCGGCGATGTCTACGTGTGGTTCGCCAGGAACGTCACCGACTCGCTGGCGGTGCTCACGTTCGTGCGCTTGCGGTGTCGTTCGTGGTGTTGATCGTGCCGGCGACGTTGATGGGCGCCAGCTTGCCGCTCGTGGTCTCGTCGTCGATGCTGCGCACCGGTCGCCTGGGGGGCCGGGTCGGGATGTTGTACGCCGTCAACACGGCGGGCGCGGTGGTCGGCACGATCGTGTCGGGCTTCTGGCTGATCGGGTTGTGGGGGCTCAATCGCACGTATCCTCGTGGCGGCGCTGATCAACGTCTGTGTCGGTGTCTGCGCAGTCGTCGCCGCCCGCCGGTGGGACCGGATCGATGCCATCGATGCAATCGAGGCGGACGAGTCGCCGGCCCCGATGGTCGTATCGGTCGCCGAGGATCTCGACCCGGTCGCCGGCGCCTGGTGCTCGCCGTGTTCGGCGTGTCCGGCTTCGTCACGTTGGCACTCGAGGTCGTGTGGTTCCGTCAGCTGATCCTGTTCCTCGAGAGCAGCACCTACGCGTTCACGGTGATGCTCGCGACCGTGCTGGTCGGGATCGCGGTCGGCTCGGCGGTGGCCTCACCGTTCCTGCGCCGGGGTGGGTGAGCCTGAAGGCACTGGCCGCGATCGAGATCGCGCTCGGCATCGCCGCCCTCGGTTCGTTCTTCATGCTCTCCAAGTCGTACGGGGTCGTCAACCGCGCCTCCGACCTGGTCGGCACCGGCTCGCTGACCTTGGTGATCGTCGCCAGCGGACTCGCCATGCTGCCGGCGACGCTCCTGATGGGCTTCGCCTTCCCGTTCGGGATCGAGCTCTGGGTCGGCTCCGACCGCGAGCACACGGGTCAGCGGGTCGGCACCTTGTACGCCGTCAACGTCGCCGCCGGCATCGCCGGCTCGCTCATCGCCGGTTTCGTGCTGGTGCCGACGATCGGCACGCGGTCGAGCCTGATCGTGCTCTCCCTCTCGATCATCGTGATGGGCGTGTGGGTCGCCTGGCGCGCCCTGCCGCCGCGAACGGCGCTGGCGTGGAGCGGCGTCACGGCGGTGACGACGATCGTCGTCGGGGTGGCTTTCGTGCCCGATCCGTACGTGTCGGTGATGTACCACCGGTTCCCCGGCGAGCAATTGATCTGGATGGCCGACGACGCCCAGACAACCGTGTCGATCCAACAGTCCGGCGAGTACCGGGTGATGTACGTCGACGGTCAGCATCAGGCCAACACCACTCCTGAGATGGTCGGCTACCACCGCCTGCTGGGCACCCTGCCGGTGGCGGTCCATCCCGACCCGCGCAACGCGCTCGTGATCGGCCTCGGCGGCGGCGTCAGCCCGGGGGCGCTCAGTCAGGCGCCCGGCATCGACGTCACCGTGGTCGAGCTGTCATCGGAAGTGGTGGAAGGCGCCGAATTCCTCGCCGACGCCAACGACGACGTCACGCACAAGCCGAACGTCTCGATCCGCGTCGACGACGGTCGCAACCACATGCTCGTCACCGACGATCGGTACGACATCATCACCGCCGACGTCATCCCGCCGACGCACGCCGGGGCAGGCAAGCTGTGGTCGGTCGAGTACTGGGAGCTCACGCGTGACGCCCTGGCGCCGGGCGGGATCATGGTGCAGTGGGTTCCGCAGGAGAACGACCGCGACTACCGGATGATCCTCAACAGCTTCCAGTCGGTGTTCCCGCACGCCACGGCGTGGGTGTTCGGTTCGATCCTGATCGGATCGAACGAGCCGCTCCGGCTCGATCGCAGCGACCTCGAACGCAAGCTCGCCGACCCGGCGTGGCAGCCCGTGCTCGACAACGTCGGCGTGACGTCGTGGGAGTCGTTCGTGCCGATGTTCATCGCCGGGCCCGGCGAGATCAGCGAGCACGCCACGGGCGCCGCGCTGCTCACCGACGACCGGCCCCGACTCGAGTACTACCGCACGCTCCCGTCCGACGACGAGGGCTGGACCGGCGAAGCGCTGCCGGTCGGCTCGATCGATCAACTCCTGAGCGATTGACCGATCGCGGCGCGCTCCCGACAGGATTTGAACCTGCGCGCTACGGATTAGAAGGCCGTTGCTCTATCCAGACTGAGCTACGGGAGCGCCCTCACGCTACCGAGGCCGAGTCGTCGGCGCCTGCGATCGTGCGCCGCAACAGATCGAGGGCGTTGATCACGCTGAACTGCCGCATCTGCTGACGCTGTCCCGGCAGTCGGAAGCGTGCGGGTGAGCTCACCGTCGGGCCAGACGATGGCGACGCACAACGTGCCGACCGGCATGCCGTCCTGCTCGGTCGGCCCGGCGACGCCCGTGAGGGCGAGCGCCACATCACAGTCGAGCACCTTGCGGGCACCCTTGCGCCATCGCGAGCGCCGCCTCCTCGCTGACCACCGGCCCGTCCGGCACGTCGAGCAACCGAACGCTTGACCTCGCTGCGCGTACGAGACGATCGAACCGCGCAGCACGTCGCTGGCGCCGGGCACCTCGGTGAGCCGGGCCGCGACGAGTCCGCCCGTGACCGACTCGGCGAGCCCGAGCGTCAGTCGCTTCGACCGCATCAGATCGAGCACGACCGACTCCATCGAGTCGTCGTCGACGCCGAACACGAGCTCGCCCACGACCGATCGCACGCGCTGCTCCCACTCGTCGAGCACGACTTCGCCGGCCGCGGCCGACTCGGCCTTGGCGGTGATGCGGATCTTGAGCCCGTTCCCAGCCGCTTGCCAGGAACGCCAACGTCGGGCTGCCCAGCGTGTCGAGCTCGGCGATCACCGCGTCGAGTCGCTCGTTGAGCCCGCTCTCGCTCTCACCCCACGTGCGCAGCACGCGGCTGGCGATGACAGCCGCCTTCCCCGCCCCGCCGAGCAGCTCGGGCAGGATCGCCGCGCTCGAACATCTCGCGCATCTCGTGCGGCACGCCCGGGATCGGCAAACACGACCTTCTGTGCCTCGCCGACCGTCACCGGGCAGATCAATCCGGGCGCCGTGCCCCGCGTCTGCGGGATGATCGAAGCGCCGACGGGAACCTCGGCTTGACGCAGGTTGTTGTCGGACATCCTGCGGCCGCTGCTGGCGAACAGCTCGCGGATCACGGACAGCGATCTCGTCGTCGAGCTCGAGCGTCGACGCCCATCACCTCGGCGATCGCCTGGCGGGTCAGGTCGTCGTGGGTCGGGCCGAGTCCGCCGCACACGATCACGGCATCGGCCTCGGCGAGCATCGCTCGCAGTTGGCCGGCGATGCGCGACGACGTTGTCGCCGATCTTGACCTGAACCAGCGAGTCGATCCCGTTCGCCGCCAGTTGCTCGCCGAGCCATGCCGAGTTGGTGTCGACGATCTGACCGAGCAACAGCTCGGTGCCGACGGCGAGCACGTCGCAGCGCATCAGATCGCCTGACTGGCAGCGGGTAGTCCGGGAACCTCGCGTGGCGTACCACAGGTAGTGGGCGCCGCTCAGCACCGACAGCACGACCGCCAGCCAGAGCAGCGAGACCCACACCCATTTGGCGTCGACGGCGAACCACGGCCAGAGCGCGAACCCGACCGCCAACTGCTGCACGAAGGTCTTCCACTTGCCGAGCTTGCTGGCCGGAACGCTGACGCCCTTGGAACTGGCAACCGTGCGGTAGATGCTGATGATGAACTCACGGGCGGCGATGATCGCCACCGGCAGGATCCAGAACATGTCGCACGCCACGAGCGTGAACATCGCGCCGAGCACGAGCACCTTGTCGGCGAGCGGGTCGAGGAACGCGCCCGACGAAGTGGTGCCGTAGCGGCGGGCGAGGTACCCGTCGATGAAGTCGCTCACGCACAGCACGAACCACAGGCCGAAGGCGACCCACGAGCCCGCGGTTGTGCTCCGGGATCACCAGGAACATCAGCGGCGACAGCAGCAGCCGGCCGACCGTGACGGCGTTGGCCCAGTTGGCGACGGCGTTCGGATCGGCCGGCATCAGACCGCGTCCCCGGCCGAGCCGCCGGATGCGACCAGGTCGGGGCCGAGCGCATCGACGATCACGACCGACGAGAATTCCCCCACCGGCACATCATGACCGACGTGCACGACACCGTCGATCTCGGGCGCCTCGCCGGCGCTGCGGGCGACGCCGACCGAGTCGACCAGCACCCGCAACTCGCGCCCGATCATCTGGTCGCGCCCGGCGGCGGTGATCTCGTCCTGCAACTCGCGGAGTTCGGCCAGCCGCTCGTTCATCAGGGTCCGGTCGACCGCCCGGTCGAGGGTGAAGGCGTGGGTGCCTTCCTCGGGTGAGTAGGCGAAGAATCCGCACCAGTCGAGCTGGGCGGCTTCGACGAACTGCAACAGCAGGTCGTGGTCGGCTTCGGTCTCACCCGGGTACCCGACGATGAAGTTCGAGCGGAACGTGGCGTCGGGCCGGCGCCGGCGGATGTCGGTGATGCGCTGCAGGAAACGGTTGCCGTCGCCCCATCGCCGCATCCGTCGCAGCAGCGGCTTGCTGACGTGCTGGAGCGAGAGGTCGAAGTACGGCACGTCGGTGGCGCAGATCGCGTCGATCAACTCGTCGGTGAGGTCGCTCGGGTAGAGGTACAGCAGTCGCACCCAGTCGGTGCGCTCGGCGACGGCCGACACGAGCGGCACGATCGAGCCGGCGCCGAGCTCGTGCGGCCGGTCCTTGCCGTACGAGGCGAGGTCCTGGGCGACGAGCACGATCTCACGGGCACCGAGCTCGTCGACCTCGTTCAGGATCGATTCGACGTCACGGCTGCGCTGCGGCCCGCGGAAGCTCGGGATCGCGCAGAACCCGCACGAGCGATCGCAGCCCTCGGCGATCTTGACGTAGGCCCACGGGGATGACGAGCGCGGCCGCGGCAGGTTGAGCAGGTCGAGCTCGGGTAGCGGCGCCGAGCTGACCGGGATCAGCTTCTTGCTCCTGGCGGCGAGACGGTTGACCGGCACGCCGAATCCGGCCACCTGGTCGACCTCGGGCAGTGCCGTCGACAATTCGTCGCCGTAGCGCTCGGCCATGCACCCGGTGACCACCAGGCGCGCCCCGTGCCGGCGTTGGGCGTCGAGTGCCAGGATCGTCTCGATCGACTCCTTGCGGGCGTCCTCGATGAACGCGCAGGTGTTGACGACCACGAGGTCGGCTGCCCCGGGATCGTCGGTCGGGCTCAGACCGTCGGCCAGCAACGTGCCGATCAATTTGTCGGAGTCGACCTGGTTCTTCGGACAGCCGAGCGTTTCGACGTAGAAGCGCTTCGACACGTCCCCCAAGGCTATCGGTCACCTGCGACGACACCCGTGGGCAGTTCTCGCCTCGGGAAGAGTAATTGCGCTCGCAAGCTGTCAGACTCCGAGGTATGCCGACGACGACGACCGAGGTCGAGTTCTGGGTGGATCCCATCTGTCCGTGGTGCTGGGTCACCGCCAACTGGATCGTCACCGAGGTTGCGCCGCGCCGCGACCTCAGCATCAGCTGGCAACCGATCAGCCTGCTGTTCAAGAACAACCCGGACCCCAGCTCGGCGTACTACGAGAACTCCGCCGCCAGCCATCGGATGCTCCGGGTCATGGAAGCGATCCGCGCCGAGCGTGGCGAAGAGGCGGTGTTCGCCTGGTACTGGCAGTGCGGCACGCGCATCCACCACGACGGCGACAAGACCTTCGATCTCGGTGACGCCCTCGTCCACATCGGCCTCGACCGGGCGCTGGCCGAGGCCGCCGACGACGAGTCCTGGGACGTCGAGCTGCGCCGGCGCATGGACGCCGGCCTCGAGCTCGTCGGGAGCGACGTCGGCACACCGATCATCGCCTACACGTGCACCGACGGGACCAAGCGCGGGATCTTCGGCCCGGTGCTCACCAAGGTGCCGTCGTCCGAGCAGTCGCTCCGCGTCTGGGATGCGATGCAGACGCTTGACGGCGATGGACGGCTTCTGGGAGCTCAAGCGCACACGCGTCGGGCGCCCCGAGCTCGGCCCGCGTCCCGAGGTGTGACGGCCCGACGCACGTCGATCCGCTATCCGCCGAACACCGGCTGCTCGCCGGCCGGCAGGGCGACGTCGAACAGGTTGAGCGTGATCGAGATCAGGCAGTAGTAGCCGACCAAGGCCGCCAGCTCGACCAGGCCCGACTCGCCCAGCAGATCCCGGGCAGCGGCATAGGTCGCATCGTCGACGCGTCGGTCGACGAGCAACTGCGACGTGACTCGGTGGACGAGGCGTTCGTCGTCGCCCGTGAAGTTCGGTGTGTCGCCGACCCGGAGGGCGTCGACCACCGACGGTTCCACGCCCGCTGCGATCGCCATCGGGGCGTGGGCCCAGAACTCGAAGTCGGCGCGCCAGTGCGCGCCGACCGTGCAGATCGCGATCTCGCTCAGTCGCCGGTCGATCGAGGTCGAGAACCTCAGATGGGCGCCCAGCGATGACAGGCGGCGCCCGATCTCGGGCACGTGGACGAACGAGTTGAACGGTCCGACCAGGGTCCCCTGTTCGTCGACGAGCTCGATCGCACCGGCGCGGCTGCCCACGATCGCGTCCCACAGAGCCACTCCGGAATCGTCGAGTTGGTCGCGGGTGAGTCCACTGAGTCTGGTCATGGGTGCACGGTAGATCGACGCGGGGCAACGGGTATGGTCCGCCCATGCCCGGCGAGATCGCGATGTTGAGTGCTGCCGACCTCGAGAAGCAGTTGTCGTTGCGACGCATGAAGCTGGTCGCACTCGGCCTGCTGGTGGCGGCAGCTGCGCTCTACATCGTGACGACGCTCGACGGAGCGGAGGGATGGGTCGGCTACGTGCAGGCGTTCGCCGAGGCGGCGATGGTCGGCGCGCTCGCCGACTGGTTCGCCGTCACGGCGCTGTTCCGGCACCCGCTCGGGATCCCGATCCCGCACACGGCGATCATCCCCCGCCGCAAGGACCAGATCGGCCGCAGTCTCGGCGAGTTCGTCGAGAGCAACTTCCTCACCCAGGAGGTGCTCGAGGAGCGGCTCGCCCACGCCCAGGTCGGGCTCCGGCTCGGCAACTGGCTCGCCAAGCCCGAGCACGCGACCCGGGCCAGCGAGGCGCTCGGCGACCTGTTGAAGGGCACGCTCGAGGTGCTCGACGACAAGGAGGTCCAGGAAGGCCTCGAACGCGTCGTGCGCGCCCGGATCGCGTCGACTCCGGCCGCCCCGTTCGTCGGGCGCATGATCGACATCAGCGTGCAGGGCGGGCACCACCAACGCCTGCTCGACGCCGTGCTCGTCGGCCTGCGCGGGTTCCTCGACGACAACCGCTCGACCTTTCGACGGCGACTCGACGACGAATCACCCTGGTGGGTGCCGGAACCGATCGACGACCGGATCTTCAAGAAGATCTACGACGCCGTCCAGCGCTTCCTGACCGAGGTCGCCGATCGTCCCGATCACGAGGTGCGCGACTCGATCGACCGTCGAGTGGTCGAGTTCGCAGAGCGGCTGAAGCACGACCCGGAGCTGCTCGCCAAGGGTGAGGAGCTCAAGCGCGAGCTGCTCGAGCACCCCGAGGTCCGAGCCTGGCTCGAATCGCTCTGGGCGGGCATGAAGGACGGGATGGTCGCAGCCGCCACCGATCCGGCCAGCGAGCTACGGGTGCGGATGACGATCGGCCTGCAACGGCTCGGCCAGCAGCTGCTCGCCGAGCCCGAGCTACGTCGCAAGGTCGACCGCTGGATCGAGCGCTCGGTCGCCTACGTGGTCGAGCACTATCGCAGTGAGGTCAGTGACCTGATCGCGACCACGGTCGAGCGATGGGACGGCGAATCGACCGCCCGCAAGATGGAGCTGCAGGTCGGCCGCGACCTCCAGTTCATCCGCATCAACGGCACGCTGGTCGGCGGTCTGGCGGGTGTGATGATCCATTTTTTGAGCTCCTACCTGTAAGAATGGGGTGGCGATCGCGTCGCGGTCGCGATCGCACGACCGGCTCCGGCCGCCTACATTTCGGCTCGTCATCGCCGTTGGGACGTTGACGAGGAAACCCCCAGAAGTACGCGTCCCCAGGTGGCGATGGCCCAATACGACTACATCGACGGATCGGTCGACCGGTGGCGGAACCACCGCGCCGACACGCCGCGCCCGACGATCACCCCGATCCTGATCGGTGGCCTGCTGGCGGTTGCCGCCGGCGTGTTCGCGATCGACGCCCTGCGTGGATCGTCCGGTGGAGGTTCCACCCCGCCCGCCGATGCCGCTGCCGCGGTACTGCCGGTCGAGAGCGTCGCTCCCGACACCACCGTGGTCGCCGCCACCCCTGCGCCCGAACCGGCCGTCGACATCGAGGGCTGCATGCTCGATGTCACCTCGGTTCGCGAGGGCGACAGTGGACCGGCCGTCGAGTGCGTCCAGAAGGCGCTCACCGTGGCCGGCTTCTACAGCGGTGCTGTCGACGGTCAGTTCAACGCCACTGTGGCGGCCGCGGCGACGTCGTTCCAGACGGCGACGGGGCTCTACGTCGACGGCGTCGTCGGACGGCGCACGGCGGCGATGCTCGGCATCTGGCCGGGTGACGACTCGTTCGTGATCCGCACTGATCCGCCGCCACCCGGTGCGACCGACTCGCTCGGATTCGAGCTCTCGTCGGTGGCGTCGACCGGGTCCGATGCACCGCCACTTCCGCCCGAGTCGGGCGAGGGCACCGGCAAGCGGATCGTGTACGACCGTGCCGGCCAACGCGTGTGGGCGATCGACGACAACGAGCAGATCGTGCGGTCGTATCTCGTGTCGGGTAGCCAGTACAACAACGAGGTGCCCGGGATCCACGAGGTCTACAGCAAGAGCGAGACCACCACCGCGTGGAACGGCCAGGCCGACCTCCCGCTGATGGTGCGTTGGCTCGACACCGAGCGCGGGGCGATCGGGTTCCACCAGATCCCACGCCACCGGGACGACGGCTCGCTGTACCAGACCGACGCCGAGCTCGGGACGCGTCTCGTCCGGCGGGTGCCAGCGCCAGACGGCGCTCGATGCCCAGTTCATGTGGTACTTCGCCGACATCGGCACCCCGGTCATCGTCACCTGACCGAGCACCGGACGCCGGCTACATCACGGCGTTGAGTGCGATCACCGAGCAGACGGCGCCACCCGGATCCTGGATCACGGCGAACCGGCCCACCGGGATGTCGGTCGGTTCGACGTGCACCGTGCCGCCGAGTGCCTTGGCGCGGGCGGCGGTCGCATCGCAGTCGTCGACGGCGAAGTACACCATCCAGTGCGTCGGCAATCCTGGCGGCCACTTGTCGTCCATCTCGATGCAGCCGGCGATCCTGCGCCCGTCGAGGTGCAGCTCGCGGTACGTCATGCCGTCGCCCTCCTGCTTGACGACCTCCCAGCCGAACAGCGTCGAGTAGAACCCGAGCAGGCCGTCGGCGTCGCGGGTCGTCAGCTCGTTCCAGCACAGCGCGTTGGGCTCGTTCACCAGTTGGGCGCCGATCGTCTGATTCGGCTGCCAGAGCGGCGAACACGCCGCCGCTCGGATCGGCGACGATCGCCATCGTCCCGGCGTCGAACACGTCCATCGGCCCCATCAGCACGGTCCCGCCGTGCTCCGTGGCGAGGGCCAGCGTGGCAGCCGCATCGTCGACGGTGATGTAGGTGGTCCACGCCGACGGCGTCGGGTCGTCGGGCATCCTCGGGCCGGCAGCGGCGACCTGGCGACCGCCGATGTCGAACATCGTGTAGTGCCCGGCGTCCTCCCCCATGTCGGTCGCCGACCATCCGAACAGCTCCCTCAGGAACTCGACGGTGGCGGCGAGATCGGCAGACGAGACGTCGACCCAGCTCGGCGTCCCCGGCGCATACTTCGTGACTTCCATGTCACGACCCAACGCCGTGGGGTCTGGCGGGTGAGCCGTCAATATGCGCAGCGGAGACGGCGAGCTCGGAGGCGACCGCGAGCAGCTGCGCTGCGAGCCGAGCCCGAACTCACAGCTGCCCGTTCTGTTGGAGGAGCTCGAACTCCTCGACGGTCATCAGCACCTCGCGGGCTTTCGACCCTTCGCTGGGGCCGACGACGCCGCGCTGTTCGAGCAGGTCCATGATGCGACCGGCACGGGCGAACCCGATCTTGAGCTTGCGCTGCAGCATCGAGGTGGAGCCGAGCTGGCTGCGCACGACGTGCTCCATCGCCTGCCGCATCATCACCGCGTCCTCGTCGTCGTCGCCGGACGAGAAGGCGTTGGCGTCAGAGGTCACATCGAGGCCGAGTTGCTCCATCCCCCCGGCGGGGGCACCGCGCTGAGCGGTGTCGGCGTCGACGTTGGCGGAGTAGACCGGTTCGGGCGCCTGGCGCCGCCAGTGGGCGACGATCTTGCGCACCTCGTCCTCGCTCACGAACGAGCCCTGGATTCGGTTGGGCACGGAGGTGTTCCCCGGCAGCAGCAGCATGTCGCCCTTGCCGACCAGCTTCTCGGCGCCGGGCTGATCGAGGATCACCCGCGAGTCGGTGAGCGACGACACGGCGAACGCCATCCGAGCAGGGATGTTGGCCTTGATGACACCGGTGATGACGTTGACCGACGGACGTTGGGTGGCGACGATCAGATGGATCCCGACCGCGCGCGCCTTCTGAGCGATGCGCGTGATCGATTCCTCCACGTCGCGGGCGGCCACCATCATCAGGTCGTTGAGCTCGTCGACCACCACGACGATGTACGGCATGTGCTCGTACGGCGAAGCATCGGCGGCGAGCCCGGGCGGCGGCTCGATCTCGCCCTTGAGCACCGCCGCGTTGTAACCCGTGATGTCGCGGAACCCGACCTCCGACAGCACGTCGTAGCGACGCTCCATCTCCTTGACCGCCCAACCGAGGGCGTTGGCGGCCTTCTTCGGGTTGGTGACCGGCTGCGTGAGCAGGTGTGGGAGGCGCTGGTACTGCCCCATCTCGACCTGCTTGGGATCGATCAGGATCAGGCGCACCTGGTCGGGCGTGGTGCGCATCAGCAACGAGGTGATGATGCAGTTGATGCCGCTCGACTTGCCGGCGCCGGTGGCACCGGCGATCAGCAGGTGGGGCGTGGTGGAGATGTCGAGGAACACGGCCCGCCCGGCGATGTCCTTGCCGATCGCGACCTGCAGCGGATGCGCCGCTTCCGACGCCTCACGGGTGACCATCAGGTCGCCGAGGGCGACCAGTTGGCGCTTGTGATTGGGCACCTCGACGCCGATCGCCGAGCGTCCGGGGATCGGGGCGAGGATGCGCACGTCGACGGCGGCCATCGCGTAGGCGATGTCGCGCTGCAGGCTGGTGACCCGAGCGACCTTGACGCCGGGCCCGAGCTCGAGCTCGAAACGGGTGACCGTGGGCCCCACCGTCATGCCGACCAACTGCGTCTCGACCCCGTGTGATGCCAACGATTCCTGCAACGTGGCGCCACGCCGCTCGATCTCCGACATGTTGACGGCCTGCTGGCCGGCCTGCTTGAGCAGGCTGATCGGCGGCAACTCCCACTCGCCGAGGTGCTGCCCGTCGATCGGCAGCGAACCCTGGTTGGCGGGAGCCTTGGTCGCGCGCTTGCGGCGCTTGTCGGCGGCGGGACCGGAGCCATCGCCGTACAGCTCGTCGTCGTCGGCGGCCCCGTCGTACAGGGCGGGGCTGAGCGGGTCGCCGATCACTCCCGAACGTGGTGTCGGTTGATCGCCCTTGTCACGTCGCCGCGACTTCTTCGGACGATTGGGATCACGGTCGCTGCTGAGCGTCGACAGGTCGGACAGCGCCCGCTTGGTCGCCTGACCGATCGGCTTGGCGACGGCGCCGACCCCGCGCCCGGTGTGCATCGCCATCGTGCGCAGCGACGTCTGCGTGATCAGGGCGGCGCCCGCCACGAGCGCCGCCAGCATCACGACCACCGCTCCGGGTACGGCGATCAGCGTCGCGATCGGTTCGATCAGCAGCGCACCGGCCCAGCCGCCTGCCTCGCCGACACCGTCGAGATCGGTGAACGACTCCGGGTCGCGGATGACGTGCAGCATCCCCAACGTCGCCGCTCCGACCAACCCCCATCCGAGCACGAGTCGCAACGGGCTCGACGAGCGGCCCTTGCGCACGAACGCCACCCCGACGGCGACGAGCACGATCGGCAGCAGGAACCGGGCGAGCCCGAAGAACCAGCCCACGAAGGTCTCGATCCCGCTGCCGAGCGGACCGGCGAGATCGAAGTACATCGCCAGTCCGAGCACGACGCCGATCCCGATCATGATGATGCCGGCGAGATCGTGCTCGCGGCCCGACACGGCGTGACGCAGCTCGGCCTGGGCCGTGTCGCGCCTGCGGGTGGCGGGCGGCGTCAGGTCGCGGACACCGCCGCGTTGCGACGATGACGATTTCGACTTGGGCGCGGCCCGTCCCGATCCACCTTGCCGAGCCGAGCTCTGGGCGCGCGACTTCTTCGATGATCCCCACGTGTTCATGGTTTCGTCCACCGTACCAATGCCGACCCGGCCCGGCCGGGCATCCACTCAGGACGCTGACAGCGCAGGATCGGCTCAGGTCTCCATCACGACGGGCACGATCATCGGTCGCCGCCGGGTGCGCTCGCTCACGAACTTGCCGGCGACCCGCCGCACGTCGCGCTCGAGCTGCTCGACATCGCGCACGCCGTTCCCGAGCGCCTGTTCGAGCGCCGCCGACACGAGATCGCAGGCCTCGTCGAGCAGATCCTCGGCCTCAGGTGCGTACACCCACCCGCGGGTGATGATGTCGGGCCCGGTCAGCACCTTCCCCGTCTGGATGTCGACGGTGACCACGACCACGACGACGCCCTCCTCGCCCAGGACGCGGCGGTCACGGATGACGCCCTGGCCGACGTCGCCGACGATCCCGTCGACGTACACGTACCCCGACGGCACCCGCCCGACGTGGCTGAGACCGGCGTCGGAGAGCTCGATCACGTCGCCGTCCTCGCACAGGACCACTCGGTCGTGGGGCAGCCCCATCACCTCGCCGAGGCGGGCGTTGGCGACCATGTGCCGGAACTCGCCATGGATCGGCACGTACCACTCGGGCTTCACGAGCGACAGATAGGTCTTGATCTCGTCGGCCTGGGCATGGCCGGTGGCGTGAACGTCGGCGATGCCGGAGTGCACGACCTCGGCACCGCGCCGCAGCAAGCCGTCGATCACCTTGTTGACGTTGCTCTCATTGCCCGGGATGGCGTGGCTGGACAGGATCACGGTGTCGTGTTCGCCGAGCTTGACGAACTTGTTCTCGTCGCGTGCGAGCAACGACAGCGCCGACATCGGCTCGCCTTGCGACCCGGTGGAGATCACGCACACCTGACCGGGCTCGTAGTCGCCGATGTCCTCGATGTCGATCAGGGCCGAGTCGGGGATGCGGAGCACCCCGAGGTCGCGCCCGAGCCTGACGTTCTTCTTGATGCTCAGGCCGAGCGTGGCGATCTTGCGGTTGGCGTCGACGGCGGCGTCGGCGATCTGCTGGATGCGGTGGAGGTGGCTGGCGAAGCTGGCGGTCACGATCCGCCGCCCGCGGTGTTGTGCGAACAGCGAGCGCAGGGCGCCGCCGATCGACATCTCGCTCGGGGCGTATCCATGGTTCTCGGCGTTGGTGGAGTCGCACATCAGCAGGCGCACACCCGGCCCAGCGGTGAGCTGGCCGAGACGCGCGAGGTCGGTGCGACGACCGTCGACCGGTGTCAGGTCGAGCTTCCAGTCACCCGAGTGGAGGATCACGCCCTGGCTGGTGTGGACGGCGATCGCGTGGGCGTGCGGCACCGAGTGCGTGACGGGGATGAATTCGACGTCGAACGTGCCGATCCGCACCGTGGCGTTGTCGGCGACGGGCCGCAGGTCGACGCGCCCGAGCAGGCCCGCCTCCTCGATCCGATGGCGCGCCAGACCCAGCGTCAGAGCCGCTCCGAACAAGGGCAACGGCTTGTCGCGAACGTGCCCGATGCCGTCCCCGTCGCGCAAGAGGTACTGGATGCCGCCGACGTGGTCTTCGTGGCCGTGGGTGGCCACGATGCCGGCGATCTGATTGGCATGCTCACGCAGGTAGGTGAAATCGGGCAGGACGAGATCGATGCCGTGCATGTCGGCATCGGGGAACATCAGCCCGCAGTCGATCAGCACGATCGAGCGGCGATCGCCGGCGCCCTGCTCGATCGCCATGCAGTTTCGGCCGATCTCCCCGAGACCGCCCAGGAAGACGACCCTGACTGGTTCAGCCATCAGTGGTCCGGGTGCTCAGGGAATGCATCGCGCCAGCGTTGCAGATTGGCCAGCACTTCCGGCACTCGCTGCTCGACGAACGCCGGTGCATCCCCCATCGGCAGCCGCGCCTGCCCGACCGCCAGCCCGAGGTGGCGCATGACCGCCTTGGTCGGAATCGGGTTGGGGGCATCGTCGCCGGTCTCGAAGGCGAAGCTCTCGAGCATCCGGCTGTTGACGAGACGGGCGCCTGCCGTGTCGCCCTTCTCCCACAGGTCGAACATCAACTGATGGTCGTCGGCGGTCCAGTGAGTCGCCACTCCGACCGTGCCGACGATCCCGCTCGCCATCAGCGGCAGGGTCATCAGGTCGTCACCGCTGTACACCTCGAAGCCGGACGGGGCGGAGCTGATCAGCGCAGCTGTCTCACCCGGGTTGCCGGCGGCGTCCTTGAGGGCCACGACGTTGGGCACCTCGCGTGCCAGCCGGAGCAGCGATGCCGTGCTGATCTTGCGACCGGTGCGCACCGGGATGTCGTAGACCATCACCGGCAGCTCGCTGGCCGCCGCGATCGCCCGCACGTGGGCGTCGATGCCGGCCTGTGACGGTCGGTTGTAGTACGGGCACACGGCCAGCGCACCAGCCGCCCCGAGCGCCGCGGCCTGCTTGGTCAGGTGCACCGAATGCCGCGTGTCGTACGTGCCGGTGCCGGCCACGACCGGGATCGTGACCGCCTCGATCACGGCCGCGAACAGACTCAGCCGCTCGTCGTCGTCGAGCACCGGAGCCTCACCCGTGGTGCCGGCGATCACGAGCCCGTCGTGACCGTGCGACTGCAGATACCGGGCCAGCTCGGCGGCGACATCGAGATCGAGCGCGCCGTGTTCGTCGAACGGCGTGACCATCGCCGAGAGGACTCGACCGAATTGCGACATGTGCCTGCTCCAGATTCGCTCGCGAAACCCCGATCGTACGCCCAACCGACCCACTGACCGTACGATGCGCTGCGTGCCCGAGCCCCTCGCCGCCGACTCGAATCGTCCCCTGATCGGGATCCTCGCCTGCGACCACGTCGGCCCTGAGCTGCGTCAGGCCTCGCGCGGCCGCGACTACGACGACATGTACACCGAGATGCTCCAGGCCGCGGCCCCGTCGATCCGAACCCGCACCTACGACGTCGTCGGCGGCGAGTTGCCCGACAGCCCCGACGAGTGCGACGGCTGGATCGTCACCGGCGCCCGGTACGACGCCTACCGGGACGAACCATGGATCGTGGCCTTGCGCCAGTTCATCGTCGAGGTGCTCGAACACCGGGCGCGCCTGGTCGGTGTGTGCTTCGGTCATCAGGCCGTGGCCCACGCCCTCGGCGGTCGCGCCGAGAACACCGGCACCTGGAAGGCCGGCCCGCAAGCGATTCGGGTCGACGACACCCCCTGGTTCGACGGCTCATCGGTGACGATCAACGCCATGCACCAGGACGTCGCCAGCGTGGTGCCACCCGGCGCCCGCACGATCGCCCGCGGTGACACCGCCGAGCACGCGATGTTCCTCGTCGGCGACTCGATCCTGTGCGTGCAGGACCATCCCGAGTACGACGCCGACTACATCGCCGCCCTGGTCGAGTCACGCCGCCCGCGGATGGGTGACGAGGTCACCGACGCGGCGCTCGCCAGCATCGCCAGCGAGCCGGTCGACAACGACGTCGTCGGTCGATGGATCGCCGACTTCCTGCTCGACCGCCGACGCTGACGGTCACCGCCGGTAGGCGGCCCCAGAGCAGGATGCGCTTGAAGGTGAACAGGTACGGCGAGCGCTCCCCGATCCGGCTCAGGAGCTCGTTCCGGTAGGCGTCGACGAACGGCTCGTGCAGCTCGTCGGGCAGCCGCCGGAAGAAGCGGGTGAGCGACGTGCCCTTCGTCCACTCGACGACGTCGGCGCTCGACGGCAGCACGTGCGGGTACACCTGCAGGCGCACGTGCTGCTCGGCGAGCCCGAGCTCGAACAGCAGCTCGGCGTACTGCTCCGGGCGCAGCACGTTGACGGCCACCGGGTCGGGCGGCGGAGTCGCCGCCCATCGCCGACAGGAACGGCTCGGTGTGCGCCACCGCGGCACTCGCCAGGTGCGACGGCATGGTCGGCGTTGGCCGGCACCTGCACGGCGAGCTGCCCGCCGGGGCGCAGCGCAGCCGACCCAGCGCGCCGAGCACCGCGGCGTGATCGGGCACCCACTGCAGGGCGGCGTTCGAGAACACGAGGTCGTGGTCGCCGCGCCCGGTCCACGCCGGCGATGTCGCCGTGCTCGAAGCCGACACGCGCCGCCGGCGCGTGTGACGCTGCCGCGGCGAGCATGTTCGGCGAGTTGTCGACCCCGACCATCGCCGCGCAGCCCCACCGCTGGGCGGCTTCGGCCGTGAGCTCGCCCGTGCCGCAGCCGAGGTCGACGCACGCGCCGAGCGCCGGTCGCGTCGACGAGCCCCACAGGTCCCAGAACGGCTGCGCCCGCTGCTCCTTGAAGCGCTCGTACTGCGTGCGGATCCCAGTCGGCGGACATGCCGCCAACCCTACCTACTTGTATTCGACTTGTCTAGAACTTGTCGAGTGAGGTCGAGCCGCTCAGGCGCCGGCGACCGGCTGCGCCTCGGCGTCGTCGGCGTCGAGCTCGAACTTGATGTACTCGGACCCGGTGTCCTCCCAGTCCTCGAACTGGATCACGTTCATCTCCTCGAACCGGCGCCGCAGCCACTTGTCGTTGCGGTCGAGCAGGCCGAGCTTCTTGCAGTTGGGCACGATCTTGGAGAACAGCATCTGCTGGAAGATGTCGCGGGTCGGGTCGTTGAGCACCAACGGCACGACGTCGCGGGGGTTGACCCCGTGCTTCTCCCACACCTCCTGCGACAGGAACCGGTCGCGCATGCGGATCGCGGCCTCGAAGGCGAACTCCTGGCGGTCCTTCATCTCCTGGTCGGTCATGCCGTCGTAGACCTCTTTGAGGGAGAGCACGCCGAACGCCACGTGACGGGCCTCGTCGCTCATGACGTACCGCAGCAGCTGCTTGAGCAACGGCTCCTCGGTCATCTGGTGCATGAAGCCGAACGCCGCCAGCGCCAGACCTTCGACCATCACCTGCATGCCGAGGTACGTCATGTCCCATCGCGAGTCCTGGATGATGTCGTCGAGCAGCATCCGCAGGTGGGCGTTGACCTGGAAGCCGCCGCCGCAGCTTCTCGTCGATGTAGCGATGGAACACCTCGACGTGGCGGGCCTCGTCCATCGTCTGCGTGGACGCGTACAGCTTGGCGTCGTACCACGGCACGGTCTCGACGATCTTGGCGGTGCACAGCAGCGCACCCTGCTCGCCGTGCAGGAACTGCGACAGCGTCCAGCGACGCTGGTCGATGCCGAACTCGAGCCATTCCTTGTCACCCCACTTGGCGACGACCGTGCCGTCGTAGTGATCGGGCGTGAGACCGGACTGGATGGCCGCCTGGTCGGCGGACACGACCTTCTCGAGGTCGACGTCGGTGTCCCACGGGAGGTCGGTGGTGGAGTTCCACTGGCCGACCTTGGCCTTCTCGTAGAGCTTGCGCAGCTGCGGCCGGGCCAGCGAGTAGTCCCAGGTGAAGATGGCGTCGGCGTTGTCCTTGACGATGTGCTCGACCTCGTCGACGTCGGTGTTGGTGACCGACAGGATCGCCTCGATGTTGTTGATGTCGTCGCGACCGATGATCGCTTCGTTGCTCGAATGCGTGACGGTCATGTTGATCTCCGGTGGTGTTCGTGTCGGTCAGTGGGTCGGGCTGGAGTGGACGGACGAGGGGCGAGCACGGCGATCACCGGGCGCAGGAACGCCCGTGCCGAGGATTCGTCGCCGAGGTCGATGTCGGTGCTCGGGGCGAGGAAGTAGGAGATCGTGAGCCGGGCGAGCACGTCGATCAGGCGCTGGGCGGCGTCGTGCGGCATGTAGTTGGCGACCAGCGGCGTGAGCGTGACCGTGGCCATGCGGATGATCCGCGGCAGGCCGTCGACGGTGAGCTGGCTGAGCGTCTCGCCTGGTTCGGTGGCCAGCATCGACGCGCGAGGTGCTCGTCGGCGCGCAGCTCGCGGGTGGCGGCCACGACGGTGGCCACGAGCAGGTCCTCGAGGTTGTCGGTGGCCTCGACGTGCGCCGGTCAGCACGTCGAAGAACTCGTTCGAGCTCGCGCACCCGCAGTGCGTCGAACAGGACGTCCTTGCCGCCAGGGAACAGCGGTACAGCGTGGCCCGTGACACGCCGCTCTCGGCGGCGATGTCGTCGATCGTGACCTTGGCGAGCCCCCAGCGCTCGCAACACAGCTTGGCGGCGTCGAGGATCCGCACCTCGGTGTCGCTGAGCGCCATGGGTGAGACACTAAGACGGAAACCGTCTCATCGTCAAGGGTTGTCCCCCGGCGAACTGCCTGTTCCCGACCGAACGCCGGGCCGACTACCGTTGGCGTCAGCTTCGGCGTGAACAACTGAACAGGAGAGATTCCATGCGACGCATCTTGCCCGCCCTGCTGATCGTGGGCGGCCTCGCCCTTGGCGCCTGCGGCGACGACGACGACGAGTCGTCCGCGACCCAACCGCCGGCCGCCACCGAGGCGCCGGCTGCTTCCGAAGCGCCGGCCGGGTGTCAGCGCCGCCGCCGAATGCGCGGCCGGCAACACGATCACCGACGGCGTGCTGACGATCGCCACCGGCGAGCCGGCGTTCCCGCCCTACGTGATCAACGACGCCACGCCCGAGGACGGACAGGGCTTCGAGGCGGCCGTGGCGATGGCCGTCGCCCGCGAGCTCGGCTTCGAGGGCGACGCCGTGACGTGGGTCAGGACCCCCTTCGACGCCGCCGTTGCACCCGGCCCGAAGGACTTCGACTTCAACCTCCAGCAGTACACGATCACGCCCGAGCGGGCCGAGGTCGTCGACTTCAGCCAGGGCTACTACACGGCACCGCAGGCGATCTTCGGCCTCGCCGACTCGCCGGCCGCCTCGGCGCAGACGCTGGCCGACCTGCAGGGCCTCAAGATCGGGGTCGCCGCCGGCACCACCAGCGTCACGTACGTCGAAGAGGTCATCGCAGCCCGAGCAGGACCCGCTGATCTTCAACGACAACGCCGCCGCCAAGCAGGCGCTCGAGAGCAACCAGATCGATGCCATCGTCAGCGACCTGCCGACGGCGTTGTACATCACCGCCGTCGAGATCGAGGGCACCACGGTGTTCGGTCAGATCGAAGGGAGCGGTACCGACGAGTTCGGCCTGCTGCTCGCCAAGGACAGCCCGCTCACCGAGTGCGTCGACATCGCCCTGCAGACGTTGAAGGACTCGGGCGAGCTCGACACGATCACCACCACCTGGATGAGCGAGTACACCGAGGCACCGGTCATCTCGCTCCAGTAGCCGTGCGTCCTGGCCGGCACCGCGCGGAGCGGTGCCGGCCAGTTCGTGCGTCGCCCGGTGCCGGACGGACGATCAGGTGGCGGCGATGTAGTACCCGGCGACGTCGATGATCACGTCGACCTCGGCATTGTCGGTTCCTCCGACGGCCACTTGCAGCTTGCCTCCGACGAGTCCGACGCTGCCGCCGTTGGCGACGACCAGGTTGGGGCCCGTGAAGTTGGCGGTCGAGCTCTCGCCCATCGCCCCGCCCGGCGTCAGGATCTGCACGAAGCCGGCCCCTGCGTACGACACGATCGTGAGGTTGAAGGCCACCGCCGTGGCGTTGGACGGGATCTGGGGCACGAAGTCGACATCGGTGAGGGCGTCGATGTCGGAGTACTCACCCGGGACCCACGGCGATGGGTCGTTGCGACTGTCGTACATGCGGTACGGGGTGGTCGGCACGAACAGGCTCGGCGCCGCCGTGGCGGTGGCGTCGGCGAAGCCGCCGGAGTTCCCTTCCGGGGTGGCCGGGGTGGCCGGCTGGCGCTTCGACACGGCGTCGGTCACTGCCGGTGCCGGTCGCCCGCTGTCATTGTCGGCCAGCGCCGGGACAGCTGCGCCGCCGAGCGTCAACGCCAGCGCCGCGGCGCCGAGGGCGCCGAGTCGATGTCGGTTCATGAATGGTCCTTCCGAGGTTGTCCAGCCCCCTCCGGATCGAGGGAGGCGAGGAATATACGTCACGCAGCTAGCGTCTGCGACGTGCCCGATCGTGAGCGAGCAGCCGCCCTCGACGCGGTGATCGCTCCGACCCGTTCGCGGCGCGCCGACTACGACCGGCGGCAACGCATCCAGGGCAGGATCCTCGCCGGCATCAGCACCGCCGCGGTGATCGGCTTGATCATCGTGATCGTGCCCCAGCTGTCCGGTTGGCCGCGCGTGCGGGAGACGTTCTTCGACGGCGACGCGTTCACCGAGGCGTTCCCACTCGTGCTCCGCGCCTTCTTGCTCGATCTCCGGATCTTCTTCGTGTGCGCCCCGCTGATCGTGATCTTCGGGATGGCGATCGCACTCGCCAGGAGCGTGCGATCGCCGATCCTGTTCCCGCTCCGGCTCGGGGCGACCTTGTACGTCGACATCGTCCGTGGCGTCCCGATCCTGCTGTGGTTGTTCCTGATCGGGTTCGGCGGGGCGGGCCTGATCAACCGGCGCTCGGTCGGATTCGGGCCGATCGAGGTCGGGACGTTGCTCTTCCTCGGCGGCCTGGCACTGGTCATCGTCTACTCGGCGTACGTCGCCGAGGTCTTCCGTGCCGGCATCGAGAGCGTGCACGAGAGCCAGCGGTCGGCCGCCCGCTCGCTGGGGTTGACCACCTGGCAGGCGAATCGCTACGTCGTCCTGCCGCAGGCCGTGCGCCGAGTCGTCCCGCCCGCTCATGAACGACTTCATCAGCCTCCAGAAGGACGTCGCCCTGGTGTCGGTGCTGGGGCCGGCCGAGGCGCTCCGTCGAGCCGACGTGCTCCAGGACCGCCTGTTCAACTTCACGCCGTTCGTGGTCGCGGCGATCCTGTTCCTGTGCATCTCGATCCCGCTCACCCGCACGGCCGACTACCTGCTCGCCAAGGAGCGCCGGGCGATGAGCGGTACGGCAGTGCGATGAAGCTCCAGATCCGAGAGGTCGTCAAGCGGTTCGGCCCGCGCACGGTGCTCGACCACCTCAGCCTCGACGTCGAGCCGTCACAGGTGATCTGCCTGATCGGTGCCTCCGGCTCGGGCAAGAGCACGCTGCTGCGCTGCATCAACCTGCTCGAGCCGATCGACGACGGAGTGATCCTGCTCGACGGCGACGACATCAGCGAGCCCGGCCGCGACCCTGATCCGATCCGGCGCCGGATCGGGCTGGTCTTCCAGAGCTTCAACCTGTTCCCGCACATGACCGTCGCCGAGAACATCTCGTTGGCGCCACGCAAGGTGCTGGGGCACGACAAGGCCAGGGCCCATGCCGAGACGATGGCCCTGCTCGAGCAGTTGTCGTTGGCCGACAAGGCCAACGAGTACCCCGACCGGCTGAGCGGCGGCCAGCAGCAACGGGTGGCGATCGCCCGCTCGCTGGCGATGCAACCCGACGTGATGCTGCTCGACGAGATCACGTCAGCGCTCGATCCCGAGCTGGTCGGCGAGGTGCTCGACGTCGTCCGCGAGTTGAAGCGCGAGGGCATGACGATGCTGTTCGCGACTCACGAGATGGGATTCGCCCGCGAGATCGCCGATCAGATGTGCTTCCTCCACGAAGGGCGCATCCTGGAGCAGGCGCCGCCGGACCAGTTGTTGGGACAACCCAGCCACGACCGCACGCGGCAGTTCCTGCAGCGCGTCACCGAGGCCGGTCGGATGTGATCGAACGCGTCCCGCGCCCGGTCAGCCGCTGACGTTGCACACCAGGTTGCGCCCGATGCACTGGGTGACCTCGCGCGTCAACTTCTCCTGGTGCCAGGTGTTCCAGAAGTCGGCGTGGCCGGAGTGGATGTCGCCGGATGCGAGCGCCAGCCCATCGAGCTCGTCAGCCGGCACCGGCGGATAGTCGATCGCGAACTGGAGCTGCGGGATGTGGACCGGGAACGCCGCCGGGACATTCGCCGCCGGCGCTGTACGCGGCGTGCCGCTGGGCAGGATCGAACCAGTCGCCGGCCGCCAGGTCGTGCCCGTTCCAGCAGTCGGGATAGGTCACGATCATCCTCAGACTGGGAGCGCGTGAGCAATCGGGAGGGGTCGCCTCGCGCACTGACCCGGTGCCGCACGACCACGCCACGACCGACACCGGTTGTGGCTCGATCGCACGCGAGTCGCCGGCCACGAGCATCAACCCGGGCGGATACGGCTCGACGCGCGCCGGGTCGACGTGGGGCCCGGCGCGGTAGTAGGCCACCGACCGGATCGGTTCGATCGGTCCGGAGGCGCCGATCAACGCCGGCGCCCAGTAGGCAGCCGTGTCGCCCTGCTGATCGCACGTGGTGCGACCGCTGACGAGGTCGCCGGCGAGCGACTCGGCATCGACGCCGACGGCACCGAAGACTGGTGGAGGTGGCTGGCCCCGGGATGACCGGGGTGGACGATCGGGTCATCCGGCCCGAAGTGGTCGAAGTCGCATTCGACCGCGAACTGGCCAACCGCGCCCTGGGGCCCGGCGATCGCCGCGTCGGGGGCGGCGCCCACGGTCGTGACCTGGTCGGCACCGCACGCCGACACCGACATCACCACCGCCGACGCCAAGGCGACGGCCAGCCGCTCAGCCGTTCGGCACGTCGGGAACGGTGATCGCATCGAAGTCGACCGGGAACGGGACGTCGGTCGCCGGCCGGGCCGGTGCCGTCGCCGGCTCGGGCATGTTCTCGTGGTCGCCGAGCTCGGGCAGGGGCGCCTCCTTCCAGTCGACCTCGGGCGGGAGGCTCGCCTGCTCGGCGACCCAACGCGCCACGCCCAGATCACCGGCGGTCCAATCACCGCCTGCGGCCGGCTCACCGTCGCACGGAGCGAGCTCTCGAGCTCGAGCGGCGCCGACGTCGCGAACTCGTTGTCGGAGAAGCAGTTGCCGAGCGTCGACAGATCGGTGCCGGCCGAGGCGACGGCGAGGTCGGCCTCACGGCTGTCGCTGACGACGTTGAACGTGACCTCGTTCTGGAACGCATCCCACAACAGGGCACCCTCCGGAACGACCGGGATCTCGTTCTTCTGGTCGGCGCACGGCGTCGTCCATTCGTCCTGCGTCGGCAGGTCGTCGTTGCCATCCTCCTCGAGATACGGAACGAGCCCGATCCCCGTGCGGTTGTGGTCGAACACACGGTTGCGCGAGATCACGTTCCGGACCCCGCCCGCCACCAGGATCCCGTTGCCCTGGGCGAGCAGCGCATCGTTGATCGCCGGTGTGTCGGGCTGGTTGTTGGAGTAGACGAGGTTGCCGATGATCGTCGTCTCGCGCTCGGGGTAGCACAGCTCGTAACTCCCCGAGTTGGGGAGCACACCGGCCCGGTTGTTGCGGAATTCAGAGTTGATGATGTAGAGGTCGCCACCCGAGTTGGTGCCCGAGTAGCCGAGCCCGTTGTGTTCGGAGAGGATGTCGTCGAGCACCACGTCGCACGGGTAGCACTGGCCGACGTACACCCCGGCGTCCTTGCTCCCGACGGTGTGCGAGTGCTCGATCTGGCCAGTCGTCGAGTCGAAGGCGTAGATCCCGTAGTCGCCGGTGCGGTAGGTCGTGATGTACGACGCCCGGTACCCGGTGGCGGCGACCCAGAACAGGCCGTTGTTGGTGTAGTTCATCGCCGTCAGGTTCTCGACCGCGACCCCGCTCGCCCCGAGCACGCGGATGCCGTTGTCGAGCGTGAGCTCGCCGTCGAGGATCACACCGTCGCGGTCGAGCCCGCGGATCGTGAGGTTGTCGGTCTCGACGTCGACCGCCTCGTGGTACACCCCTGGCGCGATCAGCACCAGGTCGCCCTCGGCGGCAGCATCGACTGCGTCCTGGATCGTCGCGTACTCGTCGGGGACGGTGCGGATCGCGTCGGCGCCGGCATCCTCGCCCGTCGACTCGCTCGGCGCTTCCGTGCTCGTCGACGCGTCGGTCGTCGGAACGGTGGATTCGGGAGCGACATCGGTCGCTTCCGTGTCGGGCTCCGTCGATTCGGGAGCGTTGGTGCCGGCGACGGTCGATTCGGCCGCTGCCTCGCCGTCGTCGGCGTCGTTGTCGCTGCCTCCACATGCGGCCAGCGCCAGGCCGAGCGCGGCGATCACCGCAACCATCCGTCGTCCGACGTGCATCATGTCCTCCATCGTCTGTTGGCTTCTGTCGGTGTCATTCGGTCACCACGATCGTGCCCACCATCCCGACCGTGTCGCTGCCGTGGATCGAGCAGTAGTACTTGTATTCGCCCGCTTCGTCGAACACGTGGGAGTACACCGCGCCGGGCTGGAAGTCGTCGACCTCGACGCCCCACCCGTCGCCCTCGATCGAGAGCACGTTGTGCTCGTTGATCCCCCGGTTCTCCCACATCACCTCGTCACCGACTTCGATCTCGAGCTGCTGCGGCCTGAACGAATTGTCGAGAGCGATCACCGGTACGACCACCCCGGTCGCCACGACACCGGCATCAGCCCCCGCGTCCGCGGATGCCGGGCTGGATGCCTCCGCTTCGGGCTCGGGCACGCCGATGTCGGTCGCGGCGTCAGGTCCGTCGTCGGCGCAGGCGGCGAGCACGAGCGATGCCAGCAGGGCCGGCACCCAGGCCTTCCTGATGCTGGTGCGCACTGTCCGTCCGATCGACACGGGCGGGCAGGCTACCGATCGGTCTCCAGGACTCCACTCCGGTGTCGGCGTCTGTGACAGATACGGCCGGTAGCGTCGGCGACCGTGAGTCCCGACCCCGAGCCGCAGCCCGAGGGCGTCGACGACGACTCGGTGCTCGACGGGCTCGAGCCCGCTGAGGTGCCGCCTCCCCCACCGCGCTGGGCACCGTTCACACTGGTCGCCTTCGTGTTCCTCGTCGTCTGCAGCTACATCGGCACAGCGGTGTCGACCAAGTGGGTCAACACCAACCCGGAGGGCCTGCTCATGCTCAGCAGCCGGGTCCGGCACCTACTCGGCGTGGCCGGTGGCGACATCGACTTCTGGGCATACTTCTGGATCGGCGGCCTCCGGCTGGCGCTGGCGTTCGTCGTGTGCCACCTGATCGGGCGCGCCTACGGCCGAACCGTGCTGGTGTGGTTCGGGAAATACCTGGGTGTGCGCGCCGAGCAGATCCACCGCATCATGGACATGTTCCACCATGCCGAGTGGTTCGTGATCCCGTTCTTCGCCGGGTCGAACGTGGTCGCCGCGATCAGCGGCATCACGCGCGTCTCGTGGCGTCGTCTCGCCGTCTTGTTGTCGATCGGGCTCGTGGTCCGTCTCGTGTTCTGGTGGATGGTGGCGAGAATCGCCGACGACCAGGTCGACGCCGTGCTCGACTTCCTGGCCAAGTACCAGACGCCGGCGTTGATCGTCTCGGTCGTGCTCACGATCGGTTTCGTCGGCCTCAATCTCCGTCGCGGTCGAAACTTCGAGCTGTGAAAGTGACATGATCGAGGCCATGGCAACTGTCACCCTTCGCGGCAATCCCATCCACACCAGCGGCGAGCTCCCTGCAGTCGGTTCCGACGCTCCCGACTTCTCGGTCACGGGCAGCGACCTCGGCGACCTCACGCTCGGAACGTTCGCCGACAAGAACCTGATCCTGAACATCTACCCCAGCGTCGACACGCCTACCTGCGCGGCGAGCACGCGTGCTTTCAACGAACGCGCCGGCGGCCGTGACGACACGGTCGTGTTGTGCGTCTCCCAGGATCTCCCGTTCGCCTTCTCGCGCTTCTGCGGCGCCGAGGGGATCGAGAACGTGAAGACCGGCTCAGCGTTCCGCAGCACGTTCCTCGACGACTACGGCGTCAAACTCGTCGACGGTCCGTTGCGCGGACTCGCCGCCCGCGCCGTCGTCATCGTCGACGGCAACGGCAAGGTCACCTACACCGAGCTCGTCCCCGAGATCGGTCAGGAGCCGAACTACGACGCAGCGCTCGCCGCGCTCGACTGACCGTCGTCGCCCCGCACCGGGGGCTGACTGCTGGTCGTGTCTCCGAGCAGCAGATAGCCCTGCAGCACGAGGATTCCGACCACCGCCAGCCAGCCGCCGACCGACAGGTGCGTGCCGTACCGCGACCGGTCGACCATCAGCACGGCCAGCTGGAGGACGACGATCCAGCCGAGCGTCAGCATCGACAGCTCGGCGTAGCGCAGTCCCCACACGAGCACCAGGAACAGCGCCAGGAATGCCGCTCCGCCGCCGAGGAGCTGCCAGGCTGAGCGGTGGACCGTCCACTCCTTGGCGAGCAGCGTGCCGGCCAGGTCGAGCGCCGCCAGCATCAGCATGAACCCGACGAGGGCGAGGGGGCTGGCACCACCGTCGAGCGCGCTCGTTCCGGATTGGTTGGGCACATACCAGAGAGGGCCGCGAGCGATATCTGATACGCGAGCGACGGCGCCGGTCAGATGTCCAGGTAGCGGTCGAGGCCGACCGTCAACCCGGGATGATCGCCGATCCGCTTGCATGCCAACACGACCCCTGGCATGAAGCTCTCGCGGTCGTAGCTGTCCTGACGAATGGTCAGTGTCTGACCGGCGGCCCCCAGGATCACGTCCTGGTGGGCGACCATGCCGCGCATCCGAACGGCGTGCACTCGCACCGGGTTGTCACCTTCGGCGGCACCGCCGCGGGCGCCGGCGAGCACCTCGTGTTGCGTCGGGTCGGCCGCCCACGCCGATCCGCGGCGGGCGCCGGTGATGCGGTCGGCCGTCGCCAGAGCCGTGCCCGAAGGAGCGTCGATCTTGCGGTCGTGGTGGTACTCGATCACTTCGGCGGTGTCGAAGTACGGGGCCGCCAGTTCGGCGAAGCGCATCATCAACACCGCCGAGATGGCGAAGTTGGGCGCCACCAGGCAGTGTGCCGGACCGTCGCCGAACGTCGCAGCCAGGCTCTCGATGTCGTCGGTGCCCAAGCCGGTGGTGCCGACGACGGCGTGCACGCCGTGCATCGCCAGCCACGGGAGCGTGACACGCACTGCATCGGCGACCGTGAAGTCGACGACGACATCGCACTCGGCATCGGCGAAGGCGCGCAGCTCGGTCGAGATCGTCACGCCACATCGCTGCTCGCCGGCTGCCGAAGGGTCGACGGCTGCGGCGAGTGTCAGCTCAGGATCTGCGGCGATCGCCTCGCACGCGGTCGAGCCCATGCGGCCACCGGCGCCATTGACCCCCACGCGGATCGTCATGCATGGGAACGTACACGCCGCGACCGGGAGCTCGCGGAACGTGGGCCGAGCGAGACCGTCAGCGGCTCGGCGGCGGCGTACACGCGACCGATCACTCGGCTCGTGTCGTCGAGTGTGACCGCCTCCCACCGCCCGATCTGTTCCTCGATCGACCGCACCCGACCGAGCACGGTCAGCTGACCGCCCATCCGCGACATGCGGGCGCTCGAATCCTCGAGCCCCATCTCGTACGACCCGGTGAGGTAGCCCTGGGCGATCGCCAGCTCCTCGGCCGTGATGCCATCGGTGACGAGCCGGTCGAGCTCGGACGCGATCAGGCCGCGCACCGTCTCGGCATTGGCCGGCAGGGCGCCGGCGTACACCGACCAGAGGCCGGAATCGGCGTATGCCGCGGCAGTCGAGAACACCGAATAGGCGAGCCCGCGCCGCTCGCGGATCTCGTCGAACAAGCGGCTCGACAACCCGCCCCCGAGCACGTGGTTGACCACGTCGAGGGCCTCGCGATCGGGGTCCTCGCGCCGAAGTGAGCGCCCACCGACGACGATGTGAACCTGCTCGGTGTCGTCGTCGATGTCGACCGACTCGCCGATGCCGCCCGGTTCGACGCGCGGTGTGCGCCCGCTGCCGTCGGCCAGTCCGGCGAACGCCTCCTCGACGCGTTCGATCACGTGGTCCGGGTCGATCGCACCGGCGATCGCCACGACCGTGTTCTCGCTCCGGTAGCGCTCGGAGAAGAAGCGACGGATGTCGTCGCCCGAGACCGAGCTGACGGTCTCCCGCTCACCGGCCGTCTCGCGACCCAGTGGATGGCCGTCGAACACCTGCTCGGCGAACACCCGGTGGACGACGTCCTCGGGGCTGTCGTCATCCATCGCCAGCTCGTCGAGGATCACCTGTCGCTCGCTCTCGATGTCCGCGTCACGCAGCGCCGGAGCGGTGAGCACATCACCGAGCAGGTCGATGCCGAAGTCGGCGACACGACCGGGCACGCGGCAGTAGAAGGTCGTGTACTCCTTGGATGTGTAGGCGTTGATGTCGCCGCCGACGCGGTCGATCGCCTGTGAGATCTGAGTCGCCGACCGGGTGTTCGTGCCCTTGAACAGGAGATGTTCCAGGAAGTGGCTGACACCCGAGATGTGGGCCGGCTCGTCGCGTGCGCCGACACCGATCCACACGCCGATCGAGACGGCACGCGTGGAAGCCATCGGCTCCACAGCCACCGTCAATCCGGATGCGAGCGTGACGACGCGATCAGACATGTGCGTGAAGGATCCCGGTCCGGGCGGATCGGTTGACCGATCCGCCCGAGCCGACATGTTCGATCAGCGGTGCCGGCGACCGCCGCGGTCACGGCTGCCGCGCTCGCGCCCACCACGGTCGTGGCGGTCGCCGCGATCGTCTTCACGCGGGCGCTCGCTGGCCGGGCCGAGATCGCCGAACTCATTGGCGAGCTCGGCGTCGAAGCTGGCCTCGAACGACACGGTCTCGACGTCGCCATTGCCCGCGGCTGCCTCCGTTGCCCGAGGAGGGTGCCGTGGCGACAGCGCCGTTCGTGGCGTTCTCCGGCAGATCGCCGGCGGGGACCAGGCTGACCTTGCCGCGGTCGTCGATCTCTTCGACCGTGACCTCGATCTCGTCGCCGAGTCCGAGCACGTCCTCGACGGCGTTGATGCGCTTGCCGCGACCGAGCTTGGAGATGTGCACGAGCCCGTCACGTCCGGGGAGGATGTTGACGAAGGCGCCGAACTTGGTGATGTTCACCACTCGACCCGTGTAGGTCTTGCCGATCTCGGCCTTGGGCGGATCGACGATGGCCAGGATCGCGGCCCGGGCCTCCTCCATCCGCCATGCCTCGACGGCGCCGATCGTGACGATGCCCTGGGCACCGTCGTCGTCGACGCTGATGTCGGCACCGGTCTCCTGCTGGATGGTGTTGATGACCTTGCCCTTGGGCCCGATCACCTCGCCGATCTTGTCCATCGGGATGAAGATCGTCGAGATCTTCGGTGCCGACTCGGCGACTTCGTCGCGGGACTTGGGGATCGTGGCGTTCATGACCTCGAGGATCTCGAGCCGGGCCACCTTGGCCTGGTCGAGGGCTGCCTTCAACACGTCGGCGGGGATTCCGTCGATCTTGGTGTCGAGTTGCAGCGCCGTGATCGCGTCAGCGGTGCCGGCGACCTTGAAGTCCATGTCGCCGAAGGCGTCTTCGGCTCCGAGGATGTCGGTGAGGGTCGTGTAGGTGTCGCCCTCCTTGATCAGGCCCATGGCGATGCCGGCAACGGCGCCACGCGTGGGAACACCGGCGTCCATCAACGACAGGCTCGATGCGCACACCGAGGCCATCGACGTCGATCCGTTCGACGACATCACCTCGGAGACGAGTCGCAGCGTGTAGGCGAAGTCGTCCTGGCTCGGCACGACGGGCAACACGGCCCGGGCGGCGAGCGCGCCGTGACCGATCTCGCGACGCTTCGGGGAACCGACGCGCCCGGTCTCACCGTTCGCCCACGGCGGCATGTTGTAGTGGTGCAGGTAGCGCTTGCTGTCGTTCGGCGAGAGCGAGTCGATCATCTGGTTCATGCGCGGCATCGCCATCGTCAGCACGTTGAGCACCTGGGTCTCGCCACGCTGGAACAGGCCCGAACCGTGGGCCGTCGGCAGCACGCCGACCTCGGCCGACACGGGCCGCAGATCGGTGGTGCGACGACCGTCGATCCGAAGTCCTTCCGACACGATCCGCTTGCGCACCAGCTTCTTGGTGAGCGAACGAACCGCTTCCTTGACGGCCTTCTCCTGACCGGCGAACTCGGCGGTCTCGGCGCACAGTGCCTCGACGGCCTTGGCGGCGGCGGCATCGGTGGCGGCGTTGCGATCGGCCTTGCCGGCGATCTTGACCGCCTCGGCGACGTCGGCGGACACCAGTGCCTCGACGGCGGCGAACACCTCTGGCGTGTAGTCGACGACGGGAGTGAAGGCGAGCGGGGTGATGGGTCCCTTGGTGGCGATCACGCTGGCGACCAGCTGGCGCTGGAGGGCGATCGACTCCTTGATCCACACCTTGCACGCCTCGAGCCCGTCGGCGAGGACGGCTTCGTCGACGCGCGGTGCGCCGTCGTCGTAGTAGTAGAAGCTCTTCTCGGTGCCGCCGGCCTCGACCATCATCACGGCGACGTCGCCGTTGTCGAGCTCACGACCGGCGATGACGAGCTCGAACGTGCCGGCTTCGGCTTCCTCGTAGGTGGGATGGGCGATCCACTGACCGTCGACCGAGTAGGCCATGCGGACGGCGCCGATCGGGCCGTCGAACGGGATCCCCGAGATCATCAGCGCTGCGGATGCGGCGTTGATCGACAACACGTCGTGCGGGTTCGACTGGTCGGCACCGATGACGGTGGTGACGATCTGGGTCTCGTTGCGGAAGCCCTCGGGGAACGACGGACGCAACGGACGATCGGTGAGGCGGCAGGTGAGGATCGCGTCCTCGGACGGCCTGCCCTCACGACGGAAGAACGAGCCGGGGATCTTGCCGGCGGCGTACGAACGCTCCTCGACGTCGACGGTCAACGGGAAGAAGTCCATCCCGGGACGGACGTCCTTGGCGGCGTTGGCCGTGGTGAGCACGCGGGTGCCACCGATCGTGGCCACCACCGCTCCCTGGCTTTGCGGCGCCAGCTTGCCGGTCTCGAAGGTGAGCGTCTTCTCGGTCCCTGAAATGGGTCCGGATACGCGAATGGGGTCAGCCACGAATGGCTCCTTTCCGACGACGATGTTCGTCGCCGTTTCGGAGCGACCGGGTCGGTTCCCAGTTGGCGACTCCGCCGACCCGCCCCTCGTTGGGCGGCCACGGAATAGGCAACCGGCAACCGACGACGACGTCGCTCGGTTGTGCACGACCGATGTCGGTCGTGATGTACGACATGCGGACCTTCCGCACGTCAATGGACCAGGTTACCCCCAACCAACCACAAACCGTGACAACCCCGCGCCCGTACGCCGTCGACCGTGGTCGACGAGGGCGACTCGCAAGCAGCGATCGCGCGCAGCCGCTAGCGCCTGAGACCGAGTTCGGCGATGAGCTTGCGGTAGCGCTCGACGTCGATGCTGCGGAGGTAGTCGAGCATCCGGCGGCGACGGCCGACCAGCATCAGCAGGCCACGCCGGCTGTGGTGGTCCTTGGCGTGCACCTTGAGGTGCTCGGTCAGGTGCTGGATGCGGTCGGTGAGGAGCGCGATCTGCACTTCCGGGGAGCCGGTGTCGTTGGCGGTCGTGCCATGCTTGGCGACGATCTCGGCCTTGGGCGTGAGCGCCATGGTGGGTATGCCTTCCAGTTGTTCGGTGGAGGTCGCGCCGGGCAGCCGGAGCGGCTGACCGTTCGCATCGCGCCCGAGCCGGATCTGTGATCCAGCCCGAACGGACCCTGCAAGGCTAGGGCCGGGGGGCGGTCAGTCACAACCGATACCATCGCCCCGCGTGACGGCCGGGATCCGGGTGGCTGGGTTGACCAAGCATTTCGGCGCGTTGGAGGCCCTCGATCCGGTCGACCTCGACGTCGCCCCGGGCGAGGTGGTCACCGTGCTCGGCCCGAGCGGTTGTGGCAAGACCACGCTGCTGCGGATGATCGCCGGACTCGAGCAGCCCACCGCAGGGACGGTCACGATCGACGGCGAACCTCCGGCGGAATCGAGACGACGCAAGCGGATCGGGTTCGTCCCGCAGTCGCCGGCGCTGCTCCCCTGGCGCACCGTCGAGGCCAACGTGCGCCTGCTGCAAGACGTCAACCGGCAGGCCAACCCGAGCGAGATGCCGTCGATCGGCGACCTGCTGGCCGACGTCGGGCTGGCCGACTTCGAGCAGGCCTACCCTCACGAGCTGTCGGGCGGCATGCAGCAGCGCGTCGCCCTCGCCAGGGCATTCGCCCTCGGCGCTCCGTACCTGTTGATGGACGAGCCGTTCGCGGCCCTCGACGAGATCACCCGTGCCGACATGCGACACCTCCTGGGGCGCTTGTGCGAGCCGCTCAACACGGCGGTGGTGTTCGTCACCCACTCCCTGGCCGAGGCGGTGTACCTCTCGGATCGGGTCGCCGTGCTGTCGGCGCGTCCCGGCCGCGTCGTCGGCGTCGAGCGCATCGACCTGCCGCACCCGCGCATCCCGGCCATGGAGGACGATCCGGCGTTCTTCACCGCCGAGACCCGGCTTCGACACCTGCTCCACGAGGGTGCCGGCCGATGAACGGGCGAACGCTGCCGGCGGCGCAGCGCCCGGGCCTGTGGTCGCTGATCGGGGTGCTGACGGCGCTCGTGCTCTGGGAGGCGTGGGTGCGGGTTGCCGACGTGAGGCCGTTCATCATCGTGGCCCCGTCCGAGATCGTGGGCGAGATCGCCGATCACCCGCGCTTCTACCTCGAGCAGACGTGGCTGACGGCGTGGCACACGATCGTGGGTGTCGGGATCGCACTCGTGCTGGCGCTCGTGGTCGGCGCGGTCCTGGCGTCGAGCCGTCGACTCGAGTGGGCGACACAACCGCTGCTCGTGCTGGTGATGGTGACGCCGTGGGTGGCCTACATCACCTCGGTGGTCAACTGGCTCGGACGGGGCACGCCGACGATCCTGTTCATGGTCGCCTTCGTGACGTTTCCTCCGCTCGTGTTCGCCGCGGTCCTCGGCATGCGCTCGGCCGATGTGGCTGCCCGGGAGGTGCTGGCGTCGGTCGACACGCCGCGTGCGGAGGTGTTCTGGCGGTTGCGGTTGCCGTCTGCCCTGCCGGCACTGTTCACCGCCGCCCGCTTCGCGACCGGTCTCGGATTGGCGGCCGCCTACTTCTCGGAGGGCGGCTCGGCCGCGGCCGGGGTCGGACTCGGCGAGGTCGGACGTCGCGCCACCCAGAGCCTCACCGCCGGGTACGACATCCTGTGGGCTTCGATCGCCTGCGCGGCGGTGCTCGGAGTGCTGCTGCTGGTCGCCGTCACGACGCTCGAGCGGCATCTGCTGGGGTGGCACGCGTCACAGCGCGGCACCACCAACTGACAGGGACCGCGAACGAGGGCCGACACTAGAGTCGTCGGCCACGACCCCCGGAGGCACCATGCGCAAGCGCGCCGTCATCGTCAGTCTGGCCTCGATCGCACTGCTCGCCACGGCGTGCAGTGACGACGACGGCTGACGACGACGCCACGCCGACGTCGGCGAGGTCGAGGCCGGCGAGCCGTTCCCCGCCGACCGGTGCGAGGCCAACCGTGAGGCGGGAACGATCAACTACTACACGGGGTTCGACTTCGCCGCCGCGGCCTCGATCATCGAGGTCGTGGTCGCCGACGAGCGCGGCTACTACGACGACCTGTGCCTCGACGTCGAGATCACCCCGGGCTTCTCCACGACGAACTTCCCGCTGGTCGCCTCGGGCGAGGCCCAGTTCTCCTCGTCCGGGTCGTTCACCGAGCTGATCAGCTTCGCCGCGACCAACGAGGCCGACCTCGTGGCGCTCTCGGTCGACGGCCACACCTCGATCGACGTGCTGATGGTGCATCCCGAGCGGGCGGCGTCGATGGCCGAGTTGGAGGGATCCACGATCGGCGTCAAGGGAGCCCTTCCGCCGGCCGTGGCGGCGATGCTCGCAGCAGGAGGTCGATCTGACCGAGGGTGATGGTTTCTCGACGGTGTTGGTCGACGGGTTCGATCCGGTCGCCCACTGGGCGCTGCCCGATCTGGCCGGCATCCCCGGCTGGCGCAGCAACGAGCCGGGGGCGCTGCGAGCGGGCGGGACTCGAGTTCGACCTCTACGACCCGGCCGACTTCGACATCCCCGGGTCGTTCGGGCTGATCTACACCAACCAGTCGTTCCTCGACGAGCACCCGTCGGCAGTCGAGGACTTCATGCGGGCCACGATGCGCGGCCTCGCCGACGCCATCGCCGACCCGGCCGCGGCGGCGGCCGTCGCCGTCGAGCGCATCAACGGCAACGGCAACCCGAACTTCCTGTCGCCGGAAGGCGAGACGTTCCGCTGGGCGACCGACGCCGAGACGATCGTCGCCACCACCCCCGACGGCAGCGACATCGGGGTGCCGGTCGGCGACGAGCTCGAGCAGCAGGTCGACGCCTACGCCGAGGTCGGCTACTTCGGCGACGCCGACCCCCCAGAGGTCGAAGGCCGCTACCACCCCGACCTGGTCGCCGACCTCTACGACGACGGAACCGTCATCTGGCCGGCAGGCGAATAGCTCGAGAGCCGAGGTGCCCGGCCACAGACCGCCGCAACGCCGCAAAGCCCCGACGGGTCGGCCAGGCGGGTGAGCCGTCGAAGCGCAGCGGAGACGGCGAGCTCGGAGGCGACTGCGAGCAGGCGCTGCGAGCCGAGCCTACAGCAGCAGCATCCGGGCGTGTTCGACGTCGAGCTTGAGTTGGGCGACGAGGGCGTCGATCCCGGCGAACTTGCGCTCGGACCGCAGGAAGTTGGTGAACCGGATCCGGGCCCGCTCCCAGTAGAGGTCGTCCTCGAAGTCGATCAGGTGGGCCTCGAGCAGCGAGTGATCGGCGTGCTCGTAGAACGTCGGCCGGCGGCCGAGGTTGAGGGCGCAGGGGTGGACGCTCGCCGTCGGGGCGCTCGTACCAACCGGCGTACACCCCGTCGGCGGGCAGGCACACCCGGTTGGGAACTTCGACGTTGGCGGTCGGGAAGCCGAGCAAGCGGCCACGCTTGTCGCCGGCCACCACCACGCCGCGCGCCTCGAACGGACGACCGAGCATCGTCGCCGCCAGCTCGACGTCGCCGCCGGCGAGGGCACGCCGGATGGCCGTGCTGCTGACCGGCTCGTCGACGCCGTCGGCGCGGGGCACGAGGTGCAACGGCTCGACCTCGAACCCGTAGGTCGAACCGACCTCGCGCAGCAGGGCGACGTTGCCCTCGCGGTGGCGGCCGAAGTGGAAGTCGTCGCCGACGACGACGCACTTCGGTGCGCAGGCACTTGAACAGCACCCGCTCGATGAACGCCAGCGGCGGCTCCTGCGCCTGATGCTCGTCGAACGGCAGCACCACGGCGGCGTCGATGCCGGTCTGCTCGAACAGCTCGAGGCGCTGCTCGTCGTCGGTGAGCAGCTTCGGGGCCGACTCGGGCCGGACGACGGTCGCCGGGTGGCGGTCGAACGTGACGACGGCCGACTTGGCGCCGCGCTCGGCGGCGATCGCCCGCACCTGGGCGATGACCGCCTGGTGACCGAGATGCAGCCCGTCGTAGGCGCCGATCGTGATGACGGTCGTCTCGCCCGGAAACGGCTGCTTCGAAGTGTCGGTGACGACCAGCACGGAGCCGACGCTACCGGTCGGCCGCGGTGGGAAGCACGACGGAGGGCTTGGCCTCGGCGTCGCGGAACGCCTCGTACACGGCGAGCAATCGGCGATCGCCGTCGTACACCGCCCACGGCCCGGCGCCGTCGAACCGCGGGCAGCACGCGCCCGTTGGCGATCAGCGCCGGCGACGTCGTCGGCGACCGTCGACCGACGGCAGCGATCGCACGGCGGCGTCGACCGGCAGCAGCGCGCACGTCGTCGGGCGGACCGGCCTCGTCGATCGTGAACTCGCCGACCGCCGTGCGGCGCAGGTTGCGCAGGTGGGCGCCACCGCCCAGCAGGCGGCCGAGGTCGGCGGCCGAGCGTGCGGATGTACGTGCCGGCGGAGCACGACGACGTCGATCGCTCAGCACGCCCGGCTCGGGCCCGGGCTCGACGTCGAACGATGTGACGGTCACCGATCGCGGCGGGCGCTCGACCTCGATCCCCTCGCGCGCCAGTTCGTGCAGCCTGCGACCCGTCGATCTTGATCGCCGACACCATCGGCGGCACCTGCTCGATCGCGCCCGTCAGGCGGTCGCGGCCACGTCGCGCGCCTGCTCGATCGTGACGCGCCGACATGTCGTACGTGGCGGTGACCTCGCCGGACGGCGTCGAGCGTCGACGTCTCGACTCCGAGCACGACCTCGCCCGTGTAGTGCTTGCTGGTCTTCTCGACGAACCGCAGCAGCTTGGTCGCCATGCCGACGGCGACCACGAGCACGCCGGTGGCGTCGGGGTCGAGCGTGCCGGCGTGGCCGACCTGGCGCTCGTCGAACCGCCTGCGCAGCATGCCCACGACGTCGTGGCTGGTGACGCCGGCCGGCTTGTCGACGACGCACACTCCGTGCGTCGTCGCCGGCTTACGCCGCGCCATCGGAGCCGGGCGGTCGCGCGGTGCCGCTTGCGGTCCTCGCGCAGGATGTCGTCGATCCGTTCCGCCGACCGCAACGCGACGTCGGGGCGGAAGTCGAGGATCGGCGTCTTCTTGGCGCGGATCTGGCTGGCGATCGACGCCTGCAGGCGGATCCGGTGGTCGGCCGAGCGCGTCGATGATCTCGGCGTCGCCTTCCTCGCCGGCCAGCGAGTCGAAGTAGACGTGGGCCCGGTTGAGCTCGTCGTCGACCTCGATGCCCGTGACCGTCACGAACGCCAGCCGGTCGTCGTCGATGCGCACCAGCTCCTCGGCGATGATCTCGCGCAACGTCTCACCGACCCGCGCCGACCGCGGATACTTGTGACCGCCCGTGCGCGGCACGGAACGACGTCGTGAGCGAGCTGCCATGGCACCCATCGTACGCAGCGATCCGTGTGAGCGATCGTGGGTCGACCCACGATCGCCGCACGTCAGGACAGCTTGCGTTCGATCTGGCGCTCGTCGAAGGTCTCGATGACGTCGCCGGGCTTGAGATCCTGGAAGTCGGACAGGCCGATGCCGCACTCGAAGCCGGCACGCACCTCTTGGGCGTCTTCCTTGAAGCGCTTGAGCGACGTGATCGAGCCCTTCCAGATGATCGTGCCGTCGCGGAGGAAGCGCACCTTCGAGCCGCGGGTGATCGTGCCGTTCTGGACGTAGCAACCGGCGATCGCGCCGATCCGCGGGACCCGGAAGATCTCGCGGACCTCGGCGTCGCCGGTGACGACCTCTTCGTACTCGGGCGCCAGCATGCCGACCATCGCCTGCTCGATGTCTTCGAGCAGCTTGTAGATGATCTCGTAGGTGCGGATCTCGACGTTCTCCTGATCGGCCAGCTCGCGAGCCTTGCGATCGGGACGCACGTTGAAGCCGATGATCGTGGCGTTGGTGGTGGCGGCGAGCGTGATGTCGTTCTCGGTGATGCCGCCGACGGCGCGGTGCACGAACGTCAGGTCGACCTCGTTGCGGCCGAGCTTGCGGAGGCTCTCGGTGACCGCCTCGAGCGAGCCGTGCACGTCGGCCTTGAGGATCAGGTTGAGGTTGGCGGTCTCGCCGGCCTGGATCTGGTCGAAGATGTCTTCGAGCCGGACGCCCGACTTGGCACGGGCGTCGCCGCGCTGGTCGCGGATCTTGCGATGGTGCTCGCGGGCCTCGCCGACGGTGCGGGCGATCCGCTCGTCGGGGGCGGCGCGGAACTCGTCGCCGGCCTCGGGCACCGACGACAGACCGAGCACCTCGACCGGCATCGACGGGCCGGCGACCTTGACCTGGTCGCCCTTGTCGTTGATCATCGCCCGCACGCGGCCCCATGAGGCGCCGGCGACGATCGGATCGCCGACCTTGAGCTCGCCCTTGTCGACGAGGATCGTGGCCACGGGGCCGCGGCCCTTGTCGAGGTTGGCCTCGAGCACGATGCCCTTGGCCCGGCCGGTCGGGTTGGCCTGCAGCTCTTCGAGCTCGGCGACGACGAGCAGCTGATCGAGCAGATCGTCGATGCCGAGATCCTGGATCGCCGACATCTCGACGACGATCGTGTCGCCACCCCACGACTCGGGCACGAGCTCGTGTTCGGCGAGCTGGCGTGAGCACGCGCTGCGGATCGGCGTTGTCCTTGTCGATCTTGTTGACGGCGACCACGATCGGCACGTCGGCGGCGCGGGCGTGGTTGATCGCCTCGATCGTCTGCGGCATGACGCCGTCGTCGGCGGCGACGACGAGCACGACGATGTCGGTCGCCTGGGCGCCGCGGGCACGCATCTGCGTGAACGCGGCGTGGCCGGGCGTGTCGATGAACGTGAGCTCGTGACCGTTGCGGTCGACCTGGTAGGCGCCGATGTGCTGGGTGATGCCGCCCGCCTCGCCGGCGACGACGTTGGCGGAACGGATCTTGTCGAGCACGGTGGTCTTGCCGTGGTCGACGTGGCCCATGACCGTGATGACCGGCGGGCGCGGCTGCAGCAGCTCCTCGTCGTCGTCGTCGCTGTCGTCGAACATCGCCTGGAGCTCGACCTCTTGCTCCTGGCCGGGATCGACGAGCAGCAGGTCGGCGCCGAGCTCGAGCGCGAACAGCTCCATGTGGTCGTCGGACAGGCGCCATCGTGGCGGTGACCATCTCGCCGTGCTGGAGCAGGAACTTGACCACGTCGGCGGCGGTGCGGTTGAGCTTCGGCCCGAACTCCTGGGCCGAGACGCCGCGCTCGACGACGATCGTGCCCTCGGGGACCGGGGCGTCCTTGGACGGTGTAGCTCTGCTCGTGCGGCTGCAGCTCCTCGCGGTCGCGACGACGACGACGCTTGGTGCGATTGGGTGGCCGGCGCTGGCCGCTCGGCCGCCCGCCGGGGCCGCCACCGGGGCGACCGGGGCCGCCGCCGGGACCGCCACCGGGCCGCCGCCACCGGGGCCGCCGGCGTAGCCGGGACGGCCGCCGCCGGGCCGCCACCGGGCCGCGGCCGGTGTAACCGCCGGTGCGGCCACCGGGACTCGACCGGTGCCGCTCGGGCGCGCCGCGGTCGCCGGTGCGAGCCGAGCCGGGGGGCGGCGGGATCGGCTTGCCGGTGGCCGACACGGGACGCCCGGGAGGCGGCGGGATCGGCCGGCCGGTGAGCGAGCGGCGGGCCGGGAGGCGCGGCGGCGGGCGGGCGGCGGGCGCCTGACGCTCGGCGGGCCGGCGGGCGTCGGAGCGGGACCGTCGGGACGCTTGGGATGGCGCACGCCCGGCTCGGGCCGGCCGCTCGAGATGCGACGCTCCGGAGAGTTGGCGACCGGGACGCGTGCTCGACGACGGTCTGCTCGGCGCCCGGCCGCTCGGCTGCGACCGACGCGGCTCGGCCGCATCGGGGACCGGCGACCGTCGGCCGGCTCGGGCACCTCGGCAGCGGGCGGCTCGGCCACGACCGGCTCGGCTTCGGCGGGCGCGGCCGGCGACGGGCTCGAGCGACTTCGGCGGCTCGGCGGCGACCGTCTCGTCGGCCTCGACGCGCCGGCTCGACGACGGGCTCGACCGGCGGTCGGCGTCGGGCTCGAGCCGGATCTCGACCTCGGGCTCGGCGCGCGACCTCGGCTGGACGGCCTCGACGCTCGGTCTCGGCCGGCTGTCGGCCGGCTTGGCAGCCGACTTCTTGGCCGTGGTCGCCTTGGCGGCCGACTTCTTGGCCGGCTTGGCCTCGGCCTGCGGGCTCGGGCGGCTGCTCGTCGCGGGTGAGCCCGTCGCGGACCGCCCGCCGGCGCACCATGTCGGCGTACGCCTCGTTGAGCGACGACGAGTGGCTCTTCACGGGCACGCCCAGCACTTGATGCACAGATCGACCGCCTCGGCATTGGTCATGCCGAGCTCCTTGGCTAGTTCGTGTACCCGGATGTTCTTCGCCACGCTGCGATTCAACCTTTCGTCTTCTTCAGTCTCGCACCAGATTCGGCACGTTCCGACCTGGAGTTCGTGCTCGAGTCAGCTCGTCGAGCTGTCGAGCTGCTCGGCGCGCACCGTCGTGCGCCATGCCCGGTCGAACGCCGCGCCGCCGGATCGCGACGTCGAGGCAGCCGCGCGCCGCACAGCCATGCCCCACGCCCGGGCCGTGCCGATCGACGCGCGCGACGCCGTCGCGCCGAGCACGCAGCGAACGAGTTCGGCCTGCGGGCGCCTGGTGCGGCACCCGATGCACGTTCGGATCGGACCGGGCGATCACTGTGCGGCGTCATCTCCCTCCGGCGCTCATCCGTCGCGTCGGCCGCCGCCTCGTCGGACGCATCGGCAGCGGGTCTCGTCGGTCGCATCGTCGCTCGTCGACGTCGGCGGCCTCGGTCTCGGCGTCGGCTCGGCGGCATCGCTCGGCGGCCTCGGCTCGGCGGCCTCGGCGTCCGCCGACGCCGGCGACTCGCCGGCCCACTCGGCCTGGCTCATCACCGAGCCGTCGGCGGCGTGCCACTCCATCTCGCCGGTCTCGGCGTTGGCGACCCACTCGCCCTCGGCGTACTCGACGTCGTCGTCGACGTAGCCGCCGGCCGGGCACGCCCTCGGCGACCTGGGTCTCGGAGCGGATGTCGACGCGCACGCCGGTGAGGCGCGCCGCCAGGCGGGCGTTCTGACCCTCGCGTCCGATCGCCAGGCTGAGCTGGTGGTCGGGAACGATCACGTCGGCCTGGGTGCCGTCGTCGGAGATGTTGACCTGGTTGACCTTGGCCGGCGACAGCGCCTTGGCGACGAAGTCGGGCAGGTCGTCGCTGAACGGCACGATGTCGATCTTCTCGCCGCGCAGCTCGGTGACGACCATGCGCACACGCGCGCCGCGGGCGCCGACGCAGGCGCCGACCGGGTCGACGTTGTGGTCGTTCGACCAGACGGCGATCTTGGTGCGGTGCCCTGGCTCGCGGGCGCAGGCCTTGATCTCGACGATGCCGTCGGCGATCTCGGGCACCTCGAGCTCGAACAGCCGCTTGATGAGGCCGGGGTGGGTGCGCGAGACGACGATCTGGGGGCCCTTGGCGGTCTTGCGGACCTCGACGATGTAGGCCTTCGAGCGGTCGCCGGGCTGCGGCTTCTCGTACGGCACCTGCTCGGCCTGCGGCAGCAACGCCTCGACGCGACCGAGGTCGAGCAGCGTGTAGCGGGCGTCGGTCTGCTGGATGATGCCGGTGACGAGGTCGCCCTCGCGGTTGGCGTACTCCTCGAACTTGCGGTCGCGCTCGACTTCGCGGATGCGCTGGCTCATCACCTGACGGAACGTCTGGGCGGCGATCCGGCCGAGCTCTTCCTTCTTCGGGGTGTCGTCGCGCTCGTTGACCCAGTTGCCGTCCTCGTCGACGTCGTAGGCGATGAACGTGAACTCCATCGTCTCGGGGTTGACCTCGACGACGACCTCGTCGGCGGCACCCGGCCGGCGCTTGTAGGCGCTCGCCAGCGCGTCGACGAGCACGTGCAGCAGGGCGTCCTCCGACAGGCCCTTCTCCTGGGCGAGCAGGCGGATCGCTTCGCTCATGTCGAGATTGCTCACGATGGCTCCTTCTCGGGATCAGGGGATGATTCGCGGGGCACTTCGTCCGAGCCGGCGTGCGCACTCGCACGCTGCTTGGCCGCCCGCGGTTTGGCAGCTGCGCCGGCCTTGCGGGCGCCAGGCTTGCCGGGTTTGGGTTGCGGGCCCCACACGAACACGGTGCGGGCACGATCGATGGCGCTGATCTCGATCACGTGGTCGACGGGCTCGGCGCCGCTCGTCGACCGCTGATCGTGGCCGTGCTGTCGTCGGCGGCGACCAGCACGCCCTCCAGCCGGCGCTGGTCGGCTTCGACGTTGGCGAGCCGGACGCTGATCGTCTTGCCGATCTCGCGCTGGAAGTGAGCAGGAGTGCGCAGGCTGCGCTCGACGCCCGGGCTGGTGACCTCGAGCGTGTACTTGCCGGGCACCGGGTCGGTCGTGGTCGAGCTCGCGCGAGATCAGGCGGGTGGCGAGCGACAGCTGCTCGAGATCGACGCTCGCCGGGTTGCCGGGGCGGGTGTCGAGCGTGACCCGCAGCGTGGCGCCGCGCTGCTCGATGTCGTAGACGTCGAGGTCGAGGTCGGTGGCGATCGGGTCGACGAGCTCGCGAACCCGCTGGATCATCGGGGTTTCGGTCATGTCGATTCGCCTCCTCTCACGTTCGCTCGTCATCGTTCTTCAGGCCCACTCACAAAACAAGGCGTGGGCTCAGCCCACGCCTTTTCGGTGAATGAACCAAATAGGGACACCCGAGTATAGCCGCCGTGGCGGGTATCTTGCCGGGGTGCTCCGCATGTCGACGCTGTTCCTGCGCACGCTGCGGGACGATCCCAACGACGCCGAGGTGCCCTCGCACCAGCTGTTGGTCCGGGCCGGGTACATCCGCCGCGCGGCACCCGGGGGCTTCACGTGGCTCCCGCTCGGGTGGATCGTCTACCGCAACGTCGAGAACATCGTGCGCGCCGAGATGGATGCGGCCGGCTTCCAAGAGGTCCACTTCCCGGCGCTGCTGCCCCGCGAGCCGTACGAGGCTTCCAACCGCTGGACCGAGTACGGCGACAACCTGTTCCGCCTGAAGGATCGTCACGGGAACGACTTCCTGCTGGCTCCGACCCACGAGGAGATGTTCACGCTGCTCGTGAAGGGCCTCTACTCGTCGTACAAGGACCTGCCGCTGCACATCTACCAGATCCAGACCAAGTACCGCGACGAAGCCCGCCCGCGAGCCGGCCTGCTGCGCGGCCGCGAGTTCGTGATGAAGGACTCGTACTCGTTCGACATCGACGACGCCGGCCTCGAGCGTTCGTACCAGCTCCACCGCGAGGCCTACATCAAGCTGTTCGACCGGCTCGGGTTGCCGTACGTGATCGTGTCGGCGATGTCGGGAGCGATGGGCGGATCGGCCTCCGAGGAGTTCCTGGCCCCGATCGACGTCGGCGAGGACACGTTCGTCCGTTGCACCCGCTGCGACTTCGCCGCCAACACCGAGGCGGTGCGCGTTCCGGTGCCGCCGACGATCTCCTTCGACGGGTTGCCGCCGGCGCTCGTCGCCGACACGCCCGACACACCCACGATCCAGACGCTGGTCGACCACCTCAACGCCCATCCCGAGTTCGTCGCACCGAACGGCGAATGGACCGCGGCCGACACGATGAAGAACGTGGTCGTCAAGCTGCGCCATCCCGACGGCACCTTCGAGCCGCTGGCGATCGGCGTTCCGGGTGACCGCGAGGTCGACCTCAAGCGCTTGGAGGCGCAGGTCGGGCCGGCCGAGGTCGTCGCCTTCGACGAGGCCGACTTCGCCGCCAACCCGGCGCTGGTCAAGGGCTACATCGGACCCGGCGCGCTCGGCACCGACGGCACGTCCGGGATCCGGTTCCTCGTCGACCCGCGGATCGTCGACGGCACGCGCTGGGTCACCGGCGCCAACCAGCCCGGGCGCCACGTGCTCGATCTCACCTACGGGCGCGACTTCACCGCCGACGGCGTGATCGAGGCCGCCGAGGTGCGCGCCGGCGACGAGTGCCCGAACATGCGGCGGCCCGCTCGAGATCGCCCGCGGCATCGAGATCGGCCACATCTTCCAGCTCGGCCGCAAGTACGCCGAGTCGCTCGGCTTGCAGGTGCTCGACCAGCACGGCAAGCAGGTGACGGTGACGATGGGTTCGTACGGCGTCGGCGTCTCGCGCGCGGTGGCGGCGATCGCCGAAGCCAACCACGACGAGCTCGGTCTCTGCTGGCCGCGCGAGGTCGCTCCGGCCGATGTCCATCTCGTGATCGCCGGCAAGGAGGGCGGCCCGCAACGGCCGGCCGCCGAGGCGCTGGCGTCCGAGATCGAAGCGGCCGGCCTGCGCGTGCTGTTCGACGACCGTGAGGGCGTCTCGCCCGGCGTCAAGTTCAAGGACGCCGAGCTGATCGGAGTTCCGACGATCGTGGTGGTCGGTCGCGGCATCGCCGACGACGGCACGGGCACGGTCGAGGTCAAGGATCGCAAGTCGGGCGAGCGCGTCGACATCCCCACCAGCGACGTCGTCGCCCACCTCGCCTCGCTCCGCTGACCTCGCCACTACCCTGGTTCCCCGAACCGCCGGAAGGAGCCGTCGATGCCGATCAGCACCGGGTTCAACCACGTCGCCACGCTCAGCACCGATCTCGACCGTCATGCCGAGTGGTACCGCGACGTGTTCGGTGCCGAGGTGACGTTCACGATGGATGCCACCCCCGACCATCCGCGGATGTTCATCCTCGACGTCGGTGGTGGAGCCGCGCTGAACGTGTTCGAGGTCTCGGAGGAAGAGATCATCGGCGAGCGGCGCAAGCAGGGTGGACGGGGTGCGATCGACCACTTCGCGATCGCCGTCGACTCGTTGGCGACGCTGGAGACGATCAAGCAGCGGCTGATCGACGCCGACGCCGACATCGGTGAGATCCAGCAGCTCGGCCCCGAATGGTCGCTGTTCTTCCGGGATGTCGATGGCATGGAGCTCGAGGTGTGCGCCCCGGCCGACGCGTGATCGCCGAGTTCCCAGCGCAGTTGCCATCGTTGCCTGACCTTTAGCAGAACTTGCTAATCTCACAGGCATGTCGGTTGAACGGTACGACCCGATCGCCAACCCGTACGCGCCCGGCGCCGGCACCCCGCCGCCGGCGCTGGTCGGGCGCGACGCGATCATCGACGCCGCCGCGATCGGGCTGCAGCGGCTGCGGGCGGCGCGTTCGCACCAGCAGCTGATGATCACCGGGCTGCGCGGGGTCGGCAAGACCGTGCTGCTCGGCAAGCTCGCCGCGCTCGGCGAACACAGCGGGTACCGCGTGGTGCGGGTCGAGGCGGTCGGCGGCGACGACACGCTGCGCTCGCTGCTGCGCCAGTGCCGCACGGGTCGCCGAGAGCCTCGACCGCGGCAGCAAGGTCGCCCGCGCCCTGCGGTCGATCGACTCGGTGTCGCTCACCGTGCTCGGCACCGGGTTCGAGATCGACCGCGTCGACGCCACGCCCGACCGTGACTCGCTGAGCGACGTGATCATCGACCTCGCCGCGGCCGCCGCCGACGACGACGTCGGCGTGATGCTCGCCATCGACGAGGCGCAACTGCTCGACCGTCACGACCTGCGCCGCGTGCTCGCCGGAGTCCACCGCTGCGGCCAGGACGGGCTGCCGCTGTTCTGCCTGCTGGCCGGCCTCCCCAACCTCGTCGGCGACGTCGCCAGGGCGGCCACCTACGCCGAGCGCATGTTCACCGTCGCCGAGCTCGGGCCGCTCACCCCCGACCAGGTCACCGTCGCCGTCGTCGAGCCGGCACGCGAGCTCGGGGTGGAGTGGACCGAGGATGCGACCGAGGCGATCGTCGACCGCTCCGACGGGTTCCCGTTCTTCGTCCAGACGTGGGCGTACCACACGTGGAACACGGCCCACGACGATCCGATCTCGGCCGCCGACGTCGCGCGTGCCGCGCCCGCCGCCGACCAGGCCCTCGACGCCGCCTTCTTCGCCGCCCGCATCGCCCGCATCCCGGCCTCGGAGGTCGCCTACGTGCAGGGGCTGGCCACGCTCGGCCCGGGCCCGCACCGATCGGGCGAGGTGGCCGAGGCGATGGGGATGTCGACCTCGCAGGTCGGCGCCTTCCGCGACCGGCTGATCGGGGAAGGCGTCATCTACGCCCCGCGCTACGGCTGGGTCGAGTTCGCGATCCCGCACTTCGATCGGTACGTGCGACGCACGATGCCGGGCTGAACCCGGGCCGGGCCCTCAGGCGAAGGCGCGACGGAGGAAGTCGGTGCTGTCGTCGATCGCCTCGGCCGCGACCGGCGTCAGGCCCTTCATCACGTAGAAGGCGTGGATCATGCCGTCGTAGCGGCGCACCTTGGTGGGCACGCCCAGCGCCTGCAGCCGTGCGCCGTAGGCCTCGCCCTCGTCGCGCAGCGGATCGAATTCGGCGGTGATCACGAATGCCGGCGGCGTGGCCGCGAGCACGTCGTCCGATGCGCTCCCGGGGCAGACGCGTGGATCGTCGGTGGCCACACCGCACTCGTCGAGGTAGTGGCCGGCGAACCACTCCATCGCCGCCTTGGTGAGGAAGTAACCGTCGGCGTTCTCGTCGATCGAGGGCGAGGTGAACGAGAAGTCGGTGCACGGGTAGACGAGCAGCTGCGCCGCGAGCCGCGAGCCGAACTGCTGCGCCACCAGTGCCGACAGGTTGCCGCCGGCCGATCGCCGCCGACCGCCACCGCGTCCGGGGTCGCCGCCGAGCTCGGCTGCGTTGTCGAGGACCCACGCCACGGCGGCGGTGCAGTCGTCGACGGCGGCAGGTGCCTTGTGCTCCGGCGCCAAGCGGTAGTCGATCGACACCACGATGCAACCGGCGCCGGCGGCGAGGTCGCGACATTGCGAGTGGTAGTGCTGCGGGCCACCGATCACCCATCCGCCGCCGTGGATCCAGACCAACACCGGGAACGGACCGTCACCGTGCGGTGTGTACACCACGCACGGCACGCCGCCGGCATCGCCCTCGACCTGCGACGCCACATCGGCGCCCTCGCCGCCGAGCTCGACCAGGTTGTCGGGCAGCAGGCGGGCCTCGGAGGGCGGGAGCTCGTTGATCGCCGGCGCGCCAGAGGCGGCCATCTCGTCGAGCAGGCCGGCGATTGCGGGATCGAGTGGCATCGACGGATGATCGCGCGCAGGCGCCGCGCTAGCGCCAGCGGACGAGGCCGCGGTCGATCTCGGCGATCGACGTGCGCCCGCTCAACGCCATCGTGCGCGCGATGCCCTCGCGGAAGAACTCCAGGAGCTGATCGACGCCGCGCTCGCCGGCGGCGCCCATCGCGTAGAGGTACGGGCGGCCGATCGAGCAGGCGGTGGCGCCGAGCGCGATCGCCTTGACGATGTCGCTGCCGCGCCGCACGCCGCCATCGCAGATGATCTCCGCCCGGCCCTGCACGCGCCTGCGCGACCGGCTCGACCAGTTCGATCGGTGCCGGCGCGTCGTCGAGCTGGCGACCGCCGTGATTCGACAGCGCGATCGCCTGGACACCGGCGTCGACCGCTCGCTCGGCGTCGTCGACGGTCTGGATCCCCTTGAGCACGATCGGCCCGCACCACACCGACTGCAGCCACTCGACGTCGGACCACGCCAGCTTCTGGTCGAAGTTCTGCATCACGTACTGGCCGCGGCCCATGTCGCCGTCGCTCGCGCGTACTGCGGGCAGATGGGCGACGTTGGCGAACGTCAGCGGCTCGTGGGTGAGGAAGTCGTACGTCCACGCCGGGTGCACGATGCCGTCGACGATCGTGCCCGGGCCGATCCGCGGCGGGATCGAGAACCCGCGCCGGGCGTCGCGCTCGCGGCGGCCGAGCACGGCGGTGTCGACGGTCAGCCATGATCGCCTCGTACCCGGCCGCCGCTGCCCGCTCGACCATCTCGCGGACGAGCCCGCGGTCCTTCCACGTGTAGACCTGGAACCACTTGGCACCGGTGCTGACGGCGGCGACCTCCTCGATCGAGCGCGTGCTCATCGTCGAGAGCGAGTACGGGATGCCTGCCCGCTCGCGCGGCGCGTGCGACCGACGAGCTCGCCCTCGGAATGGGTCAGCCGCGTGTACCCGGTGGGCGCGAGCACGAGCGGCATCGACACCGGCTTGCCGAGCAGCGTGGTCGACACGTCGATCTCGCTGACGTCGCGCAGCACGTTGGGACAGAACTCGATGCGCGCCGAACGCGGCGCTGTTGTTGGCCAGCGAGCGCTCGTCCTCGGCGCCGCCGTCGATGTAGTCGAACACGCCGCGCGGCAGCCGTCGCTTGGCGATGCGGCGCATGTCCTCGACGGTGATCGCGGTCGCGCAGCCGCCGCGCCACCGGATCGGTCTCGAACCTGCGGAACCGGACGACCGACCGGAACGTCTCCCACAGGACGCACGGCGACGACGCTACTGGTCGTCGGTCGACCGGACGGCAGGTCGGTGACCCGCCCGCCGCTGCGCCAGTACCAGTTCTGGTCGTCGACGTGCTCGCGATCGAGCAACCCCTCGTCGACGAGGTAGCGGCGCAGCGTCGACCAGTCCGGGTGGAACACGAACAGGATCTCGTTGACCTCGCGTTCGGTGTAGCGCCGGCCGACGTCGAACTCGAGCGCCAGCCGCTGCAGCAGCACCTGGCGCTTGGCGCGGTTGGCGGGGATCTCGGTGAGCGTGCGACCGGAGAAGAAGCGGCGCAGGATCGCCTGCTCGTCGTCGGTCATGCCGAACCCGATCGATCGGGTCCATCGGCACGTCGACGTCGGCGGCCGCGCGGGCCGCGTCGCGGAGGGCGGCGGTGTCGATGCTGTAGTGCTCGCCGTCGACAGCGACCAGCCCGGCCGCCCGCAGGTCGCCGATCGCCGTGAGCACGACCCGCTGATCGCGGCCCGGTCGCGTCGACGACCTCCTTGGTCGTCATCGGCCGCGATGCCAGCGCGCCCGGCGACGGCCAGCCGATCGGGATCGAGCAGCAGGCGCAGCAGTTCGGCCGGCGTCATGCTCAGTCAAGTCAATCCGCTGTGCCAGACTCGCCGCATGATCTCCGTGGTGATCCTCTATCCGAAGTCCGACGACTCGACGTTCGACATGGACTACTACACGACCAAGCACATGCCGATGCTCGCCGAGCGCGCTCGGCGACGCCTGCCAGGGCTGGGGCGTCGTCCGGCCCGGTCGCCAAGTACCACGCCGTCGGGTGGGCGATGGTCGACAGCCAGGAGGCCTTCAACGCGGCGATGGCCGAGCACGGCGCTGAGATCATCGGCGACGTGCCGAACTACACCAACGTCCAGCCCGAGCTGATCGTCGGCGACGTCGTCGTCTAGGCGTCGCTCAGGAGTAGCTGCAGCAGGCCCTGGTCGATCACGAGGCGGTCGCCGACCGACGGTCGTGAACACGGCCTCGCCGTCGCCGGTCTCCCACATGTCGACGGTCAGCGCCTCGCCCGGCATCACCGGTGAGGTGAAGCGGCCCTCGACGTGGTGGAAGCGCGCCGGATCGCTGCCGCAGAACGTGTGCAGCAGCGCCCGGCCGGTGAAGCCGTACGTGCACAGCCCGTGCAGGATCGGACGGTCGAAGCCGCCCATCGCCGCGAACGCCGGGTCGCTGTGGAGCGGGTTGCGGTCGCCCGACAGCCGGTACAGCAGCGCCTGGTTCGGGTGACGTCTCGTAGGTCACGCGCCGATCGGGCTCGCGCTCGGGCGGCTCGTTGCGCGGGCCCGGACGGTCCGCGGTCGCCGCCCCAGCCGCCTTCACCGCGGATGAACACCGACGCGGTGTTGGTGTAGAGCGGCTCACCGTCGAGCACGGCCGTCGTCGTCGTCACGACGACCGCCGCCTTGCCCTTGTCGTACATCGCCGGTGATCTCGCTCTGCAGCGTCGCCGTCCCGCTCGACGGGGATCGGCCGGTGCAGCGTCACCGACTGCTGGCCGTGCACGAGCAGCGCCGGGTTGAACGAGCCGATCGTGCCCATCGCCGAGCCCTTGCCCCACCCGATCACGACCGGGAAGGTCGGGAACACCTGCTGCTCGACGCCGTTGGTGTTCTCGGTCGTGAACGCCAGCTCGTGCGTGCCGGCGCCGATGCCGACCGCGTACAGCAGGCAGTCCTTGCTCGTCCACGCGACCTCGACGGGCTCGCCCTTCGACCCGACGGCATCGGGGTTCAACGGCATTGCGTGGTTCCTTTCGGGTCGGTCGGTCGGATCAGGCTTGCGGTTGCGGCCAGCCGCCGGGCTCGCCGTTCATGCCCGAGTTCGGGCGGGCCTTGGCGAGCAGGTCGGCGACGATCGGCCCGAGCTGCGTCGGGTCGTCGATCGGCTCGGTGCTCGGCCCGCGCACCCAGCCCTCGGCGACCGCGAGGAACTGGCCGGACGCCTCGAACACGCGGCCCGTGACGCCCGCCGCCTCCTCCGACGCCAGCCACGTGGCGATCGGTGCGATCCAGGCCGGCGATCGAGCCTCGCGCTCCTCGTCGGTCTCGGGCGCCGGGCCGAGGTTCTCGGTCATGCGCGTCAGCGCGATCGGGGCGACGGCGTTGACCGTCACGCCGTAGCGGGCGACCTCGAGCGCGAGGATGTTGGTGAAGGCGGCGATGCCGGCCTTGGCGGCGCCGTAGTTGGTCTGACCCGGGTTGCCGTAGATGCCCGACACCGACGTGGTGTTGATGATCCGCCCGCTGACCGGCAGCGCCGGCCTTGGCCCGCGCCCGCCAGTAGCCGACGGCGTGCCGGGACGGGGCGAACGTGCCCTTGAGGTGGACGTTGATGACCGCGTCCCACTCGTCCTCGGTCATGTTCGACAGCATCCGGTCGCGGAGGATGCCGGCGTTGTTGATCGACGACGTGCAGGTCGCCGAACGCGTCGATCGCCGCCTGGACGAGCCGCTCGGCGCCGGCGAAGTCGGACACGCTCTCGCCGTTGGCGATCGCCTCGCCTCCCATCGCCCTCGATCTCGGCGACGACCTGCTGCGGCCGGCGAGAGATCGTTGCCGGTGCCGTCGACCGCGCCGCCGAGGTCGTTGACCACGACCTTGGCGCCGTGGCGGGCGAGGCTGAGGGCGTGCTCGCGGCCGATGCCGCGGCCGGCGCCGGTGACGATCGCGACGCGGCCTTCGCAGAGGCGGGTCATCTGGGTGCTCCTCCGATCGACTGGTCGATGTGGCCGACGATTCTGGGCCGTGCGTGGCCGATTCCGTGCCGTCACCGCCTGGTGTGTCGAGCCCGCACCGTAGCCTCGCAGCCGTGAATCCGACGACGGCCCCGGACGTCGACGTGCGACGTGCTCGTCGTCGGCGCCGGCCCGGCCGGCGCGGCGGCGGCGATCACACTCCAGCGTGCCGGCGTGTCGGTGATCGTTGATCGACAAGGCCCGCTTCCCACGCGACAAGTGCTGCGGCGACGGGCTCACCACGCTGGCGCTGCGCGAGCTCGAGGCGCTCGGCCTCGACCCGGCGACGGTCGACGGATGGTTCGACGTCGACGCCGCATGGCTGCGCTCGCCGTCCGGGCGCGAGGTCTGCCTGCCGCTTGCCGGCGACTGGTCGCTACGCCGCCGTCGCGCCCCGGCTCGACCTCGACAACGAACTCGTCGAGCTCGCCCGACGAGCCGGCGTCGACGTGCGCGACGGGCACGGCTTCGACGGCATCGACGCCTCGGCGACGACTCACCTCGATGTCGAGCGTCGACGGGCTCGGTCGGGTGCGCTGCCGCTACGTCGTCGCCGCCGACGGCATGTGGAGCCCGGTCCGCAAGGCGGTCGGGGCGACGATCGACGGGCTACCGCGGCGAGTGGCACGCCTTCCGGCAGTACGCCAGCGAACGTCACCGGGCCGGCCGCCGAGCGCTTGATCGTGTGGTTCGACGCCGATCTGCTGCCCGGTTACGCATGGTCGTTCCCGCTGCCCGGCAACCGGGCCAACATCGGGTTCGGGGTGCTGCGCGACGGCGATCGCAAGGTCGGCGACATGGCCGAGCTGTGGCGCGACATCCTCGCCCGGCCGCACGTCGTCGAGGCACTCGGCGACGGGTTCGAGTCTGGAGGGCCGGCACACCGCCTGGCCGATCCCGGCCCGCGTCGACGAGATCGGCCTCACCGCGGGGCGTGTGCTGTTCGTCGGCGACGCCGCCGCCGCGACCGACGTGATGACCGGCGAGGGCATCGGCCAGGCGCTGCTCACCGGGCGGCTCGCGGCCGAGGCGATCGCCGTCGAGCACGGTCGCCCGACCGATGTCGCCGACCGACTACGAGCGGCACGTGCGCACATCACCTGTTCGCCGACCATCGCATGTCGAAGCGGCTCGGTCGCGTGCTCGCCCACCCACGCGGTGCCCGAGGCGCGATCCGCGATCGTCGCCGGCAGCGGGTCGTGGGGTCGGCGCAACTTCGCGCGCTGGATGTTCGAGGACGAGCCGCGGGCGATCGTCACCACACCGCGCCGCTGGCACCGGCGCTTCCTGAAGCAGCCCGGCGCCTACGTCGTGACGCGCTGGCGTCAGCGGCGCGGCTTGCGGTTCGGTGACCGGTCGAGCCGTTCGAGCGGCGGCGCCTCGACGTCGACGCCGTCGACCGTGCGCGCCGAACCCGTCCTTCTCGAGATCGTGCGGGTCGCTCGACGCCTCGACCGTGACCGGCGCGTCGTCCTTCTTGGCGGCCCTCGATGATCTCGGAGATCGCCAGCATCGCCCCGGCCATCGCGGCGCCGGCGAGCCCGCCCTTGCGACGCCCGGCGGCGATCGCCGCCGCCCGCCGCGCGGCGAGCTGCTCCTCGTAGGCGGTGACGATCGGATCGTCGGCGGCGTCGGCCTGTGCGGTCCTGCACCGGACCAAGGGTACGGGCAGTCAGTCGATCAACGTGCGCAGCTGCTCCACGACCTCGACCGGATCGCCACCCACGGGCATCACCTGGAGCTCGGTCACGCCGGCCTCCTGGTAGGCCGCGATCCGCTCTTTGACGAAACCCGCCGGGCCGACGAGGTTGGTGTTGGCCAGCATCTCGGCCGGCACCGCGGCCGCCGCTTCCTGCTTCTTGCCGTCGAGGTAGAGGTCCTGGATCTCGATCGCCTCGTCGACGTAGCCGTACTTCTGGCAGATCGAGTTGTAGAAGTTCTTGTCGCGGGCGCCCATCCCGCCGATGTAGAGCGCGACCTGCGGCCGGGCGAGGTCGAGCACGCTGTCGAGCCGCCGTCGCCGGCGAACTCGTCGCCGATCGCCACCATTCCACCGGCCGAGATCTGGAGCGGCCCGAGCGCCGGGTCGCGCTCGGCGAGCCCGGCCTTGAGGTCGTCGCCCCACACCGTGTGGAACTTCTCGGGGTCGAAGAAGATCGGCAGCCAGCCGTCGGCGAGCTTGGCGGTCTCCTTCACCGAGAGGCCCATCAACGACGCCCAGTAGATCGGGATCTCGCAGCGGACCGGGTGGTTGATCAGCTTGAGCGGCTTGGCGAGGCCCGTCCCCTGCCGGCCGGCAACGGGACCTGGACCGCGGCACCCTCGTACACCACCGGCTCTCGGCGCCACACCATGCGGCAGACGTTGATGTAGTCGCGGATGCGCGGCATCGGCTTCTCGTACGGCACGCCGTGGAAGCCCTCGATCACCTGCGGTCCGGAGGCTCCGAGCCCGAGCACGAACCGTCCGTCGCTGACGAAGTCGAGCCCGGCCGCGGTCTGGGCGATGCACGACGCCGTGCGCGAGAACACGTTGAGGATCCCGGATCCGATCTCGATCGTCTCGTGCTCGCGGCGAGGTAGCCCATCAGGCTGACGGAGTCGAAGCTGTACGCCTCGGGCACCCACACCAGGTCGAGCCCGGCGCTCTCGAGCTCCTGCACCTTGCGCACGTCGGCGTGGAAGTCGCCCGAGTAGTTGATCATCATCGAGAGCCTCATCGCACCGACGATAGGCGGCGAGGCCGCGACGAGCGTCAGGTCGGCTGGCTGAACTCGAGCAGGTTGCCGTCGGGGTCGTGCGCGAACGCCTGGCGGATCGTCGTGTCGCCGACCGTTCTTGGCGTCGCTGACCTCGACCCCGGCCGCGCGCAGCTCGAGCGACGACGGCCTCGACGTCGTCGACCCGGAACGCCACGTGCTGCCCGAGGTTGGGTGGCACGTCGCCTTCGATCAGTGGATCTGGCGTCCGTTGCCGGCGTCGAGCCACGCACCGCCGAACGAGAAGTCGGGGCGCGGCAACACGCGCCATGCCGAGCATCCCGCGGTAGAAGGCGAGCGCCCGCTCGGTGTCGGACACGTTGATCGACACGTGATGGATGTCGGCGACCAGCACGACGACCACCGTAACCCGGTGCCAGAGACTCAGGCGAGTGCGGCGTTGAGGTTGCCCGACCGGAAGCCCTCGAGGTCGAGCGTGACGTACCGGTAGCCGGCGCGCCGTGACGGCCGTCGACCACCTCCTGCGACGGGCGAGCAACCGGTGGCAGCTGCGTCGAGCTCGACCTCGATCCGGGCGGTGTCGTCGTAGTGGCGCACCCGGCACTGGCGCGAAGCCCGAGCGCGTGCAACGCCGCCTCGGCGCGTCGACCCGGCTGAGGATCGGCACCGACACCTCGGTGCCGTACGGCACGCGGCTCGCCAGACAGGCCGCGGCCGGCTTGTCCCACGTGCGCAGACCCGAGCGGCTGTCGACGCCTCGCGGACGTCGTGCTTGGTGAAGCCGGCCTCGACGAGCGGGAACACGGCGCCGCCGGCGACCGCCGCCCGCTGGCCGGGCGGTGGTCGCCGAGGTCGTCGAGGTTGACCCCGAGCACGACGTGGCCCCGTCGGCGGCGGCGATCGGGGCCACGCACGTCCATCAACTCGGCCTTGCAGTGGAAGCACCGGTCGCCGTCGTTGATGCGGTAGGCGGCGCGCTCCATCTCGTGGGTGACCACCGGCGTCCACCGCAGCTGCCATTCGGCGGCCAGCGCCTCGCAGTCGTCGCGCTCGGCCCCGCCAAGCGACGGCGACACGGCGGTGACGGCGTGCGCACGCGGCGGCGCCGAGCACCTCGTGGGCGACCGCGGCCAGAAACGCCGAATCGGCTCCGCCGCTGAAGGCGACGACACCGATCCGCAGATCACGCAGGTCGGGCGCGCAGGACGTCGAGCTTGCCGATCGATGTCGTCGGCATCTGCCGGCGTCGACTCGGCGCACGTCGGTCATGGCAGTCGAGTGTGCCACGACTCGGCCGCGGTCACCCACCACGCGCGAGGATCGACCGGAGATGGGGATGCCACGACCGAGCCGATGCAGCGGTGGTGGGACCATCGCCGGTTCGGGCTCCTCGTGCAGGTTCGACGGCGTCCGTGCCGGCATGGGCGCCGATCGGGCAGTACGCCGAGTGGTACCGCGCCCACCTCGACGGCGACGTCTCCGACACGCTGCTGCACCCGTCGCCGATGGTCGAGACGATCGCCCACCACCGTGATCGGTGGGCGCACGTCGAGCACTACGACGACTTCGTCGAGTTCCTCACCTTCGACGACTTCGACCCCGACGCATGGGCGGCGCTCGCGCGTCGAGGCGGGCATGTCGTACAGCGTGATGGTCGCCAAGCACCACGACGGGCTGTGCTGGTGGGACGCGCCCAACACCGAGCGCACGGTCGTCGCGCGCCGGACCGCGCCGCAACGTGCTCGGTGAGTACGCCGCCGCCTGCGGCCGGGCCGGCATCGCCTTCGGCACGTACTACTCGCTGCTCGACTGGAGCGACGCCGCGCTATCCCGGCTGCGAGCTACGTCGAGCGACGTCGTCCATCCGCACGTGCTCGACCTCGTCGAGCGCTACGGGTCGCGGATGCTGTGGGGCGACGGTCACTGGGGTGGCGGCGGCAGTCATTGGCGCAGCGACGAGTTGATCGCCGCCGCCCGTCGGCTCGATCCGTCGATCGTCGTCAACGACCGGTGGTGGTCGGACGGGCCCGGCGTGCGGTCGTTCGAGTACCGCCTGCCGTCCGGCGATCGTCGAGCCGCCGTGGGAGATGCGTCGCGGGCTCGGCGGCAGCTTCGGCTACAACCGGGCCGAACGGGCCGAGCACCTGCTCTCGCCCGAGGCGATCGTCGCCCTGCTCACCGAGGTCGTCGCCAAGGGCGGGCACCTGCTGCTGACGCGTCGGCCCCGACGCCAGCGGGCGGATGCCCGATCGATGCAGGTCCGACGCTGCAGGTGGTCGGCACCTGGGTCCGCCGCTTCGGCGCGTTGATCGACCGATCGACGGCCGTGGACGACGTGGGGCGACGAGCTCGTGCCGGTACCTCGTGCTCGACGGTGACGTCCACGCCGTCGATGTCGACGGCGCCGGCCGATTCGCGTGCGCTCGGACGGGCGGCCGGCGTGGTGCGGTCGGTCACGCGTGCCGACGACCCCGACCTGAGACCGATCGAATTCGAGCAGGGCGACGATCAGCTCCGGATCGCCCGATCGTGGCCACTTCGACCGGACCGTCGATGCCGACGGCGTCGACATCGCCGTGTACCGCATCGCGCTCGAGCCGCTGCCGCGCGGCGCCGATCGAGCTGTTCCCGCCCGCCGCCCAGGCACCGATCGAGCTGGCCGTGCGGTCCTGGCCGGGGCGCGTCCCGGCTCGATCGTGCAACTCGGGGACGGCACGTACCTCGGGCCGGCGCGGATTCCCGACGGCGTGACCGTGCGCGGGCTCGGCCCACGCCGGACGGTGATCGACGGCCTCGAGAGCCACGCCGTCATCGGTCGGCGCCGACGCCCACCTCGAGCACTGCACCGTCCGCGGCGGTGGCCCGCGGATCGTGTGGCTGCCGAAGGTGGCGGTCGTGCTGGCCGGGCCGGCACGCGGTGATGCTCGGCTGCACCGTCGAGGGCCACGTCGAGATCGCCGCCGACGACTGCCGCGTCACGTCCTGCTCGCTGACCGGCGTCGTCGCCAAGTCGGTCGACCGCGTCGACGTCTCGCGGTCGACGTTCGCACGGCATGAACTGGGACTGTGCGGTCGAGATCGATCTGGGCACCGGACATCTCGTCGAGAGCTGCGAGTTCCGGGATGTGCTCGACGCCGTGCGCCTCACCGGCACGGTCGGCGCGACGGTGCGCGGCAACCAGCGTCAACGCCCGGTGGTGGGGGGTGCGGGCGGTCGACACCGAGGCGACGCTGGTCGCCGGCAACTCGATCGCCCACACCATGCGGGCGGTCGACATCGACGGCGGCACGCTCGCCGAGGTCACCGGCAACGCCGTCGCCGACGGCGACAGCGGATGCGTCATCCAGCGCGGCGCATCGGACACCACGGTCACCGGCAATCGCTGGGAGCGCTGCCGGACCGGCCTGCTCGGCCTGGGATGCCGGCGCCGTTCGCTACCACGGCAACACGATCGTCGATGTCGCCGAGCCCGACCAGGCGGTGACGATCGGGCCGTGAGCAGCGGCTCACGCGGCCGCTACGGCACCATGTAGCCGGCGGCGGTGAAGAGCCGGTACCACTCCTCGCGGGTCAACGGGATGTCGCTGCCGGCGACCGCCTCGAGCACCCGCTCTGGTTTCGTGGTGCCGAGCACGACCTGGATGTTCGCCGGATGCCGCGTGATCCACGCCACGGCGATGCCGGTCGGTGTGACGCCGTACTTCTCTGCCAGCTCGTCGAGCGCCTCGTTGAGCGCGGGGTACTCGGCGTCGCCGAGGAACACCCCGTCGAACCACTTCTTCTGGAACGGCGACCACGCCTGCAGTGTGATGTCGTTGAGGCGGGCGTAGTCGAGCAGTCCGTTGTCACGGCTGATCGACTGGTCGGTGGTCTCCATGTTGGATGCGACGCCCGCCGCCACGAGGGCGGCATGTGTGATGCTCAGCTGCACCTGGTTCGCGACCAACGGTTGTGCGACGTACTTCTTGAGCAGCTCGATCTGGCCGGGGGTGTGGTTGGAGACCCCGAAGTTCCGCACCTTGCCGGCCGTGTGGAGCTGGTCGAACGCCTCGGCGACCTCCTCGGGTTCGACGAGCGCGTCGGGCCGGTGCAGGAGGAGCAGGTCGATGTAGTCGGTCCGCAGCGCCGCCAGCGAGCCGTCGACCGACTCGAGGATGTGCTCCTTCGAGAAGTCGAACATGGCGACGCCGCTCGGCATGCGTCGGATGCCGACCTTGGTCTGGATCACGATCGCCTCGCGCTCCGCCGGGCTCAGATCCAGTGCCTCACCCCACCGGTGCTCGCATCTGTGGGCCTCGCCGCCGTAGACATCGGCATGGTCGAACACGTTGACGCCGGCATCGATCGACGTGCCGACGAGAGTGCGGATCGCCTCGTCGTCCAAGTCTCTGATGCGCATCAGTCCGACCACGATGTTGGATACGGGTCGATCGGTGCCTGTCCACTGAACGGTCTTCATGGGCCCAGTCTGCTGCTCGCGGCACGCATGTGCGCGTGTCGCGGCCGTGGGCGAGCCCCTCGGTCCAGCGACTGGGTCAGGAGGCTTCGGCGTTGGCGATTCGCTTGGCGTGGCGGTGGCGATCCTGCGGGATCGAGCCACACCTTGCGCAGGCGGATGTTCTTCGGCGTGACCTCGACGCACTCGTCGACGGCGATGAACTCGAGCGCGTGCTCGAGCGACAGCTCGCGGTGCGGCGTCAGCCTGACGGTCTCGTCGGACGACGAGGCGCGCATGTTGGTGAGCTTCTTCTCGCGGCAGATGTTGACGTCCATGTCGCCGGCGCGGGCGTTCTCGCCGACGATCATCCCCTGGTAGACCTCGGTGCCGGGGCCGACCATCATCGTCGAGCGGTCCTGCAGGTTGGTCATCGCGTACGTGGTGGCCGGGCCCGTGCGGTCGGCCACCAGCGAGCCACGCTCGCGGGCACGGATCTCGCCGAACCACGGCTCGTAGCCCTCGAAGATGTGGCTGAGCACGCCGGTGCCGCGGGTCTCGGTGAGGAACTCGGTGCGGAAGCCGATCAGCCCGCGCGCCGGCACGAGGTACTCGAGGCGCACCCAACCGAGGCCGTGGTTGATCATGTTCTCCATCCGGCCCTTGCGGGCGGCGAGCAACTGGGTGACGGCGCCGAGGTAGTCGTCGGGGGTGTCGATCGTGACCCGCTCGACCGGCTCGCAGCGCTTCGCCGTCGATCATCGCGGGTGACGACCTCGGGCTTGCCGACCGTGAGCTCGAAGCCCTCGCGACGCATCGTCTCGACCAGCACCGCCAGCTGCAGCTCGCCGCGGGCCTGGACTTCCCACGCGTCGGGACGGTCGGTGGGGTTGACGCGGATGCTGACGTTGCCGACGAGCTCGGCATCGAGCCGGTTCTTCAGCAGGCGGGCCGTCATCTTCGTGCCGTCGCGGCCGGCGAGCGGCGAGGTGTTGATGCCGATCGTCATCGAGAGCGCCGGCTCGTCGACGGTGATCACCGGCAGCGGACGCGGGTCGTCGGGGTCGGCGAGCGTCTCGCCGATCGTGATCTCGTCGATGCCGGCGACGGCCACGAGGTCGCCGGGGCCGGCCTCGTCGACCGGCACGCGGGTGAGCTGCTTGGTGAGGTACAGCTCGACGACCTTGGTGCGCTGGATCGATGCCGTCGGTGCGGCACCAGGCGACCTGCTGGCCCTTGCGGATCGTGCCCTCGATCACCCGGCACAGCGCGAGCCGGCCGAGGTACGGGTTGGCGTCGAGGTTGGTGACCCACGCCTGCAGCGGCGCGCCCTCGGTGTAGGTCGGGGCCGGGATCGTGTTGAGCACGACGTCGCACAGCGGCGCCAGGTCGGTGCCCGCGACGTCGGGGTCGAGCGACGCCCAACCGTCGCGGCCCGAGCAGTACACGATCGGGAAGTCGAGCTGGTGATCCTCGGCGTCGAGGTCCATGAACAGCTCGTAGACCTCGTCGACGACCTCGCTGATGCGGGCGTCGGGCCGGTCGACCTTGTTGATCACCAGGATCACCGGCATGTCGTAGGCGAGCGCCTTGCGCAGCACGAAGCGGGTCTGCGGCAGCGGACCTTCGGCGGCGTCGACCAGCAGCACGATGCCGTCGACCATCGTGAGCGCCCGCTCGACCTCGCCACCGAAGTCGGCGTGGCCGGGCGTGTCGACGATGTTGAGCGTGACGCCGCCCCACTGGACCGACGTGTTCTTGGCGAGGATCGTGATGCCCTTCTCACGCTCGAGATCGTTGGAGTCCATCACCCGGTCGGTGAGCGTCCTCGTTGGCGCGGAAGGCGCCGGACTGCCTCAGCAGGGCGTCGACGAGCGTGGTCTTGCCATGGTCGACGTGGGCGACGATGGCGAGGTTGCGCAGATCCGCGCGCGTGCACAGCGAGGCGAGGGGGGTGGAATTCATGGCCTGTCCACGCTATCGGGACAGAGGGCTGAGCAGGCGCGACCGCCGCGTCAGGTCAGCACGCCGTGGGCGTCCAGTCTGGACAGCGAGCGCCGGCGGGAGACGTCCGACACCAGGTAGGCGGCGGCGAACACGGCGGTGCCGACGAGCGTGATCGCCGCCCCGGAGGGCACGTCGGCGTACCAGCTGACGTACATGCCCACCAGCCCGCACGACGCACCGAGCACGGGTGACCACATGAGCATCGACCCGATCGAGGTCGCGACCAGGCGCAGTCGTCGCCGCGGGCAGCACCAGCATGGCCGAGATCAGCAGCGCGCCGATCACCCGCGCCGACACGATCACGGTGGCGGCGATCGCGAGCATCAGCAGCGCGTCGATGCGCGCCGACGTCGATGCCGCTGATGGCGGCCACCTCGCGATCGAAGGTGGCGAACGTCAACTCGCGCCGGTACGCGACCACGAACGCCGACACGACCACGCCGAGCGACCACCATCACGACCACGTCGCTCGTGCGCACCCCCAGCACGTTGCCGAACAGCACGGCGTCGAGCGACCGCCCGACCGCCCCCGAGCGGCTCTGGATCACGAGCCCGATCGCGAACGAGGCCGTCGTGACGACCCCGATCGCGGCGTCCGCCCCGATCGTCGCCGCGCCCCGCCACACGCGCGATCAGCAATGCCGGCGAGACAGCCCCCACAAGCCGGCGCCGAGGAAGTACGAGGCACCCAGCGCGGCCGACATCGCAGCGCCGCCGAACACGGCGTGCGACAGGCCGTGGCCGACGTAGCTCATCGACCGCAGCACGACGTACACGCCGACCAGCCCGCACAGCGCGCCGGCGAGCACGGCGACCAGCATCCCGCGCTGGAAGAACCCGTAGGCGAACGGCTCGAGCGGGTCGAAGCCGAGCGTCCCGGCAAGCGTCACGCCGAGCCCCGGAGGCGGTCGTGCAGCCCGTGCACCGGTTCGAGCACGACCGGCATGCCGCCGTGCTGGAGCACGCTCATCGGCGCGCCGTAGGTGCGCTCGAGCACGTACGGGTGGAGCACCTCGGCCGGCGAGCCGTCGGCGACGACGGTGCGGTTGAAGCAGACGATCCGCGGCAGGTGCGCGGCCAACCCGTTGATGTCGTGGGTGGTGAGCACGATCGACATGCCGTCGTGATGGAGGTCGGCGAGGAGGTGCAGGATCTCGTGACGGGTGGCGACGTCGACGCCGCCCGCCGGTTCGTCGAGCACGAGCACATCGGGGTCGTGCACGAGCGCCCGGGCCAGGAAGACGCGCTGCTGCTGGCCACCGCTGAGGGCGCCGATCTGGCGATCCGACGAACTCGGCGATGCCGAGCCGCTCGAGCACCTCGATGACGCGTCGCGACCGGTCGGCACCGAGCCGGCGCCAGCCGTGGGCGTTCGATCGTCATCGCCACGACCTCGCCCACGGTGACCGGGAAGTTCCAGTCGACGGCCTCGACCTGGGGGACGTAGCCGAGCGACGTGCGCCACGGCGGCGAACCACGCTCCGTACGATCGGCTCGATCGTGCCGAGCAAGGCGCGCAGCACCGTGGTCTTGCCGCCACCCGAGGGGCCGACGATCCCGACGAACTCACGCGGCGCCGATCACGAACGACACGTCCTCGATCGACCGGTCGACCCGCCGTACGAGCAACCGACGTGCTCGAACCGCACCAGGTCGTGATCGGTGACCTTCGCCCGGGTCAGCATCGCCGCAGCCTACCGAAGCGGTCATCACCCGCCCGAGGGCGCGCCGTCAGCGACGTTTGGCGCCCCATTCGTTCCAATGCGTGACCGCCGCCGCCGGCTTGCGCGGGGCGACGCCGAAGCTGCCGGTGGGGTGGCCGAGCGGCACCAACGCCGCGATCTCGAAACGGCCGGGTGGTACACCGAGTGCCGCCAACGTCTCGTCGCCGTACACGCGGATCACGGTCGTCAGGGTCGTCCCGAGCCCGAGCGAGCGGGCGGCGAGGCAGAAGTTCTGGACCGCCGGATACACCGAAGCGTCGAGCCGCCCGATGTCGAGTGGCCCGATCTCGTCGCGCGTGCCCCACGGGATCGACGCCTGCAGGAACACCACGATCGCCGGCACCTCGGCGAGATGGTCGGCGAGGTGACGGCTGGCATCGCGCGTGCGCTCCCACGAACGTCGGGCGGCCTCGTCGCGGAACTCTCCCGGTTCACCCAATGTCGCGTCGTATCGGTAGAACGCCGACTTGTACCAGTGGGCGACCACGGCCTTGCGCTCGGGATCGGTGACCACGAGGTACTGCTGCGGCTGGACGTTGCCGCCCGAAGGCCCCTGCTGCGCCGCCCGCAGGCAGGTCTCGATGTCGGCGTCGTCGACCGGCTGGGCGCTGAAGCGCCGGATCGCGCGCGTCGTCATGATCACCTCGATCGCATCCACGCCGGTGACCGTAGTGGTGGGCGCTCCCCCGTATCGTCTCGCTGGTGCGCCTGTCGGTGGTGTTGGGGCAATGGCTCGATCGAACGATCGCCAGTGACCTCGAGCTCGCCGTCGCCGCCGACAAGTTGGGCTACGGCGAGCTGTGGGTGCCCGAGATGGCGAAGGCCGACGCCCCGGCGATGGCGACGCTGATCGCCGAGCGCACGGACCGGATCGAGCTCGTGCTCGGGCCGTTGGCCGTGACGGTGCGCTCACCGGTGCAGATCGCGATCGCGCTGCAGACAGTTGCCGCCACGGGTCGCGGTGTGCACGTCGCGCTCGGCACGTCGAGCAGCGCCGTCGCCAGATGGCATGGTCGTTCGCGATCCGGCGCGGCAGAACGGTTGGCAACGCACGGCCGACGAGCTCCGCGCCCTGCTCGCCGGCGAGCGTGTGAACGGCTTCCGACTCTCGCAGCCGCCGGCTCCGCGCCCGACGATCACGGTCGCCGCCTTCGGAGCAGCGGGCGATCGAGGTCGCCGCCGGCGCCGACCGCATGGTGCTCAACATGGTGACCGCCGATGCGGCCCGGCGCCTGGCGCCGCGGCACCCCAACACCGCCGTGTGGCTGTGCGCCGCGATCGACCCGTCCGACGAGGAGCGCGACTGGCTGACCCGCGGGTTCGTCGGCTACCTCGCCGCCCCCGGGTACGACCAGATGTTCATCGACGCCGGCTACGCCGAGCTCGTCGAGTTCGCCCGCACGCGTCCTCATCCGAAGCAGTTGTTCGCCCGCATCCCCCGCGATCTGCTCGATCACGTCGCGCTCGTCGGCGACGAAGCCACCGTTCGGCGTCGCATCGCCGAGTACGAGGCGGCGGGCGTCGCCGAGATCGGTCTCGTGCCCCCGGCACCGGAGCTTCCGAGCAGCCTGTCGACACTGGGCGCGCTCGGCAAGCTGACCGACGTCAGATCATGGCGGCGTCGAACTCGGCGCCGAGCAGGTACTTGCCGAGCGTCTCGTGCAGCTTCGGGGCGACCATGATGTGCTGCGTCATGACGTGGGCATCGCGCATGCAACGGCCGAGCGCACTCGTCTCGTAGACGGCGGTCCCGCCGGCCAGCGTCCACGCCGCGTCGGCGACGGCGACGCTCGAGCCTGCCGCGTGCGCGGCGGCGAGCCGCATCGCCACCCGCGAGCCGACCGGCACGGGATCCCCGGTCGAGGCGATGTCCCACGCCGCCCCGACCTCATCGCGGAGGTAGGCGCGGGCGGCGGACCACTGCGCCTCGGCCCTGGCGAACTCGGTCTGGGCGAACCCGCTGTTGCCGAGCGTGCGGGACGAGAACTGTGGCGTCTTGGCGCCGGCGATCTCGGCCAGCAGGTCGAGCGCGCGGCGAGCGACACCGAGCGCCGTGGCGGCGATGCCGAGGGCGAGCAACGTGAAGTTCGGGAAGTGGGCGATCGGTTCGTCGACGTGGCACGTGCCCGACACCCGGGCGCACCGTGAACGGTTCGGGCACGATCGCCCCGTCGACCGAGAAGTCGAGCGAGCCGGTGCCGCGCAGACCGACGCTGTGCCACGTGTCGTGGAACTCGACGTCGGCCGCCGGGAAGAAGCAGACCCGCTGGGTGCCGTCGTCGCACATCGCGCCACCGACGATCCAGGCGCAGTGCTGCGTGCCGCTCCCCCATTGCCAGCGCCCGGTGACGCGGTAGCCGTCGCCGATCGCGTGCCCCGCGCCCGTTCGGCGCGAACACCCCGCCGCTCGCCGTCGTCACGTTCGGATAGATGGTGCCGGCGACGTCGGGGGCCAGGAAGGCCGCCATCGACGACGTCGTCGATGCGATCGCAGCGCACCAGCCGGCCGCGCCGTCGCCGCGGGCGACTTCGACCACGGCGTCGATCATCTCGACCGGCGACGCACCCGGCCCCCATACGCACGCGGCAGGCACAGGGTGAACAATCCGGCGTCGGCGAGCGCTGCCACGGTGACCGGCGCCAGCCGTCGCAGTCGCTCTGCCTCGTCGGCCGCGTCACGCCGCCACGACGGCAACCTGGCGAGCCCGATCGACGACGTGCATCGCGGCGATCGTAGGCGAGCGCCGGCACGCCCGATCGAGCCTCGAATCGATCGTGATCTACGCTCGCTCCATGAGGACCGACCATGAAGTTCGGCTTCGTGATCCCGTGGGCCGACGCCGAAGAGGTCGGGCGATCTGGCAGCCGTCGCAGAGGACAACGGCTGGGACGGGATCTTCGTGTGGGAGCCGGTGTGGGGCGTCGACACGTGGATCAGCCTCGCGCTGGCAGCCGTGCGCACGAGCAAGATCAGGCTCGGCACGATGCTCACCCCGCCGTCGCGGCGCAAGCCGTGGGAGCTCGCCAGCCAGGTCGCCACCGTCGACCGCCTCAGCGACGGGCGGGTCACGCTCGCCGTCGGGCTCGGCGCGATCGACTCCGGCTTCGCCGCCTTCGGCGAGGAGTGCGACAAGCGCCTGCGCGCCGAGCTGATGGACGAGTGCCTCGAGATCGCCTGCGGGCTGTGGCACGGACAGCCGTACTCGTTCTCGGGCAAGCACTACACGGTCGAGCCGACCGACTTCCCGACGATCGGCCACACGGTGCAGACACCGCGTGTGCCGATCTGGTGCGTCGGCGCGCTCGGCTCGCCCAAGTCGATGTCACGCGCCGCTCGCTGGGACGGGCTGATCCCGCAGGTGCTCGACGACGGCGACGGCGCGCCAGGCGACGCTGGCCGAGATCGCGTGCCGTGCGCACCACGCTGCCCGACCGATCGCCGACTACGACATCGTGATCGAGGGCCGCGCCGCCGACCACTCGCCGGCGGCATGGGCCGATGCCGGCGCCACATGGTGGCTCGAGACGCAATGGGACGCGGTCGGCCAGGCCGGGCCGGCGCTGGCCACGCTCGATCGCCTCCGCGAAGGCCCGCCCCCGCCCTAGGACGTTACGATGCCCGGCGTGGAGCACGGCCGGATCGTCGACTGGACGTGCGTTCGAGGCGGTGTTGTTCGATCTCGACGGCGTCATCACGCCGACCGCCGAGATCCACGAGCGGGCATGGGCCGAGCTGTTCGCGCCATGGGGATTCACGAATCGCCGACTACCTCGCATACGTCGACGGGCGGCCGCGGTACGACGGCGTCGCGCACGTTCCTGGCAGTCGCGCGACGTGCGACCTGCCGTGGGGCGACCCGTCCGACCCGCCGGGCGACGACACGATCTGCGCGCTCGGCAACCGCAAGGACGAGATGTTCAACGCCGTGCTCGCCCACGAGGGGATCGCCCCCTACCCGGGCTCGATGGCCGTGCTCGACCGGCTCGACGCAGCGCGGCATGCCGAGCGCGATCGTGTCGTCGTCGAAGAACGCCCGGACCGTGCTGCGGGCGGCCGGCATCGAGCGACCGCTTCGGCGCCGTCGTCGACGGCATCACCGCCGTCGACGAGCACCTCGCCGGGCAAGCCCGACCCGGCGATGTTCCTCCATGCCGCCGAGCGGCTCGACGTCGACCCGGCGCGGGCAGTCGTGGTCGAGGACGCGATCTCCGGCGTCGCCGCCGGGCAGCGCCGGCGACTTCGGCGCTCGTCCTCGGTGTCGACCGCGGGGGCAACCGGCAGGCGCTCGAGCGAGGCCGGCGCCGACATCGTCGTCGACGATCTCGGGGAGACGCTTGCGTGAAGTCGCAAGCCGGCCGACGATCGACGATCGACCGCGAGCGCTTCCCGATCGACCCATGGCGGTTGGTCGAGACCCGGCTCGGCGACGACGACGGCGGGCTGACCGGCACGCTGTTCGCGGTCGGCAACGGCTATCTCGGGCTGCGCGCCGACTGGGCCCCGACCCGCAGTCGGCCGGCACCTACGTCAACGGCTTCCACGAGACGTTCCCGATCGAGCTACGCCGAGACACGCGTACGCGCTCGCCCGCACCGGACAGACGCTGCTCAACGCCCCCGACGCCAAGTCGATCGAGCTCGCCGTCGGCGGCGAGGTGCTGCGGCTGCGCCGGCGCATCGCGGCCAGATCGAGCGAGTCGAGCGACTTCCGCCGACGATCGACTTCCGCGACCGGCGTGCTGCGGTCGCGAGTTCATCTGGGCACCACCGCGCGGCGGTCACGCGTCGCGGTCGTGTCGGAGCGGCTCGTCAGCCTCGAGCACCGGCACCTGGCCGTCCTCCGGCTGTCGGTCACCGCTGCTCGACGGGCAGCGCTCCGGTCGACGATCACGCTCGCAGCTCGTCAACCGCCAGGACGTCGGCGACCGACGACCCGGCGGGCGCGAGCACCGACCCGCGCCGCGGGCGCACGTTCGACCATCGAGTGCTCGAGCCGGCGCTGCAGGCACGACGACGATCCGGCCCCGGTGCGGGCGGCGTCGTCCGTGCTCGGCTTTCGCACAGCCGACGAGCGGCATGCGGATCGCCGCCGCGCGCCCGCCACGTCGATCGACGGCAGTCGCCGGTGCGACGATCGACACCGAGCTCGCGCCCGACACGCGCGACCACCACGATCTCGGTCGACCTGGCGCCGAGGGAGACACGATCACCGTCACCAAGTACGTCGCCTACCACGCCGCCGGCCAGATCGCCGATCGATCGCCGACGCAGCCACGTCGACGAGCTCGCAGGCGCGATGCCGCGAGCACGCTCGACGAGCGCCGTCGCGGCGGCTGGGACGCAGGCTCGCAGCCGAGCAGCGGCGTGGCTCGACCAGTTCTGGCAGCGCACCGACATCGTCGTCGAGGGCGACGCGGCTGCCCAGCAGGCGATCCGCTGGAACCTGTTCCAGATGGCCCAGGCGTCGGCCCAGGTCGGCGAGCGCGGCATCGCCGCCAAGGCGGTGACCGCCGGCGGCTACGACGGCCACTACTTCTGGGACACCGAGGTCTACGTGATCCCGATGCTCGCGTACAACAACCCGACGGCGGCGCGCGACCTGCTGCGGTTCCGCTACCGCACGCTGCCGGCCGCTCGCCGCCGGGCGGCCGAGATGTCGCAGCGCGGGGCGCTGTACCCATGGCGCACGATCAACGGCGAGGAGGCGTCGGCCTACTACCCGGCGGGCACGGCGCAGTACCACATCGACGCCGACGTGGCGTACGCCATCGACCGCTACGTCACGGCCACCGGCGACATCGAGTTCCTGCGCAACGAGGGCGCCGAGATCGCTGGTCGAGATCGCGCGCCTGTTCGCCGACCTCGGCTTCTACGACCGCACCGACCCGCCGCGCTTCCACATCCACGGCGTCACCGGCCCCGACGAGTACACGGCGGTCGTCGACGACAACGTGTACACGAACGTGATGGCGCGGTTCACGCTGCGATTCGCCGCCGACACGGTCGACATGCTCGTGCGTCGCACCACCCCGACGGCATCGCGGCGCTCGTCGCCGCCACCGGCCTCGCCGACGACGAGGTCGAAGCATGGCGGCGCGCCGCCGATGCGATGTGCGTGCTGTACGACGAGACGCTCGGCATCAACCCGCAGGACGACTCGTTCCTCGGCCACGAGCCATGGGACTGGGACGGGCACGCCCGACGAGAAGTACCCGCTGCTGCTCAACTTCCACCCGCTCGTGATCTACCGCCATCAGGTGCTCAAGCAGGCCGACGTCGTGCTGGCGATGTTCCTGCGCAGCGACGAGTTCACGCTCGACGCTGCAGCGCCGCAACTTCGACTACTACGACCCGATCACCACCGGCGACTCGTCACTCTCGGCGTGCGTGCAGTCGATCATGGCGGCCGAGGTCGGGCACGCACGACCTGGCGCTGCACTACTTCGACCAGTCGCTGTACCTCGACATCGCCGACACCCACGGCAACACGGTCGACGGCGCCCACATCGCCAACGTCGGCGGGGTGTGGGCGGCGCTCGTGCACGGCTTCGCCGGCGTTCGCGACTACGGCCGACCGCCTTCGCGTCGCGCCCCGCCTGCCGGCCGGTTGGACAGCGATGCGCTTCCGGCTCCATCGGCGCGGCAGCGACATCTCGATCGCCCTCGACCCCGACGGGGCGACCGTCACGGTCGAGTCCGGCGGCGCCGTGCCGATCGGCGACGGCGACGCGGTGACGATGGTCGCCGCCGGCGGATCGCTCCGGATTCCACGCGCCCGCGCCTGATCGAGTGCGCTTGATCCCGGCCGCCGGTGTCCAGTACGGTTGGCCGCCCATGACCGACACTCTGGGGTTCGACGGAAGGTTGGCGATCATCACCGGTTCGGGTGGCGGGCTCGGTCGCGAGCACGCCCTGATGATGGCCTCGCGTGGGGCGCTCGTCGTGGTCAACGATCTCGGCGGAGCGGTCGACGGCACCGGCAGCGACAAGGGCGCCGCCGAACGGATGGTCGACGAGATCAACGGGCTCGGCGGCGAGGCTGTCGCCGACACCAACTCGGTCGCCACACCCGAGGGCGGAGCGGCGATCGTGCAGACCGCGCTCGATGCCTTCGGGCGCGTCGACATCGTCGTCAACAACGCCGGCATCCTCCGCGACAAGTCGTTCCACAACATGACGCCCGACCTCTGGAGCGCGGTGATCGACGTCCACCTCAACGGCGCCTACCACGTCACGTCGGCGGCCTGGCCGCACATGCGCCAGCAGAGCTACGGCCGCGTCGTGTGCACCGCGTCGGGCGCCGGCATCTTCGGCAGCTTCGGCCAGGCCAACTACGCCGCCGCCAAGATGGGCCTGGTCGGGCTTCACCCGCGTGCTCGCCGTCGAGGGCGCCAAGTACAACATCAAGGCCAACGTGATCGCACCGTGGCCAAGACGCGCATGACCGAAGACCTGCTCGGCCGCTCGGCGACAAGGCTCGACGCACGCTTCGTGTCGCCGCTCGTCACCTATCTCTCGCCACGAGAGCTGCGAGCCGACCGGCCGGATCTTCTCGGTCGCCGGCGGTCGGGTCGCCGAGATCTTCATCGGCGAGGGCCCGGGCTACACCGACGCCGACCTCACCCCCGAATCGGTCGCCGCCAACTGGAGCGCGTCACCGATCGCACGACGTTCGACGTCCCGACCCAGATGGCCGACGAGATCGGCATCTACCTCAAGCACCTCACCGACTGATCCGCGCAGCGAGCAGCGCCATGAGCGACGACCAGAACGACGGAGCACAGTTCTCGGAGCGAAGGCCCGCCGTGGAAGCTGATCGCGCTGCTGGTGCTCGTGGTCGCTGCTGGCGATCTTCTTCTTCCAGAACGGCGACGAGCGCCGCATCGAGTTCCTCTGGTTCGACGGCGACTGGCCGGTGTGGGCCGGTGATCGGCATCTCGGTCGCTGCTCGGCGTCGCCCTCGACCGGCTGGTCGACCTGGCACTGGCGGCGGTCGCGGCGGCGCAGGGACGCCAGTTGACGGCCGATCGGTCCGCTCGCGGTCGAGTCGACCGACGGCGTCGCGGTCGCCGTCCACGAGCTGCGCCGGCGACACGACCGCTCCGCCGCTGCTGATCTCGCACGCCACCGGGTTCTGCGGGCACGCCTACGCGCCGCTCGCCGAGCGCGCTCGGCCGATCGCTTCCACGGCCTCGCCGCTCGACCACCGCGGCCACGGCGCCACGATCGCCGCCGCCCGGTTGGGAGGCCGGCGTGGGCGTCGACTGGCGCCGATTCGGCGACGACACGCTCGCCGTGGCGCGGGCGATCGCGCCCGCAGGGCGGCCTGGTCGGCTTCGGCCACTCGATGGGCGGCGCGTCGCTGCTGATGGCGGCCCACCGCGACCCGTCGCTGTTCGACCGGCTGGTGCTGTTCGAACCGATCGCCCGCCCGCCGCGCCGACCAGCCGGTCGACCCGGACGACGTCGCCGCTCGTGGTCGGCGCCCGCCGCCGCCGGCGCCGGTTCGCCTCGTTCGACGAGGCGTACGCGAACTTCCGCTCGCAAGCCGCCGCTGTCGCAGATGACGCCCGAATCGTTGCGCGGCTACGTCGAGCACGGGCTGCGACCGACCGCCGACGGCGACGTCGAGCTGTGCTGCCCGCCCGAGCTCGAGGCGGCCATCTTCGTGCCGGGCCGCAGACAACGGCGTGTGGGACCTGCTGCCGCGAGATCGACGTGCCGGTGCTGGTCGTCGCGGGTGTCGTTCGAGCCGGACCAGCCGTCGGCGTGCGGCCGAGCAGATCGCCGAGCGACTCCCCCACGGCGAGCTGGTCGTGCTCCCGCACCAGGACCACTTCGGCCCGTTCAGCCATCCGGACCGAGGTCGCCGAACTGATCTCCGCGCCGGGTGTGACACCCCTCACGTACCATGGCGCAGCGAGATGAGCATCGCCGCCGCCACCGAGCCAGCACCACCCCTGTGGACGCTGCCCACCAGCCTCTCGCCGTCCAGGGTCGAGTCGTTCCTGTCGTGCCCGCTGGCGTTCCGCTTCGCCAGCATCCAGACGCCTCCCCGACCCGCCCACGCCAGGCCACCACCAAGGGCTCGCTGGTGCACCGCGCGCTCGAGCTGCTGTTCCTGCTCGCGCCCGCCGAGCGCACGCCGCACGCGCTCGACCGCTGCGTCGACGCTGCGATCGCCGAGTACACGCGTCCATCCCGACTTCACCGAGCTCGAGCTCGACGCGAAGCCGCCCAACGGTTCTTCGCCGAGTGCCGCGAGCTCGCCGCCAACTACATGACGCTCGAAGATCCGCGCCGCGTGCGGGCGATCGGGCTCGAGCTGAGGCTCGAGGCGCCGGTCGGCGACCTCACGCTGCGCGGCATCATCGACCGGCTCGAGCTCGACGACGACGGCGAGCTGGTCGTCACCGACTACAAGACCGGTCGCGCCCCGCACCCCAACTTCGAGCGCAAGAGCCTCGTCGGGCGTGCACTTCTACGCCTTCCTGTGCGAGTCGGTGTTCGGCCGCATCCCCGCCGCGATCCGGCTGATGTACCTCAAGTCCGGCGAGGTGATCACGGCCACGCCGTCGGCGCAGTCCACCCGGTACATGACCACCCGCACCAACGCCGTCTGGAAGGCGGTCGCCACCGCCTGCGAGCGCGACGACTTCCGGCCCAAGCCGAGCACGCTCTGCAACTACTGCGCCTACCAGCGCTGGTGCCCCGAGTTCGGCGGCGACCCGGCGCTGGCCGGCGATCGAGGCGCCGCGTCGTGCTCGCCGACATGCTCGGCCCCGAGCTCAGTGTCTAGTCGTGTCGATCGTCGAGCCGTGACCAGCCCCGATGGCGTCCCGGGCCGCAGCGACTTCGGCCCGGCGGTCGACGCCTTCGACGCCGCCGCCGACGCAGCTGCTCGAGCAGCTGCGCGGCCATCCGCTCGCCGACCGGCTGTTCCTCGCCGCCAGCCACGCTCGGCGACTTCAGCCTGATCTGGCACGTGCGCCTCGGTGACACGCGGGCTGCTCCGGCGCCGCCCCGACCAGGTGATCGCGCTGGCGGCCGCGCTCGGCGCTCGAGAGCCTGATCGTCAACCAGGGCGTCAAGCGCCTGTTCCGCCGCGCAGCGGCCCACCGACGTCCGGCGACGCCCGCTGCGACGTTCGCACGCCGAGCACGTCGGCGTTTCCCGAGCGGGCACGCCAGCGCGGCCGCCTTCGCGGCCGCCGATCGCTGATCGCCTGGGACGGCCGCCGCTGGGCGCCGCTGTGGATCAGCGTGGCGGCGATCGTCGGCGTCAGCCGCGCCTACGTGCGGATCCACCACCCATCCGACGTCGTCGGCGGGGCGGTCGTCGGCCTGGCGCTGGCGGCCCTCGTCAAGCCCGTACTCCGACGTGTGGCGCCTGGGGTCGCCCGCTGAATGTCGCCGCTCGCCACTGATCACCTCGCTCGGCGGGCTGTCGTGGCGCGAGGCGGGCGACGGCCCGCCGATCGTCTTCCTCCACGGACTGGGCGGCACCCGCCTGGCCTGGGAGCCGCAGCTCGAGGGACTGTCCGACCACTTCCGATGCATCGCCTGGGACATGCCCGGGTACGGCGACGCCGCCCCGGCGGCCTCGCTCACGTTCCCCGGCCTGGCCGATTCGATCGCCGCCCTGCTCGATGCACTCGATGTGCCGCGGGCGCACATCGTCGGGCTTGTCGTTCGGGGGTCAGCAGGCGATGCACCTGGCGCTGCGTCATCCGCATCGAATCGACCGGTTGGTGCTGGCCGACACCAGCTACCGGTTCGGCGCCAACGGCACCGACGCCGACGAGTGGAAGCGGGCCCGGCTGGCCCCGCTCGACGCCGGGCTCACGCCCGCCGACATGGCGCCGGCCGTGATCGATGCCATCACGGCTCCGGGCTTCAGCGGCCGCGAGCGCGATCGCGTCATCCGTGCCTTCGCACCGATCAGCAGCGCCGCCTTCCGGGCGTCGGTCGAGTGCCTTCCGTCGCACGACGTCACCGATCGGCTGGCCGAGATCGATCGACCCGACGCTTGGTGATCGTCGGCGAGCTCGACGACGAGACGCCGATCGAGTACGCCGAGTTCATCGCCGCCCACATCCCGGGGGCGCAACTCGACGTGATCCCCGGCGCCGGCCACCTCCCGCCCACCGAGCGACCGGATGTGTTCAACGCGCGCGTGCGATCGTTCCTCACCGAGACGTAGACCGTGGCGCCCTCGTGCGCAGCCCGGTCAGTGGAACGGCAGGTACCAGTCGCGTTCCCAGTCGGTGAACTGATCGAGCGCTGCCGCCCAGTCGGGATGCGACTCGCAGTAGCTGGCCCACTCGGCCCGCTTGACGGCGACCAGGTTGGCCACCACTCCGGGGCCGACCGCTTCGACCGAGCGCACCGTCGGCCTCGAGATCGTCGAGTGCGGCGCCGAGGTGCTCGGCGACGCGCACGTCGGTGTTGATCGACTCGATCCCGTCTCCGGTCTCGGGCTCGGGCGCCGACTGCATCTCGACGACACCGAGCCGAGCGGCTTGCAGCACGGCGGCCGCGGCCAGATAAGGATTGGCGGCGCCGTCGGGCATGCGGTGTTCCAACCGCGTCGCATCGCCGCGGTGGGCAGGCACGCGAACGGCCGCGCAGCGGTGGTCGTGGCCCCAGTTGCCGAACAGTCCGGACAGGCTTGCCACCTGGAGCCGCTTGTAGGCGTTGACGGTCGAGGCGCACAGCGCCGCCAGCCCGCGGTGGTGGGCGAGCATGCCGCCGATGCACTGGCGCGCCAACGCCGACAGACCGTCGGCGGCGTCGGGGTCGTGCAGGGCGTTGTGACCGTCGACCGTAGCGAGGCTCAGATTGACGTGGAGGCCGCTGCCCGCCTTGGCCGGGAACGGCTTGCCCAGGAACGTGAGTCGTAGCCCGAACTCGTAGGCGGTCTCGCGCGCCATCTCCTTGAACAGGAAGATCCGATCGACGCTCTCGAGCGCCTCGCCGTACTCGAGGGTCAGCTCCCATTGCGGGATAGTCGAACTCGGCGTTGATCGACTCGACGCCGAGGCCGCTGGCCTCGGCGCGACGCATGATCTCGGCGATCACACCGAGCGGATCGGCCATCACGCCGGTGCCGTACACCACGGACGACGGCGTGTCGTACTGGCGCCAGCCGCCCTCGCCGTCCGGCTCGAGCAGGTACGCCTCGAGCTCGATGCCGACCCGCGGGTGATAGCCGAGCTCGTTCCAGTCGGCGATCGCCTTGCGGAGCGCGTGGCGCGCCGAAGCGACGTACGGCTCGCCGTGGAAGTCGACGTCGGCGACGACGACACCGGTGCCGGGTTCCCAGCCGGGCCGCACGTCGGCGAGGTCGTAGCGGGCGTCGATGTCGGGCAACCCGGTGGGATCGATGCCGATGTCGACGTCGAGGATGTTGCGTTGGTAGTCGAGCAGATACGTGCCGACGCAGAAGGCCGTGCCACGGTCGGCGATCCGCCATGGCAGGTACTTCCCGCGCGCCAGCCCGAGATGGTCGGGCCAGAGCACGCGGAGCCGGTCGTAGCTGGTCATGACGCTCCTTCGGACGAAGCCAGTTCGGGGATCAGTCGGCCGTCGACGACCACACGGCGACCGTCGAGGGTGACCGTGCAGCCCCGCATCGGCAGGTCGAAGTGGCCGCGGCAGAAGCGACCGGCGACCTCGTTGGCGCCGGTCGAGTAGAGGAAGTTGCCGGCGAAGGCACGCAGCTCGGTGCCGTTGGTCTGCGACTTGTCGTAGAGCGCCAGCGCCTCCCAGCGCGCCGCCGGGTTCATGCCCCAACCGACGTGGCTGGTGGCATACGCCTCCGGCTCGCCGAACGACTCGAGGTACGGCTCGAACAGTTCGGCGTCGACACCGTCGCCGACGATCGACGTGATGTGATCGTCGACGATCGTCAACGTGATCGCCGAGCGCACGTACTCCTTGAAGGTCAGGTTGACGTCGCCGGGCGCCAGCACGAGCGTGCCGTTGACCGTGCCGGCGGCCGGGAACGCCAACACCAGCCCGCCCGGCCAATGGGCGATGTCGCCCGGCCGATCGGTGTAGCCGTGCGAGCCGGCGCAGAACGCGCCGCCGAGACCGACGGTGAGATCGGTGCCGGCCGCCGACGTGACGCTCATCGTCGCGCGCCTGCTCGAGCATCGCCTTGCCGGCGCCGACGCGAGCTGCCAGGCCGGGGTCGTGGACCATCCGCTCGAACACCTCGGGATGCTCGTTCGAGACCATCAGGATCCGGGTGCCGGCCGACAGGATCGCGCCCAGCTCGGGCGCGTGCAGCAGCCCCTCGACGGTGCAGTCGACCACGAAGTCGGCTGCCTGCAGCGCGGCGATCACCGCCGGATTGCCGTCGATCGCCACCGATGCGCCGGTCGACCTGATCGGCACCGGACCTCGGTTGGGTGGCGTGCGGAGCTCCAGCGCGGCGTGGCTGCCGCCGATCGACTGGAGCGCCAACGAGGCGAGCTCGACCAGCTCGGCTCGGCTCCCCGACTCCGACAGCACGAGCGTCGTCTCGGTGGCGGTCACGCCGCACAACTCGAACTGCTGCCGGAAGCGCTCGACCCAATGCGATTCGAGGCGCGTCATCGGGGCGCCCTCACACGACGCTCCCGTCGCCCTCGACCAGGCCGTACTGGCCGAGTCGTTCCTGGCACACCTCGACGCTCCACGGCAGCATCGTCGCGCCGCACCGGGCATCGCGGTAGAGCCGTTCGAGCGGCAGTGGACGCAGCAGCGAGCGCCCACCGCAGGCGCGGATCGCCAGCGAGGCGATCTCGGGCGCGCCCTCCATCGTGGTGACCATCGCCGACCACGCCAGCCGAACGTCGTCGACGTGCGGGTCGACCCGCATCCGTTCGATCACCTGGTACGTCAGCGAGCGTGCCTGGTCGTAGCGCAGCAGCATCTCGGCCCACGTCGCCTGCTTCTGCGGATGATTGGCCCGGTTCGACCCGTCGACCTCGCCTCGCAGGTAGGCGCGGGTGAAGTCGAGCACGCCGCGCATCAGCCCCAGGTAGGCGAACGACAGCGTCATGTAGAACCACGGGTAGCGCGCCGCGACCTGGTCGAACATGCCGGGCGGCAGCCACTCGTTCTCCTCCGGAACGAAGGCAGCGTCGAACACGAGGTTCTTGGAGATCGTGCCGCGCATCCCGAGCGGATCCCAATCGCCCGAGATGACCACGCCTGAGGCCGTGGCCGGCACGCCGAACAACCGGATCCGGTCGTCCCCGGGCACGAGGCACACGACGTTGTGGATGTCGGCACTCTCGGACAGCGAGGCGAAGATCTTGCGCCCCGTGATCTCGAAGCCGCCGTCGACGGGCGCGGCGGTGGTTGCCACGCCGGTGGTCGCACGCCCGCTGAGTCCCTCGGAGAACGGCTGCGAGTGGATCAGATGCTGCTCGAGGATCCCGCTGAACAGGCCCTCGCGACGCTTGTCGAGCAAGGCCAGCTCGTCGTGCGGCAGCTCGAGCTCGTCGGCGATCGGCCCGGCCAGCAGGCAGGTCGCGCTGTGCATGTTGAACGTCAGGGCCGTCGATCCGCAGTGGCGTCCGAGCTCCTCGGCCACCATCGCGTACGTCGGGAGGTCGGCGCCGAGCCCACCGAACCTGACGGGAATGCACAGCCCGAGGAAGCCGGCGTCGCGCAGGTCGGCGAAGTTCTCGTAGGGAAACGATGCCTGGCGGTCGTACTGGTCGGCACGCGTGGCGAACGTCGCGCCCAACTCGGCGGCGACACCCACCAGCCGGCGCTGAAGGTCGGTGCGACGATCGAGTCCGTGGTCCACGGCGAGCACGGTAGTCGCCCGCAATCGATCGTTTGGAACCAAACGATCGGCACACGGCGGCCGTTGTACACTCGCCTGATGCGAGCGCTCGTGGTCGTGCACGAACCCGGTTCCGAGTCGGCGCTGGTCGGCGAGCGGCTCCAACACCACGGCTTCGAGCTCGTCGACGCGGTGGTCACGAAGCAGGTCGGCAACCCCGCCGGTCGGGCCGACTTCGGTGAGCCGTCCGACTACGACCTGATCGTGCCGATGGGCTCCACCTACTCGGTCTACGACACGGCGCGGATCGGCGCCTGGATCGGTGACGAGCTCGACTTCCTGCGTCGGGCAGACGCCGCTGATGTACCCGTCTTCGGCATCTGCTTCGGCGCTCAGGCGTTGGCGGCCGCGCTCGGAGGCCGCGTCGTGCGCGCCGACGCCCACCAGGTGGGCTGGCATCCGCTGCACGCCGACTTCGACGGGGGCGTGCTCGACGGCCCGTGGATGCAGTGGCACTACGACCGCTTCGACCCACCGGCCGATGCCACGGTGCTCGCCCGCGACGAGGTCGGGGTGCAAGCGTTCACGGTCGGGCGCCACCTGGGCGTGCAGTTCCACCCCGAGGTGACCCACGCCCATGTGTCGAGCTGGATCGACATGGGCGGTGCCGACGAGTTGCGCCGGATCGGCATCGACGCCGAAGCGCTGCTCGACGACACGGCGGCGATCGAGCCGGACGTGACGCACGCGCACGAACCGGCTCGTCGACTGGTTCCTCGCCGACATCGCCAAGCTCTGACGGTGCGCGTTCGCGGCTCAGCGACGGGCGCGTTCGACGATCCAGCCGAACACCGGGTCGGCGTGGTCCATCATCTCCGGGTGCCACTGCACGGCGATCACGAGACCGCCCTCCAGCTCGAGGCCCTCGATCGTCCCGTCGGCCGCCCGCGCAGTGACACGCAGCCCGGGCCCGACGTCGTCGATCGTCTGATGGTGGAGCGAGTTGACGACCACCTCGTCGCCGTAGATCGTGTGCAACGCGCTGCCCGGCTCGATCGACACGGCGTGCGACCGGTCCGAAGGCGTCAGGTCGTAGCGGGCGTGCTCGGGCACGTGCTGGTCGAGCGTGCCTCCGGCGTGCACGTTCAGCACCTGCAGGCCACGGCAGATCCCGAGCAAGGGCACCCCGTTGTGGATGGCGGCGTCGAGCAGGGCGAACTCGATCTCGTCGCGGTGGGGCTCGGTCTCGGAGGCGTTGTTGGCGTGCCCGTAGCGCTCGGGCTCGACGTCTGCGCCACCCGTGAGCACGATCCCGTCGAGCACGCCGACCCAGTCGCCGGGGTCGGCATCGAGCGGGAGGTGGATCGGGACGCCACCGGCGGCGAGCACGCTGCGGGCGTAGTCGGCGAAGTACACGTCGACCAGCAGATCGTCGAGCGACGCGGGAAAGCCCTCGATCTGCCCGATCCGCTTGCGACGGCCCGGCAACCCGATCAGCGGGCGCTCCACCACGTCAGCCCGTCCAGCCGGCCTGCGGCCGTTCGAACCAGACGTGTGCCTGCCCGGTGCCGACCGCGCTCTCGTAGTCGCTGAACAACTCCCCCACGGCGGCGCAGTCGCGCCCGCCGATGGCGGCGATCATCTGCAGGTAGTGACCGAAGCGCCCCTCCGGTGTGTACCGCATGAAGTCGTCCATCGTGTCGATGATCAGATCATGGCGGCCGAGCTTCATCCACTCGAGGCGTTCCAGATCGGCCGCGCGATGAGCCTCGGTGCGGATGTGGATCGGATCCGACGGTTCGTGGTCGCGCAGCGCCTTCAGCGGCCAGAACTTGTGGCTCATGGCGCCGCTGGCGAGCAGGATCACGCGCCGATCGGATCGGGCGATGGCGTCGCCGATCGCGGTGCCGGCGAGCAGGAAGTCGTCGGTCTCGCCGGTCTGTGGTGTCGAGATCGACACCCAGCGCTCGGAGCCCTGCAGGAACGGCAACAGGTTCACGGTCGGGTAGTGGATCGGCAGGTACGGGTCGTCGATCGGCGTGATCCAGGTGCCGGCCCGCTCGCCGGCGTCGGCCATCAGCCCCGCCAGCTCGGGATCGCCGGGGAAGTCGTACGGCCGCTGGCACATGCCGCGCGGCAGCTCGTCCGAGGTGAAGCGGCCCGACCGGCGGGCGTGCGCGGAGACGACGAACTCGAAGGTCGTGAACCAATGCGTGTCGAACACCACCACGGTGTCGGGCTTCAGCCGGTCGAACACCTCGCGTCGCATCCGCTGCAAACCGGGGACGAGGCTGATCTCCTGACCGGCGTTGAGCTCGCGTCGCTCGGTCTCGTCCATCACGATCGTGGGAACGTGGGCGACCATCGCCGCGCCGACCACCTCACCCACGGTCCCGGCTCCGTTCGCATTTCATTCGGACCCAAACTATCATCCCGGAAGACTGCAGGTGGAGGGCCGATGGTTGCAACGATCGAGGGCGACACGCACGCCGACATCACGTCCCACGACACCTACACGCACGGTCCGCCCCACGCCACCTTCGCCCGGCTGCGCGCCGAGGATCCGGTCGCCTGGTTCGACGAGCGCGACGGTCGGGGGTTCTGGGCGATCACCAAGTACCGCGACATCCTCGACATCAGCCGTGAGTTCGACACCTACACGTCGCGGCAGGGCATCCGGCTCGAGGACATGAGCGACGAGGAGACCGCCGCCCGTCGAACGATGATGGAGATGGACCCGCCGGAGCACACCCGGCTCCGGCGGCTGGTGTCGAAGGTGTTCACGCGCCGGATCGTCGAGACCTACGAGCAGCAGATCCGCGAGCTGGCGGCGTCGGTCGTCGAGCAGGCGCTCGAGCTCGACGAGTTCGACTTCGTCGAGGAGGTTGCCCGCGAGCTGCCGATGCGCATGCTCGGCCGGCTGCTCGGCACGCCCGATTCCGACGGGCCGCGCCTGGTCGAGCTCGGCGATGCGCTGCTCGGCAACACCGATCCCGAATTCACCGAGCACGTCGTCGACCTCGTCGACACCGACGAGTTCCGGCTGATGCCGTTCCGCTCCCCCGCCGGGTACGAGCTGTTCGAGTACGCCCGGCAGCAGGCCGCGCTGCGGCGCGCACACCCGACCGACGACGTGATCTCGAAGCTGTTGGCGCCTACCACCGACGGTGAGCCGCTGACCGAGCTCGAGTTCGACAACTTCTTCACGCTGCTCGTGGCGGCCGGGAACGACACCACCCGCTACACGATGGCAGGGAGCCTCAAGGCTTTGCTCGACCGCCCCGACGTGCTCGACCGCCTCCGTCGGGCGGACGACGCCGAGTGGCGTGTGGCCACCGACGAGCTGCTGCGGTGGACCTCGGTCACCACTCATTTCCGGCGCACGGCCACGCATGACGTGACGCTCCGCGGCCGCACGATCGAGCAGGGCGACAAGGTCGTCGTGTACTTCCTGTCGGGCAACTTCGACGAGGAGCAGTTCGCCGATCCGTTCACGCTCGACCTCACTCGCCATCCCAACGACCACATGGCGTTCGGCCGCGGTGGCCCGCACCTGTGCCTCGGCGCCTGGCTGGCGCGAATGGAGATCCGGGTCACCTTCCAGGAGCTCCTCAAGCGGATCGACGTCGTCGAGCAGACCGCCCCCGAGCAGTACCTGCGATCGAACTTCATCTCCGGCATCAAGCACCTGCCGGTGAAGGTCTCGCGCCGCTGATCAGGCGAGCGACTCGACCGTGCGCTGGATCGTCCGCAGGGCGTCGGCGAGACCCTGCTTCTGACGGCCGTCGAGCCCGCTCGAGACGGCGGTCTCCTGGGCGTTGAACTGCGGGAACAGCTTGCGCATCAGCTTCTCTCCGTCCTTCGTCGCCCGCACCAGCACCGAGCGCCGGTCGTCCGGATGCGTTCGACGCTGGACCAGTCCACGCGCTTCCAAGGTCGAGACCACACCGGTGAGTGTGCCACGCGAGATCCCGGACTCGACGGCCACGTATCGCGCCTCCTGCTCGCCCCAGATCCACAGCACCCAGAGCACGACGAAGGCCGTGAACGACAGGTCGGAGTTGGAGAGCACCGTGCGCTCCATGTGGTTGCGGACCGTCGTGGCAGCGCGAAAGATGTTGGAGATCGCCGACAGCGAGGCGAAGTCGATGTCGAGGTCGCCGATGCGCGCCTGGACATCGCGTTCCGACTGGATCAGGTCGGACTTGTCGCTGCTGGAGAATCCGGCTGGCATGAGGCTGCGGAGTGTACGGCTCAGTCGATCGCCGGTGGAAGGGTGCGTTCGAGAGTGGTGCCGGCACGCCACGACACGCCGACCTCGCGCGAATAGCCACCGATCAAATGGCGCGGGCGGAGGCGGGTCAGCTCCTCGACCGGCGAGTCGAACAGGTCGATCTCGAACTCACCCGCATAGGTGCGTCCGACTTCGGCATCGAACCCGCTCATCGTCACCAGCTCGTCGAGGCTGTCGGAGCCATCCGACTCGATCGACGGCATCCAGCGGTTGTGGATCATGGGCAGGGCATTCACGAATCCGGCGTGCTCGCTCGGCTCGGTCATCGTGAACGTGGCTTCGATCAACCGCCGGTCGTAGGCGGCGAGGGTCGCACCGAACCTGGCGCCGGCACCGACGCGTGGGCCGGCTTTGCCGACCACGACCGGCCGGGTGAGGTGGATCGAGCCGAGCTTCTTCGGGTACCCCTGGTGATGGCCGCGCACCATCGCGTAGTCACGGTCGACCCAGATGTAGAGGCAACGCGAGAAGTGCTGGCCGCGGTACTTGCACCGGGCGACCACGAACACCTCGAGGTATTGCGAGCGGATCGGATCGACGAGCTCGTCGAACGAATCGGAGCAGCTCTGCCAATCGGCCCAGATCACGGCCACGGCGCCCGGGTCGTCGTCGGCCGGTTCGAGCGGCGCCGGGAGCAGCTCGGCCACCGAGTCGGGATCGGTCCGGTACTCGAGCGTCAGCATCGTGCCCGAGTAGTGCCACGGCGGACTGGGCAGCAACGACGCCGCGCCGGTTGCCGAACGAGGAAACATGAAGCCTTGCAGCTCGGCCATTCGCGGCAGGTTAGTTTGGATACGAATCATCTGCGAGCGAACCGATCGACGCCGAGCGCGCACACCAGGGAGCCAACCGTGACCGAGTACCGCCGAATCCTGCTCGACGGCAACCCGACGACGGTCACCGTCCTGGGTGACGAACTCGTCGCCGGCGATGGTCGCACCACCTCCGCCGACGCCGCCACCCATCTCGCTCCGGTGTTGCCGACCAAGATCATCTGCGTCCACCTCAACTACCGGAGTCGGGTCGACGAGTTCATGGCCAAGCTGCCTCCGGCTCCGACCTACTTCCACAAGCCGGTCAGTTCGCTCAATGGCCATCGAGGCGCGGTGGTGAGGCCTGATCGCTGCCAATGGCTGAACTACGAGGGCGAGATCGCGATCGTGATCGGGCGGACCTGCCGGAACGTCAACCGTGACGAGGCGGCGGCGTACATCGCCGGTTACACGATCGCCAACGACTACGGCTTGCACGACTTCCGTGACACCGACGCCGGCTCGATGCTGCGCGTCAAGGGGTCGGACACCCTGTGCCCGGTCGGTCCCGGCCTCGTCACCGACTGGGACTTCCGCGGCAAGCGGATCACGACGACTGTCAACGGAGCGATCGTGCAGGACGGCAACACCGACGAGATGGAGTGGGACATGCACTACCTCGTCGCCGACATCGCCCGCACGATCACGCTCGAGCCCGGCGATCTGCTCTTGTCGGGCACCCCGGCCCACAGCCGCCCGGTTCAACCCGGCGACGTGGTCGCTGTCGAGGTCGAGGGCCTGGGACGGCTCGAGAACCACATCGTCCACGGGCCCGTCGCAATCGGCGCCGACGTCGGCGCCCAGCCCTCGAGCTCCGAAGAAGTGGTGTCGACAGCACTGGGGGCGACTGGGAGTTCCGCGGTATCCGCCCTCCGCAGCGATGAATTGCCGCGGCGTTCTGAAACACTGCGTTCACCGCGATCGTTTGTACCCAAACCAGTTTCGATCTACGCTCCAGGCACCACGTGACAAGGGGGAGATTCTCATGAAGCGCAAGGTCACGGTGCTCGCCGCCGTTCTCGCACTGGCTGCCGCATCCTGCGGAGGCGATGACGACGACGACTCGTCGTCGACCGAGCCGGCAGCGACTGCCGACGCAACGGAAGAAGCTCCCGCCGTCACGGATGCCCCGGACGCCACGGATGCTCCGGACGCCACGGAGGCGCCCGCCACCGGTGAGTCGGGCACCGCCGAAGCACCCTCGGGGAGCGCTGCGGTCGACATCGACGCCGCCCTGGCCGCCGACCTCGACAACTGCGGCCCGGCCCCCACGGGAGAGCCGATCAAGGTCGGGATGGCGCTCGACTTCGGCGACGTGTCCGGCTTCGCCGACATCCCCGGTGGCGAGGCGACCGAGCACCTGGCGGCGTTGATCAACTGCATCGGCGGCGTGAACGGCTCACCGATCGAGGTCCAGATCTCCGACATCCAGGGTGATCCCGACGTCACTGCTCGCGCCACGCAGGAACTGCTCGATGCCGGCGCCCAGTTCCTGATCGGCCCGCCGTTCGCCGACTTCGGCCAGCCCGTGCTGCAGGTCACGGGCGGCCAGGTTCCGGTGTTCTTCGCGGCCTCGACCGAGCCCAGCCTCCCCGACATCGCCGCCAACTCCTTCCTCGTCAGCTTCGACGACACGATGCAGGCGACCGCCGCCGCCGAGTGGGCGCTCTCGGAGGGATTCACCGGGCGATCACGTTCTCGAGCCCCGGCCCGTACTTCGGCTACAACCCCGAAGTCTTCACCGAGGTCTTCACGGCTGGCGGTGGCGAGATCGTCACCGACCAGAGCTACACCCCCGTCGAGGACGTCGACTTCTCCGCGCAGGTCAACGAGGTCGCCGGCGTCGCCGACGGGTCCGAGATCCTGTACACGGCGATGCTCGCCTTCCAGGTGACCGCCCTCCGCGGCCAGCTCGAGGCCCAGGGCCTGACCGACATCACCTACCTGGGCAGCGACGCCTTCGAGGCCACCGGCCTGATCGCCGAGGCCAACAACGAGGGGATCTACCACACGACCCACGCCTATGCCGAGCCTGGTGGCCGGATCGAGCGGCTGCTCGCCAGCTACGAGGCGGCCAACGGCAGCGCCCTCGAGAGCGGGACCTTCGCCGGACTGTACGTCGATGCATTGCTGCTCGGGATCCAGGGCATCGTCGATTGCGGATGCACCGACCCCGCTGGGATCGGAGCGGCGGTCGCCGAGATCTCCGACTTCAACGGCTTCACCGGCCCGATGGGATATGCCGGCACCAACGGCATCCCGGACAAGCCGGTGTCGATCCACCGCATCGTCGACGGGGTCGACACGCTCGTCGCCAACTGGGAGTGATCGGCGGTGCTCGAAGCCGCCGGGCTCACCACCCGCTACGGCTCGATCGCAGCACTCCGTGACGCCAGCCTGCACCGTCGGGGAGGGCGAGATCGTCGGTCTCGTCGGCCCCAACGGGGCCGGCAAGACGACCTTGCTCAACACGCTGGCCGGGCTGCTCACACCCGCTGCCGGACGAGTCACGCTGGCCGGCGCCGACGTCACCGGCTCGAGCCCCGACGCGATGCTGCGCGCCGGCGTCGCGCTCGTGCCCGAACGTCGCCGCCTGTTCGTCAATCTCACCGTCGAGGAGAACCTCAAGATCGGCGGCACCACCGCCAGCGCAGCCGAACGCGCCGAGCGGGCGGCCGAGATGATCGAGCTGTTCCCGATGCTGGCGACCAAGCGTTCGGTCGCCGCCGGCTACCTGTCGGGCGGCGAGGCCCAGCAGCTGGCGATCGCCAGGGCGCTGATGTCGAAGCCGCGGTTGTTGATGATGGACGAGCCGTCGCTCGGGCTGGCACCGATCATCGTCGACCTGGTGTTCCACCTGATCGCCCAGCTCGGCGCAGAGGGTCGCACGCTGCTGGTCGTCGAGCAGAACGCGACCCGCATGCTGAGCGTCGCGGATCGCGCCTACGTGATGCGCTCCGGAGAGATCGTCGCCACGGGCACGGGCGCCGAGCTGCTCGCCCGCGAGAACCTGTTCGACACCTTCGTCGGGCCCACCGCATGACCGACTTCGTCCAGAACCTGGTGGACGGTCTCGGGCGGGGCAGCCTGTACGCCCTGCTCGGGCTGGGCATCGCCGTCATCTTCGGCGTCATGCACCTGCTCAACTTCGCCCACGGCGAGCTGATCACCGTCAGCGGGTATGTCACGTACTGGTGCTTCCAGGCCGGGCTCTCGTGGTGGCTGATCGCCCCGATCATCGTCGTCACGGCGATCCTGACATCGGTCACGATCGAACAGGTCGCCTTCCGGTGGGTGCGCGGCGCTCCCGATTTCACGCTGCTGCTGACGTCGTTCGGCGTCCACTTCGTGGTCGAGGCGTTCTTCCTGATGTACGTGTCGGCCTCGGTCAAGACCTTCAACCGGCCCGGTTGGATCACGAACACGATCGACATCGGTTCGATCACGATCGAGGTCTTCGACCTGGTCGTGATCGGGGTCACGTTGGTCGTCCTCGCCCTGACCGCGGCGCTGCTGCAGCGCACGATGTTCGGGATCACGCTGCGCGCCGCGGCCGAGGACTTCGACGCCGCCCGGCTGATGGGCGTCCGGTCGAACCAGGTGATCCGCGGCGCGTTCGCGCTCTCGGGGGCGCTGGCGGGGATCGCCGGCATCTTCTGGCTGATGCGCGCCGGCCAGGTCACCCCGGCCGCCGGCGTGACGCCGATGTTGAAGGGCGTGCTGGCGGCGCTGATCGGCGGGATGGGCAGCCTGCGCGGCGCCGTGATCGGCGGGTTCGCGCTCGGCATCGCCGAGGTCTTCCTGCGCTCGTGGCTCCCGAGCGGGATCGTCGGCCTGACCGACGGAGTCGTGTTCCTCCTGATCGCCGTGCTCTTCATCTTCCGGCCGCAGGGCATCATCACCGTTCCACCGGGCGGAGCGGGTCTGACATGGCCCGCCCCTGCTCGGCAACGTCTTCCCCGACCGCACCCGCGACGTCGTCCTCCCGGCGGTCGGCTCGCTGCTCACTGTTCGGCGTGCTGGTGCTCGGTGGGCTCGCCGCCCAGGCGCTGATCGGGGGCTCGACCGAGCAGCTCGTCACGTCGATGCTGATCGACGCCATCATCGTGCTCGGGCTCCAGATCTACATCGGCAACACGGGCGTGCTCTCGTTCGGGCACATCGGATTCGGGGCGATCGCCGGCTACATGTTCGCGGTGTTGGCGATCGATCCCGACAGGAAGTCGAGCGTGATCCCGGACGCCCCGTGGAACCTCGACGAGGTGCACCTCTCCCCGCATCCTCGCCACGTCGTCGCCGTGCTGGTCACGCTCGTCGTGGCGGTGGTCGTCGGGCTCGGGCTGGCCCGCTCGGGCGCACAGTCAGCGGTGCCGTGGCGGCCACCGTGATCACGCTCGCCGCTGCTGTTCGTGACGCGCGAGCTGGCGGTCAACTGGACCGAGCTCACGGGTGGCGACCGGGCCGGACTGTCGTTCAGCGTCGGCGACACGCTCGACTCGCGGATCCCGATCTACGTCGTGCTGGCGGTCTCGATCCTGATCGCCCGCTGGTTCGCCTGCAGCCGAAGCGGACGCCTCGCGCACGCCGCCCGCGAGGACAACCTGGCGGCGCGGGCGGTCGGCGTCAATCCCGCAGGTGCAGCAGATGATCGCGCTGCTGCTGTCGGTGGCGGTCGTGTCGGTGGCGGCATCGCTGCGCGTGTACGAGATCGGCAACATCACCCCCAAGTTCTTCTTCTTCGAGTACACGCTGATCACGCTCGTGATGCTGATCGTCGGCGGCCGCAACAGCGTCACCGGTGCGCTGACCGGGGTCGTCGTGATCACGGTCGCACGCGAAGTGGCGCGCAGGATGGCCGGCGACGGCTACGAGTTCTTCGGCATCAGCCTCGACGGCACGGTCACCGACATCGTGTTCCGCGAGGGTCTTCCCGACATCGTGCTCGGCCTCGCCATGCTCGTGTTCATGATCGTTGCGCCCGAACGGTCTCCTCAACGACTGGGAGCTCGACACCTGGATCGGCCGCCGACTGCGGCGCAACCGGCGACGATCGAGCCGGCGACCGGCCGACGCCGGACCATTCGCGAGCTCGCGCCGTCGACCCTCGACGTGCAGGAACTGGTCGTCGAGTTCGGCGGCTTCCGCGCCGTCAACGGCGACGTCGATCCAGCGCCTCGAGCGCCCAGGTCGTCGGTCTGATCGGACCGAACGGGGCCGGCAAGACGACCGTCGTCAACGCCATCACCGGGATCGTGCCGGCGCAGTCGGGCCAGTTCTCGCTGGACGGCCGGTCGTTGGTCGGATCGCCGACCCACAAGATCGCCCGCGCCGGGCTGGTGCGCACGTTCCAGAACCTGCGCCTGTTCGGCGCACTGTCGGTCCGCGACAACGTCGAAGTGGCATCGCTGATGGCATCGCTGGCGCGTCCCGAACGCACCCGCCTGAGCGTCGACGAGCTGCTCGTCGAGGCCGAGCTGTGGCACCTCCGCGACCGGCGCGCCGGCGAGCTCGACTACGGCAACTCGCGCCGCCTCGAGTTGGCACGCGCGGCGGCCATGTCGCCGGCGATCATGCTGCTCGACGAGCCCACCAGCGGCATGAGCGATGCCGAGTCGATGGCGATGGTCACACGCGTCCGGCGAATGGCGCAGCTGGTGGGCGCCGGCGTGCTCGTGATCGACCACGACCTCAACTTCATCACCGGCATCTGCGACACCGTCTACTGCCTCGACCAGGGCGAGGTGATCGCCCACGGCACACCCGCCGAGATCCAGGCCGACCCCGCGGTGCAGGCCGCCTATCTCGGCACCGCGGCCGACGAGCGGGTGACGTCTGTGCCGCGCCGTCGTCCTGCCCGCCGTCGGCGCCCCGCTCGAGCTCCGCGTCGACCATCCCGAGCCCGACCCCGCATCGGCGGCGAGATCGTCGACGTCACCGCCTGCGGCGTGTGCCACTCCGATCTGCACGTGGTCGACGGTGACTATCCGAGTCCGCTCCCGATCGTGCTCGGCCACGAGATCACGGGCGTCCATGCCCAGCTGGGGCCGGTGATGGTGTACGCCCCGTGGGGATGCGGCACCTGTGCGCGAGTGCGTCGACGGGTTGGAGATGATGTGCCGCGCGGCCACCGAGGCCGGGCTCGTCGTCGACGGCGGGTACGCCGAGCGGGTACGCGTCCCCGATGTGCGCTATCTCGCCCCGCTCGACGGGCTCGATCCGGTCGCCGCCGCACCGCTCGCGTGCGGAGGCCTCACCGCCTTCCGCGCCGTCCACCACGCGCTTCCCGTGCTCGGTCACGGAGGGCGGCCGAAGCGGGTCGCTGTCATCGGAGCCGGCGGGCTCGGTCAGTTCGCGATCCGCTACCTGCGACTGCTCTCCGATGCAGACTGTCGTCGCCGTCGACATCGACGCCGCCAAGCGCACGAACGCGCTCGACATCGGCGCCGCACGAGGCGATCGCGCCTGCCGACGAGCTCGGCCCAGTCGATGCCGTGATCGACTTCGCCGCCGCCGACGCGACCCTCGCTCTGGCGGCCGGCGCCGTCCGTCGCCGTGGCATCGTGGTCGTGGTGGGCCTCGGCGGTGGCCGGCTGTCGTTCGGGTTCGCCGCCGTGCCGCACGAAGCACGGTTCCTCACCAGCGTGTGGGGAAGCCGCTCCCAGCTCGACGAACTGCTCGCCCTCGCCCGTCGCGAGCCGTCGATCGTGCAGCCGGTCGAAGCCTGCCCCTCGCCGACGCCCAGCTCGCCCACGACCGCCTCCGGGCCGGGCAAGGTGCGGGGCAGTATCGTCCTCGTCGCCGCCGCATGAAGGAGCCGACAGATGACACGCAACGGCACGCAGTCGACCGACCACCGTCGACGCCCTCGTCGACCTGGTCGACCGCGGCTCGATCCACACCGTCGAGGTCGCCACACCCGACACCCAGGGCCACGTGCGCGGCAAGCGGGTGCCGGCCCGCCGCTTCGTCGAGCGCGTCGCCACCACCGGGCTCAACATCGCCGACGCGATGTTCGTGTTCGACGCCCAGTACGACCTGCCCGTACAACGAGTACGTCAACATGGACTCGGGATTCCTCGACTGCAAGCTGCTCCCCGACCTCGGCCAGCCTGCGACGTGCTCCCCCACCGGCCCGGCTACGCGCTCGTGTTCGCCGACGCCGTCGACGAGCATGGCCAGCCGCACCCGCTCGCGCCGCGAGCCGTGCTCACCGCACAGGTCGAGCGCTGCCGGGTGCTCGGACTCGACCCGGTGCGTCGCCACCGAGCTCGAGTTCTACCTCTGCACGCCGACTGGCAGCCCATCCAGCAGCACATCCAGTACAGCTCGCTGACCGATGTCGCTGCACCTCGAGGACGTCCTGCTGGCGATGCGCGAGGCGATCGCCGGTGCCGGGATCGAAGTCGAGTCGTCGAACTTCGAGTACGGCCCCGGTCAGGTCGAGATCAACACCGGGCCGGCCGATGCGCGTGACGACCGCCGACAACACGGTGCTGTTCAAGATGCATCGTGAAGCAGGTCGCCGCTCAACACGGCCTGCGGGCGACGTTCATGCCCAAGCCGTGCGCCGATCAGTCGGGTTCGGGCATGCACGTCCACACCAGCCTCGCGACGGCGACGGCGGCAACGCCTTCGCCGACGTGTCGAGCGCGAGCCGGCCGGCGTTGATGGCGAGCGTGGCTCGCCGGCCAGCTCGAGCACGCGGTGGCGATGACCGTGCTCGGCGTACCGACGCCGAACGGCACCAAGCGGATGCGGCCGTACACGTTCGCCCCGACGCACATGCACTGGGGGCTCGACAACCGCACGGTGCTGGCGCGTTGCATCGTCGAGCCCGGTTCGCCGGCGAACCGCGATCGAGTTCCGCTCGGCCGGCGCCGACGCCAACCCGTACGCGGTCATCGCCGGGCTGCTGGCCGCAGGTTCCGACGGGATCGAGCGCCGGCTGATCGCCACCGCCGATGAGCGTCGGCGACATGTACACGCAACCCGGGCGACAGTCGTGGCGCTTCCGGTCGACACCGACCGACGCCGCCGACCTGTTCGTCGCCAGCCCGCTCGCCGAGCGGCTCGGGCACGAAGTTCTCGCGCAGCTTCGCCGCCATGGCCCGTCACGAGGCGGCACTGGCCGCCGAGCACCGCGCCCGACCCCGACGAGGTCGACGACTGGGAACGGCGCCCGATACCTCGCGCACACGTGATCCGCCGATGACCTACGTACGACGTCACCGACCCGTCGATCTATCTCGAGGGCCTGCCCCACGCCACGTACGCGGCGATGCGTGCCGAACCCGGATCTCGTGTGGCACCCGTACGAGAGCGTCCGGGTTCTGGGCCGCCACCCGTCACGCCGACGTGAAGGCGATCTCGCTGAGCGCCGAAGACGTTCTCGTCGGCGCTCGGTCACACCAACCTGTGGGACCTCGAGGCCGATGCCCTCGCCGGCGCGTCGTTCGATCATCGACACCGACGCGCCCGGACCACACCCGTATCGCGGCGCCTCGTGAGCAAGGCCTTCTCCCCCAACAGCATCCGGGCGTGGGAAGACACGACTCGGGCGATCGCCGCCGAATTGCTCGACGAGCTACGTCGCGGCCGGCGGTGGCGACTGGGTCAGCGTGGTCGCCGCCCCGTTGCCGATCCGGGTGATCCTGTCGATCCTCGGGGTGCCGGTCGGCGGACTCCGACTATCCTGGTCGAGCTCTCGAACTACCTGATCGAAGGCACCGGTGACCGGCCGACGCTTCGCAGCCGACGCGTACGGCAACACGACACCGCTGCGCCTGCTGCCGTTCGGGAGCGCCGCCAGCCACGCTCTGTACGAGTACGGCGAGCAGATCGGCGAGCAACGCCGCGCCGCAGCCGCACGACGACGTCGTGACCCATCTCGTGCTCGCCGAGCGACGACGGCGAGCGCCTCAGCCGCTCGGAGTACCGCAACCTGTTCCACGTGCTCGTGTTCGCCGGCAACGAGACCACCCGCACGGCGCTGACCCACGGGGCGATGGCGTTCGCCGCCAACCCCGATCAATGGCAGCGTCTCAGTCGCCGACCCGGTCGCTGCTCGACCCAGCCGTCGAGGAGGTCCTGCGGTGGTCGACGCCGGTGCTGCACATGCGCCGCACGGCCGCCGCCGACACCGAGCTGGCCGGGCACGACGATCGCCGCCGGCGACAAGGTCGTGATGTGGTACGCCTCGGCCAACTTCGACCCCGACGGCGTTCGACGACCCGATGCGGTTCGACATCGGCCCTCGGCCGGCTGCGACGGCCGCACACGACGTTCGGCGGCGGCGGACCGCACTTCTGTCTCGGCGCCTTCCTGGCCCGGATGGAGATCCGCGTCGTGCTCGAGGAGCTGCTGACGCGTCGGCGTCGCGCTCACGCAGACTCGGTCCCGAGCGTACGAGTCGCCTCCAACTTCGTGCACGGCATCGCGTCCGTGACGATGGGAATCTCAGACTGACGCCAACCGGCTGCCCGATCAGGTCGACGAAGTTGTCGTGGTAGAAGGCTCGGCGGGTCGCGCTCGTCGACCCCGTCGAGTCGAGCGTTCGAAGCGTTCGATCGGTCGCCGCCCGCCTTCGACGTGCGGATAGTCGGACGAGAACATCACCGTCTCGGCCCCGGCCTGCTCGATGATCCATCCGACGTCCTCGGTCGGGTACGGCGTGAACTTGCATCTGGCGTCGCACGTACTCGCTCGGGCGCAGCGAGAGATCGCGCAGGCGTTGCTCGTGGCGGCCGAAGGCCTCGAACGCCGACTCCATCTGACGCATCCACGACGGCACCCAGATCGCGCCCTGCTCGATCACGCCGACCCTGCAGCCGCGGGAAGCGTTCGAACACGCCGTCGAAGATCATCGTCGCCAGCGTCTGCGCCGGCTGGACGGGGATCGCCATGTAGTCGACCGAGCGGAAGTTCTCCTCGCCGCCGTGGAAGTCGGGAGGGACCGGCAGCCCGTTGCGGAAGTAGTTCGGGTCGAGCAGCTGCGCCGGTGCCGCCGACGTGGAACACGATCGGCACGCCCGCCTCCTGGGCGATCGCCCACACGGCATCGAGGGCGATGTGGCTCGGCGAGTGCCCGGGCGGGCAGCCGGAGGCGATCAGCAACGCCGCGGCGCCCATCTCGATCGCCTCGTCGGCCAGCGCCGGCGCCCGGTCGAGATCGGCGAGCGGCACGTACAGCGTGCTCAGCAGCCGCGGGTCGGCGGAGCAGAACTCGGCCATGCCCGCGGTTGTGGGCGCGCGCGCAGCCGATCGCGAACTCGATGTCGCCGGCGTGCTCCCAGTCGCGCAGGCGGGTGTTGTGGAACGTGTTGAACACGAGCTGGCTGGCGAAGCCGAGCAGATCGAGGGCGCGCGCCGCGGTCCTCGGCCAGGAACGATCCGGTGGCGGCGAAGTTCTTGCGCAGCATGATCTCGTCCGCCTCGACGTCGCGTGTACTCGGCCGACCGGTGCCGTGTCGGTCAGCCGGTCGAAGGCGGCATCGAGATCACCGCGTGCGCTCGTGCAGCTCGCTGCGACTGCCGCAGCTCGTTGCCGCCCGGGTAGCTGGAGCGGCTGCGATCCGGTCACGGATCGCCGGGTCGGCGTGGTCGCGCAACCAGTTGCGGCGTCTCCATGATGTGGGCGTCGGCGTCGTGCACCACCAGCCCGGTCGCGTTGTACCCCATCGCGCCAGTATCTGCAGCGCGCGGTCAGCCGGTGTGCGCGGGAAGGCGTCGACCAGCGCCTGCGCGGTGAGCGCCGCTCGCTGGGCGCTGCCCTCGACCGTGTAGTGGATGCCGTCGTTGCGGAACCACTGCGGCTGCACGACGTCGTACCAGTCGAACACGCTGCGCGTTGGGGTACTCGGCGGCGACCCGGTAGAGCTCGTCGTTCCACGCCAGCATCGACGCGTTGCGGTAGGCGTCCTCGGTGCGCTGCGTCACGGCGTCGACCCACAGCACCGGGTCGCCGCCGATCACGTCCATCATGCGCCGGATCCGCTCCTCGGCGCTGCACGTTGGCGCCGGCGGCGATGTTGGCGGCGTCGTTGGTGCCGACCATCAGCACCCAGCAGCCGTGGTAGCCGTTGTCGCGCACGCCCTGGGCGACCTCGAGCGCGTTGGGGTCGCCGTCGAGGCTGCTCGACGATCGCCCGCGCGCCGTCGTTGTCGGGGTACACGACGTCGACACGCCGACGTCGCGGTAGCGCTGCGTCCATCGTCAGCTCGTCGCCGCCGACGCCGGTCGGCTCGAACAGCGGCACCGACGTCGAGTCGCCGATGTGCACGACCTGCTCGCACGACGTCGTGGTCGGCTCGGGCGGCAGCGTGCGTGGTGCGTCGTCGTGCTCGTGGTCGTCGTGGTCGACGTCGTGCGTCGATGTCGTGGTCGTCGTCGATGTGGTCGGCACGTGCGTCGAGGATCGTGGCGGCGCGACGTGACCCGACGGGTGCGTGCCGTGGACGACGAGTCGACCGTCGACGGCACGCCGCGGCCGTCGGCGGACTGGATCTGCTCGCTGCACGCCGCCGTCGCCGACAGCGCCAGCGAGCACGAGCACCAGCCGTGCGTGCCGACGGCTCATACGCTCGATCCCGACCGAGCCGCGCCGCCGCGCGCCGCGAGCGCCTCGGCCCGGTCGCGCACCCAGCATCCGTCGAGATGATCGTTGACGAGCCCCATCGCCTGCATGAACGCATAGATCGTGGTCGGGCCGACGAACGACCAACCGCGCCGCTTGAGCTCCTTCGACAGCGCCGTCGACGTCGTCGGTCAGCGCCGGGATCTCGGCCGGCGCGCGCGTCGTCGAACGTGGCGTGCGGCCAGAAGTACGCGGCCAGCGAGCCGTACTCGTCGATCATCTCGAGCGCGCGCTGCGGCGTTGTTGATCGTCGAGCGGATCTTGCCGCCGTGGCGCACGATGCCGGCGTCGCCGAGCAGGCGGTCGACGTCGGCCTCGTCGAACTCGGCGACGGCGGCCGGATCGAAGCCGGCGAACGCGGCGCGGAAGTTGTCGCGCTTGCGCAGGATCGTGAGCCACGACAGGCCGGACTGGAACCCCTCGAGGCAGAGCTTCTCGAACAGCCGCACGTCGGACGTGACGCCGCAGCCCCACTCGTCGTCGTGGTACGCGACGTAGTCAGGGCGTGGACGCGCCCCACCAGCAGCGTGCGAGGCCGTCGCCCGCCGACCACCAGTTCCATCGCGGCCAGTGTCGCAGCCGGATCGTCGCGACCGGCGTCACCGCCGACCGATCGCGTTCAGTGGACGAGCACGTTGCGGAACTGCCACGGGTCGTCGGGGTCGATGTCCTCGGCGAACAGGCCGGGGCGATCGGTGAGCGGGGTCCAGTCGGTGTAGAAGCCGGCGACCGTTGCCGAGGTACGGCGTCTGCATCTCGAGGCACCGCACGTGGTCCATGTCGTCGGTCTCGACGATGCCCGCCTCCGGGTTCTCGAGCGCCCACACGACGCCGGCCAGCACCGCCGACGTGACCTGCAGGCCGGTCGCGTTCTGGTGCGGGGCGAGCTGCGCGGGTCTCCTCGATCGTGAGCTGCGAGCCGAACCAGTAGGCGTTGCGGGCGTGGCCGTACAGCAGCACGCCGAGCTCGTCGCTGCCGTCGACGATCTCGTGCTCGTCGAGCACGTGCTGATCGCGTCGGGCATGCGGCAGGCGGCGCCGAACAGCTCGTGGAACGACAGCACGGCATCGTTGCACGGGTGGTAGGCGTAGTGGCACGTGGGCCGGAACTCGACGCGACCCGTCGTCGCCGCGAACGCGTGAAGAAGTCGGGGATCGACAGCGACTCGTTGTGCGTGACGAGGAACCCGTACTGGGCGCCGTGCGACGGGCACCACGTGCGCACCCGCGTGTTGGCGCCCGGCTGCTCGAGGTAGATCGCCGGCGCCGCCGGATCGTCGAAGCGTGCGGCCGTTGGCCGGCATCCACCGCTCGTGCGTGCCCCAGCCGAGCTCGGCCGGCTGCAGACCCTCGCTGATGAAGCCCGTCGACCGACCACGTGTTCCAGAACACGTCGACCGGCTTGGGATGGACCGCCCGCTGCGTGTCGCGCTCGGCGATGTGGACGCCCTTCACGCCGAGGTCGCGCATGAACGCGCGCCCACCCGGCGCGATCGCCGGCTGCCGGGATCGGCGCCGGCGTGGCCGAGATCGCCGGCGAGGTTGACGAGCGCCGCCTTGACGAACCACGACACCATGCCCGGGTTGGCGCCGCAGCACGAGACCGCCGTCGTGCCGCCCGGCGACGCGGCGGCGCTCGTCGATCACGGTCTGCGCGGAGCGCGTGGTTGGTGCGGGTGGCGTTGTCGCGATCGGCGTCGTAGTAGAAGCCCGGCCACGGCTCGACGACGGTGTCGATGTAGAGCACGCCGAGCTCGCGGCACAGTCGCATGATGTCGAGCGACGACGTGTCGACCGACAGGTTGATGCAGAAGCCCTGCCCCTCGCCCTCGGTCAGCAACGCCGGCAGCAGCGGTGCGGTAGTTGTCCTGCGTGATGTGCTCGCGCAGGTAGCGCACGCCGTACTCGTCGAGCAGGTGGCGATCGCGGTCCTCGGGATCGATCACGGTGCACCGCGTCGCGGTCGAACTCGATGTGGCGGTCGAGCAGCGGCAGCACGCCACGGCCGATCGAACCGAAGCCGATCATCACGACCGGGCCGCTGACACGGCCGAGAACTTCAGTGCTGGTCACGCCAACCTCCCTCGTCGATGGCACGGCTGATCGCCGTCGAGTCCGAGGACGATATCGCCGTTGGTACCGACGTCGTAGACGGTCAGCGGCGGCGCTCGCCGAGCACCGCGTCGAGCAGCTCCGGGGTGGCCGCCACCACCGGCGAGCGGCGGGCCGCGTGGTCGAGCACGCACAGCTCGCGCCCGAACACCTCGGCCGCGACGCCGCCGGCCTCCTCGAGGATCAGCACCGAGGCGAGGTAGTCCCACACGCCGTGCCCGTCGTCGATCATGTCGCACCAGGCGTCGGTGACGCCGCAGGCGACGGCGCAGATGTCGGGCGCCGAGGCGCCGAGCGCCCGGAACTGCACCCATCCGAAGTCGTGCGGCGGCAGGCCCGACACACCGACGATCGCCTGCGCCGAGTTCGGTGACGTCGCTCGGATCGGATCGGCGCGCCGTCGCGCTCGGCACCGGCCGCCGCGCACGCCGACGAAGCGCTCGCGGGTGGCGTGGTTGACGACGACGCCGACAGCCGGGCCGTCGTCGTCGACGAGGCACAGCGCCGAGGCGTACCACGGCACGCCACGCGAGGCGTTGGTCGAACCGTCGAGCGGATCGACCACGACGATCGGCGCCGACGACGACCCGGGCGGGCCGGTGATGCCGCTCTCCTCCGACAGCACCCGGTAGCCGGCCCCGTAGAGCACGTCGAGGCACACGGCGTCGGCCTCGAGGTCGACCGCGTACTGGCCGTCACGCACGCCGGAGGCACCCCAGTCGGTGTTGGCGGCGAGCACCTGCGCGACGGCGTCGGCGGCAGCGCAGCATGGTGTCGACGGCGCGGGACAGGTTGGAATCGATCACGCCTGCCGACGGTAGTGTCCAGGGCGTGGCAGTCATCGACGTAGCGGGGTTCGTCGCCGACCTCAAGAGCCAGGCGATCGACTACGGGTTCCACGTCCATGACGAGCGGCATTTCGTCGAGACCTACTCGCTGCGCCAGCTGTGGGAGGTCGACCTCCACCCCGAGGAGGCCTGCGCCGGCCCGATCGACCTGCACCTCTCGCTCGACGTCGACCCGCGTGCCCTGCTCGGCTTCGAGGACGAGGTCATGAAGATGGAGGACCTCGACGACGAGCCGCCTCGCGGGTTCACGTTCCCGCTGCTGTTCACGTGGACGCTGCCGCCGCTCAAGTACCCGCCCGACCTGCTCGTGCTCGCCACCGACATCGCCGGTGTCGGTGGGCTCGACCTCCCGGTCGAGGTGTCGGCGATCGACTCGTTCCCCAGCGTCACCGACGCACCCGAGCGCAGCCTGTCGATCGTCGCCCGCATCGCGCTCGACCTGTGCGACGTGTACATGAACAACGACGCATCCGTCGCCCAGGCACTCGAACGGTGCAAACATGTCAGTCTGTACCTGCTCGAGCGAGCCGATGCGTGGCTCGACGACGAAGACGACGACGACATCATCTGACGACACCGAGCCGACCTGCGAGGAGGGCGCGTGGAACTCGAAGATCGCGACGGGCTCACCGTGGCCGAACTGATCGACATGCTCAGCCAGCATCCCGCCGACGCGATCGTCGAGATGTCGATCATCGCCCCGGTCAGCGAGGGCGACGACGACATCACCGTCGACCGCTACCACATCGACGGCATCATGCCCTGGCACGACGAGGACGACGGCGACGACGTGATCTGGCTCGTGGGCGGCGAGGACGACGACGTCGACGTGTTCCTCGACGCGATCGAGATCGCTCCCGAGTGACCTGATCGTTCCTCGCGCGTCGAGCGCGTCGGCAAGACTGCGGGCGTGCGCATCTCAGCGAAGGTCGACTACGCCGTACGGGCTGCGATCCAGCTCGCCGCCGCCGAGGGCTCGGGACCGGTCAAGGGCGACGAGATCGCATCCGCCCAGGACATCCCGATCAACTTCCTCGAGAACATCCTGTCGCTGCTGCGCAACGCCGGGTCTGGTGATGTCACGGCGTGGCGCCGACGGCGGCTACTGGCTGGCGCTCCCGGCCGACCACGATCACGATCGCCGACATCGTGCGGGCGATCGACGGCCCGCTGGCCGCCGTGCGCGGCGTGCGCCCGTCGGAGACCGAGTTCCCGTCGCCCGCCGAGCCGATGCGCGACGTCTGGGTGGCCGTGCGGGCCAGCCTGCGAGCGATGCTCGAGCAGGTCACGCTGGCCGACGTCGTCAACGGTGAGCTGCCGGAGGTCGTCGCTCGGCTGACCGCCGAAGCCGATGCCTGGGCCAGCCCGCCACTGATCTCCGACTGACAACGCTTTTCCGACTAAAAGGTTGACAAAGGTGGGAACGTAAGGCATAATCCCGGTCGACTTGGTCGACAATCCGCAACCACACCATCAGGAAGGAACCTCCCCCCACATGCATGCCTCCCACGGCGGCGTTCTCGCCGCTCCCGTCAACCTGCTCGTCATTGCCGCAGCGCTCACCACCGTGTTGGCTGCCTGCGGTCGACGACGACGACTCCGGTGCCGACACCGCCGACGGCACCGAAGTCGACGTCGTCAGCACGACGCCGGACACCGAGGCCACCACGATTCCGGCGGCCACCGAACCCCCATCCACCGAGCCCGTGGCGACCGAACCCGCAGCCACGGCGCCGGCCAGCACCACGCCGGCCACCGAGCCTGCGGCGCCCCTCGAGGGCACCGTCAACTTCGGCTTCTTCCCCAACGTCACCCACGCGCCGGCCCTGGTCGGGATCGGCGAGGGATTGATCCAGGACGCGCTCGGCGACGGCGTCGACCTCAAGACGTTCACCTTCAACGCCGGCACGGAGGCGATCGAGGCGCTGTTCGCCGGCTCCATCGACATCACGCTGATCGGCCCCAACCCGGCGATCAACGGGTTCGCCCAGTCCGACGGCGAGGCGCTGCGCATCGTGTCCGGCAGCACGTCGGGCGGCGCCTACTTCGTCGTCAAGCCGGAGATCACGTCGGCCGAGCAACTCGCCGGCACGACGATCGCCAGCCCGTCGCTCGGCAACACGCAGGACGTCGCGCTGCGGGCCTGGCTCGCCGACCAGGGCTACGAGACCACCCCCGAGGGCGGCGGCGACGTGACGATCCTGCCGCAGTCGAACTCGACGACGCTCGAGTCGTTCCTCATCCGGCGACGATCGACGGCGCCTGGGTGCCCGAGCCGTGGGCGACCCGGCTGATCCTCGAAGGCGGCGGACACGTCCTGGTCGACGAGCGCGACCTGTGGCCCGACACCGAACGGCGAGTACGTCACCACCCACGTGATCGTGCGCACGGAGTTCCTCGAGGAGCATCCCGATCTGGTCAAGGCGGTGCTCGTCGGCCTGATCGATGCGATCGACGCGATCGAGGCCGACCCGGCCGCCGCACAAGCGACGGTGATCGACCAGATCGAGCAGATCACCGCCCAGCGTCCGTCCGAGGAAGTCATCGCCGACCAGCTTCGAGAACCTGACGTTCACGGTCGATCCGATCGCGGCCTCGCTCCAGAAGTCCGCCGACGACGCGATCAGCGGTCGGACTGCTCGACCCGGTCGACCTGACCGGCATCTACGACCTGACGCTTGCTGAACGAAGTCTTGGAGGCACGCGGGGCGAACCTGCGGTCGAGATCACCATGACCGTGATCGATCCTATTCGGCGGCCGGCATCTTCGGATGCCGGTTCGCCGCGTCTGCACCGACCGACGCCGTCCACATCGACATCGGTGACGAAGCGCTTCGGCGAGGGCGCGAGCAGCGTGCTCGCCCTCGACGGCGTCTCGCTTGACCGTCCGCCGCGGCGAGTTCGTGTGCGTCGTCGGGGCCTCGGGCTGCGGCAAGTCGACGCTGCTCTCGCTGGTCGCCGGGCTCGACCAGCCGACGTGCGGGTACGATCGGCGTCGACGGCCGCACGGCGTTGATGTTCCAGGATGCGGCGCTGCTCCCCTGGCGCACGGCCGCCGCCAACGTCGAGCTGCCGATGAAGCTGCGCGGCGTCGCCCAGCGCCGAGCGCACGGAGCGGGCGCTCGAGCTGCTCGACCTCGTGCGGCTGCGCGAGTTCGCCGACAAGCGTCCCGCACGAGCTGTCGGGCGGCATGCGCCAGCGCGTTGCGCTCGCCCGCGCACTCGCCCAGGACGCCGACGTGCTCTTGATGGACGAGCCGTTCGGCGCGCTCGACGCGATCACGCGCGACATCCTCCACGACGAGCTCGAACGGGTGGTCGCCGACCAAGGCACTGACGGTGGTGTTCGTCACCCACAACGTCCGCGAGGCGGCTCGCCTCGGCGACCGGATCCTGCTGCTGTCGAGCAGGCCCGGCCGGGTCGTCGCCGAGTTCGCGGTCGACGTGCCACGTCCGCGCCGCATCGAGGATGCCCGACGTGGCGGCGATCGCGGCCGAGGTCACCGTGCAGCTCCGCGGGGAGGTGCGCCGCCATGCCGACTGACACCCTCGAGCGCGAGCTCGCCGGGCTCGACCACCTCGAGGTCGCACCGCCGTCGCACGTCCGCCCGTCGCCTTCAGGTGGTGGACCGCGTTGTGGCCGAAGCTCGTCGGCGATCGGGCGTCGTGCTCGCGCTCTGGCAGTTCCTCGTCTGGCGCGAGTGGCGACCCGAGTACGCGTTCGCCAGCCCTGCCGACGTCTTCGCCCGACTCTGGGACGACATGCAACGCCGACTTCTGGCGGGCCGTCGGCCACACCATGCGCCGAGCGATCGTCGGCTTCGCCGTCTCGCTCGTGATCGGCGGGATCGATCGGCATCGCCGTGTCGCGCTCGCACGTGCTGCGCATCGGCGATCGGCTCGCTCATCACCGGGCTGCAGACGATGCCGTCGATCGCCTGGTTCCCGCTCTCGATCCTCGTCTTCGGGCTGACCGAGAAGTCGATCTTGTTCGTCGTCGTGCTCGGTGCCGCGCCGTCGATCGCCAACGGGATCATCTCCGGGCATCGACGGCGTGCCACCGATGTATCACCGGCTGGGCGCCAACCTCGGCGCCGGCAACGTGTCCATGTACCGCGACTTCGTCGTGCCGGCGGCGATGCCGGCCGTGATCGCCGGGCTCAAGCAGGGCTGGGCGTTCTCGTGGCGGAGCCTGATGGCAGGTGAGCTGCTCGTCATCATCCCCGGCACGCAGTCGATCGGCACTCGGCTGCAGTTCGCCCGTGAGTTCTCCGACTCCGAAGGGCTGATGGCGACGATGATCGTGATCCTGGTGATCGGGCTGCATCGTCGACGCCGTGTTCGGTCGGTCCGAGCGCTCTGTGCTCCGCAGGCGCGGGCTCACCTCGGCGCGAGGCTTCGGAACGTTCAAGCTCTGAGCGCTCGCGTCACGGTCGTACGAGTCGCACGCCTGGACCGCCTGTCAGGCGTGCGACTCGTGCGGTGACACACCGAGACGATCGACCGTGTCGGTCTCGGAGCGTGATTCGGGCCGCGAACTCGCGCCGGGTTCGGCCAGGGTCGCCGAATGCCAGACTCTGACGATGGCCGAATCCCCCACCACGACCGCCGAGGAACAGAGGCTGGCGGAGGCCGGCGAGGGCATCGCCTGGCGGGCATGGGGTCCGTACCTGAGCGAGCGGCAGTGGGGAACAGTTCGCGAGGACTACAGCGACAACGGTGACGCGTGGTCGTACTTCTCGCACGACCACGCCCGCTCGCGCGCCTACCGCTGGGGCGAGGACGGGATCGCCGGCATCTCCGACGACCGACAACAGATGTGCCTGGCACTCGCGCTCTGGAACGAGCACGACCCGATCATCAAGGAACGGCTGTTCGGCCTCACGAACGCCGAGGGCAACCACGGCGAGGACGTCAAGGAGTACTACTTCTTCCTCGACAACCTCCCGACCCACTCCTACCAACGGATGCTCTACAAGTACCCGCACGCGGACGTACCCGTATCGCGACCTCGTCGCCACCAACGCCCGGCGCTCGCGCCAGGAGATGGAGTACGAGCTGATCGACACCGGTGTCTTCGCCGACAGCCGGTACTTCGACGTCGAGATCGAGTACGCCAAGGCCGAACCGCTCGACATCGCATGCAGGATCACGATTCACAACCGAGGACCGGAGGATGCGCCCCTCCACGTGCTCCCGACGTTGTGGTTCCGCAACACGTGGTCGTGGGCGCCATTCGATCCGAAGCCGACGTTGCGTCGCCATCAGGACGGCCGCACCGTGGTCGCCGACCACCCGCATCTCGGCCAGTGGCACCTGCATGTCGAGCCCGGCACCGAATTGTTGTTCTGCGACAACGAGACCAACGCCGGGTTGTTGTGGGGAGGCGCGAACACGACCGCCCACCCGAAGGATTCCATCAACGACGGCTGTCGTCGGCGGCCGCGACGACGCCGTCAACCCCGCCGGAACCGGGACCAAGGTGGCCGCCCACAGACGTCTCGTGGTGGCGGCCGGTTCGAGTGTCGTCGTGCGACCTCAGGCTCGACCGCAGCGCACCCGACCCGAATCGCGACCCGCTCGCCGGCATCGACGACCTGATCACCCGGCGTCGCGCCGAGGCCGACGACTTCTACGCCGCGATCACGCCGGCCGGCGTGGCGCCGGATGCGGCGAACGGTGATGCGCCAGGCGCTGGCGGGGATGCTCTGGTCGAAGCAGTGCTACCTCTTCGACGTCGATCAATGGCTGCGCGAGCGCGGGCCGCCATCCGCTGCGCCCGCCGGGCGGGCGTGGAACTCGCAACGAATCGTGGTTCCACATGGCCAACCAGGACGTGATCTCGATGCCCGACACCTGGGAGTACCCGTGGTACGCGGCGTGGGACCTGGCGTTCCACACGATCCCGCTGATGATGGTCGACCCCGAGTTCGCCAAGCAGCAGCTGAGCCTGATGCTGTCGCCTCGCTATCTGCATCCGACCGGGCAGATCCCCGCCTACGAGTGGAACTTCGGCGACGTCAACCCGCCCGTGCACGCCTTCGCCACGCTGCTCGTGCACACCCACGCCGCTGCCGGAGCGAACGCGGGAACGATCGATCTCGAGTTCCTGAAGGAGTCGTTCGAACGGCTGCGCACGAACTACACGTGGTGGGTCAATCGCAAGGATCCGTCGGGGCGCGGCCTGTTCGAAGGCGGCTTCCTCGGACTCGACAACATCGGCGTGTTCGACCGCAGTGCGGCGCTGCCGACGGGCGGGCGGCTCGAGCAGGCCGACGGCACCGCCTGGATGGCGATGTTCAGCCAGAACATGCTCGAGTTGGCGCTGATGCTCGCCGAGCACGACCCGAGCTACGAGCAGGACGTGCTCGAGTTCTTCGAGCGCTTCTTCTGGATCGCCGCCGCCGTCGATCCGATCGGCGAACATCCCGACGAGATCTGGGACGACGAGGAGGGCTTCTTCTACGACGTGCTGCGCATGCCCGACGGCACGCGGAGTCGCGGCTGAAGGTGCGCTCGGTCGTCGGGCTGCTGCCGATCTGCGCCACGGCGATCATCGAGCCGGAGTGCTGGAGCGCTTTCCCGAGCTGCGCGCGCGGGTGCAGGAGTTCCTGGATCGCAACGGCGACCTGATCGGCAACGTCCCCGATCCACGCCTGCCGGGCGTCGGCGGGCGCCGGCTGCTGTCGCTCGTCGACGAGACCAAGCTGCGACGGATCCTCGAGCGCATGCTCGACGAGGAACGGTTCCTCGCCCCGCACGGCATCCGTTCGCTGTCGCGCTGGCATCTCGACCACCCGTACGAGTTCGACGTGCACGGCAGACAGTACCGAGTGCAGTACGAGCCGGCGGAGTCGACGAGCGGCATGTTCGGCGGCAACTCGAACTGGCGTGGGCCGGTGTGGTTCCCGGTCAACCTGCTCATCGTCCGCGCCCTGCTCCAGCACTACCAGTACTACGGCGACGACTTCACGGTCGAGTGCCCGACCGGATCGGGACACCGGATGACCCTGTTCGAGGTCGCGCAGCGAGATCGCCCGCAGGTTGGTCGTCGACGTTCCTGCCCGACGGCGACGGCCGGCGGCCCGTGTACGGCGGCACCGAGGTGTTCCAGACCGACCCGCACTGGCGCGACCTGATCCTCTTCTACGAGTACTTCCACGGCGACAACGGGGCCGGGCTCGGCGCCTCGCATCAGACCGGGTGGACCGGTGTCGTCGCCCGCCTGATCCAGCTCTTCGGCGAGGTCGACGCGGCGACGGTGCTCGATCGAGGGCGGCCGCCCGGTGGCGCGCCCCTTCCACCGACCGTCGTAGATGGTCAGGTCGGGCGGGCCCGCGAACCGGGTTGGCGGGTGCCGTCGCTGAAGTGGCGGCCGTCGTAGAACGTCGGGTTGGTGTCGGGCCGCCCGCGCCGGCTCGTCCAGCGCCACGTGAGCGAGATCCGGGACCGGTCGACCACGGGCGCGGCCGGCACGCCGTGCAGCCATTCCCGCTGACAGGCGCCGCCCATCACCAACATGTCGCCCTCCCCGGGAGTGAGGACCAGGTCGTCGGGATCGGAACCGGCCGGTACCCGCTCGACAGGCACACCGCCCAGCCGCGGACGGAGCACGAACGGCCGGCGCGCTCCGAGCACGACGATCGCGATCAGCGTCTCGTCGAGCCATCGCATCTCACGATCGCTGTGGAGTCCCTGGAAGTCCTGACCGTCGCGATACAGGAGCGCGGCGGTCCCGGTGAACGGGACGCGGAAGCGCGACCGCAGGTGGAGGTCGGTCTGACGCAGCAGCGGGTGGCTGTCGCTCCGAACTCCGGTGCCGAGTCGGCGCTCGGGCACGTAGTGGTCGTAGCGCAGGACCTCGGTCTGTTGCCATGGAAAGACGTCGTGCAGCTCGACGAACGTCGCCTCGGGCTCGCGCACGAACCCGTGCACGAGCTCGACCCACGACGTCGGCGGAAGGTCGATCCGGTCCACCGGCGCCTGGCGGTCGATGCGCAGCTCGTCGGCCTGTGCTGCCATCCACCCAGTATCGCCGGAGCGGCCGCCGGTGCGATCGCGTCGAGACGCGTCAGTGCCACCGGAGACAGAGGCGCGACATCACGTGGGCGTCGACCAGCTCGCCGCGCTTGTAGCCGTAGCCGCGCAGGGTGCCCTCGATCTCGAACCCCGAGACGCTCGTACAGCTCGATCGCCCGTGGATTGTCGACGAACACGATCAATCCCAGCCGGACGATGTTGAGCCAGTCGTCGGCGAGCTCGATCACCGATGTCATCAACGCCCGTCCGATGCCCTGGCCAGAGAACCGCGCGTGCGTGGCGACCAGGTTGATCTCACCGACGTGGCGGTGCCGCGGTTCGTCCGGGTACGTGACGAGCTCGATGAACCCCGCCACCTCGCCATCGACCTCGGCAATCATCTGGTGCACCCCGGGGCGCGGCGCGATCCGCTCGATGGTCGCTGTCTCACGTGCGAACGGCACGCGCATCGTCCCCTCGACCACCCATCGGCTGGTCAGCAGGTCGTGGAGCGCCTCGGTGTCCCGATCCAGCACGGCGCGCACGATCGGCCGGCTCAGCCGCTCCCCGGCTGTTGCCTGTTGCTCCTGCGTGACGGACATGTTGGTTCCTCCTGGTCTCGAATCCAGGAGAAGGGCGTGAGCGCCGGCCTCACGTCGTGAGGGCAGGCGTCAGGGGAACCAGCCGTTGACGTCGACGATCAGCTGGGTCGGCGCCGAGTTGAACAAGCACACCCTGCCGGAGCCGTCGAGCTTGGCGAGCACCGCGTTGGGAATCGTCTGACCGGCAGCGAAGTTCAGGTTGGACGCGTCCGGGGGCTGCACCCCGCACGGATAGACCGTGACGTAGCCCGGCGACTGCGGCTCGGTGACGGTGACGTTGAGGGCGACCGCCGAGGCCGTGGGTGGAACGCCGCCTCGGCCGGCGACCACCACCTCGGTCACCGATCCCGGTCCGCGGAGCCCCGTGCTCAGCCGCGTGTCGAGCAATCGCTCGGGCGACAGCGGGCCGAACCCGGAGCCGCCCTCGAACCATCCGTTGACGTCGACCACGAGATGGGTCGCCGCCGACGTGTACAGGCAGATGTCGCCGCCGGCACCGATCTTGGCGATCACGGCGTTGGGGATCGACTGACCGGCGGCGTAGTTCAGGTTGGACGCATCCGGCGGCTGCACGCCGCACGGGTACACGGTGACGAACCCCGGCGCTTGCGTCTCGGTCACCGTGACGTTGAGTGCCACGGCCGCGGCCGATGGCGAGACGCCATGCACCCCGGCGACATGGAGCGTTGTCACGGATCCGCCGGCGCGCATGCCGGCGCCCAGACGCGTGTCGAGCGCCCGGTCGGGCGACAACGGCCCGAACCCGGCACCGGGCGGGAACCATCCGTTGACGTCGACCACGAGATGGGTCGCCGTCGAGGTGTACAGGCACACCGCTCCCCCGGCCCCGACCTGGGCGATCACGGCGTTGGGGATCGTCTGACCGGCCATGAAGTTCAGATTGGATGCGTCCGGCGGCTGCACGCCGCACGGATAAGCAGTGACGTAGCCGGGCGCCTGTGGCTCGGTGACGGTGACATTGAGTGCCACCGCGGCGGCATCGCCCGGCACCCCGCCGAGCCCGACGACGACCACTGAGGTTTCCGACCCTGGCGACCGCAAGCCGGCACCGAGACGGGTGTCGAGCAGCCGGTGCGGCGACACGGCGACGAACGCCGGCGATGCGGGTGGCGGCGGCGGTGGTGGGGGCGTTGCCGTCGGGTCGACGTACAGCAGCTTGTCGGGATCCCCGCAGCATTCGCTGAGCGCGCCCTTGGTGCTCGCCGCGTCCAACGCACCCCACACTGCCGCCGGGGTGGCGGCAGGCTGGGATGCGAGCAGCAGGGCGGCAGCCCCCGCCACGTGCGGGGACGCCATCGACGTGCCCGAGCGCACGGCAGCGTCCGTGTCACTATGCAGGTCCGCGGACAGGATGTCGGAGCCCGGGGCGAAGATGTCGTTGCAGGCACCGAAGTTGGAGTAGTCGGCGTCGTCGTCGTCGATCTCGGAGGCGGCCACGGTGATCGCCGCCGGGAGGCGAGCGGGGCTGATCCCGCAGCTCGGCGCCGCGGAGTTGCCGGCGGCGACGACGACGGTGACGCCGTCGTTGATCAGTGCCTGGACGGCGGCGTCGACGGCAGCGCTCGGGTCTCCGCCGATGCTGATGTTGGCGACCGCCGGCACGCCGGCGGCATGGTCGTTGATCGCCCAGTTGACGCCGGCGACGACCGACGAGGACGTCCCGTTGCCGTCGCAGTCGAGCACCTTGACGGGGATGATGCCGACCTGTTTGGCGACCCCGTACGTCGTCCCGCCGAGCGTGCCGGCGACGTGCGTGCCGTGCCCGTGGCAGTCCCAGGCCTCCGATGCCGTCACTGAAATCCCAGTACGCAGACCGCAGAACACGTCCGGTGAACTCGGCGTGGGTGAGCCGCAGGCCGCTGTCGATCACGTAGGCGACGACACCGGCGCCGGTGGCGGCGGATGTGAACCCGGCATCCAGCGGCAAGGAACGCTGATCGATGCGGTCGAGTCCCCACGGCGGATTGACCTGCGTGGACGCTGCCGTCATCCGATCGTCCGGCTCGACGGCGACGACGTCGGGGCGCTGACCGAGCTCATCGACCACGGACGGATCGAGCGCGGCGACGAACCCGTTCAGTCCGCCGCGCCAGGTGTTCGACGGCGTCACGCCATGCGTGGCCATCGCCGCGAGCACGGCGTCGAGCGCCGGTTCGTCGGCGACGCTGACGACGAACGACTCAGCGCCCGATCTCGCTGACCGTTGACCCGCGCCGGCGACGTTCTGAACCGAGCCTCCGAACGACTCGGATGGTGGCTCCGCGGAGGCCGAAACGTCGGCGGCGGCGGACGGGGCGTGGATGAGCGATGCGATCGAACCGGCGGTGACCAGACACGCGGTGAGCAGCAGTCGGCGGCGCCACCGCGATGCCGGTCCGTGGGGGCTCGGAGAGGTCGCGGCGCCAGACAACATGGGGTCCTCATCTCTAACAAGTGACCTCACCGACGACACCAGCTCGTCTGCGAATTGACACCCTCTTGAGGGTTGCCTGCGCCGGGGAGCTCACGATTCTCGCGCGCGGTGACGTGCACGCGGTTTCACCGATTGAGCTCAGCGAGGTGCCGCCACAGCTGAGCGCGCTCGGCGTCGGTGGCGGCGAGCGCGATCGCCTCGCGATAACGGGCGCTCGCTTCTGCGGTGCGCCCGGCCCGCCGCAGCAGATCCGCCTGGGCGGCAGGAACACGTCCGTAGCCCATGAGCTGGGCGGGCACGTCGTCGAGCAACGCCAGACCGACCTCGGGTCCGTCGCGCATGCCCACCGCGATCGCACGGTTGAACCACACGATCGGAGAAGCAGCCAGTTCCAACAGTTCGTCGTAGAGCGACACGATCAGTGCCCAGTCCGTCGTCGCCGCCGAGGGAGCATCAGCGTGACATTGGGCGAGCAACGCCTGGATCACATAGGGCCCGCGTTCGCCGCAGCCGGCGAGGGTCGATGATCCACGCTCGATGTCGTGTCGGTTCCACAGCGACCGATCCTGCTCCTCGATCGTCAGCAGTTCGCCGGTTGCTGCGATCCGAGCGTGCCGCCTCGAGCTCTGGAACAGCATCAGCGCCATCAGCCCGCGTGCCTCCGACTCCCGCGGCATGAGATCGACGACCGCCTCGGACAACCCGATCGCCGTGTCCGCCAGCTCGCTCGCTGCCGGGTTGCTGTACCCGGTGTTGAACGCCAGGTACAGCACTGCGAGCACGCCGTTGAGACGCTCGCCCATGAGCTCGGCCGGTGGGACCCGGTACGGGATGCCGGCGTGGGCGATCTTGCGGCGTGCCCGCACGAGACGTTGCGCCATCGTGGCCTCGGGGACGAGGAAGGCCGCTGCGATGTCGGCCACCGTGAGGCCTGCAACCGTGCGCAGCGTCAAGGCCACCCGGGCCGGGAGAGGGAGCGCGGGGTGGCAGCACGTGAAGATCAGGCGCAGGCGGTCGTCGGTGAGATCGAGGGTCTCGGCCGAGGCCTGCTCGATCCCGATCAGCTCCAGCTTCGACCGCTGGGTCCGCGCCGAGCGGAGGATGTCGATCGCCCGGTTGCGTGCAACCGTCGTGAGCCACGCAGCCGGACGATCGGGGACCCCGTCGGTCGGCCAGCGTGCGAGGGCGGCGGCGAACGCATCCTGCGTAGCGTCCTCGGCAACGGTCCAGTCGCCAGTCAGCCGGATCAGGCCGGCGACGATCCGGGCCCAGTCGGAGGAGTGCGCCGCCGCGATCGCGGCCTCGACGTCCGTCAGTCCTCCCACTCGTGGAACGGCCGGATCTCGATCCGGCCGCCGCGGGCCATCGGGTGACGCGAGGCGTAGTCGATCGCCTCGTCCAGATCGGCACATTCGATGATGTCGTATCCGGCGATCCACTCCTTCGACTCGGTGAACGGTCCGTCGGTCACGAGCAGCTCGCCGCCGCGGACGCGCACCGTGGTCGCGTCGTCTCGCGGTCGCAGCACGTCGCCCTGCTTGCGGATCCCGCGCCGGGCGCCCTCCTCCAACCAGGCCTCGATCGTGGCGCCCTCGCTCTCGTCCGGATCGGGCTCGGTGTCGGTGGCGATGAACAGCATGTACTGCATGGGTCCTCCTGTGTGAGACGGTACGTGAGTACGACGTCTGGCCAAGCGGCGCGAACGACACTTCCCTGAACTTTTCGCGCGGGCCATCGGGGCCACGTCGGTCGGCCGGCGGCTCCAGTCCGGGGGCGCTAGTTTCGGCCGATGGACCGGGCCGATCGGACGTACACGACGGCTCCCGTCGGTGACCTGACGACGTTCGAGGAGGACACATTCACCGACGCCGGCGCCACCCACCGAGTGTTTCGCAAGGGCAGCGGCCCGGCAGTCGTCGTGATCGCCGAGATGCCCGGCATCTCACCGATGGTGCTCGGGTTCGCCGACCGCGTCGTGGCCCTCGGTTGCACAGCTGTCGTGCCCGATCTGTTCGGCCGGGCCGGCCGCGACCCCCTGGCCGGCAACAAGTTGCTCACGACGGTGCGCGGCGCGGGCACGATCCTGGCGACCTGTGTCAGTCGCGAGTTCACGGCCCTCACCGCAGGTGCCTCGTCGCCTGTGGTCGACTGGCTGCGCGCCCTCGCCCGTCACGAGCACGCCCGCTGCGGCGGGCCAGGGGTGGGGGTCGTCGGAATGTGCTTCACCGGCGGCTTCGCCCTTGCCATGGCGGTGGACGACACCGTCCTCGCCCCCGTGCTGTCACAGCCCTCCCTGCCGCTGGCGATCACGAGCAAGCACAAGGCGTCGATCGACACGAGCGACGAGGCGATGCGCATCGTCGCCGGCCGGTGCGCCAACCAGGGCCTCCGGGTGCTCGGCCTCCGGTTCTCGGGCGATCCATTCGTGCCTCCCGAGCGCTTCGCCCACCTACGCGATCGGCTCGGGGACGGATTCGTGTCGATCGAGCTCGAACAGTCGGACGGGAATCCGAGCGGCCCGCTCAAGCACCGCCACTCCGTGCTCACCGGCGACCTCGTCGACGAGCCGGGTGAGCCGACACGCGACGCGCTCGACCAGGTGATGGAGCTGTTGCGCTCGAAGCTCCTGTCACCCGGCTGAGGCGAGGATGTCGCCGTGATCGAGCTCCCGTCACCATGCCTCGTCGTGCTGGTCGGCGCTGCCGGTTCCGGCAAGTCGACCTGGGCCGGCGAGCACTTTCCCGGGCACGTCGTCTCCAGCGACTCGCTGCGCGCACTCGCCGGTGAAGGCGAGCACGATCTCCGCGCGTCGGTCGACGCCTTCGCCTTGCTCGACGAGGTCGTCGAGCGTCGGATGCGACGGCGACTCACGACCGTCATCGACACCCTCGGCACCGACGCCGAACGCCGCCGTCACTGGTGCCGGATCGCAGCCGAGCACGGCGTCCCATGCCATGCCGTCGTGCTGGCGACACCGCCCGCCACCATTCGGAAGTGGAACAAGGGCCGCCCCAAGCGCGTGCCCGACGCCGTGCTGCGCAGCCAGCTGGCCGAGCTCGAAGCGGTCGCCGAGGCGGTGCGGGGTGAGACGTTCGACGGAGTTCACGAGATCACGCCCGAGGTCGTTCCGATGCTCGTCGCACCGTCGCTGGCGCGTCCGGCACGCGACGTCACCGGAGCAGTCGACGTGACACCGAACGCCCGCTCACGTTCGGGCTCCAGGTGTCGCAGTTCACGTGGCCGGGCGGCCCGCCCGAGATCGGCCCGCACGTGCGCGACATCGCCCGTCGCGCCGAGGCCGCGGGCTTCGACGCCCTGTACGTGATGGACCACTTCCGGCAGATCCCGACGTTCGGCCCGCCGTGGCACGACATGCTCGAGAGCTGGACCACGCTCGCTCACCTCGCCGGATGCACCGACACGGTCCGGCTCGGCACGATGGTGAGCGGGATCACCCATCGCAGCCTGCCGCTGCTCGCCAAGATCGTGGCGACGCTCGACGTGCTGTCGGGCGGGCGGGCGATCTGCGGACTCGGGATCGGGTGGTACGAGCAGGAGCACCAGGCCTACGGCTGGCGATTCCCGCCGGTCGCCGAGCGCTACGCCCTGCTCGAGGACGCTCTCGACCTGCTGCCCAGGATGTGGGGACCTGGCAGCAAGCCGTTCGACGGGCGCCTGTTGCACGTGCCCGACACGTCGTGCTACCCGCGGCCACTGCAGGACCGGATTCCGATCCTGGTCGGAGGATCCGGGGAACGGCGCACACTGAAGCTGGTCGCGAAGGGAGCCGACGCCTGCAACCTGTTCGGCGAGCCGGACGTGGTGCGCCGCAAGGTCGAGGCACTCGGGCGCCATTGTCAGGCGATCGGCCGCGACCCGGCAACGGTGTCGGTGTCTCACCTCTCGACGGTGCTGGTGGGAGAGGACGCCACCCAGGTGCGGGCGCTCGTGGACGCCACCAGGCCGCCGAAGATGTCGGCCGAGCGTCACGCTCGAGCGGTCAACGCAGGCACCGTCGACCAGCACCTCGTGCGCGTCGAACGGCTCGTCGATGCCGGCGTCGACCACATCGTCGTCGGCCTCGCCGACATCGCCGACGCCGCATCCGTCGACCGCTTCGCGTCGGTCATCGCCGCTGCCCGCGCCGTGTGACAGCCGGTAGGTTGCGGGCATGGACTACCGCTTCCTCGGTCGCACCGGTCTGCGTGTCAGCCCGTTGTGCCTCGGCACCATGAACTTCGGTCCCGAGACCGACGAACAGACCAGCCACGGCATCATGGACGCAGCCCTCGAGGCCGGTGTCAACTTCTTCGATACCGCCAACGTCTACGGCGAACGCGAAACCGAGCAGATCATCGGGCGCTGGTTCGCTCAGGGTGGCGGCCGGCGGGAGAAGACCGTGATCGCCACCAAGGTGTACGGCGGACGCGACCCGTGGCCGAACACCTCGCGGCTGTCGGCGCTGCACATCCGGCAGGCCTGCGACGACAGCCTGCGCCGGTTGCAGACCGACCACATCGACCTCTACCAGATGCACCACGTCGACCGCGACACGCCGTGGGAGGAGATCTGGCAAGCGATGGACCTGCTCGTCCAGCAGGGCAAGGTGCTGTACGTGGGCAGCTCGAACTTCGCCGGTTGGCACATCGTGCAGGCCAACGAAGCGGCCAAGGCGCGCGGCAGCTTGGGTCTCGTCGCCGAGCAGAGCCTGTACAACCTCAACGCCCGTACGGTCGAGCTCGAAGTGCTCCCCGCGTGCCAGGCCTACGGGCTCGGCGTGATCCCGTGGAGCCCGCTCGGAGGTGGCCTGCTGGGCGGCGCGCTGCGCAAGATCACCGAAGGCCGCCGCGCCGGCGAACGCGTCCAGTCGGCGATCGAGGCCAACCGCGACACGCTCGAAAGGTGGGAGACGTTCTGCGGCGAGCTCGGTCGGGATCCTGCCGATGTGGCGCTGGCGTGGCTGCTGCACCAACCAGCGGTCACCGCACCGATCATCGGCCCGCGCACCACCGACCAGTTCACCGGCGCACTGGCGACGCTGGAGATCGAGCTCGAACAGTCCACGCTCGACGCCCTCGACGAGATCTTTCCAGGTCCCGGCGGCGCCGCCCCCGAGGCCTACGCCTGGTAACCGCGCCGGCCGCGCGCCCGAGCCGTGCGGGTCAGACCTGGTGGCGGCGCGCGATCGCGGTGGCTTCGATGCGGTTGGCGGCGCCGAGCTTGCGCAGGATGTTGGAGACGTGCACGCTGGCGGTCTTCCGGCTGACGAACAGTTGCTCACCGATCTCGCCATTGGAACGGCCTTCGATGACCAGGCGCAGCACCTCGAGCTCGCGCCGAGTGAGCCCGAACGGCGCCTCGAACCGTGTGTCGGCATCGGCGTCGTCGTGCTCGGCCTCGTCCACGAGTCGCAACCGGGCTCGATGGGCGAGGTCGGCGACATCGTGTCGGAGGGGCTCGGCGCGAAGTCGATCGGCGGTCTTGAGCGCATCGGTGAGGAGCGACCTCGCGACCTCCCGGTCGGCGGCAGCGCGGCCACCCGTGGCAATCAGCAACGCGTCGGCCTGGCGGTACCGCGCCCGAGCCGCGAAGTACGGACATCCGAGCGCCTCCCACGACGCGGCCACTCCCGCCCACGCCTCGGGATCGCGTCCGCCGCGTGCCGATGCCACCTCCGCACGGGCCTCGGCGAGCCAGGCATCCAGCGCCGGCGGCACGACCATGTAGTGATCGTCGGCAACCCGTTGGACGTGGTCGATCCAGCCGTCGACGGCTGCGGCGACTCGGCGATGGCCACCACCGGTGGGCGGCGGCACGAGGTGTCGCGCGGCGACGGCGACGAGACGGGCAGCCCACGACGCCTCGTTGGGCGGCAACTGTTGGATCCACGCGTCGACATCGTCGGTGATGACCAGCGGCGCTGCCCCCGCCGCGGCGACCTCGATCAGACCGCTGCCGAGCTGACCCAGGTCGCCCGAGTAATAACCGGATGAGCGCAGCTCGAACCCGCGGACGTAGACCGGCGGCGGCAGCGAGGTAGTTGCCACGATTGATCTCGATCTGCGACCAACCCACCAGCGCCGAGGCCCACCGGTGGACACTGTCGGCGCCGTGCCGGCGGGTGATGTCCTCGACGATCGCCTGCGCCTCGTCCCATCGCCCGAGCGGTTCGAGTGCCTCCAGCCCGTTGCCTTGCATCAGGATCCCGTGGACAGCCATCAGTCCGTGACGCTCGGCGGCTTCGACGCCGTCGTCACAGACCTGCGCGGCTTGCTGGAAGCGTCCCATGAAGACGAGCGTGTTGGAGAGATTGACGTTGATCTTGGCGATGATGTCGCCGACGTCGGCAGCCGTCACCAGCGCCAATGCGTCATACACCTCGGAGAGTGCGTCTTCGTCGCCGAAAATTGCACGATCCAGTCCCATCGTCGATCGGGCATCGGCTTCCACACCCGGGTCCCCCACCATCTGAGCGGTCGTGGCGGCCCGCCGGAGCAGCACCTCTGCCTCGTCCGCCTCGCCGCGCATCCTCAGCCGGTTGGCGCGGCGAATCTCCATCCTCGCCCGTTCGGCACTCGGCGGCTCGGTGGGGATGACCAGCAGCGCTCGCTCGATGACGTCGTCGAGACCGGGCGAGCTCGAATTCCACGTGTAGAGGGCGAGCTCGTACAAGATCGCACCCTCGACGAACGGGTCACCCCCTTCGGCTGCTTCCGCGGCGAGCCGGCCGAGTTCGACGGCCCGGTCGAAGTCCCTGGCGAGGTCAGCGGCGCGGGCGGCGCGTCGAAGCAACTGCAGGTGAGAGCAGCCGGCCAGTTCGTCCGGCTGGTCGACCCGGCACCAGATGTCGAGGGCTCGATGGTAGGACTCGCTCGCCTCGGCCACGGCGCCGATCGCTTCGGCGGCCGTCGCCGCCGCGATCGAGGCGCGCAGCGCCTCGGGAAGTTGGGCGGCGGCGACGCGGAGTCTGGCGATCTCGCCGAGGTGTTCCGGCCGGTGTCGCTCCAGCGCGGTTGCGGCTCGGGCGAACAGCGCGGTGCGCTCGCCCGGGAGCAACTCGTCGAGGAAGACCTCCCGCACGAGGTCGTGACGGAAGCGAAAGCCGACCTGGGTCTCGTTGAGGAAGCGCTCACGACACAGCTCGTCGACGGCCGCTTGATAACGGTCGAGGTCGAGCTCGCTGGTTTCACGGAGCACCAGCGGGTCGACGGGTGCGGCGAGGGTGGCGGCCGCCTCGACGCAGCGGATCGCGTCGGGTCCCAAGGCCTGGCTGCGCGCCAGCACCACGTGGCGGACCCCGGTCGGCGGTCGCTCACGGCCGAGGCCGGCGGCCACGATCTCCTCGGCGTAGAACGGATTGCCGCCACAGCGACGTGACAGGTCGCGTGCGGGCCGTTTCGGTCACGTGTCCGCCGATGATCGCCTCCGCCAATTCGGCGATCTCGCGATCCGGAAGGGGGGTGAGATCGATCCGCTCGCAGCGAACGGTTCGTTCGATCTCGGCGAGGACCGGAAGCAATGGGTGCCTTCGATGCATCTCGTCACTGCGGTAGGTGCAGACCAGCACGACACGCTCGAGTCCCCTGGCCCGCAGGAGGGACACCAGCACACCGCGTGTCGTCTGATCGGCCCAGTGCAGGTCTTCGATGGCGACCACCAGCGGTCGGCGGACCGAGATGTCGTGCAGGATCGACCTGACCTGATCGTCGAGACGCGCCGGCCAGCGCGAGAGCGCAGTCGGCTCACCGTCGCCACTTCCGGTGACGAGCGGAGCCAGCTCCGGGTGGAGGGCGATGCCGAAGCCCTCCGCGACGGGTTCGAGCTCGGCGAGGATCTCGGCGATCGCACTGAGCGGACGGACCTCACCGCCGTGCTCCAGGCACCGCCCGCACACGGCGAGAGCGCCTCGATCGCGGGCAGCGGCGAGCAGCTCGTCGAGCAGCCGCGTCTTGCCGATCCCGGCCTCTCCGGACACGAGCAGCAGTGAGACTCGGTGTGACGGGTCATCCTCGAGCACCGAGGCGAGCACCATCCTGCCGATCTCGATCTCGCCGGCGCGACCGATGATCCGCTCGCTCGAGACTCGCCTGGTCATCGCCTCCATCATCGCACTCGCATCGTGGCCGATCGCTCGCTTCGGCGTCATCGGGCGGGATACCTCAGATCGGGCATGAGGTACCTCAGACATCGATCTGAGGTAGGGATCACATCGAGACCACACGCCTGCCCGATGCCCCGCCGCCGGCGCACCGTCACCATGGCGCCATGCTCCAGCAGGCATCAGACCTCGATCCGGTCCGCTACGGCACCGACGACCACCGCATCGGTCGCGCCCTCGTGCGGCTCGAGTCGGCGCTCGAGCACCAGAAGGGTTTCGGCCGTGCGACGCACTGCTCGACGACCACCCTGATCGACGGCGTTCGTTGCCGAAGCGAAGAGGGGATGTGTCTGATCGAGACCGATCTGCCCGCCGGACTCGGTGGCACCGGGGCCGCACCCACGCCTGGGGTCCTCCTCCGTGCAGCACTGGGTAGCTGCCTTGCGATCGGGTACCGCTTGCGTGCCGCCAGGCACGGCGTCGCGTTGCGATCGATCCGGGTCGTGGTCGAGACCGATTCGGAAGTGGCCGGCATGCTGCGCACCGACTCGACGGCGCGACCGGGGTTCGGAGGGGTCCGCTATCACGTGGAGATCGAGAGCGACGCTCCGGCCGAGGACGTCCGAGCGATCGTCGACGAGGCCGACCGGTTGAGCCCGATCCTCGACGCGGTCGGCCACCCCAACCACGTCAGCCGCTCACTCTCGATCGTCACCCGACCAGGTCGACACAACCAACCAAAGGAGCAACCATGACCATCACCGACAGCCCCGTCGACAACGGCGTCAACACCGGAGCCCTGCTGGGCGCCCGCACCGCCCTGACCGCCGAGCCGGCCGGCGCAGCCTTCACCTGGCGAGCGAGCTGCGCCTGGGTGCACGGCACCCACAGCACCTCGACCGTCGCCGGGTTCTCCGGCCTCGGGCAGGAGATGAGCCACCGGACCACGTACCGGTTCGAAGTCGATCACCCGGAGTGCTTCGCCTCGCAAGACCTCGGCGCCACGCCGGTCGAGTACGTGCTCGTCGGTCTGGCCGGCTGCCTCACCGCCGGTGTCGCCGCCGTCGCTCAGCACCGCCAGATCCAGCTTCGATCGGTCACCGCCACCATCGAGGGCGACATGAACGTGCTCGGCATCCTCGGCGCCGACCCCGACGTCCGCAACGGATTCGATGGAATCCGGGTTCGCTTCGACGTCGACGCCGACGCCTCACGGGCCGACATCGAGGCGATCGTGGCGCAATCCCAGAAGCGCTCGGCGGTCTACGACATCGTGACCAACCCCACCAACGTGACCGTCGCAGTCGCCTGACGACGGCGCCCGACCCGTCCGAAGCCCGACGTGCGCACCACGGTCGTCATCATCGGCGCCGGCCACTCCGGGCTTGCCATGAGTCGCCGCCTCACCGAACGCTCGATCGACCACGTGGTGCTCGAGCGCGGTGAGGTAGCGAACTCGTGGCGTACCGAGCGATGGAACTCGTTGCGCCTCCTGACCCCCAACTGGCTGACCGGGCTGCCGGGCATGTGCTACCGAGGCGACGAGCCGGACGGCTACATGAGCGCCGACCGAACTGGCGACCTTGATCGACGACTACGCGGCCTCGATCGACGCTCCCCTCTCGACGTCCACCAACGTCACATCTGTCCGAGCGGCGTCGGGCGGATACGACGTGGTGACCGATCGCGGACGCTGGCGATGCTCGGCGATCGTGATCGCCAGTGGCCCGTGCAACACGGCGAACCTGCCCGAATCGGCGGCATCGCTTCCACCCGGGATCGCCGTCCACACCCCGATGACCTATCGCACGGCCGAGCAGCTGGCACCCGGCGGGGTGCTCGTCGTCGGCGCTTCGGCGTCTGGTGTCCAACTCGCCGCGGAGATCCACCGATCGGGGCGGCCGGTGACCCTGTCGGTCGGCGAGCACGTCCGCCTTCCGCGCACGTATCGGGGGCGAGACATCTTCTGGTGGACCGACGCCGCCGGCACGCTCGACGAGCGCTACGACCAACTCGACGACCTCGTGCGCGCCCGCCACCTGCCGTCGCCACAACTGATCGGCTCTCACGAGCGACGATCGATCGACCTCAACTCCCTCGCCGGCGAGGGCATCACGATCGTCGGGCGTCTCGGACGTGTCGTCGATGGCGTCGCCCAGTTCTCCGGCTCGCTGCCCAACACCTGCGCGCTGGCCGACCTGAAGATGAATCGCCTGCTCGGCGTGCTCGACGATTGGGCTGACAGCACGCAGGCCGATGTCGGTCCACCGGAGCGTTTCCGGCCGACCGAGGTGGCCCCACCGACGCTCGAGATCGACCTGCGGCGAGCCGGTATCGCCACGGTCCTGTTCGCCACCGGCTATCGCTCCGACTACACGTGGCTCGACCTTCCCGTCCTCGACCCACGAGGACGGATCGTCCACGACGGAGGAGTGATCGCCGGCGCCCCCGGGTGCTTCGTCGTGGGCTTGAACCTGCTCCGCCGTCGCCGTTCGAGCTACATCAACGGGGCCCGTGCCGACAGCGCCGACATCGCCCGATTGCTGCATCGTCACCTCGACGGTCACGGGTGCCCGAAGTAGATCCTCGACAATGTTTCGAGCTTGAAATATTGACCGGTCGGTGACACACTGGGCGAGCGGTGTTCGACCGCGGGTCACGGGGAGCGATGCGATGAGGGTTGTGTGCCTGGGTGGTGGTCCCGCCGGGCTGTACTTCGCGATCTCGATGAAGCTCCGCAACCCGCTCCACGAGGTGACCCTGCTCGAACGCAACGCTGCCGACGCCACCTTCGGCTGGGGCGTCGTGCTGTCGGACGAGGCGCTGGCGAACATGCAGCGCAACGATCCGCACAGCACTGCCACGATTCGGCAGCACTTCGCCTACTGGGACGACATCGCCGTGATCCACGACGGCGTCCGAACCGTGTCGGGCGGACACGGCTTCGCCGGCATCGGCCGCATGCGGATGCTGCAGATCCTGCAGGACCGGGCGCGCCAGCTGGGCGTCGACCTGAGGTTCGAGACCCCGTTCACCAGCGCCGAGCAGTACCGCCACGAGTACGACCTGGTGGTGGCGTGCGACGGCATCAACTCACTCGTCCGCGAGGAGTACGACGACGTCTTCCGCCCCGATGTCGACACGCGCCCGTGCAAATTCATCTGGCTCGGTACCCACCAGAAGTTCGACGACGCGTTCACGTTCATCTTCGAGCACACCGAGCACGGGTGGATGTGGATCCACGCCTACCAGTTCGACGCCGACACGGCGACGGTGATCATCGAGTGCACACAGCCCACCTGGGAGGCGTGGGGCTTCGAGCACATGACGAAGGAGGAGACGATCGCCACCTGCGAGCGCGTCTTCGCGCACCACCTCGGTGGCCACTCGTTGATGTCGAACGCCAACCACCTGCGCGGCTCGGCGGTGTGGATGAACTTCCCTCGGATCATCTGTGAGCAATGGCACCACGAGAACGTCGTGCTGATGGGCGATGCTGCCGCCACGGCACATTTCTCGATCGGATCCGGCACCCGACTGGCGTTCGACAGTGCGATCGCCCTCGCCGAGTACCTGCACAGCGAGCCCACCATGGAGGTCGCGTTCGAGCGCTACCAGGCGGAACGACGGCTGGAAGTGCTCCGTCTGCAATCGGCGGCGCGCAACAGCCTCGAGTGGTTCGAGCAGGTCGAGCGCTACCTCGACCTCGACCCGGTGCAGTTCAACTACTCGTTGCTCACCCGGTCGCAGCGAATCTCGCACGAGAACCTGAGGATCCGCGATCCGGAGTGGCTGCGATCGGCGGAGGACTGGTTCCAGGCCCAGGCCGGCGGCAAGCCGGGGCGAGCGCCGATGTTCGCTCCGTTCCGGTTGCGCGGGCTCGAGCTCCAGAACCGTGTGGTGGTGTCGCCGATGGCGCAGTACAAGGCGGTCGACGGGTGTCCCACCGACTGGCACTTCGTGCACTACGCCGAGCGGGCCAAGGGCGGCGCCGGCCTCGTCTACACCGAGATGACCTGCGTGTCGCCGGAAGGCCGGATCACTCCCGGTTGCACCGGCCTGTATGCACCCGAGCACGAAGCGGCGTGGAAACGGCTCACCGAGTTCGTCCACGCCGAGACCAACGCCAAGATCTGCTGCCAGGTCGGCCACTCGGGCCGCAAGGGCTCGACGCAGCTCGGTTGGGAACAGATCGACACTCCGCTGCTGCGCGGGAACTGGCCTGTCATGTCGGCCTCGCCGATCGCGTGGTCACCCTGGAGCGCGATCCCCAGGGAGATGGATCGCGACGACATGGCCGCCGTGACGGCACAGTTCGTGGCGGCGACCCGCATGGTCGAGCGGGCCGGGTTCGACATGATCGAACTGCATGCCGCCCATGGCTACCTGATCTCATCGTTCATCTCCCCCGTCTCCAATCGAAGGCTCGACGAGTACGGCGGCACGCTCGACGGGCGGATGCGGTTCCCACTCGAGGTCTTCACCGCGATGCGTGCCGTCTGGCCGGACGACAAGCCGATGTCGGTGAGGATCTCCGCCAACGATTGGGTGGACGACCACGGCGTCACGCCCGACGAGGCGGTCGAGATCGCTCGGATGTTCTCGCAGGCGGGCGCCGACATCATCGACGTATCGGCCGGACAGACCTCGATCGACGCCCGGCCCGTGTACGGGCGGATGTTCCAGACGCCGTTCTCCGACCGGATTCGCAACGAGGCGGGGATCGCCACGATGGCGGTGGGCAACATCTACGAGCCCGATCACGTCAACTCGATCCTGATGGCAGGCCGAGCCGACCTGGTGTGCCTCGCCCGCCCACATCTGGCCGATCCGTATTGGACCCTCAGGGCCGGGGTGGCGTTGGGTGATGCCGATGTCGAGTGGCCGCTCCCCTACCTGCAGGGCCGCGACCAGGCGATCCGACTCGCCCAGCGGGCACAGGAAGCGATCCGCGCATGATGCTCGACGAGCATCGAGTGCTGATCACCGGCGGGGGCACGGGCATCGGGGCCGATCTCGCCCGGGGTTTCGCCGCCGCCGGTGCCGGCGTGGTGGTCGTCGGGCGACGGCTCGATGTGCTCGAAGCCGTGGCGGCCTGCGATGCACGCATCACTCCCATCGTGGGCGACGTCACCTCTGAAGCCGACATGCACAGTGTGTTCAGCGCGGTCGAGCCGGTCGACATCGTGGTCGCCAACGCGGGCGCGGCAGAGAGCGCTCCGCTCGGCAGGACCAGCATCGACATGTGGCATCGGATGATCGACGTCAATCTCACCGGAGCGTTCCTCACGCTGCGCGAAGGCCTGCGGCACATGCGCTCGCGCGACTGGGGCCGCCTCATCACGATCGCGTCGACGGCCGGTCTGGAGGGCTTCTCGTACGTGTCCGCCTACACGGCCGCCAAGCACGGGGCGGTCGGCCTCACCCGGGCGGTGGCGCAGGAAGTGGCCGGCTCGGGCATCACGGCGAATGCCTTGTGCCCGGGGTATGTCGACACCGACATGACCGAACGGACGATTGCCAACATCGTCGAGATGACCGGACGAAGCCGGGCCGAGGCGCTCGCAACGCTCACCAGCGCCAACCCTCAGGGCCGGCTGATCGAGCCGGCGGAGGTGACGGCCGCCGCGTTGTGGCTGTGCGGGCCCGGATCCGAGGCCGATCAACGGGCAGGCGATCGTGATCGCCGGCGGTGAACCATGACCGAACCGATCTCGAAGCGGCGGCTGCGCCTGTGGATCCGGTTGTTGCGCGTCACCCGCATCACCGAGGCCGAGCTGCGCGAGTTCCTGCGTGTCGAGCACGGTTCCACGCTGCCGCGATTCGACGTGTTGGCGGCCCTGCACCGGTCGCACGAGGAGCTCACGATGACGGAGCTGTCGCGACGCCTGCTCGTGTCGAACGGCAACACGACGACGGTGGTCGACAGGCTCGAGCTCGACGGGTTGGTGACACGCACGCCGTCCGCCGCCGACCGCCGGGTCGTCCACGTCGCGCTCACCGCAGCCGGCAGGCGGCACTTCGAGCAGCTCGCCGCCGATCACGAAGCGCGCGTCGACTCGCTGTTCTCGGGTGTGTCCGCGTCCGATGTCGACGCGCTCGACGAGCTGTTGCAACGACTCACCCCACGAAAGGTGGCATCCCATGACGTCGATGGCTGAGCTCAGGCCACAGCACTTCCTCTGGGAGGTCGACGACGGCATCGCCACCGTGCGGCTCGACCGACCCGAGCGCAAGAACCCGCTCACGTTCGACAGCTACGCCGAGCTGCGCGACACGTTCCGGAGCCTGGCCTACGCCGACGACGTCGACGTGGTCGTGATCGGCCCCAACGGTGGCAACTTCTGCTCCGGCGGCGACGTGCACGACATCATCGGACCACTCGTCGGCATGGACATGAAGCAGCTGCTGGCGTTCACGCGGATGACGGGTGATCTGGTGAAGGCCATGATCGGGTGCAGCAAGCCGATCATCTCGGCCGTCGACGGCGTGTGCGTCGGCGCCGGGGCGATCATCGCCATGGCCTCAGATCTGCGCGTGGCCACGCCCGAGGCGACGACGGCGTTCCTGTTCACGCGCGTCGGCCTCGCCGGATGCGACATGGGCGCCTGCGCGATGCTGCCGCGCATCATCGGGCAGGCGCGGGCGGCCGAGCTGCTGTACACCGGTCGCTCGATGACCGCCGACGAGGGGGAACGCTGGGGGTTCTTCAATGCACTGCACCCGGCCGACGAGCTCGAGCAGCGTGCGCTCGCCCTCGCCAGACGCCTGGCCGACGGGCCCACGTTCGCCCACGGGATCACGAAGACGCAGTTGAACCAGGAGTGGAACATGGGGCTCGAGCAGGCGATCGAGGCCGAGGCCCAGGCCCAGGCGATCTGCATGCAGACCGCCGACTTCGAGCGCGCCTACCGAGCGTTCGTCGCCCACGACAAGCCCGTCTTCCGAGGTGACTGATGAGCCCGCACGAGTTCCTCCATCCCGAGCACTGGAAGCCGGCCTTGGGCTATTCGAATGGGGTCGCCGCGGACGGCCGGATGCTCTTCCTCGGTGGGATGATCGGCTGGAACGCACAACAGGAGTTCGAGAGCGACGACTTCATCGACCAGGTGGCGCAGGCACTGCGCAACATCGTCGAGGTGCTCGCCGAGGGCGGGGCCCGCGCCGAGCACCTGGTTCGGCTGACGTGGTACGTGACCGACCGCGACGAGTACGTGGCCCGCCAGAAGGAGCTCGGAGGCGTCTACCGCGAGATCATCGGCAAGCACTTCCCGGCCATGGCACTCGTGCAAGTGGTGGCGTTGGTCGAACCACGCGCCAAGGTCGAGATCGAGGCGACGGCGGTGGTGCCGCGATGAAGCTCGGTCCCACTGCTCATGTCGACACGTTCGCGCGTGACCATCTCCCACCGTTCGACGAATGGCCCGAGCTGTTGCTCGACGGCTTCGAGTACCCCGAGCACCTCAACGCCGCAGTCGAGCTGACCGATCGCCTGGTCGAGCTCGGACTCGGCGACCACACGGCGCTGATCGGCAACGGACGGCGGCGCACATACAAAGAGCTCTCCGACTGGACCAACCGCTTGGCGCACGCCCTCACCGAGGACTATGGCGTGCAGCCGGGCCATCGTGTGCTGATTCGATCGGCCAACAACCCGGCGATGGTCGCCTGCTGGCTGGCGGCGACCAAAGCCGGCGCAGTCGTCGTCAACACGATGCCGATGCTGCGGGCCGGCGAGCTGGCTCAGATCGTCGACAAGGCCGAGATCACTCTGGCGTTGTGCGACACGCGACTGATGGACGAGCTCGTCGCCTGTGCCAAGGAGAGCCGGCATCTCACGAAGGTGATCGGGTTCGACGGCACGGCCAATCACGACGCCGAGCTCGACCGGGTCGCGCTCGACAAGCCCGTGCTCTACGAGGCGGTGCGAACCGGGCGGGACGACGTCGCCCTGCTGGGCTTCACGTCCGGCACCACCGGTCAACCGAAGGCGACGATGCATTTCCATCGCGACCTGTTGGCGATCGCCGACGGTTACGCGAAGGAGGTGTTGGGCGTCACCCCCGACGACGTGTTCGTCGGTTCGCCGCCGCTCGCCTTCACCTTCGGTCTCGGGGGGCTGGCGGTGTTCCCGCTTCGGTTCGGCGCCGCCGCCACGCTGCTGGAGAACGCCTCTCCACCCAACATGGTCGACATCATCCAGACCTACAAGGCCACGGTGTGCTTCACCGCCCCCACCGCCTACCGGGCGATGTTGGCGGCGATCGACGAAGGGGCCGACCTCTCGTCGCTCCGTGCTGCGGTGTCGGCCGGCGAGACGCTTCCCGCCCCGGTCTACGAAGCATGGATGGAGCGGACCGGGAAGCCGATGCTCGACGGCATCGGCGCTACCGAGATGCTGCACATCTTCATCTCCAACCGCCTCGGCGACTCCAAGCCGGCATGCACGGGCACCCCTGTGCGGGGTTACGAGGCGCGAGTGGTCGACGAGGAGATGCAGGAAGTACCACGCAACACCGTCGGGCGGCTGGCCGTGCGCGGGCCCACCGGTTGCCGGTACCTCGCCGACGATCGCCAACGCGCGTACGTGCGCGACGGCTGGAACCTCACCGGTGACTCGTTCCTCCAGGACGACGACGGCTACTTCCACTTCGTCGCCCGCTCGGACGACATGATCATCTCGTCCGGCTACAACATCGCCGGGCCCGAGGTCGAAGCAGCGCTGCTGTCGCACGCCGATGTCGTCGAGTGTGCGGTGATCGGTGTGCCCGACGAGTCGCGTGGTCAGATCGTGCAGGCCCATGTGGTGCTGGCCGAGGGCGTCGAGCCGTCAGAGGAGACGATCGTGGCATTGCAGGACCACGTGAAGGCCGCCATCGCCCCCTTCAAGTACCCACGCTCGATCGTCTTCACCGACGCCCTCCCCAAGACCCAGACCGGCAAGATCCAGCGTTTCCGCCTGCGCCAACCGCAGTAACTAGCCGGCGATGTAGGCGGTGAAGTCGCAGCCGATGCCGCCGCGAACGTCGAGCACCTGGGTGTGTCGCGCAGGCCGGGTCGCCTCATCCGGAAAGCGCTCGAGCCACGCCACGTTGATCGCCGGCCGGATCGCGATGTCGGTGACGTAGAAATTGAGCTTGGTGATGTCGTCCCACGTGGCGTCGGCGGCGTCGAGGATGGCGCCGATGTGGCTGAAGATGTTGGCGATCTTGTCGTCGACCTGCTCGGGGATCTCGCGCGTGCCGGGGTTCAACGGAGCGATCAGCCCGGTCATCAGCTGGGGGCCGTTGCGGCATGCGACCGGGATCGGGTTCTCGTGCACGAGGCCGGGGATGTAGATCGCTCTGCGAGTCATGTCGCTCCTTTGCGTTGCGTGTGATCGTAAGAGTTCGGCGATGAGGCTGGATCGATGGTGTCGGGTCGGGACGTGAGACCCGCCGTGACTAGCGTGCTGATCGTTGCGACCCCACATCGAGGCAGGTACATGAGCGAGCAAGCGCAGGCCGGCGAGGTTCGGATCGTCTGTGCCTCCCACAGCCCGTTGCTGTACTGCTACGCACGCAAGCCCGACCAGTTCGACCAGATCGAACGTGTCGTCGAGCGACTGGCCGGCGAGATCGCCGAGTTCGATCCGGAGCTGGTGGTGATGTTCGGCTCCGATCACTTCAACGGGTTCTTCCTCGATCTGATGCCGGCCTTCTGTGTCGGGCTGGCCGCTACCGCGGCAGCGGACATCGGCGGCTTCGCTGGGTCACTCGACGTACCCGACGCGATCGCCCTGTCACTGGTCGAGCACGTCAGGGCCGGTGGCGTCGACGTCGCCGTGTCCTACGACATGGGCGTCGACCACGCCTTCTCGCAGACGATCGTGCGGCTGCTCGGCGGCCTCGACGCCCGACCGATCGTGCCCATCTTCGTCAACTGCATCACCAAGCCGTTCGTGCCGTTCCGACGCACGATCGCACTCGGCGAACAGGTGGGACGCTTCGTGGGGTCGCTGGGCAAGCGCGTGCTGGTGGTCGCCTCCGGTGGGATGTCGCACAATCCGCTGCGCTACTACCCGCACTACGGCACGGGCGATGCCGACGTCACCGAGTGGCAGCTGCACGGAGCGACCGACTCCGACCCAGGGTTCAGCGAGGAGGCGTGGCTCGACCGGCTCGAGTCGATGCACATCGAGGGCGCCCAGATGCTGGTCGACGGCACACGCACGCTGGCCGACATCAAGCTCAACCCGCCGGCCGACCGTGAGTTCCTCGGCCATCTGCTGCCTCTCGATCTCGAGGCCTTCGCCAGCTGGGATGCGGACGAGCTCGTGGAGCGGGCAGGGATCGGATCGATGGAACTGCAGACCTGGATCGCCGCCGCCGCCGCGTTCCGCGAGAACAGCCGGTCGGAGCTCACCCTCGACATCTACGCCGAGACGCTCGAGTACGGCATCGCCACCGGCATCGTCCACGGCTGACCAGGCTCGCGGTCACGCCCGGCGACGTGATCGAGATCGACGTCGCCGAGATCGGCACCCTCCGCAACACGGTGGCCGACGAATCGTCGTAGCTACGACAACAGCTGTGCGATCGACGCCGCGGCACGCGCCGCGCCGTCGCGTTCGACCGGCAAGTAGTCGACCTCGCGGCCGATCTCGTCGGCAACCACCTTGGCGAGACCGTCGGGGTCAGCCGCCTCGTCGTAGTCCATCCGTCGTCCGGCGCGGTAGCGCTGCAGCCGATGGTGGACGTGGAAGTTCTGCTCGAAGTGGTTGCGCAACGGCACGTACACGAACGGCACCTGGTTGGCGACCAGCTCCATGCACGTCGTGAGCCCGCCTTGTACGACCGCCAAGTCGCACGCCGCCAGGTGCCGGTACAGGTCGGGCACGAACCGGTGATACGTGACGCCGTCGCACGCGGGAAGTGACGCCGGCTCGATCCTCGGACCGCACACCACCTCGATGCGCACGCCGTCGACCTCGCGTTGGATGTGCGGCACGCCGTCGACGACGCGGCGGAGCAGGTCGCCGCCGACACCCGAGCCGCCGACGGTCACGATGCAGACGCGCTCGTCCGGCTTGTAGCCGAGCTCGGCACGCAGCGCCTCACGGTCGGCCAGATCGACGGGGTCGAAGCCGGTCACGTAACCGGCGAACTCGAAGTTGGATTCGGTCCACTCACGGATCGCGGGCAACCCGGGGCCGAACGAATCGGGCACGATGTCGTCGGGATCTCCGACGAAGATCGACTTGTCGCGCAGGCGTCGATACCGGGCGCGCTGCTCGATCATCTCGGCGTTGTAGTCGGCGGCGACCAAGGCTTCGCGGTCGCCGCCGCTCGGCATCGGCAGCCAACCGACGAAGTCGGTCATCCAGGCGAACTCGAACCGCTTCAGCTCGGGGTTCTCGTGAATGAAGTAGTCGACGTCCCATGCCTCGTCGCCGATCACGAGGTCGTAGTGCACCTCGTCGACGAGGTCGTGGAACACCATGAAGTTGTTGACGAGGATCTCGTCCATGTCGCGGATCGCCTGGAATGCGTGCAGGTCGTGCTCGCCGGATTCGTGTTCGATGTGGGCCGACTCGTTGACCAGCCACGCCGATGCCGGGTGGACGTGCTCCCCGCGTTGTTCGAGAACTCTCGTCACGGGGTGTTGGGCGAGCCAGTCGATCTGCAGGTCGGGGTGGTGCCTGCGCAACTCGGCGGCGATCGCGACGTCGTGCTGGGCGTGCCCGAGCCCGATCGGTGAGCAGAGATACAGCGCTCGCTGCGGGCGCTGGGAAGCACGAACCCACGTGCGGCGACGCGCCGGTCGGGTGGCGTGTCGTGGTGCCGTCGTGTCGACGAACTCCTTGATGACGCGGTTGACAGCGACCGGATCGCGCAGATGTGGTGCATGCCCGCTGGCGACCATCGTCACGAGCTCGCCACCGACGGCGTCGGCAAGAGCGTCGCCTTGAGCGTGCGCTCGGATTGCATCCTCCGAGCCGTGGATCACGCGGACCGGGCAACGCAGCTGGGCGACCGCGGCGAGCAGCTGTTCGATCGTGTATCGGGAGATCCCGTGGTCGGTGTCGATCAGCCGCTCGGGACCGATGTCGAGCGCCCAACCGACGAAGTCGTCCCAAGCCTTGGTGGAATGCGGCTCGGTGAACATCCGGGAGCCGAAGAACTCGACGAAGTCCCGATAGTCGCGCAACCAGTGCTCGGCGTTGTACTTGGCCCACTCCTCGGTCGTGTCGAGCGCTCCTTCGAACGGGTACACCTCACGCTCGGAGTGCTGGGGCGCCAATCCCACGGCGGGCCCGATCGTGAACAGGGCCAGCACCCGCTCCGGGTGCTGCGCCGCGAGCTCGACCGCCCACAGGGTCCCGCACGAGAGCGCGCCCAACACGGCGGACTCGGTGCCGGTCTCGTCGAGCACGGCGAGCGCGTCGCCGGCGAAGGTCTCGACGGTGTAGTGCTCGGGACCTTGCGGCCGGTCCGAGCGGCCGGATCCTCGCCCGTCGAACGTCACCACACGATGCTCGCGAGCAAGCCACGGCACCTGGAACTTCCAGTGCAGCGACGGCACGATCGACCACGTGGGGAGCAGCAGAATGGTCGGCGACCCTGTGCCGTGCACCTCCCAGTGGACGGCGACACCGTCGCGGTCGAGCCACCCCTCGGCGTCGGGTTGGTGCGCCCTCATGCCGCCGCCTCCTCGAACTGACGGATCACCTGTCCGAAGCGGCGCAGCGCGCTGCGAATCGGGAATCGTTGGCGGTCGAAGCCGAGCAGCAGGTAGGCCTCGCCGCCGATGAAGGCAACGGCCACGAGCGACGCCAGTTCGCGCGCCGTGAAGGGCCCGAGCGAACCGAACCGCGTCTCGGCCTCGTCGGCGACCTCGGTCAGCAGATCGAGCCAGCCCGTGAGCATCGACCGCACCTTCTCGGCCACGGACGGGACCGACCAGCCGACGGCGATCATCTCCTGGAGGACGCGGACGTAACCCGACTCGAGATCGTCCTCGAGGAAATCGCACGCCTGCTCGTAGCGCTGCCAGAGCGGGGCGTCCTCGAAATACATGGTGGTCTGCCGCGCCAGCCGGCGCCGGTCCTCGGCCTCGAGCAGGGCCAGCACGAGCCCGCTCTTCGAGCCGAAGTGATAGTGGACCTGCGACAGCGGCACCTCGGCCTCGGTCGCCACCTTGCGCGTCGACAGCGCCGCGTACCCGTCGGCCAACAGCACCGACCGGCAGGCGTCGAGGATTCGCTGGGCCGTGTCGTTGATTGTGGGCACGCCGATCTCCACTCCCTCGACCGGTTCGGTCGGTCGACCTAGATCGAACCAGATCTAGCAGGGGGCCGTCAAGCACTGCCCGCAATTGCCTTGACAACCGGGTCCCTGCGCGCGCATCGTCTGGGTCGTCCAGTTCGGTCGGTCGACCGAACTGACATCGAGAAGGGAAGATCGAGTTGGACACTGCGGCACCACCAGTCACCACGGCACGGGCTGACGGTGCCCCGCGCGACGAGCACCGCGACCGGATCGCGACGGCCCTGGCACGTCTGCGCCAAGCGGTCATCGCACGCCCGGGATTTGGTCGCGGCTCGGCTCGATCGACGGCGACCCTCGGCGACGGTGTCAACAGCGTGTCGGTCGAGCAGCCGTGGACGATCACCTGCGACCTGCCGACCTCCCTGGGCGGTGATCGCAGCGCTCCTTCCCCGTCGCAACTCGTTCGAGCGGCACTGGGCAACTGCCTGGCGATGAGCTACCAGTTGCGAGCGGCCGAGCTCGGCGTCGAACTGACCTCGGTGACTGTCACGGTCGAGACTGACGACGAAGTCGGCGGCATGCTGATCCCTCAGGACGTGTCGCCCGGCTTCACAGCGCTCCGTTACCACGTCGACATCGAGAGCCCCGACGATCGCGGTGCGGTCCGGGCGCTCGTCGACGCCGCCGAGCGGCTCAGTCCAGTGCTCGCCGATCTCACCCGCCCACTGACGGTCGAACGCAGCGTGTCGATCGTCGGACCCACAGGTGAGGCGGTGACCTGACGTGGAAGCGAAGGTCCAGCGCTGGGTGCAGCGTCACGGTTGGGATCGAGCGGTCCATCACTATCAGGAGTGCTGGCGCGACCAACTCAGGCCGGCGCACGAAGCCGTGCTGGCCCTCGCTGCACTCCAGCCTGGGGAATCCGTGGTCGAGGTCGCCTGCGGGACGGGCATGGTCACCCTCCCGGCGGCGGCGGCCGTCGGGAGGGATGGCCTGGTCGTCGCCACCGACATCTCGGGACACATGGTCGAGGACACGGCGCGTACGCGCCGCACGAGGGTGGCTACGCACAGGTCGAGACGCTGCGATGCGACGCCGAAGGGCTCGGCCAGGCGCTCGGCGACCGGGCGCCGTTCGATGCAGTGTTGTGCTCGCTCGGGCTGATGTACGTACCTGCCCCTGACGTGGCGGTCGCCCAGATGACGGCCGCCCTGCGTCCCGGCGGGCGGATGGTCGCCGCCGTGTGGGGGGAACGCCGCAACTGCGGATGGGCGTCGATCTTCCCGATCGTCGATACCCGTGTCGAGAGCGACGTGTGCCCGATGTTCTTCGCACTGGGCGGGCCCGGAAGTCTGTCCGGGGTGGTGGCGAAGGCAGGCCTCGACGACATCGAGGAGCATCGCATCGACTGCGAGCTCGTCTACGCCGACGAGGAAACCGCACTCGCTGCGGCATTCCTGGGCGGCCCGGTCGCCCTGGCGTACTCGCGCTTCGACGCCGACACGAAGGCGTCCGCATCCGCTGACTACCTCGCCTCGATCGCCGAGTTCCGCGACGGAACGGGTTACCGCATCCCGGGCGAGTTCGTGATCGTGGCTGCCCGCCGGCCCGACTCGGAGTCGTCCCTACAGCTCTCACACATCAACCGACACCATCAACAACAACCGGAGGAACAACCGACATGACCATCACCGGAACACCCGTTGACAACGGGGTCAACACCGCTGCCCTGCTCGGTGCCCGCGAGGCACTCACTGCCGCCCCGCAGGCGGCCGAGTTCACCTGGAGGTCGACGTGCGAGTGGGTGCACGGCACCCACAGCCGCTCGACCGTCGAGACGTTCTCCGGCCTCGGGCAGGAACACAAGCACGTGTCGACGTTCACGTTCGACGCCGACCATCCCGAGTGCTTCGCCTCCGAGGACCATGGGGCGACACCCGCCGAGTACGTGCTCGTCGCCCTGGGAAGTTGCCTGACCGGTGGTCTGGCGGCGATCGCCCAACACCGCGAGATCCAGCTGCGCAAGGTGACCGCGACCGTCGAGGGCAACATGAACGTGCTCGGCATCCTCGGCGCCGACCCCGACACGCGCAACGGCTACAGCAGCATCCGAGTCAGGTTCGACATCGACGCCGATGCCACGCCCGAGGAGATCGAAGCGCTCGTGGCCCAGTCGCAGAAGCGATCGGCGGTGTTCGACGTGATCAGCAACCCGACCGACATCACCGTCAGCGTCGGCTGAGCGACCTCACCGCGGGAACCTGAGGGCCGGACTCATGACGTCAACCCACGTGCCCGTCGTCATCGTCGGCGCCGGGCACGCCGGGTTGGCGATGAGCCGGCGCCTCACCGAGCGCTCGATCGAGCACGTCGTGCTCGAACGCGGCACCGTGGGCAACTCCTGGCGGACCGAACGCTGGGACTCGCTCCGGTTGCTGACCCCGAACTGGCACAACCGATTGCCAGGGAGCGGTCCGAGCGGCAGCGACCCCGACGCATACATGTCGGCTCACCAGACGGCGGCGATGATCGACCGTTACGCGACCGAGATCGAGGCACCGGTGCTCGGCCACACCTCGGTGACGGCGCTACGACGACGGGCAGGCATCTCCCCCGGCTACGACGTGGTCAGCGACCGGGGGGCGTGGACCTGCTCTGCGGTCGTGATCGCCAGTGGTGGGTACGCGCGCCCGGCCGTTCCCCACTTCGCTGCCGCGCTGCCGACTTCGATTGCTTCCGTGACGGCGCTCGAGTACCGCAACCCTGCCCAGCTTGCCGAGGGCGGCGTGCTGGTCGTCGGGGCGTCGGCGACCGGTGTGCAGCTCGCCGAGGAGATCCACGCCTCGGGCCGCCCCGTCACGATCTCGGTCGGCGAGCACGTGCGCATGCCGCGCACGTACCGCGGTCGTGACGTCTTCTGGTGGACCGAGGCTGCCGGCGTGCTCGACGAGCGGTACGACGAGGTCGACGACATCGTGCGCGTCCGCCACCTGCCCTCGCCCCAGCTGATCGGCACTCCCGAGCGACGTTCGATCGATCTCAACACCTTGCAGGACGCCGGGGTCCGGGTCGTCGGACGGCTGGGCCGGCTACGCGACGGTGTGGCGCAATTCTCCGGTGGTCTGGCGAACACGTGCAAGCTCGCCGACCTCAAGGTCGAGCGGCTGTTGCGGCGGTTCGACGCCGCGGCAGACGTGCTCGACGCCGCTGCGAGTGGGCCCGAACGGATGGAACCGACGCGAACGCCGCGCGAGACGACGACCGAGATCGATCTGCCGGCGGCGGGCATCCGCTCGGTGATCTGGGCCACGGGGCTGCGGCCCGACCACCGATGGGTCGACCTGCCGGTGTTCGACCATGCCGGCCGCATCCGCCACGACGGGGGCGTGATCGCCGGTGCCTCCGGGGCGTACGTGCTCGGACTCGGGGCGCTGCGTCGACGACGCAGCAGCTACATCGGTGGCGCCGACGGCGACACCGCCGAGCTCGCCGAGCACCTGCACCGCCATCTCGACACCGTGGCCGGATCGAGTCGATCGCTGTTGCGGTACGCCTGACCTGGTCGCTCGCCGCCTTCCGCGGTACTGTGAGATCACGGAGCGGGGGGTGCCATGCGCAGGTTGATCGTCGTCTCACTGGTTGTCGGTCTGGCCGCCAGTTTCTTCACCTCGTCCGGCACGAGTGCCGTCGCCGGCACCCAGTCCGCGGCGCAGCTGGCCCTCGCGCCCACCACCTCGGGTCTGGTGTTGAACTACGGGTTCGACAGCGACACAGGCGTGTCGGCTCGTGACTCGTCGGCCAACGCGATCCACGGCACGTACGTCAACACCACCGCCGCTGCGGCCCGTAGCACCAGCGTTCCGGGGCGCGGCTCGGCGATCAGATTGGTCGGCGCCAACCATCAGTACGTCGCCGTTCCCGAGCGCAACGCGCTCGATGTCGACCGCTACACGCTGGCGGCGCTGGTGCGATACACGGGCGTCCAGAACGACAAGACGTTGGGGCGGTGGGAGGTCTTCGAGAAGGCCGGCGCCTATTGGGTCAACATCCGCACCGACGGCAAGGTGCGCGTGGGCGGGTTCTTCGGCACTTGCAGCTCGAGCGGGTGGAAGTACCTCGACAGCAACGTCTCCGTCCCGTTGAACACGTGGACGCACGTCGCCAGCACCTACGACGGCTCGACGCTCACGGTATGGATCAACGGCAAGCGGGCCGGCAGCCGAGCCGTGACAGGCCGCACCTGCAGCAACAACCACCCGCTCGCGATCGGTGCCAAGAACTACCCCGCCAAAGGCCTGCTCGAGGCGTTCTGGGACGGGCAGCTCGACGACGTCCGCATCTATCGGCGAGCCTTGTCGGCGACCGAGATCGCGGGCTTGCTGCCACCCGCTTGAGCGGCGTCGCGCATTCACACCGCGACCCGGGTTTCCGCGACACTGCGGGATGGCCTCGTCCCCTACGGCGCCCGCCGCCGAACTGCTTCCGCTGCCGGCGCACGGCCGTCGTTACCAGGGTGAGGCAGTCGTGCGCCTGGGCGACGCCGATCCGAATGGATCACTGCGGCTCGACGCCATCGCCAGGTTCCTGCAGGACGTCGCCAACGACGATGCCGTCAGCGGCGGGCTCGACGACGCGCTCGGGTGGGTCGTCCGGCGCACGATGATCGCCGTTCGGGACCCGGCCGTCCTGGGCGAACGGTTGAGCTTGACGACGTTCTGCAGTGGTACCGGCCGCAGTTGGGCGGAACGGCGGACGTCGGTGCGCGGCGACCTGGGCGCCACGATCGAGGCGGTCAGCTTGTGGGTGCACGTCGACACGGTCACCGGACGTCCGGCCCGGCTCGGTGAGCGAGTTCGATCGGATCTACGGCGAGGCAGCGGGAGGGCGAACGGTCTCGTCGCGACTCGGCCTCGGCGGACCACCATCCGAGGCGACCGTGCGACACGTGGCCGGTCAGACGATCCGATCTCGACGTGTTCGGCCACGTCAACAACGCCGTGCTGTGGTCGGTGCTCGAGGAGGCCCTGGGCGACGCCGCCGATCGGCGCGGAGTCGGCGAGATCGAGTACCCGGGCCCGGTCGACGCCGGTGCCGTCGTCGAGGTTCGTCGCGTGGCCGATGATCAACCGGCGGCGTGGATCATCGAGGACGGCACGGTCCGTTGTGCTGCTCGTTGGACGCCGGCGTCCTAGCAGGTATCACGCGGTGCGCGACTCCCCGAGCTCGGCGGCCGCACGATCGAAGAACTCCTGGGTGCGTTGTCGACGTCGAGCTTCGTCTGCCGGTTCGAGTCCCCACTCGCCCATCGTCGCCAGCGCCGAAGCCGACACGTACAGCTCCCAGATCAACAGCGAGTCGAGCCGCAACCAGCCGAGGGTGTCGCCGGCCAGCGTGAGATAGCGGGTGGTGAACCGCTCCATGGCGTCAGCGCCGAACCGGCACAGCAGCTCGACGCGCGCAGTCGCCACATCGGCGAGCGGATCGCCGAGGCAGGCGTCCTCCCAGTCGATGACGGCGACGAGCTGACCTTCGCGCCACATGCACGTTGCCCGGCCAGTAGTCGCCGTGCACCACGACGGAGGGATTCGGATCATCCACCAGCGAACCAGAGGCGATCATTGCTCTCACCCGGTCGCCGGTCTCGGTGGGCGGCAGGTACGCATCGATCGACGCGAGCGGGTTCTCGACCGGATCGAGCGTGGGCAGTTGCAGAGCCCGCGGATCGAGGGCGTGCAACCCGACCAGGAACCGCGCCATCTGATCGAGTGCCGCAGGTAGGTCGCCGGCGGCGACCTCGGTCGATCCGTCGATCCACTCGATCAGCATGAAGGGATCCGCGGCGGCACCGACATCGCCGCACAAATACGGCTCGGGCACGGCCAAGCCATGTCGGTGGAGCGCGACGAGCACGCCGAACTCCTTGGCCGTCACACTCTGCGTCTGCTGCTTGAAACCCGGCGACCGGTGCCGCCGATACACGACCCGCCTGGTTGCTCCAGCCGACGTGGCGATATCGAGCCCGAACACGTCGGCGGACACACCACCGACGAGCTCGGTCGCGCGTACGAGGCGGCCACCGGGCTCGAGCTGGGCGACTGCGTGCTCGAGCTCGGACGTCACATCCACACAGCGAGATTACGGTGGCGACGTCGAGGCCATGGTGAGCGCGTCGTGTGCCGTCGCTCCGAGAAGAATCTCCGGCATGCACCATGTGGCACCGGCGGTTGCGAGCGCACCTGGATCAGGATGCGAGCCACCGACCAGCACGACGTCGAGGGTCCCAGCGGTCAGTTCGCCGGCGGCCAGGGCAGCGGTGACGTGTTCGGGCGTCCAGACGTCGACGCCCACCAATGCCAGTCCCTCCAGTCCGTGGCGGCGGACTCGCCGCGGCCCGGCGCCGAGCCCCGCCCGACCGGCGATCCAGATCGGGACCCGTGGCGTCTGGACACTCGCCGCCGTGGTCGTCCTCCCGCCCGCGCCCGGCACGGGCTCGCCGGCCAGCATCGGCTTGAGCAGCTCGATCCCGGCGTCGAGCGCCGCCGCACGAGCACGATCGTCGACCGCCTGCTCACCGAACGCCGAGTACTCGCCGTAGCTGTCGACGCCGAGGCCGAGACCGAGCACCATGCGGCCACCCGACAGGCGATCGAGTGACGTCGTCGCCTGGGCGACGAGCTGCGGTCGCCGCCGAGGGAGGGCGGCCACCATCGTCCCGATCGCCACCCGCTCGGTCGCCACAGCGATCGCCGCCAGCGTGACGAACGGGTCGGCGAACGGAGCCGATGTCCGGTTCCACAGGTGGTCCCAGACGAAGACACCGTCCCAGCCGGCTTCCTCACCCGCCGCCCCGACGGTGGCGAGCAGGCGTGGGTCGGCCAGCTCTTCCGACAGCGAGATCGACAACCCCCAGCGCACGACCGGGACCGTACCAACGGTCGGCATCCGCACACGATCGTCGAACCACCGCCGTGGGATGGGCGAAGGCGATCACTTGCTCGAAGCCCCGAACGGGATCGTGAGCCAGTCGACGCAGGCCGACGCGACGACGCTCGACGCGGTCAGACATGCGTGGGTGATGCCCGCTGTTCGGGCCCGGATCGTGAGTCCGGGCCCGGAACGCGAACGCCTGCCTCACGCAGCAGTCGTCGTCGGGGTCTTGACCCAGCACGTATTGAACGTAGCCACGCCGGTGCTCGTCCCAGAGCGTGAGCGACTCGGGTGTGAGAGCGGGGCTTCCGTCGACGGACATCACCTCCGCGTCGTCCGGATCCGTCGTCGACACCCACTCGATGAACGGCTCCCCGACCTCGCGCACGAAATCGAGGCTGCTCCAGGACGAGGTCACCTCGGTGACCATGCCGGACTCGTCATCGACCGTGACAGTGAAGTAGCTGCCTTCGAACGGACCCACCCCCAGCTCGCGGGAGCCCATCAAGTGATACGCGAACGGGCAGCGCACCTTCAGAGCAGACGCCGCGGCACGGAACTGCCGGCAGGAACCGAGCTCCTGCTCGTAACCCATCGCCCGGTACAACGCGATCGCCTGGCGATAGTCCTGTACGTCCTCCTTGACGATCCGCTCGGTGGAGGCACCGTCGGCGAGATAGGCGCCGGCAGCTTCGGCATCGAGTGCGGCAAACGCCTCCAGGAACTCGGCACCGACCCGCTCGGCGGCCAAGCGCAACTCCACGTACTCACCCAAGCGCTGTTCGTACAGCCGGTTCGATTCCTCGATTTGGCTGCCCGGTAGCTCGCCCTCCGGGTACATGATCGCCATGTCATCAGGGTGCTTGGCTGCGACCCATTCCCTGAACGGCTCCCACACCTGTTCCGAGTACCCGTTCGTCGTCGACCGGGACTGTCTCGGCGATCGATGTGATCTTTCCGCCGACGACGACGACATCCGCAGAGTTGTCGCCGAACGGACCGAGACCGAGCTCCTCCGACCTGAGGTCGTGGTACTCGAACTCACACCGGATCGAGATCCCGGAACCCTCGCCTTCGACTGGCACGCATTCATCGAGCAAGGTTTTGCCGGCAGTAGCGGCCGCACTCTCAATCTCGAGCCGAAACTCCTCGGGGCTACCCCAGGCTCTCGACGATCGCTTCGTCGGTCAGCAGGCTCATCGCGAGGTCGGCGTCGTACTGCGTTGCGCGCCTCGAAGTACGACCGCGCCAGTGCCACCGCCTCCTCGACCGACTGGCCGGCGGCCTGTTCGCCGGGGTCGTCGGTTCGGCGGGATGAGCGTGGTCGGAGGAGCGGAGGGACCTCCTCTCCGCCGTCGCCTCGGGTCAGCATCAGGGCGCCGGCCACGATCAGCACGATCGCGGCTGCGACGACCGCTGGCCAACACCCACTTGTTGTTGCGGGGCGATTTGGTCGTCGTCTCGGTGGTATCGATCAAGGTCATGTCGTAGCTCCTCGTTTGCAGTGCCTCGAGGTAGCCGGCGGCATCGACCATTCGCGCTCCTCGTCGTCACGGGCAGGGTCGGCCAGTTCGAAGAGGCGCATGATCTCGTCGTCGGTGATCACCGGGCACCTCCTTTCGGAGCGTGGGGGGTCGACTTGTGTGTTCCTGACTCGAGCTTGCGGTACTCGCGGCCGAGATGCTGCTTGGCGCGATGAAGACGTTGCTTGACAGCGTTGGGTGCGATGCCGAGCACCGCCGCGATGTCGGCAGTCGAGAGCTGCTCCCATGCCGCCAGCCGGAGCACATCGGCATCCTTGTCGCTGAGGCGAGCAGCGGCGTCGAGCACGAGCCGGCGCTGATCGGCAGCGACGACTGCATCGTCGGCTCCGGATGCTGCTCCCCGTTGATCACCTGCATCCGGTCTTCGAGCCGTCGTCGACGTGCCGCGCTTCGCCAATGGTGACCGATCACGCGGTAGGCGACGCCGTACAGCCAGAGCAGACCCTGATCTCCACGTGGGATGTCTTCGATGCGGCGCCACGCCGTCAGGAACGTCTCGGCGACGACGTCGTCGACGACGTCCTTCGGCACGCGCCGGCGGCAGAAGTCCCTGACCGCCCGGTAATGACGATGGTAGAGCGAGGCGAACAGCGTCTCCTCGCGCGAACGGGCGATCCATGTGGCCTCAGCCCGTTCGTTCATGCAAGTTCCATGCCCGCTCAGCCCCGACGGTTACGCGACACCGAGTTTCGTAACCAACACCCCCTTCAGGGCATGTCTACTACCGAGCAACGGGGGTTGCGAGGGGCGACTCCGGGCACGGCCGGCCCGGAGCGCTCAATCGCCCGAGTTCGAACATTGCATTTGGCCCTCTGAGCAACGTCGTGCGTGGTTTGAAAATGGGCTGTGGCCGAGCCCGGGACCTGAATGAGATTTCCGTGATTCATTCGCGTTGGGTCGCCAGCGGTGTGGTTTCTGTACGGAAGACGCGCCGAACTCTCGCGTGTCGACAGCACTTGAGGAGTGATCGTGCAGCGTTTCAACAGGTATGCGTCGGACAGCAGCAATGGCCCGCCGTACGCAACTGACAGGTCGAGCCTCTGCGGTGTAGTGGAGCAACCAGCGCGAGAAGGCCGAACTCAACCGGCGTCGGCCAGCCTCGCAGCATTCGACCCGGCTCACCAGCATCCGCGAGGTGCAGCGCTGCTGTTGGCTGTGCTGGTCGCGATCACAGGCTGTGGGACGTCGCCCGGCTCCACGACGGCCGCCACACGAGTCGTCGCGAGCACGACGAGCACCACAGAGCAGTCGACCCCGACACAAGTCACCGCGACCACGACAGAGCAACCAACCACGACACCAATCACCGCGACTACAACGTCGACGCCGAGCAACCAACCACGACGTCGGTTCCTCCGGTCGGGTCTGACGTGGTGCACGACCGCGGCGACGTGGTTTAACGCATGGTCACTGAGGATCTCAATGGATACCTGACCACACGGTCGGCATGGCAGGACCCCCTCGACGCCCCCGCCGGTTGGGTCGACATTGAACGCGTGACTCTTCGACTACACCAACTCGTGTACCAACGACATGCAGGTCACGTATGACGGTCCAGCCGCATTGGTGGATCGAACTCGCCGCCAAGCCACCACTCGCAACGGAACTCGAACCGGGGATGCTCATCGCCTATGGCCTGGTGTTGGAGACGAACGGCGACGAGGTAGCCGACTATCTCATCGGCATCAACAACGACGCACCACAATCAAGGCGACTTCCATGTCTGGGTCACCGATCTGGCGACCGGTCGAGACCGACGAGCAGATCGGGCCCCCCTACGGCTATCCGATCGAGTTCAGGCACCCCGATGAACAGCGACCGGGCGAGGCCCACCCGATAAGACCGACGATGTACTTCACGTTCCTCGACGGCGGCCCCGCGATCTCAACCCCGAGACGTTGCGCTTCTATGCGTGGACGTCGCGACCCGCGGCGACGAGGTCCTCGCCAACGACTACGCCCCGGACACAGGTTGGATCACACCTACCATCCGCAAGTTCCTTGTGCCCCTCCCGACACGAACACGGCTCCCTGATCGAGCAGCCATGAAATGTTTCTGATGCCCGCTGTCGCGAATTGATGGTCGTCGCGGGTCTTATGGTCGATGGGCGTGACGGGGCGAGTGCGATCCGAGCGGGTCGAGTTCACGGCGTTCGTCCGCGACGTCGAGCCGAGGCTGCTGCACGCGCTCGTGGCCCACTACGGCCCGGTCGACGGACGGGAGGCCACTGTCGACGCCCTCAGCTGGGCCTGGGAGAACTGGGCCCGACTCGCCGACGTCGACAACAAGCTGGGCTACCTCTATCGAGTCGGCCAGAGCGCCACGCGGCGCTTCACGCCTCGCGCCCGGTGCCCCGGCGTGCTGCAGGTGCCGCGCCGTCCAGCAGACACCTGACATCGACCCAGGGCTGCTGCCGGCGCTGGCGCAGCTGTCGGAGCAACAGCGCACGGCCGTCGTGCTGGTGCACGCGTTCGGATGGACGCAGACGGAAGTCGCCGAGTTGCTCGACGTCACCGTGTCGACGGTGCGGGAGCACATCGCGCGGGGCTTGACCCGGCTACGGGCGCGGTTGGAGGTGTGCGATGGCAGTTGACGTCGAACAGCAACTGGCGGCGCTGGGCAAGTTCTGGCAGGAAACGATCGCCGATGTCGAGGTGTCCGAGATCATCTCTCGCGACGCGGCGCGCAGCAACGGTTCGACCACCGGCGTCGAGGGTCTGGCAGCCGCCCCCAGTGCATATCAACCACGTCGGATGTACCAGTTCACCGAGGAGGAAGCGACCATGATCGATCTCGAGACTCAGAGCCGGACCGACGAACAGCGCCAGGGGCCCAAGCGGTTCCTGGTGGCCGGGCTTGTCGCCGCCGCCGCCGTGGTCGCGATCGCACTCGTGGCGGTGCGCGACGACGAGCCCGAGGCCCCGGCCGACCAGCCGGCCACGACCCTGACCGTGCCGCCGACGCGCACCACCGCCGGCCTGTTCGGCGTGCCCGGCGAACAACTCGCAGCCGGGACGTACTCGATCGACGACGTGGAGGGAATACCGACGCCGCAGATCCTCGTCACCATCGGTGACGGGTGGAGCACCTTCGACGACTGGGGCTCACCAAGGGCGACGTCGACATCCAAGCGATGTCGTTCAGCGTTCCCGACAGAATCTTCCTCGACGCCTGCCACCCGAGCGATGGGGACCATCCGGGGCCGCTCAACACCCTGGACGGCCTCGTCACAGCGCTGAGCGAGCAAGCCGGATGGATCGACGTGACCACCCCGTCGGACATCTCCATCGACGGCTACGCCGGCAGAGCGTTCCAACGTTCGACCCCGACCGACCTCTCCGACTGTCCCGGACGATTTCACGAGCTGGACGGAAATCGGTCTACGCACCCGGCAGCACCATGACCGTCTGGGTGCTCGACCTCGCCGGCGCCTCATCATCGTCGAAACGAGGGCAGACGCTGGGCAACCCGCGGAGTAGCCGCCGAAGTCGCCGCCATGCTCGACTCGATCCGCATCGCCCCGGCCTGACCGGCGCCTCTTCGACGTAGCGCACAGACGACCGACCGTGATCCCGAGCGGTACGCCCGTGCCATCGCGACCCGAACGCCTCCCCCAACCACGGCCGTCCTGAAAGGGAGCCACCATGATCCGGAACCGACTGTTGGCAGCCGTGATCCCACTGTTGATGGTCGCGTCCTGCTCATCGTCAGAATCCGTCGAATCAGCCCCGGCCGACAGTACGTCGACCTCGGAGGCACCGACGTTTGCCGTCCAGGCATCAACGACCACGACAGAACGTCCCGTGGCCTCCGCGACGGAGAGCGACGTCGACGAGCCAACGTCTTCGAGTGTCGTCCAACCGTCCATGTTCGACGACGTGCGCGGCCGCATCGCCTTCCGTAGCGGAGGGGATCTCGTGGCCGTCGATCCAGCCAACCCGGCCGACCTGGTGTCGTTTGGATCGTCGGTCGGAGCCGACCCGATCGGATGGTCGGCAGACGGAACGCGGCCTCCTGCTTCGACCACATCCCGAGCTGATCCCCGAGTTCTTCGACGGCGGGTGGTGGATCGGAACAGCGGAGACGACGTCCCCTATCGATGCCTTCGTCCTGAACTCGGACGGTTCGAGGACGCGACTCACTGAAGACCGTGGCTTCGGCTCGGGCGCCACCTGGGGCTCGTTCTCGCCCGACGGCACGAATGTCGTCTACGCCTGCTGCGGCTCGGAGCCGGGCCCGTACATCGTCGATGCCGACGGCGGCCAGCCTCGGTTGCTGGGGGCCGCCCCGGCCAGGTGGCGAGCCGCTTCCCGAGTGGGCGGCGTGGTCGCCAGATGGCTCACGGATCGCGTTCGTTGATTTCTGGGAAGGCCACCCCACTTTTGGGAATCACGCCTACACGTTGTCCTTCCTCGACCCGGACACTGGCGACACGCTGGGGGACGTGATCAACGTGGCAGCAGCGGGTCTCGCATGGTCGCCCGACGGTTCGAAGCTGGCCTTCTGGGCGGTCGTCCCCGAAGAGGACGTCGACCCCGCGAACGCGACCCTGGGGCCGGGTGGCGACTTCCCCGCCCAGATCTTCGTCATCAACGCCGACGGTTCGGGACTGCGCCAGCTCACGCACGCGGGGGACAATCGGTGGCCCACCTGGTCCCCGGACGGATCGCGCATCGCCTTCGCGCAAGGTCAGTTGACGCTCAAGACGGCTCCCGACGGATCGCAAGCCGCCTTCGTGCAGCCCGGCACCCGACAGCTGTTCACCATGGCTTCGGACGGGACAGATGTCCAGCTGGTGGAGGGAGTCAGTCCCGAAGGAGCGATCGCCTGGAACCCGGCACCCTGACCGGCCTGTTGAACACGAGCAACGCAGGGTTCCGAACCCGATGTGTGGATGGCGGCCCCGTCGCAATCGTCTGGACGGGACGCGAATATCGAGTCGGTCAGCAGACCAGAGCCTCCGTATCGTTGGCGCGTGTCCAAGGGAGAGATGGTGGTGACCTTCCGACGTCGTGGTCGGGGATGTTCATGGACGGCGTTGCGGCCGCCTCGGACCATCGTGCCGGGACCGACGATGGCGGCCGGCGGTGATCTGCCCCACGATCTGTACACCTTCGTCATCGAAGATGCGTTGGGCATCGAGTACGGGTTCTGGGGCTGTGTTGCGTCCGGGGCCACCTTCAAGACACTCGGACGCAAGCGGACCCCGCAGGGGAAAGCAGTCATTTCGCGTCACGTCGCGGATCTCGACTCCGCCGAGGCCCGCGTCAATGAGATCTACTTCGAGTGGCGTTCCGGCAAGCCGACCGTGCTCGACAACGAGCTCGACTCGATGCTGGCGCGATGGCGCGCGTTGACCGGTCCGAAGAGTTCACCCTCCGGTGGCCGACCCGGCGTTCAACCAATCACTGACGGCACGATGCTCCGCGCCTGTCCGCGCAGTCTCGGCTCACACAGAGGATCGGTGGGGCGGGTGGGGATCGAACCCACGACCCAGGGATTATGAGTCCCCTGCTCTGACCACTGAGCTACCACCCCGAAAACGCACAACAGGGTCCCACATCGGGACCCCGTCGTCGTGGCTCCGGGAGCAGGGCTCGAACCTGCGACCATTGGCTTAACAGGCCACCGCTCTGCCAACTGAGCTATCCCGGATCGGCGAATCGACACGATACCGCCTCGATCCTCGCCAACACACGTCGATGCGTGGCCGTACATGAGTACACGAGCGTTGCGCAGCCGAATTCATGCTTGGCCTTGCGTCGCGTCGGGTCGGCGGCAGCCCGATACGGCTTCTGGAACTGCTGGGCGTCGGCACCCCGAGCAGTCGGCTCCGAGTTCGATGTACTTGCCGCCGTATCCCATGCGTCGATGCTGACGCCGGGGTGTCGCAGCGGTTACTCGACCTCGAGGAACTCGCGGAGGCGTTGGGAGCGCTGCGGGTGGCGCAGCTTGGCGAGGGTCTTGGCTTCGATCTGGCGGATTCGCTCGCGGGTCACGCCGAACGCACGGCCGACCTCTTCGAGGGTCTTGGCCTGGCCGCCGTCGAGACCGAACCGCATCCGCACGATCTCCTGCTCGCGTTCGCTGAGCTCGCCCAGCACCTGCTCGACGGCGTCGTGCAGCATCGCCTTGGCGGCGGCGTCGGCGGGGCCGTCGATCGTGTCGTCCTTGATGAAGTCGGCGAGGTTGGACTCGTCCTCCTCCCCCACCGGCGAGTCGAGCGACAGCGGATCCTGCGAGATCCGCAGCAGCTCGCGCACCCGCTCGGGCTCCATCTGCAGCTTGGTGGCGAGCTCCTCGACGGTGGGCTCGCGCTCGAGCTCCTGGTGCAGCTGGCGCCGCATCCGGGTCAACCGGTTCATGTGCTCGACCATGTGCACCGGGATCCGGATCGTGCGCGCCTGGTCGGCGATCGACCGGGTGATCGCCTGGCGGATCCACCACGTGGCGTACGTCGAGAACTTGAAGCCCTTGGTGTGGTCGAACTTGTCGACCGCCCGCATCAGGCCGAGGTTGCCCTCCTGGATCAGGTCGAGCAGCTGCATCCCGCGCCCCGAGTAGCGCTTGGCGATGCTCACCACCAGCCGCAGGTTGGCCTGGGTCAGCTCGCTCTTGGCGCGCTCGCCGCGCTGCACGCAGCGCAACAACATCCGCTGCTCGGTGGAGTCGACGACGCCCTCGTCGATCTTCTGGGCGGCGGTGTGCCCCTCCTCGATCAGCTGCGCCAGCCGGCGCTCGTCCTCGGTCGACAGCAGGTCGACCTGGCCGATCTCACGCAGGTAGAGACGCACCGTGTCGCTCGTGCCGCCCTCGACGCGCACGGCCCGCTTCTGACCGCGCCGCCGCCGGCGACGGCTGAGCAGTCGCTCGACGTCTTCGTCGTCGAGCACCACTTCGCGCTGGGCACCACGCGGCGGCGTCTCGTCCTCCTCGACGTCGGCCACCGAGTCGTCGACGATGATGCCGAGGTCGGTGAGCGTGAGCGTGGACCGCCTGGAGCGTGTCGGGCGTGAGCTCGACGTGGCGCAGCACGTGGGCGACGTCTTCCGCCAGCAGCTGACCATCGGCACGGCCGCGAACGATCAGGACTTGCCATTCCGATCGGTCGACCCCCTCCGCAGGTAGTTCCGTCGGCAGGTCCCCCGGTTCAAACCCCACCAGTACGTGCCTCCATGCGTGCTTCGAGCCAACCTAGCAACCAGCCCGCCGTGTCGAGACCTTGTTCGGCGTTGCGCAGTTGTTCCATGCGCACGCGCGCCTCGGCATCCGAGAGTATCTGATCGGGCTCGGATGTCGTCGCACCGATTGCGAGCTCGCGGCGAACCGCGGCGCTGATCAGGTTGCGCGCCTCGGCATCGACGTCGGCTGTGGCGTCGACGCCGACATCGACGACCGCTGCCCGCTCGAGCACGTCGCGCGCCTCGGGGTCGGCGAGCTCGAGCGCCTGCACCAGGTCACCGCCCGCTTCGGCGACGGCGAGGAACGCCCGCCGGTAGACCTCGTCGGCGAACAGCGCCTCGACCAGCCACGGTGCGATCGCGTCCCAGTTCTGCACCAGCAGGGCGATGGCGACGAACTCGGCGTTCTCGCGCCGCTCCTGGCGGCGCTTCGGGCTGCTTCACCTGGAGTTGCGGGCGACGCGTGCCGCGCTCGGCGACGGCGACGAGATCGGCCACCGGCATGCCGACCTGGGCCGCGACCTGCCCGGCGTAGAGCTTGCGGATGTTGACGTTGGGATGCTCGTTGACCACCGACATCGCCGCCTCACCCAGACGGGCCGCCGCTTCCGGCGACCGCGGCGCCTGGCCGTCGAGCACACGCCCGAGCCGGAACCCGAGGAACGGCTTGGCGCCGTCGACGGCCGCGCTTCAGCGCCTCGGGATCGGTCTGCGCCAGCTCGCCGGGATCCTTGCCCTGCGGGAAGGCGGCGACGCTGACCTCGACCTGGTACTTCTCCTCCCACTCGTAGAAGCGCTCGGCGGCGCCCTGGCCGGCGTTGTCGGCGTCGAACGCCAGCACCACCCGGCTGGCGTAGCGCTTGAGCAGCCGCACGTGGTCCTCGGTGAACGCCGTGCCGCACGTCGCCACGGCCCGCGGCAGGCCGGCGCGATGGAACCCGATCACGTCGGTGTAGCCCTCGCACACGATCACCTGGTTGGCGTTGACGATGTCGGCCTTGGCCCAGTTCAGCCCGTAGAGCGTCTTCGACTTGGTGTAGATCGGCGTCTCCGGCGAGTTCTTGTACTTGGCCGGGTCGGCGCTGCCGGGCAGGATCCGGCCGCCGATCGCGACCGCCTCGCCGTTCTCGGAGAAGATCGGGAACAGCACCCGCGCCCGGAACGCGTCCTGCATGCGGTTGCGCTTGTTGGTGAACGCCGAGCCCGTTGTCGCGCAGCAGGTCGGCGGCGATGCCCGACTCGCGCGCCAGCGCATCCCAGTCGTCGGGCGCCCACCCGAGCTTGAACTGGCGGGCGACGTCGCCGGCCAGTCCGCGGCTGCGCAGGTAGTCGCGGGCGGCGCGCGCGTCGGGCGACTTCAGCAGCCGCTCGTGATACCACTCGACCGCCTGCGCCATCGCCTCGACCAGCCGCTTGCGGCGGGCGCGCTCCTTCGACTGCCCGGTCGCTGGTGTAGTTGAGCTGGATGCCGGCCCGGTTGGCGAGGTACTCGACGGCACCGACGAAGTCGACGTGCTCGATCTCCTGCACGAACGTGAACACGTCGCCCGACTTGTCGCAGCCGAAGCACCGGTAGCGGCCGGTCTCCTCGCGCACGTTGAACGACGGCGTGCGCTCGGCGTGGAACGGGCACAGCCCGACCCAGTTGCGGCCGGCCCGCTTGAGCTGCACGTGCTGGCCGATCACGTCGACGATCGACACCGTCGAGCGGATCCGCTCGATGTCGTCGTCAGCGATCGCCATGCCCGGAATCTAAACCGCTGGGCGAGGATCGGCTCACGGCCCGCGAACGCTCGGATGAACGTCACTGCTCGAAGGCGTCGTGGGCCATCTCGGCGTCGCCTCTGTGCATCCGATCGGCCTTCATCGAGAAGCCGATCGAGGCGATCAGCACGATCGCGATCACCATCAGCGAGAGCCACGTCGGGATGTGGTACCAGTTGTGGATCAGCATCTTCACGCCGACGAAGGCGAGGATGATCGCCAGCCCTTGCTGCAGGTAGGCGAACCGGCTGTGCATGTCGGCGAGCAGGAAGTACAGCGCCCGCAGGCCGAGGATCGCGAAGGCGTTCGAGGCGAACACGATGAACTGCTCGCGGCTGACCGCCAGCACCGCCGGCACGCTGTCGACGGCGAAGATCACGTCGGTGGCCTCGACCAGCAGCAGCACCGAGAACAACGGCGTCGCCAGCCGGACGCCCGTTGCGCACCGTGAACAGCTTCTGGCCGTCGAGCTCGTCGGTGGTCTTGACGAACTTGCTGACGAGCTTGAGGAACTTGCTCTCGCTCGGGATCGACGTGGTCGTTGTCGGTGAACACCAGCTTGCCGGCGGTGTAGAGCAGGAACGCACCGAAGACGTAGAGCACCCAGTCGAAGCGCTCGATCACGGCGACGCCGGCGAAGATGAAGATCGCCCGCATGATCAGAGCGCCCCGAAGATGCCCCAGAACAGCACGCGGTGCTGGTACTTCTGGCGGCACGAGGAAGTAGCCCATGATCAACGCCCACACGAAGACGTTGTCGATGCTCAGGCTCTTCTCGATCAGGTAGCCCGACATGTACTCGCCGGTGGCCTGCGCCGCCGAACCACCACCAGATCACGAACGAGAAGGCCAGCCCGCAACCGATCCACACCGCCGACTCGATCGCCGCCTCCTTGGTGTGCACCTCGTGGGCTTCCTTGTGCACCACCAGCAGGTCGATCAGCAGCAGCGCCATGATGATGCCGAGCAGCACCGCCCAGTGCCACGAGCTCGACGTCGAGCACCGACGAAGTTGATCCTGGCGTCGTCGGCGGCGAACAACGCGCTGGAGGCGAACGACATGCGGCGAGGCTACCGGCGGTCGCGAGACGGCGCCTTTGGAGCCGACGCTGACGGCCCGCATCGCACGCGACGCTGCCAGGATCGACGGATGATCGACATCGGCCGCGTCGGGCTCTGGATCTCGCTGTTCGACCAGCACCCCACCAGTCGTGTCCGGGAAGTCGTCGCCGAGCTCGAGGTCGCTCGGCTGGCCGTGCGTGTGGCGACCCGAGGCCTCAGGCCGCGACGCGCTCGTCTCGGCGGCGATGATGCTCGAGGCCACGACGCACGCTTCGGATCGCCACCGGCATCGCCCAGATCCAGGCCCGCCATCCGGTACGGCGCGCGCCGCCCAGCTCACGCTGCACGAGGCGTACGGCGGGCGCTTCCTGCTCGGCCTCGGCGTCAGCCACGCCCCGATGATCGAGGGCGTCCGCAAGCTCGAGTACTCGACGCCCTACTCCGACATGGTCGGCCTACCTGGCGGCGATGGCCGAGGCCCCGTTCTCCGCAGTCGCCGCGACCCGACCGAGCCGACGACCGTGATCGCCGCCCTCGGCCCGAAGATGCTGCGGCTCGCGGCCAGCGCCGCCGACGGCGCCCACCCGTACTTCTCGCCGGTCGAGCACACGGCGGCGGCGCGCCAGATCCTCGGCCCGGGCAAGCTGCTGGCGCCCGAGCAGATGGTCGTGATCGACGACGACCTCGACCGCGCCCGCGAGCTCGCCGTCGAGCACATGACGCGCTACCTCAGGCTGCCGAACTACACCAACAACCTGTTGCGGCACGGCTTCGACGAGACCGACCTGGCCGGACCGTCGACGCGCCTGATCGACGCGATCGTGGTGTGCGGCGACATCGACGCCGTCGTGCGCCGCGTCGCCGACCACCACGACGCCGGCGCCGACCACGTGTGCGTCCAGGTGCTCACACCACAAGGCGCCGAGCTCCCGATCGCGTGAGTGGACGCCGACTCGCGCGGAGGCGTTCGGCCTCCGCCGCGACGCTCGACGCTGACGCTGCTACTTGGTGCTCTCGCCGGCGCCGACGATCGCCTGGGCGGCTGCCAGGCGGGCGATCGGGACGCGGAACGGCGAGCAGCTGACGTAGTCGAGGCCGGCCTTGTAGAACAGGTCGATCGACTCGGGGTCGCCGCCGTGCTCGCCGCACACGCCGAGCTTGAGGTCGGGCTTGGTGGCGCGACCGCGCTCGGCGCCCATCCGCACCAGGTCGCCGACACCGGTCTGGTCGATCGTGTCGAACGGGTTGCGCTTGAGCAGGCCCTGCTCGAGGTAGGCCGGCATCATCCGGCTCTCGACGTCGTCGCGGCTGAAGCCGAACGTGAGCTGGGTCAGGTCGTTGGTGCCGAAGCTGAAGAAGTCGGACACCTCGGCCAGCTCGTCGGCGCGGATCGCCGCACGCGGCGTCTCGATCATCGTGCCGATCGTGATGTCGGGGCGCTTCTTGAGCCCGGCGAACTCGTCGTCGATCTCGGCCTGCACCCACGAGCGGGCGAGCGCCAGCTCTTCACGGGTGACGGTGAGCGGGATCATGATCTCGACGATCGGGTTCTTGCCCGCCGCCACGCAGCTTGCGCGGCGGCGTCGAGCAGCGCCCGCACCTGCATCGCGTAGAGACCCGGCTTGACGACGCCGAGCCGCACGCCGCGCGTGCCGATCATCGGGTTGTGCTCGGCCCAGCTCTCGGCCGCGTCGAGCATCGCCTGGTCCTTCGGCGAGAGCGGCTTCTTGGCGCCCTTGACCCTGAGCTCCTCGACCGACGGCAGGAACTCGTGCAACGGCGGGTCGAGCAGGCGCACCGTGACCGGCAGCCCGTCCATCGCCTCGAGGATCTCCTCGAAGTCGGCCTGCTGGGCGACGCGCAGCTTCTCGAGCGCGGCGACTTCCTTCTTCGGCGTGTTGGCGAGGATCATCTCGCGCACGATCGGGAGCCGGTCGGGGGCGAGGAACATGTGCTCGGTGCGGCACAGGCCGATGCCCTCGGCGCCCATCGCCCGGGCGTTGGCGGCGTCCTCGCCGGTGTCGGCGTTGGCGCGCACGGCGAGCTTGCCCTTGCGGATCGCGTCGGCCCACTTGAGGATCGTCTCGAACTCGGCCGGCGGCTTGGAGGCGGCGAGCTCGAGCTTGCCGACCATCACCTCGCCGGTGGTGCCGTCGAGCGACAACCAGTCGCCCTGCTTGACGACCGTGTCGCCGACCTGGAACTGCTTGCCGGTGATCTTGACCGCATCGGCGCCGACGACGGCCGGGGTGCCCCAGCCGCGCGCGACCACGGCGGCGTGGCTGACGAGCCCGCCGCGGGCGGTGAGGATGCCCTTCGACGCCATCATGCCGTGCACGTCCTCGGGGCTCGTCTCGCTGCGGACGAGGATCACGTCCTCGCCCTTCTTGAACGCCGCCGCGGCCTCGTCGGCGGTGAAGTAGGCGCGACCGACGGCGGCGCCGGGCGAAGCGCCGAGACCCTTGGCGAGCACCTTCGACTTCTTGCCGAACTGCGGGTGGAGGACCGAGTCGAGGTGCTCGGCGCTGACCCGGGTGATCGCCTCCTCGCGGGTGATCGACCACTTGCCGCCCTTCCCGTCCTTGGTGCCCTTGGTCATCTCGACCGCCATCCGCAGGGCGGCGGCGCCGGTGCGCTTGCCGACGCGGGTCTGGAGCATCCAGAGCTTGCCCTGGTCGATCGTGAACTCGGTGTCGCACATGTCCTCGTAGTGCGCCTCGAGCCGGACGAAGATGGCGAGCAGCTCCTTGTGGATCTTCGGGAAGTGCTTGGCCATGTGGTCGAGGTCTTCGGTGTTGCGGATGCCCGCCACCACGTCCTCGCCCTGGGCGTTGATCAGGAAGTCGCCGTACGGCTTGTTCTCGCCGGTGGCGGCGTTGCGGGTGAACCCGACGCCGGTGCCGGAGTTGTCGTCACGGTTGCCGAACACCATCGTCTGCACGTTGACGGCGGTGCCGAGATCGTGGCTGATCTTCTCGCGGACCCGGTAGGCGATCGCGCGTGCGCCGTTCCACGACTTGAACACCGCTTCGATGGCGCCGCGGAGCTGGTCGCTCGGGCGCTGCGGGAACGGCTCGCCGGTGGCCTTCTTGACCACCGCCAGGTAGGCCTTGCACAGCCCCTTCAACACCGATGCCGGAAGCGCCGCGTCGTTGGTGGTGCCGGCCTTCTCCTTGGCTGCCTCGAGCGGGTGCTCGAACAGCTCACCGTCGACGCCGAGCACGATCCGGCCGTACATCGCGATGAAGCGTCGGTACGAGTCGTAGGCGAAGCGCTCGTCGCCCGTGACGTGGGCGAGACCGCGCACGCTCTCGTCGTTGAGCCCGAGGTTGAGGACCGTGTCCATCATGCCCGGCATCGAGAACTTGGCGCCCGAGCGGACCGAGACCAGCAACGGGTCGTGGGGATCGCCGAGCTTGCGACCCATCGCCTTCTCGAGCTTGAAGACGTGGTTGGCGATCTCGTCGTCGAGACCAGACGGCCAACCGCCCTGCATGTATGCCCGGCAGGCGTCGGTCGACACCGTGAACCCGGGAGGCACGGGAAGGTGCAGCACCGTGGTCATCTCGGCGAGGTTGGCGCCCTTGCCACCCAACAGATCCTTGTAGGTCATCGGGGGTTTGCGGTGCTTGTGATCGAAGGCGTAGACGTATTGCATCGGCGTTCGAGTCTACGGATTCCCTGGCAGATGCCCCGGTTACCGGGCCGTATACCCACGTACAATCCGAATCGTGTTCAGGTTGTTCGGGTTCGACGTCAAGGTCGGGGTCGGCTTCATCCTGTTCGTCGCCCTGGTCGCCTTCATCAACCCAGGGCCGTTGGGCATCTGGCTCGGCGCCTCGCTCGCCGTGTTCACGTTGCTCCACGAGCTCGGACACGCGGTGGCGGCCGAGATCGGCCGGAGCCGATGCTGCGATCTCACTCGACTTCATGGCCGGCTACACCTCGTTCCGTCCCCGGCGGCCGATCAGCAAGCCGCGCCTGGCCCTGATCTCGGTGTCGGGGCCGGCGACCCAGATCGTCACGAGCCTCGTCGTGCTGGCGGCGATGGGCGTCAACCCGATGTCGTACGACAGCGTCCGTCAGTCCGACGCCACCCTGGCGATCTGGTGGGCCGGCCCCGTGATCGGACTGCTCAATCTGATCCCGGTGCTCCCCCTCGACGGAGGGCACCTCGCCCAGATCGGGCTCGAGGGCGCACTTCGCCGCCCGGCGCTGCGCGAGATGGCGATCGCCAGTCTGGTCATCACCCTCGCCGCCGCGCTCGGCACCGCCGTGCTCGGCCGCACCGGCTTCGTGATCTTCGTCGCCTTCCTGCTGATCAGCCAGTTGCAGCTGCTCACCGCCACGTCACCGAAGCGTCGGGCTGCTGCCAACCGGCCGTCGACCTGGGGCATCGACGGGGTGTCGTTGCTGCCCGGGTCACGCCCATCACCGTGGCAGCTCGCCTACCAGGCGGTCGTCGCCGGCGACACCAACCGCGCCCAACGCGTCATCGTCGAGGACCTGGTCGGGCCCACGCCGGCCAACGGACGCCGCTGGTCGCCTCCCACCGATGCGCCGCTCGAGGCGCTGCGGGCAGTCGTCGACACGTTGCCCTCCGATCTCCCGGCCGGCAACGCCTACAGCGAGACGGTGCTGGCGCAGATCATGCTGGCGACGGGCGATGCCAAGCGAGCGGGCGAGTACGCCGCCGAGGCCTTCGCCCGACATCGCACGCCACTGCTGGCCACGGTGGTGGCGCGAGCCGCGGCGCGCATGGGCGATCCGGCCAACGCCGTGCTCTGGGTGCGAGCTGCCGCCGACGCCAGCGAATCGTCGCAGGCCGACGAACGGGCGGCCGTCGCCCACGTGCTCGACCATGCACCCGAGCTCGCGGCGTTGAGCACCGACGCCGGGTTCCGGGCAGCGCGCCTCGACGCTCGGCTGACCCGTCTTCTACAGCTGCACGGTCTCGCCGACGCCGCTCGAACGCTTGACCCAGGCCAGCGCCCGCGTGCCCACGACGGTCGTGACCTCGCCGACCGCTTGGTCACCGTCGAGCACCGGATCGCCGGCGGCAGTGCCCTCCGGGACGTCGAGCCGGCGCAGCGACTTCGGTGCCTCGGCGCCACGGCTGTCCATCCGTTCGACCAACTCCTGGCCGGGATAGCAGCCCTTCGTGAAGCTCACCGCTACCCAGCGCGAGGCCGGTACCGGCCGGGACCGTCTCGCCCGGCACGAGCTCGTGGCCCATCGCCGGCCATCCGAGCTCGATCCGTTCCAACTCGTTGCGCGGGCGTCGATCGTCGCCGGCCTCGATGATCGAGGTCGTGGCGTTGACGCGAATCTTGAAACGATCGAGACGCGCCAGCAGCACGGCCCCGTATCCGGCGTCGGTGTCGAGCTCGAAGCGGTCGTCGGCCGGCGCGGTTGACGCGCGCCAGCACTGCGATCTTTCCGGTCGGCTCGAGCACGAGCGTCCATGTCGAGCTGCCGACTTCCAGGGCGAGCAGGTCCTGGCTGACCTGCGAATGGAGATACGTGACCGCATCGGGCCCCTCGACCACGACCGTGTCGCGAGGCCCCAGGATCGAGTCGGGCAGTTCGAGCGGTTCCATGCAAGCAGTCTGCCGTGCCACACTCGACAAGCGATGACTGAGTACGACGGCCTGGTGGAACGCACGGTCGCATCCGTGGTCCGGATCGCCAACAAGGTCACGCGTGCCGCCACGGTGCTGTTGGTGGCGGCGGTCGTGATCGACGTCGGATCGTTCTGGCTCGGCCTGCAGGCGCTGAGTGGCGGCATCGAATCGGTGTGGGCCGTGCTCGGCATCGTGTTCGGGGCGATCGCGATCGGCTGTGCGGCAGTCGCCCGGTGGCGGATCGGTTTGGTGCGCAAGCACGTGCCGGCGATCGCCGCCGAAGTGCGCTCGCTCGTCGCCAGTGGGAAGGGTGACGAGCTGACGGTCATCGACGTCTTCGAGGACGGCACCAGCAGTCCCACGACGATCGGCGCCTCGCGCTCGGTGGTCGGCATGCGCGGTCTCTCCGGGCAGACCTTGTCCGGGAGCGTCAAGCTCGCCCACGCCGTGCACGCCATCACGAGCTTCCCGTGGCTGGCACTCGTGACCGTTGCCATCACGTCGGTGTTCGCGTTCATGGCGTTCATCTTCCTGATCGCCCTCGCTCTCTGAGCAGACAGCGCGCTGTCGTACGATCCTGCGATGCCTCGTCTCGCCCTCGCAACGCTCGTCCTCGCAGGCCTCGCGAGCGGGGCGGTCGCATGCTCCGACGACCGCGACACCGGCTCCGCCCGGTCGTGGGAGCCCGACGTCGTGACCACCGAACCATGCCCCGAGAGCCGGTTCGAGTGCGTCACACTGACCGTTCCCGCGTGACCACTTCGGCTCGGACGCCGAGACCTGGGAGGTGACGTACGCCATCCAGCCGGCGGCGGTCGAGAAGCGCGGCACGTTCGTCACGATCACCGGCGGGCCCGGCACCGCGGGCATCACCGCCGCCGACGGATACACGGACGTCATGTCGACCCAGATCACCGACTACTACGACATCGTGTTCTTCAACCAGCGCGGCTCCGGCGACGATTCACCGCAAGCGGTGCGGTGCGACGAGGCGGCGGTCGCGTTGTACCGCGCCCCGCTCGACGTCGAGAGCCCCACGGCCACCGACGACATCGAGACCGCGCTCCAGACGTTCGTCGCCGACTGCATGGAGGAAGGCAGCATCGACACCGATCGAGCTCGAGTACTACGCCACGCGACAGGCGGTCGAGGATCTCGAGGCTGTGCGCCGGCACCTCGACGTCGATCAGATGACGTTGTACGGCGAGAGCTACGGGACCCAGTTCGTCCAGACGTACGCCGCCGCCCATCCCGAGAACGTCGCCGCATTGATCATCGACGGAGTGGTCGACCTGACGATCGACGGAGAGACGTGGTACCACGAGACGGCCAAGGCGTACGACGATGCGCTGATCAACACGTTCGCGGCCTGCGCCGCCGACGAGGTGTGCGCGGCCCAGACCGAGGCCGTCGACGCCGGCACCATGGCAGCCACGTACGACGACCTCGCGGCGCGCCTCGCCGACGGGCCGATCGACTACGAGTTCCCGATGCCCGACGGCTCGACGGAGGCCCGGCAGGTGACAGCGACCGATCTCGAGATCGCCGCCAGCGGCAACGTCGGATCGTTCAACGGTCGGATGCACCTGCTGCGCGTGCTCAACGCCGCCGCCGACGGCAACTTCGTCCCGCTCGACCGGATGTCGGACCAGTACCTGTACGTCGATCCGGAGACACAGGAGGTGTACTCCGATCCGGGATGGTCGGACGCCCTCTACTACGCCGTCGAATGCCAGGACTACTCCTTCTATGCCGGCGCCGGCACACCGCGTCAGCAACTCGAGACGTGGATCGATGCCCACCTGGCCAACGGCGACCACGAGCTGCGACTCGGTGGCGTCGCCCTCGGTGACATGCCATGCCTCTACTGGCCGTCGCTGCCTGGCGAGGTCGAGCGGCCGGAACCGATCCTCGATCCCCCGTACCCGACGTTCGTGCTCACGTCCGACACCGACCCGGCGACACCGACCGTCAATGCGATGCGCGTGTTCTCGCGTCTCGACGACGCCTACCTGATCACCCTGCAGGGCGGGCCGCACGTGATCTTCGACTGGGGATACACGTGCGTCGACGACCTCGTCTCCAACTACCTCGGATCGGGCACGCTGCCGCCGACGAAGGTGACGATCTGTGACGGCGACATCATCGATCCGTACGTCGCGACCGCTCCTGCCGAGGCAGCCGACGTCGAAGCCGCCGATCCCGTCGACGTCGCCGCCTCGGTCGCCGATCAGCTGTCGTACAACGTCGAGTACTGGAGTTGGTCAGGCGACGAGACGCTCGAGTTCGGCTGCGACTTCGGAGGGACGGCCACCTACCAGCCGACCGACGCGGGAGTCGACGTGACCCTCGAGGAATGCGAGTTCACCGACGGATATCCGGTCTCGGCGACGGGCGCCTACGACGTCGACGGGATCCTGAGTCTCGACATGCAGTCGCCGGAAGGTGAGTTGCAGGTCGTCGACGATGGCGAGAGCACGGGCGTCGACGGCACCTGGAACGACGAGCCGGTCACGTCAGGCTGACGTACCGGCCGCTCGGCGAGCTGCCGTCATCCGCCTGGCGGCGGGGATCGCCGCCAGCAGCGCGGCTGCCTTGTTGCGACACTCGAGGTCCTCGTCTTCGGGCACCGAGTCGGCGACGATGCCGGCCCCGGCCTGCATGCTGGCGATTCGAACACCGTCGCCCTGATCGGGTCGCACGAACATCGTCCGGATCGCGATCGCCGTGTCGAGGTTGCCCGACCAATCGACATAGCCGACGACGCCGGCGTATGGGCCGCGCTTGACCGGTTCGAGCTCGTCGATGATCTCCATCGCCCTCACCTTGGGAGCGCCACTGACCGTGCCGGCCGGCAGCGTTGCCCGCAGCACGTCGATCGGGCCGAGCTCGGCACGGAGGTCGCCCGAGACCTGCGACGTCAGGTGCATCACATGGCTGTAGCGCTCGAGCGTCATCAGTTCGTCGGGGTGGACACTGCCGAACTCGGCGACGCGACCCACGTCGTTGCGGGCCAGGTCGACGAGCATCACATGCTCGGCCCGCTCCTTGGGGTGCTCGATCAGCTCGGCGGCGAGCCGCCGGTCGTGCTCGTCGGTGCTGCCGCGCTTGCGGGTGCCGGCGATCGGACGCGAGATGATCTTGCGCCCGAGCAGCTGCACCATCGGCTCGGGGGACGAACCGACGATCGTGATCTCGGGGTGGCGCAGGAAATACATGTACGGACTCGGGTTGACCTGACGCAGCACGCGGTAGACGTCGAACGGGTCGGCGTCGAGCTCGATGTCGTAGCGCTGTGCCAGCACGACCTGGAAGATGTCGCCCTCGAGGATGTACTCCTTGGCCACTTCGACGGCTTGTTGGTACAGGCCGTCGGGCATCGACGACCGCACGGCCGGCAGCGCCTCCCCCGTCGCCGGCGGCTCCACGGGCACGTACGGCAGGGGCAGAGCGAGCCGGTCGATCGCGGTGTACACCCGTATCGACGCCGCGTCGTAGGCGTCGTCGAGCTCGGAGTCGGTGAGACCGTGGGTGCGCACGCTCTCGATCAGGTACACGCGCTGACGCCAGTGGTCGAAGGCGGCCAGTGAACCGATCACGCTCATCACGGCATCGGGCAGCCCGTGATCGTCGACGGGCACGTTCGGCAACCGCTCGACCTCGCGGATCACGTCGTATCCGAGGAACCCCATCACCCCGCCGTGCAGCGGCGGGAGATCGTCGACGACCGGGCTCGTGTACACCTCGAGCAGCGCTTCGATCGCCGCCAGCATGCCCTGATCGGTCGGCACCGAGCGGGGCAGCTCGCCCTCGATCGTCAGCCGCCCGTCGCGGAGCACCATCGTCGCCGACGGGTTGCGGCCGACGAAGGAGAATCGGCTCCATCGCTCGCCGTGCTCGACCGACTCGAGGAGGAAACCGGGTTCGTCTCCGACGAGCTTGGCGAACGCCGCCACCGGCGTCTCGAGGTCGCCCAGCAGCTCGGCCCACACCGGCACCACCGTGTGCTCTCCGGCGAGCCGGCGGAACTCGTCGCGGCTCGGACGGATCCTCACGTCGGGCTGCGCTCGCCGCCGAATGCGCGGAAGAAGCACGTGCGGGCACCGGTGTGACAGGCACCGGCGCCCTCCTGCTCGACGACGAACAGCAACGTGTCGCCGTCGCAGTCGTAGTAGGCCTCGCGTACGAACTGCCGGTCACCGCTGGTGTCGCCCTTGCGCCACAGCTCCTGGCGACTCCGCGACCAGTAGACCATCCGGCCCTCGTCGAGGGTGCGCTGCAACGACTCGGCGTTCATCCACGCCATCATCAGCACCTCACGCGTGTCGACGTCCTGTGCGATCGCCGCCACCAGCCCGTCGTCGTTGAACGCGACCTGCGCGAGTTGCTCCGGGAATGCGTCGATCCTCACACCGGCGGGCATGACGAAAGCCTAGAGATAGAGACCGGTGCTGGCTTCGATCCGTTTGGCGGCGACGGCGTGCAGGTCGCGCTCACGCAACATGACGTAGTCCTCGCCCTGGACCTCGACCTCGTAGCGGTCGTCGGGGCTGAAGAGCACCTTGTCGCCGACTTCTGCGCTGCGGACGTTCTGGCCGAGCGCCACCACCTCGGCCCACACGAGGCGCTTGGCCATCTGTGCCGTCGCCGGAATGAGGATGCCGCCCGACGAGGTGCGCTCGCCGTCTTCCTTGCTCAACTTGACCAGCAGCCGGTCGTTGAGCATCTTGATCGGCACCTTCTGTTGATCGCCTGCCACGCCAGCGAGGGTACCTTCGGACGGCGGCGTCAATGCGTTCCGGCGGGTGCGATGCAGAACTCGTTGCCCTCAGGATCGGCCATGATCGACCAGGCGAATCCGCCCATGTCATGGTCGGCGACGACCGAGCCGCCGAGGGCGATGATCTGCTGCTTGGCGGCGGCGACATCGGGCACCGACGTGTCGATGTGCAGCCGGCGCGTGCCCTCGGTGGCCTGTTCGACCGACTGCAGCGCGACCGAGATGCCACCCTCGTGCTGCGGGGCGAACCACACGAAGTGGGGCGGTATCTCGTGCGCGACGTCGGAACCCAGCAGAGAGCCCCAGAACACCTTCATCCGCTCGTAGTCGAGCACATTGATGACCACCGACCCGACCGTGACGACCGGCCCGAGCGGAGCCGTCGCTGCGCTCCCTGTCGTTCCGCTCGGGTCCGCCGTCATCGAAGGTCGGGCTTCGCCTTCCGGCTCGCCCTCGTGTTCACTCATGAACCGAATGTACGACATCGCTAGGTTCCCGGCGATGGGAACTCTCACGCCTCCTGGCCGGCTCGGCGACCCGACGATGTGCATCGGAACCGACCCGCGGGCCGACCCGCGTCTCGTGGCTGTCATGCGCCCGCTGGGCATCGAGCAGCGCGCCGAGGAAGGGCCGGTCCTGCCCGACTCGCCGTACGCCGACCTGCTGGCCTACCAGAGCGCCGGCGAACAAGGTTTCGCCGGGCTGATCGATCACCTCTACGGAGGCCTCGATCCTGTGGTCGGTGTCACTCGATCGACCGAGACGATCGAGGGTGTCGACGGCAACGCGATCACCCTCTACGTCCATCGCCCGACCGATGCCGAGGGCGATCGTCCAGGCGTCCTCCATCTGCACGGCGGCGGGATGGCGATCGGCGGTGCCACCGACGCTCAGTTCGCGCGATGGCGTGACGAACTGGCTGCGGCGGGCGTCGTGGTGATCGGTGTCGAGTTCCGCAACTCGTCAGGCGCGCTCGGGCCGTACCCGTTCCCCGCCGGGCTCGACGACTGCACCTCGGCACTGCACTGGATGGCGTCCCACCGTGATCGGCTGGGTGTCTCGACGATCGTGGTGTCGGGCGAGTCGGGCGGCGGCAATCTCACGCTGGCGACCGCGATCAGGGCCAAGCGCGACGGTGCGATCGATCTGATCGACGGCGTGTACGCGCAATGCCCCTACATCTCCGGCGCCTACGCCGAGCAGCCCGACGAGCTGCCGTCGCTTCGCGAGAACGAGGGCTACTTCCTGAGCACCACCACGATGGCGGTCAGCGCCGCCGTCTACGACCCGTCGGGCCAGCACACCACCGACCCGCTCGCCTGGCCGTACTACGCCACCGACGACGACCTGGCCGGGCTTCCGCCGCACGTGATCTCCGTCAACGAGATCGATCCGTTGCGCGACGAGGGTCTCGTGTTCCACCGCAAGCTGCTGGCCGCCGGCGTCAGCTCCGTTGCACGCGTGGTTGCCAGCACGACCCACGGTGCCGACTTGATCTTCAGTGCCGCGCTCCCCGACCTGCACGCCAGCGCGGTGCGCGACCTCGTCGGGTTCGCCCAGTCACTCGATGCCTAGCGCACCGGTCGAACGGTCACCCCGGCGGCGGCCAAGGCGAGCTTGGCGTCGGCAATCGTGTACTCACGGAAATGGAAGATCGACGCTGCCAGCACGGCGTCGGCCCCGGCCTCGGTGATCCCCTCGACGAGGTGATCGAGCGTGCCCACGCCACCGCTGGCGATCACCGGCACGTTCACCGACTCGACGATCGACCGCGTGAGCTCGATGTCGAAGCCTTCCTTGGTGCCGTCGCGGTCCATCGAGGTGAGCAGGATCTCGCCGGCGCCCAGCTCGACCGCCCGACCCGCCCACTCGACGGCGTCGATCGCGGTCGGCGTGCGGCCGCCGTGGAGGAACACCTCGAAACCGTCGGACGTCGCCGCGCCGCGTCGCTTGGCGTCGATCGCGCACACCACGCATTGGGCACCGAACACGCCGGCGATCTCCGAGATCAGCTCGGGACGTTGCACCGCGGCGGTGTTGACGCTCACCTTGTCGGCCCCGGCGCGCAGCATGCGGCGGGCGTCCTCGAGGGTGCGGATGCCACCGCCGACCGTGAACGGGATGTAGACCTGCTCGGCCACCCGGTACACCATGTCGACCGTGGTGTCGCGGGCGTCGGACGATGCCGTGATGTCGAGGAACACCAGCTCGTCGGCGCCTTCGGCGTCGTACCGAGCAGCCAGCTCGACCGGGTCGCCGGCGTCGCGCAGGTCGACGAAGTTGGTGCCCTTCACCACTCGACCGTCGGTCACGTCGAGGCACGGGACGACGCGCGCCACCTGCACTATCCGACCTCCAGCGCGGCCAGCGCCGCTGCGACGGTGAAGCGGCCTTCGTAGATCGCCTTGCCGGTGATGATGCCTCCCAGGCCGGCGATCGCCGCAAGGGCGCCGATGTCGTCGAGCGAGGCCACTCCTCCGCTGGCGATCACCGGAACCGTCGTAGCGGCGACCGCTTCGGTGAGCCCGGCGACGTCGGGGCCCGTCAGCATCCCGTCGCGTGCGATGTCGGTGATCACGAACGCCGAGGCCGCAGGGAACATCGACAGGGCCTCGGCGAGGGCAACCCCACTTCCCTTCGTCCAGCCGTGCACCGCCAGCTCGCCATCGCGATGGTCGAGACCGACTGCGACCGGGAGCACCGCTGCGGCGACAGCGACGAGCGACGGGTCGGCGACCGCCGCCGAGCCCATCACGACCCGGCTCACCCCGGCCTGGGCGAGGGCGGCCACGTCGTCGACGGTGCGCACGCCCCCTCCGGTCTGGAGCGAGGCGCGACCGCGCAGCGCGCCGGCGATCCTCGCCACCACTTCACGATTGACGGGATCGCCCGATCGAGCGGCGTCGAGGTCGACCACGTGGACCCACGGTGCACCGGCGTCGGCGAACGAGAGCGCGACTGCGACCGGGTCGTCGCCGTAGACGGTCTCGGCCGCGTAGTCGCCCTTGGTCAGTCGCACCACGCGTCCGGCTCGCAGATCGATCGCCGGATACAGGTCGGTGGCGTAGCGGGTCACGTGCACGATCCGACGAAGTTCGCCAGCAGTCGAAGCCCGTCACGACTCGACTTCTCCGGGTGGAATTGGGCGGCGAACACGTTGCCCAGCCGGAATGCGGCGTTGAGCGTGGCTCCGTAGTCGCAGGTGGCGGCGACCACGTTGGGATCGTCGGGCACGCCGTGCAACGAGTGCACGAAGTAGACCCACGCACCTCCGTCGAGACCGTCCAGCATCGGATCGTCGGCGAGTCGCACGTGCAGCTGGTTCCACTGCATCTGTGGGCGTTTGACGCCGGGGGGTATCCACCGGATCGTGCCGGGGATCACGCCGAGACCGCTCGCCCCGGTGTCCTCCTCGCTGGAGGTGAAGAGCATCTGCATCCCGACACAGATCCCGAGGAACGGACGGCCGGACTGCACCGCGTCGAGGGCCGGCCGCTCCAGCCCCGCCGCCCGCAGCGCATCCATGCAGGCGCCGAAGGCGCCGACCCCGGGCAACACCACGCCGTCGGCGGCGTCGATCACCGCCGGGTCGGCCGTGAGCCTGGCGTCGGCGCCCATCCGCTCGATCGCCTTCTGAGCCGAGTGCAGATTGCCGATGCCGTAGTCGAGGACCGCCACCAACGGGCGGCGCGCCGGGTCGACCACCGTCACAACACGCCCTTGGTCGAGGGAACACCGCCCGGGTCGTCGATCCGGACGGCGTCGCGCAGCGAGCGGGCGAGTCCTTTGAACGTGGCCTCGATGATGTGGTGCACGTTGCGGCCTCGGATCAACTCGACATGGAGCGTGATCGCAGCCGCATTGGCGAACGACGTGACCGCGTGCTCGGCGAGCTGCGGATCGAACGCCGGGCTCCCGAGCGGGAGCGACTCGGGCATCGGCACCAGCCATTCGACGTGCGCGCGCCCCGACAGATCGAGGGCGACGTCGACCAGTGCCTCGTCGAGCGGGTAGCGCCCACTGGCGAAGCGGCGGATACCGGCCTTGTCGCCGAGCGCCTCTCGGAATGCCTCGCCGACCGCGATCGCCACGTCCTCCACCGTGTGGTGGGTGTCGATCTGGAGGTCGCCCTCGGCATGCACGCGCAGATCGAAACCGCCGTGCCGGCCGAGCTGGTCGAGCATGTGGTCGTAGAACGGGATGCCGGTGGAGACGTCGGTGTGACCTGAGCCGTCGATCTCGATGGCGACGTCGATCGACGTCTCCTTGGTCGTACGCGTCCGGGTCGCAGAACGGCTCATCGGGTGCTCACGATCTCGTCGAGGGCGGTGAGGAAGATGTCGTTCTCGTCGGGCGTGCCGACCGTGACGCGCAGGCATCCGGCGAGCCTCGGCCACCCCGAGCAGTCGCGTACGAGCACGCTGCGGTCGACGAGCTCCTGCCAGACGACGCGCCCCGGAACAGTCTGCGGCCGGAACAGGATGAAGTTGGCTCCGCTGGGGGTGACGTCGATCGGCATCGCTCGCATCGCTGCGCTGAGGCGTTCGCGCTCGGACACGATCGAGCGCACGCGGTCGTCCATCTCGTCGACGAAGCGCAGCGCCAGCCGGCCGGCGATCTGCTTGGCGGCATCGAGGTGGTACGGCAGCACGACGCCCTCGAGCGCACTCACGAACCACGTCGGGGCGATGACGTAGCCGAGACGCACCGCGGCCATGCTCCACGTCTTCGAGAAGGTTCGGGTGACGACCAGTGGGCGTTGCTCGTCGACCAGCTCGAGCGCCGACCAATCGGCGAACTGAGCGTACGCCTCGTCGGCGACGACGATGCCGGGTGCCATCGTCGAGCAGCTCGGCCACGTGGCCGGCCGGCTCGACGATGCCGGTCGGGTTGTTCGGGGAGGTGAGGAACACCACGTGCGGAGCGTGCTCGTGCGATCACGCGGCGCATCTCGGTCGGGTCGAGCGTGAAGTCGGCGTTGCGCTCGCCCTCCACCACCTGTCGACCCCACCACGCGGGCGATCTGAGCCTGCATCTGATACGTCGGCTCGAACGTGGCGACGGTGCGACCCGGGCCGGCGTACGTGAGCAGGATCGTCTGGAGCACCTCGTTGGAACCGTTGGCGGCGAACACCATGTCGGGCGATACGTCGTGCAAGGCGGCGATCGCCTCACGGAGCTCGATCGCCTGGCGGTCGGGATAGCGGTTCCAGTCGACCCGCGACATCTCGGCCGCGAACGCGTCACGCCAGGCGGCGGGCGGTGGCAAGGGCGACTCGTTGGTGTTGAGCCGGACCTTCACGTCGATCTGCGGTGAGTGATAGCCCTCGAGAGCTCGTAGGTCGTCGCGCACCGGGATCACCGCGGCGAGGCTACTGACCAGCCTGCTGCCACCGAGAACGAGTTGGCGGCCCGATGATACCTTGTCGCGCATGGCCTCCACCGACCCGACTCGCCACAGCTCGGCGCCCAATCCGGCGAGCGCGAGTGCGGAACTGAGCGTGGTCGCCGACACCGTCGAGCGCCATCGGGAGCGCGTCGCGGCGCTGGCGACGCCGTTCCTCGGCAGCGATCGCGAGGACGTGGTTATCGCGATCCATGAGGCTGAGCGTCAACTCTTGATCGCTGGTCGAACGTTGCGGCGCGCGATCAAGACTCTCGAACGCTGAGCAATCGCGCCTGCAAGCGCTTGCAATCAGCCGAAAACGGGGACGACCCCCCTGAAAGGGGGGCCATCAAACCCGTGAGCGGCCGAGCGGCGGATCTCGACCGCACCAATCCAGGTGGCGGGAACCTGGTTGGCCTCATTCTGCACAATAGATACCCCCAGCGGCAAGCATTGCCGCAGGATTTCGTGGTCGCGCGGTGCGTCTCACCTGGCGAGACCACATCCCTCGAACCACGCCGCCCCGACCCGCGGATACTGTCCGGACAATGCGACGGGTCGACATCGTGCGCCTGCCCACCAGTTCCCAACGCCGCGACATGACCGAATTCGTCGAACGGATCTCGGCAGCTCGGGGGTCGCGGCCGCTCAGCGACCATCTCTGGCTCGACCTGCGGACGGAGGGAGTGACGGGTTCGTCGCCGCCACGGTCGCCGACGGTGGTGGGCTGCGGGCGCTCGCCCAGATCTCGGCCGCCAACGACGGAGCCGTGCTCGAAGTCGTCCTCGACGACGACCTGCCCGATCGCCGTTGCCGTCCACGACGACGTGCTCGAGACCGCCGTCGACGCCTTTCGGCGCGACGGCGGCGGCCCGCTCACGTGGTGGGTCGACGACGACGACGAACCGCATCCGTGCAGCCGCACGACGACTCGGCCTGACCCCGACCCGTGCGCTGCACGAGATGCGGGTCGGCTTGCCACTCGGCGTGCGTTCGGAAGTGGTCACCCGCGGCTTTCGCCCCGACGACGCCGAGGCCTGGGTTCGGGTCAACAATCGCGCCTTCGCCGACCACGGCGAACAGGGCGGCTGGACCGCCGACACGCTCGCGCTCCGCACCAGCGAGCCGTGGTTCGAACCCGACGGCTTCCGCATCTACGAGATCGACGGGCGACGCTGGCCGCGTTCTGCTGGACCAAGGTCCACCACGAGATGACACCGCCGATCGGCGAGATCTACGTGATCGGCGTCGACCCGGCACTCCACGGCCGAGGGCTGGGACGGCAGCTCACCCTGGCCGGCCTCGACTGGATCGCCGACCACGGGATCGTCACCAGCCAACCTCTACGTCGACGCCGGCAACGTGGCCGCCGTACGCCTGTACGAGCGGCTCGGTTTCGTGCCACACCGCACTCGCTACGCCTTCGCTGGCACACTGGAGTCGTTGGATCCCTCGACTGGAGCGACATGACCGACACCATCGAACAGCCCTCGCACACCGACGATCCGCTTCCGCGCTGGAGCGTCGCCGACGTCTTCGAGTCGCTGCAGGCGCCCGAGTTCGTCGCCGCCATGGAGCGCATCGGTGCCGAGGCGACCCGCCTGGCGGCACTGTTCGACGAGCACGACATCCGCGCCATCGAGCCGCGGCCGGTCACCGCCGAAGACGGCGACGCCGCCGACCGCCGTGATCTCCGCCGTCAACCGCACGCTCGCCGAGTTCGAGGTCCTGGAGGCGACCGTGTACGCCACCGTCGCCACCAACTCGCGCGACGAGCACGCCGGCGCCCTGCTCAGCCAGCTCGAAGTCGACGATGCCGTGGTCCGGCCGCTGCTGGCACGCCTCGCCGACTGGGTGCGTGCGCTCGGCGTCGACGAGCTCGCCACGGTGAGCGACGAGGCCCGCGAGCACCTCGGCCCGCTGCGGCGCCTGGCGACTCCGCGCCGATCACCAGATGAACGAGTCGGAGGAGGGTCTCTACGCCGAGCTCGCGACCACCGGCTCGTCGGCATGGTCGCGCCTCCACGGCGACGTCACGTCGCAGCTCACGCACCGATGTCACGTTCCCCGACGGACACGTCGAGCGGCTCCCGATGCCGGCCGTCCGCGGGCTCGGCGTCGTCGCCCGACCCCGGCGTCCGCGAGGCGGCCTACGAGCCGAGATGGCGGCCTGGCCGACGATCGCCACGCCGATCGCGGCGGCGATGAACGCCATCAAGGGCGAGGCCAACATCGTCAACCGGCGCCGCAACTGGGACAGCCCGCTCGACGCCTCGCTGTACGGCAACAGCGTCAGCCGCGCCGACGTTCGACGCGATGCAGTCGGCGGTCACCGCGTCGCTCCCCGACTTCCGGCGTTGGATGCGGCTGCAAGGCCAGCGCTGCACGGCTACGAGGGCGGCCTCAAGTGGTGGGACCTGATCGCGCCGCTGCCCCAGGTCGCGTCGGAGATCTCGTGGGACGACGGGATCGACTGGGTGCGCATCGGCGTTCGCCACCTACAGCGCCGAGCTCGCCGGGCTCGTCGACCGCGCCCTCGACCAGCGGTGGATCGACGCCGGCCCCCGCGACGGCAAGGCCGGCGGGGCGTTCTGCATGCCGTTCGTCGACGACCGCTCGCTCGTGCTGCTCAACTGGTCGGGTTCGATCGACTCCGCCCAGACCACCGCCCACGAGCTCGGCCACGCCTACCACAACACGACGCTCGCCGGCCGCACGCCGCTCCAGAAGCGGCTGCCGATGGCGCTCGCCGAGACGGCCAGCATCTTCTGCGAGACGCTCGCCGTCGACGCCGGGCTGCGCGCGGCTGGAAGGCACCGAGCGGCTGGCGCTGCTCGACGTCGACCTCGTCGGCTCGAACCAGGTGGTCGTCGACATCCACTCGCGGTTCCTGTTCGAGTCGGAGCTGTTCGCCCGCCGCCAGCGCCGCACGCTCGGCGTCAGCGAGCTCAACGAGCTGATGCTGCAGGCCCAGGCCGACGCCTACGGCGACGGGCTCGATCTCGACACGCGCCATCCGTACATGTGGCTGCTCAAGCCGCACTACTACGGCGTCGCACTTCTACAACTGGCCGTACACCTACGGCATGCTGTTCGGGCTCGGGCTGTTCGCCAAGTACCAGGCGGATCCCGAGCGCTTCCGCGACGGCTACGCCGACGCGCTGTCGCGGGCCGGCATCGACTCCGCCGAGGACGCTGGGCGCGACGTTCGGCATCGACGTCACGTCCGAGGAGTTCTGGACCGCCAGCCTCGACGTGTGCCGCGACCGCATCGCCGAGTACGAGACGCTCGCGGCGCCGCGCTGACGGAGCCGTGTCCGTGACCCGACCCGCTACGACCTCGACTCGCGACGCAGCTCGCCGAGCTGCTCGCCGGCACGCCCGCGCTACCGGGTCGACCAGGTGTGGAGCGGGCTGTACGCGCAACTCGGCGAGCCCGACAGCTGGACCGACCTGCCCAAGCCGCTGCGCGCCGACCTCGCCGACCGGCTGCCGCCGGCGCTGACGCCGGTCACCGAGTCGGTCAGCGACAAGGGCGACACCGTCAAGTTCCTGTGGGAGCTCGACGGGTGGCAGCCGGATCGAGACCGTGCTGATGCTCTACCGCGACCGGGCGACGGTGTGCATCTCGAGCCAGGCCGGGTGCGCCATGGCGTGCGGGTTCTGCGCCACCGGGCAGGCCGGCTTCACCCGCCATCTCACCGCCGGCGAGATCGTCGAGCAGGTGGTGCGCGCCACCGAACGCGCACGTGCCGTCGACCGGCGTGTGTCCAACGTCGTGTTCATGGGCATGGGCGAGCCGATGGCCAACGAGGCCGCGGTGTGGGCGGCGGTCGAACGCATCCACGGCGACCTCGGGCTGTCGGCGCGCCACATCACGATCAGCACGGTCGGCATCATCCCGGGCATCCGCAAGCTCGCCACCCGCCCGCTGCCGGTCAACCTGGCGGTGTCGCTGCACGCCGCCAACGACGCGCTGCGCGACGAGCTGGTGCCGATCAACCGGCGCTACCCGATCGACGACCTGATCGACGCCTGCCGCGACTACCTCGTCGCAGCGCAACCGGCGGATCAGCTTCGAGTGGGCGATGATCGACGGCGTCAACGACCGCGACTCCGACGCCCGCGAGCTGGCCGCGCTGTGCCGGCGGCTGCGGCCCGTCGGCGCACGTCAACCTGATCCCGCTCAACCCGACGCCCGGCTACCCCACCACGCGGGTCGTCGCTGCAACGCGTGCACGAGTTCCGCGACCTGCTCGAGTCGCTCGGCGCCAACGCCACCGTGCGCCAGAACCGCGGCACCGACATCGACGCCGCCTGCGGCCAGCTCGCCGCCGGCCAGCCGGTGACGGTCGGCGCTCAGCAGCCGGCAGCCAGCACCGACAGGTACGGATTGACCGGGACGCCGCCGCCGGGGTGGATCTCGAAGTGCAGGTGCGGGATGCCGACGGCGTTGCCCGTGTCGCCGACGTAGCCGATCACCTGCGCCCTGCTCGACCCAGCCCGACACACCCTCGTAGGCCGAGAGGTGGGCGTAGTAGTAGCGGTTGCCGTTGTCGCCGAACAGCTGGATGGCGACGCCGCCGAGCGGGTTGGTGGTCTGGTTGACGGTAGCCCGACACCACCGCCTGCAGCGGCGTGCCGGTCGGGGCGAGCATGTCGACGCCCTGGTGGCGGCGACCGCCGCTGCGCGGCGCGCCCCACGAGTCGCCGTAGGCGGAGCCGCCGAGGACGGGGCAGATGATGGCGTCGATGTAGCCCTCGCCGGCGGCGCGCGGGTTGGTGCCGGTGCCACCGCCACCGGTGCGGCCGCCGGCCTCGCCGCCGCTGGCGCCGATGTTGCCGGTCGTGATGCCCTCGGACGAGTCGGCCGACACCGCCGCCGGCGGCTGCGACGCCGAGCGTCGGCGCCGCGTTGCGCGCCGCCTCGGCCATGCGCCGCTCGACCTCGCTGAGCTGGCGCGCCTCCTCGCGCTGCTGGGCGGCCAGGGCGGCCGCCACCGCTTCGTCCTCCAGCCGCTCGACTCGATCTCGCGCAGCCGCTCGACCTCGGCCTCGGCCGCCGCCTGCAGCTCGACCAGCTGCTGCTTCGATCGCTCGAGCGCGCGCTCGTTCTCGTTCAGCTCGGCGCGCTTCTCGTCGAGCCGCTCCTTGGCCTCGTCGTAGTCGTCGATCGAGGTCGCCCCGGTCTCGGCGACCACCTGGGCGAACACGTCGGCCTGCAGCTGGGCGCGTCGGCTCGCGGAGGTCGGTCAGGATCGGGATGCCGTCGACACCGCTGCCACGAAGCGGTCGACGGCGACGGTCTCGACCGCCTGCGCTGCAGCTCGTCGACCTCGACCTCGAGCTCGGCGACCTCGAGCTCGAGTCGTTCGCGGTCGAGCTCGAGCAGCGCCAGCTTCGACTCGGCGGCGAGGAACGCCTCGGCGGCGGCGTTGGCGCGCTCGCGGGCGGCGGCGATCTCGGCCGCCGCCTGCTGGGCGGCATCGTCGTCGGTCTGGGCGACGACGACGGAGCGTCGTGACCGACGGTGATCGACCACGACCGCGGCCAGTGCTGCTGAGGACGCGTCGACCGCCCGAGGACATACCGCCCAGATCGTAGCGGCTGTCGCATTTCACGGTACGGGTTTCGGCATCGCGCACGCGGCCGAGATAAACAGCGTCGTTCGTGACGTCCGCCGAACCGCGCCCGTCGCTGGCGCTCGACCACATCGTGTTCGTGCGCGACGGCACGCTGATCCTCGACGACGTGACGCTTCCACGTCGGCACGCCGCGACCGCTGGGTCGTGCTCGGCGCCAACGGGAGCGGCAAGTCGACGCTGCTGCGGATCGCCGCCGTGTACGAACACCCGTCGCAGGGAACGGTGCGCGTGCTCGGCGAGACGCTCGGCCGCACCGACGTGCGGGTGCTGCGGCGCACGGGTCGGCTACAACTCGGCCGGCGCTGTCGGCCGAGCTGCGGCCGAGCGCTGACCGCGGTCGAGGTCGTGATGACCGCCAAGTACGCGGCGCTCGAACCGTGGTGGCACCGGTACACCGACGCCGACCGCGAGCGGGCGGTCGACTGCCTCGCCCGCATGGGCGTCGGCCGCGCTCGCCGACCGGCCGCTCGGCGACGCTGTCGACCGGCGAACGCCAGCGCGTGCTGCTGGCCCGCACGCTGATGAACGATCCTGGCGTGATCCTGCTCGACGAGCCGTCCGCCGGGCTCGACCTCGGCGGGCGCGAGCAGCTCGTCGCGGCGCTCGCCGAGCTGGCGTCGCAGCCCGGCGAGCCCGCCGTTCGTGCTCGTGACCCACCACGTCGACGAGATCCCGCCCGGCACGACGCACGCGCTGCTGCTCCAGCGCCGGGCGGCGCGTCGCCCAGGGCCCGCTCGACCGAGGCGCTGACGGGCGAGTCGCTCAGCGAGTGCTTCGGCATGCCGCTCGACGCTCGAGCGGCGCGCCGACGGCCGCTTCAGGCGTGGGCTCGAGCAGCTCGCACGAGGCTTGACCCGGGCCCGGCGCACCTCGTCGTCGAGCACCCGCTCGAGCACCCCGCCGGTCCACAGCGTGCCGTCGTAGGCGAGGTGCATCGTGAGCACCGTGCTCGTCACCGACGGGCTCGAGCTCGACCCGCAGCGCCCACATCGCATGCTCGCGGCCGTCGACCTCGGCGCGCTCGAACGGCGCACCCGATGGCCGGGCTCGACCTCGACGCGTTGCATTCGCAACCGCTTCGACCGGCGCGAACGGCCCGACCCGCGCCCGCAGCTCGACGTCCCAGGCCGGCAGCGGATCCTCGGCGACGAGCTCGGCGCGTGCACGAGCCGCAGCCAGGGCGGGTAGGCCTCGAGCCGGGCGACAGTGCGGGAACACGTCGTGCGGGTGACGCCGGCACGACGACCGACTCGGACGTGCGCACCCCGACGCTCTCAGTGCCGGCGGCGCTCGGTGCCGCGGAACGCACGCGCCAGCAGCGGGCTCGACACCTCGAGCAGACCGTCGAGATCGTCGTCGGTGTCGAAGTCGGGCTGCCACGGCTGGTAGCGGCTCGTCGGCGCGCGACGGTCGCGGGATCTCGCCGGTGCCGTCGATCTGGAGCTGCTCGGGCTCGGCGCCGATCGGCTCGCCGTTCTGGTCGCCGCGCCGCGGCGTCGACGCCGGCGGCGGCGTGGCCGTCGCGGCCTGGCGCGGCTTGAACAGGCGCGGCTGCTCCTCGCGGCGGTCGTCGAGCGTCCAGCCGTCGGCACCACCATCGCGTCGGCGTGCCGGCGGCACAGCACGTTCGGATCGGATGTCGGCGCGTCGGCGAGCGGGGCCAGCCAGAACAGCAGATCCTCCGGCACCATGCCGTAGGCGGCGGCGCCCGGCTCGGAACAGCCGGGGCGTTCGCAGAGCTTCGACACGCGGTCGAATCTATCGCGCACCAATCGGCGAGGTCATGACGCTCGAGCTCGCGGACTCGCGTGGGAGGCCGAGCACTCGCTCGCCGAGGATGTTGCGCATGATGTTCGACGTGCCGCCCATGATCGTGTAGCCGGGCGCGTACAGCACGCCGTGCACGACGTCGTTCCACAGCGTCGCCTCGGCGCCGAACACCTGCGACGACGAACTCGGCGACGCGCCACTCGTGCTCGGTGCAGAAGCACTTGGTCGCCGCCGAGAACCCTCGCGGCGCCTGCCTCAGCACCTCGCGGGCGACCAGGATGCGACCGATCCGGTACCCGGTCTCGAGCGCCGCGATCTGCTGGCGGACCAGCGGATCCGACGTGTCGGCGCGCTCGAGCGCCAGCCGGTACAGGGCGTGGTTCGACACCAGCCGGTCGATCCCACCGCGCTCGTGCTCGAGCTGGCCCATCGTCTGCTTGAACGCCGCGCCCTCGACGCCCACCAGGTTCGCTGACCGGCACGCGCACGTCGGTGAAGAACACCTCGCAGAAGTGGCGGTTGGTCGTCATGTCCTTGATCGGGCGGACCTCGATGCCGGGCGTGCGTCATCGGCACGATCGATCTCGCTGATCCCCTCGTGCGGCAGCCCGCCGTGCGACGTGCGGCAGATCAGGTAGATGTAGTCGGCGACGGCGCCGAAGCTGGTCCAGATCTTCTGGCCGTTGATCACGAACTCGTCGCCGTCGCGAACGGCGCTCGTGACCAGCGACGCCAGGTCGGACCCGGCGTTCGGCTCGGACATGCCGATGCACCACGTGGTCTCACCCGACAGGATCCCCGGCAGGAACGCCTGCTGCTGATCGGGCCGCCCGTAGGCGATCAGCGACGGACCCATCTGGCGGTCGGCGAACCACATCGCCGCGATCGGTGCCCCGGCGGCGATCAGCTCCTCGCCGATGATCAAGCGGTCGATCGCCGGCCGGCCCTGGCCGCCGAACTCCTTCGGCCACGTGAGCCCGATCCAGCCCAGCGCCGGCCAGCTCCTGGGCGAACTCCTTCGAGAACCCGTTGATCCACGAGTCGTTGTGACGCCCGAACCGCGCGACCGCGTCGGTGGCCACCTCGCGCGCCTGCTCGCGCAGCTGCGTCCTGTTCGCGGCGTCCATCCGAACTCCACGGCCGAGAGCGTACGGGTCCGGTCCGGCATCCAGGACGCGACTCATGCCCGTCACTGGCTAACTGATTATGATCATGACGTGATGCGATCGCCGCCTGCTCGCCGATCGCTGCGTCGCGTCGCACTGACGCATCGCGTCGCGGCCTGCGCCGACGATGCGCCCGACGCCGCAGTCGCGAGCTCGCCGCGACCGACGTCACGACGACCACCACGACGTCGCGCACCGGCGGCCACGACGTCGACCGGCGACCGCCACCGACGACCACCGGCGACGTCCGCGACCGACCACCCCGCCGACCGAGCCGGCGGTGCCCGACCACCACCGAGCCGAAGATCGAGATCCCGCTGGCGTGCTGGTCGCCGTGCCGACCCAGAACCGCGAGGATCCGGCCAAGAACCAGTTCCAGGTCCAGATCCACAACGGCACCGACGATCGCTACGACATCGACGGCGTGCAGTTCGAGTGGGACGGCTTCACGACGCCGATGACCGACCGCGACTCGGTCGTTCGTCGGCGGCCAGGTGATCGACTTCCCGGTCCCGTTCCCGGGCGCGACCTGTGTCGGCGACGGCACGCGGGCGACGATGCCGAGCCTCGACGACGCCAAGGTCGGTGCTGCTGCTCGACTCGCGGCGAGACGGTCGACGTGCCGGTCGTCGACAAGTGGCACCTGGCGCGCAAGCTCTACGAGGACGACTGCGAGAAGCAGATGATCGACGTCGCAGGTGACGATCGAATGGGTCGACCTGCACGAGGGCGAGTTCGAGGGCCGTCCCGTGACCGTCGGCGAGCTGCGCCTCACCCGCCAGCGACGGCGACGGCGAGTTCACGTGCTCGAGGTCAGCCACACCGTCCCGTTCGTGTTCGACGCCATCGACACGCGATCCGGGCGAACCGGTGGTCACGCTCGCCGCCGACGCCGACCAGGTATCGGTGCCGGTCCAGTTCATCGAGAGCCGCTGCGACCCGCACGCACTCGCCGAGATCAAGCAGCCGACCAAGTTCGTCGCCCAGGTGCAGCTCGGCGACGGCAGCGATGCACCCCTACATCATCTATCCCGAGCGCTCGTACTGGACACCGATGCGGCTCACCGCCGACAAGGCGTGCGTCGCGCTCGGCAAGGTCGAGTTCCTCGGCGAGAACCCCTGATGGCCGGCCGTCACCCACGCGACGAGCTGGGTCGGGTGCTGCCGCATGCGTGGTGGCCGGCCGACCGCCAGGCGCCTGGCGAGCTCGAGTTCGTGCGGCGCTTCTGCAACTCGATCAACCGCGAGAACGGCGCCGAGCGGTTCGGCACGTCGGCCGCGCTCGACCGCTGGCTGGCGAGCGAGGGCGCCGACACCGGTCGCACGCTCACGCGCCGGGCTCGGCGCGGCTGATCGCGCGTCCGCGAGGCGCTCCACCGACCTCGTCGTCGCCAACGCCACCGGCGACCGACGATCCGGGCGCATGGGATGCGCTGGCGGCGATCGCCGGCGACGTGTCGTTCCGCGTCGACGTCGCAGCCGCGACGCGGTCGAGCTGCAGCCCGACCGGCACGGCGGTCGACGTGTTGATCGGACGCATCGTCGGCGACCGTCGCTCGCCGCACGCCGCGACGGCTCGTGGCGCGCGCCTCAAGGCGTGCCGCAACTGCCACTGGGTCGTGTTCGACCCGTCCAAGAACCGCAGCTCGCGGTGGTGCTCGATGACCGCCTGCGGCGGCCGCCACAACGCCCGCGAGTACCGGCGCCGACAGTCGTTCAGCCAGCTGAGGCGATCAGCCGCGCGAGCGCGGGCGTCGAGCGTCGGGCCGCGCGCCGGGGTGCTCGATCACCCACGCCGAGATGCTCGTGGCGAACGTCGCCGCCTCGAGCGGCGTCGCCCCCGACAGGTAGCCGCGCCAGGAACGCGCCGGCGAACGAGTCGCCCGCACCCGTGGCGTCGACGAGGTTGTTGGTGGCGGGCGGGATGTGGTGGGCGGCGCCGTCGAGCCACACCAGCGCGCCGTCGGCGTCGAGCTTGAGGATCACCAGCGAGCCCGGGTAGATCTCGGTCAGGTCGTGGGCGATCGCCTCCGGGTCCTTGAGGCCGGTCAGGATCGCGCCCTCCTCCTTGTTCGGGAGGAACACGTCGATGCCGAGGTCGCGGGTGACGCGCGATGAAGTGGTCGACGCCCATCTCCTGGATCATCTGGAACGAGCCGGGGTCGAACGACAGCGTGGCGCCCGCCTCCTGGGCGATTCGCGCGGCCACGACCGCGCCGACGTGCGCGGCGGATCGGTGAAGAACGACCACGCCGTGAGGTGCAGGTGCGTCGGAGCTGGGCGATCACGTCGCGCGGCAGCTCGCTCGGCAGCAGATAGAAGTCGGCGCCGTGGCCCGACACCATCGAGCGCTCGCCGGTGTGGTCGACGAACACCGCGACCGAACCGGTGAGGTGGGCGTCGGACTCGACGAGGTGGCCGTCGACGCTCTCGGCGGCGAGGTTCTCGCTGCGCCAGCTGGCCCATCCGGTCGCGGCCGATCTTGCCGATGAAGTGCGTCGGCAGCCCGCAGCGCGCCGCCCACACGGCGACGTTGGCGGCGCTGCCGCCGGGCATCAGCATCACCTCGCCGAACGTGTCGCCGCCGCGCAGCAGCTCGGTGTTGGTGCGGATCAGCACGTCCCACGCGAAGTCGCCGACCACGCACAGGTCGATCTCGCTGCTGGCTCACGACCGAAACGGTATCGCGCGACGGCGCTGTCCTACAGTCGCCCGTCGTGTTCACGACGGAGGCGATCGTCATCGGAGCGATCGCGGCGTTCGTGGTCGGGCTTCTCGAAGACGGCGATTCCCGGGCGCCGGTCTGCTGGCGGTGCCGCTCGTGGCGATCGATCGTCGAGGGCCGTCTGATCGCCGGCGCCTCGCTGCCGCTGCTGCTCGTCGCCGACGTGTTCGCCGTCAGCTGGTACCGCCACCACACGCGGTGGGACCTGCTGCGGCCGCTGGCGATCTGGGTCGCGGTCGGGTTCGGCGTTCGGGATCGCGTTCTTCATCGCCGTCGGCAACGACCGTGCGATCTGATCGACGTCGCGATCGGCGTGATCATCCTGGTGATGGTCGTGATCCAGCTGTGGCGGATGATCCGGCGCCGCGCCGCCGCAGCCGGCCGACCACGCGCGACGCCGTGGTCTACGGGTCGGCGGGCGGCTTCACGACGTTCGTGTCGAACAGCGCCGGTCCGGTGATGAACACCTACCTCGTCGGGCTCGGGCTCGACAAGGACGCAGCAGGTCGGCACGTCGGCGTGGTTCTACTTCGCCGTCAACCTCGCCAAGATCCCGCTCTACATCGCGCTCGGCTACCTCACGACCGGCGGCGCACTTCTTCACCGGCGAGAGCCTGCTGTGGAACGCTGTGCATGGTCCCGGCGATCGTCGCCGGCGTGTACGCCGGACGCTGCGCTGCTGCCCCGCATCTCGCAGGAGACGTTCGTCATCCTCGTGCTCGTGCTGTCGGCCTTGGGTGGCTGCGCCTGCTGCTGTAGCCTGGTGCGTCTGACACACTCGGCGGCGTGACCGAGCGACCTGCGATCGAGTTCCCCGACGGCTTCCTGTGGGGCGCCGCCACCGCCAGCTACCAGATCGAGGGCGCCGCCCGCGAGGGCGGCCGCGGCAAGAGCGTGTGGGACACGTTCTCGCACACCGAGGGCAAGGTCGCCAAGGGCCACACCGGCGACGTCGCCTGCGACCACTACCACCGGCGTCGAGTCCGACGTGGCGCTGATGGCCGACCTCGGCCTGCAGACGCTACCGCTTCTCGATCGCGTGGCCGCGCGTCATGCCCGAGGGGCGCGGCAAGGTCAACGGCGAAGGGCATCGCCTTCTACCACCGCCTCGTCGAGCTGCTGCTCGACAACGGCATCAAGCCGTGCCCGACGCTGTTCCACTGGGACCTCCCGCAGGGCCTCGAGGACATCGGCGGTTTCCGCAGCCGCGACACGGTCAGCTGGTTCGCCGACTACGCGGCGCTGATGGCGACGCGAGCTCGGCGACAAGGTGACGATGTGGTCGACGTTCAACGAGCCGTGGTGCTACGCCTACCTCGGCCACGCCGCCGGCGTACCACGCGCCCGGGCTCACCGACCCGAAGGCCGCCGTCACCGTCGCCCACCACGAGCTGCTCGCCCACGGGCTGGCGCTGCAGGCGATGCGCGCCGAGCGCGACGGGCTCGAGCTCGGCATCGTGATCAACCCGTCGCAACGTGCAGCAGCGAGGGCAGCCCCGCCGCCGCCCGACGACGAGATGCGCACGATCGACGCCATCCACAACCGGTGGTGGTTCGACTCGATCCTGAAGGGCGCGTACCCGGACGACATCCTCGACGACTTCGGCCCGCTCGCCGAGGCCGATCCAGCACGGCGACCTCGAGCAGATCGCCCAGCCGCTCGACTGGATGGGCATCAACTACTACTTCGACATCCTCGTGCGCGGCCTGCGGCCGGCGACGACGGCCGCCGACCGGATGCGCGCCTACCCCACGGTCGACCGGCGTCGACCCAGAGCCGACGAGCGGCCGGTGCACACCGACATGGGCTGGCCGATCACGCCGGAGGGCTTCACCGAGCTGCTCGTGCGGCTGCACACCGACTACCCCGAACATGCCGCCGATCTACATCACCGAGAACGGCTGCGCCTACGACGACCCGGTCGTCGACGGGCGCTGCGCCGACCCGCGCCGGATCGAGTACCTCGACCTCCACCTGCGGGCGGTCAAGGACGCGATCGACGAGGGGGTCGACGTCCGCGGCTACTACCAGTGGTCGCTGATGGACAACTTCGAATGGGCGCTGGGCTACGACAAGCGCTTCGGCCTCGTGCACGTCGACTTCGACACGCTCGAGCGCACACCGAAGGACTCGGCCCACTGGTACCGCGAGGTCATCAAGCGCAACGGGCTCGCCCCCGTCGAATGAACCGAATGCCGAACAGCTTCACGGCCGAACCGTCGTCAGGCGGCGGCGACCGTCGAGCTGCTTCGTAGGCGGCGGCGAGGTCGTAGAACGCCCGCTTGCCGTCGCCGCTGAACGACGGGCCGTGCATCAACGCCAGCGTCGTCGGGTCGAGGTCGCCCAGCGACCGCAGCGTCGCCGCCGTGTGCGGGCGCCATGCTGTGGCGTGGAACATCTCCTCGGCGGCCACCGCCGGCTCGACGATGTCGTCGGTGGTGAGCGGCCGGGCAGGCGCCGACCTGCGTGAACAGGTCGCCGCAGAACAACGTGCCGGTCGTCTCCTCGAACAGCACCTGGGCCTCCCAGCCGTGCGGCACGTGCGGCGTCGAGATCTGACGCAGGCGCTTGCCGCCGATGTCGAGCACCTCGCCCTCGGCGAGCGCCCGCGGCGGACGATCGCAGAGGTCGTTGAGCGACACCATGCATCCGAGCGCGCCGTGGGCGACCTGGCTGTTCGGGGCGGCCGCCAGCCACATGTTCATCGCCCCGCACTCGTCGGCCTCGACGTGGCCGAACGTGATCCAGCGCAGCGACTCGACCGGTACGACCTTGGCCATCGCCTCGGCGACCAGCGGGAACATGCCCCGCGGCACCGGTGTGGAACAGCAGCGGCTCGTCGCCCGGTCACCAGGAACTGGTTGAACGTGAAGCCGACCGGGCGTCACGTCGGGGACCCAGGTCGAGATCCGGAAGATGCCGTCGTTGATCTCGTCGATGGTGGTTGTATTGGTGTGCCATGCCCCTGTGGCGTTCAATCGCGGTGCGATCCGTTCAATCAGGACTGAACGATCCAGCGCAGTTCGCCGTCGACCGGCTGCGTACGCGCAGTACATGCCCGGTTCGGACGTGGCGGTCGAGCGCGCGCACCGGCCTCGGGCAGCGCCTCGGTCGAGCTTGCCGATCGCCGCCCGCACGGCACGTGTGACGTTGAGCCGGGCCCGCTCGGCGGCCGAGGCGGCGCGCCGGTCGCGCCCGCCGAGCCCGAACGCCGCCGCCAGCTGGGCGACGAGCTGGTCGAGCTCGTCCTGCGATCGCCTCGGCGCGCTCGAGCATCCCGGCCTCGATCGCGTCGTCGGCCTCCGCACGCAGCGCCTCGATCCGGTGCCGATAGGCCGTGCGCGCCTGGCTGTCGAGCAGCTCGCCGGCGTCGCCGAGCGACGCGGCGATCGACGGCCGTCGGGGTCGACGCCCTCGACGCGATCGACGAGGTCGAGCGCGTGGCGCTCGACGCCGGCGTTGGCGATCAGATCGGCGAGGTAGGCGAGGCCCTTCGAGTCCTGCGAGGCGCACGTCGGGCGCCGTCGTGGTCGGCGTCCCACCACTTGCCATCGCGCGTCAGCGTGGCGACGCCGTCGCCGGCGACGACGCCGCCGGCGCGGCCGGTCAGCCGGTCGAGCAGCTGCGTCGTCTCGGCGTCGACGACGACGTCGAGCCGTGCGAGCGCGGCGGCCGCGGCTGGGCATCGAGGCGGGCACCGGCGGCGTCACCGGCGAGCTCGCGCAAGCGCGCCAACTCGATCAGCAGAGTGGCGTGGATCCAGGCCAGCCGGACCGGATCGACCTCGTCGACGGTCGACTCGAGCACGGCGATCGCGCCCGGCAGGTCGCCGTTGGCCGCCACCGCTCGCGCTCGGGCGCCGGTGGCGATCGGGCACGCAACGTCGGCGACGTCGAGCGATCGGCTGCGATCGACGAGCGCGGCGCACGCCGCGCGCGGCCGCGTCGAGGTCGCCGGCGGCGAGCTCGGCATCGATCAGCGACGAGCAGCAGTTCGATCGCCCGCAGCCCGTCGTCGCCCATCGACCGCAGGCCGCGTCGGGCGGCGGCGCGGGCGAGGTCGTGGTCGCCGCGGGCGAGGTGCAGCTGCGCGCTGGGCAGCAACGCGTCGAGCATCGACTGGTCCTTGCCGATCAGCAACTGCTCGGCATCGGCGTAGCCGCCCCTGGCGGATGCGCAGCTCGGCGAGCCCGATGTCGGGATGCCAGCTCGGCGCCTGCGATCATCCGCCTCGAAGTCGGTCGCTTGGCGGCGACGAGCATCGCCTCCGCCTCACCCCATCGGCCCATCTCGACCAGCAGCGCCGCCCGCACGCTGTCGCAGTGGCCGGACAGGAACGCGCCGCTCGGGCGTGCCGCTGCCGACATCAGCCCGCGGTCGGTGAGCAGGTCGGTCCAGATCCCGGCCCGCTCGAAGTCGCCCGACACGTAGCAGGCCGTGAAGAACGAGCACACCGACTTGGCGGCCGTCCCGGCGTCGTCGGCCGGACCGCACGCCAGCGCCATCGCCTCGTCGAGCATCGCCATCCCCTCGGCGACACGCGCCGGCCTGCACGTGGGCGAGGCCGGCATCGGCGAGCGCCTTGGTCTCGAGGTTGACGTCGCCGAACTGACGCGCCCGGTCGAGCGCCAGCTCGGCGTCGGCCAGCAGACTCGCCGGGTCGTCGACGTCGCAGCCCATCGCCGCCACCGCCACCCAGCCCTGCTCGATGCACGGCGGCTCGTCGACGAGCAACCGGCGCGCCCGGGCGAACCACGCCCGCCCGGCGGTCATGTTGCCCATCGCGTTGGAGTAGCACGTCACCCAGCCGCACGCACGCCATCGCCGCCTGCGGGTTGTCGCCGGCGGCGGTGAAGCCGCGCACGGCCGCCGACAGGTGGGCGACCAGGGCCGCCACGTCGCGCTTCGAGGAGGCTTCGTCGGCGAGCGCCAACGCCTGTCGGGCGTCGTCGACGTAGGTGACATCCCCGATACTACCGGACTTCGAGCAGGTCGACGACGAAGATCGAGCGTCTCGTTGGGCTTGATCACGCCGCCGGCACCGCGGGCGCCGTAGCCCTTGTGGGGCGGGATGTGCAGCGTCCGCCGGCCGCCGACCTTCATGCCGGCGACGCCTTCGTCCCAGCCGCTGATGACCTGTCCGGCCCCGAGCCCGAACCGGAACGGCTCCATCCGGTCCCACGAGGCATCGAACTGCTCGCCGGTCGACCACGACACACCGACGTAGTGCACGCTGACGTTGTCGCCCGACGTGGCCTCGGCGCCATCGCCGACGACGTCGTCGATGATCACGAGCTCGGCGGGCGGGTCGGTGTCGGGAACGGTGACATCGGGCTTCTGCATAGGCGACAAACGTACACGCCGACCCATTTCGATCGACCAGAATGTGCGCGATGAGCGGACGGCTCGGGGGGTCGCCGTCGTGCTGCCGTTGGCTGCTCGCGGCGGCGTGTGGCGGCGACGACGATTCAGACCGACGACGTCGGACGCGTCGACGCCGGCGTCACCGACGCCGTGTCCGACCCACCGATCGTCGACCATCGGCGCCGGCCACCACGAGTCGACCGACCCCGCCAGCAACGACTGCACCGGCGACCGCGGCCACCGACTGCCGCCCGCCGAGCGACGGCGCCGGCGACCACCGAGCCGCGCGGTGCCGGCCTGGGCAGCGGCCGACGTCGAAGGCTGCGTCTGCTCCGACGGCAGCCCGCTCACGATCTTCGAGCGCGTCGCCGACCCGACCAAGGTCATGCTGTTCTTCGAGGGCGGCGGGGCCTGCTTCAACGCCGCCACCTGCGATCCCAACGGCTCGCCGACGTACACCGTCAACCGCGACGGGCTCACGCCGCGCAATCTCGCAACGGCTGGGCGGGCTACTTCGACTACGACAACCCCGAGAACCCGCTCGCCGACCACTCGTATCGTCTACGTGCCGTACTGCACCGGCGACGTGCACATCGGCAACACCACCACCGACTACGGCGAACGGCGATCGTGATCGAGCACCGCGGCCACGCCAACGCCCTCAAGGCGCTCGACTACCTGGTCGCCGACGTTTCCCGACGCCGAGCAAGTCGTGGTCACCGGCGAGAGCGCCGGCTCGGTCCCGACCGCCGCAGTTCGCCGGGCTCGCCGCCGACCTGCTTGCCCGACGCCGACATCGTCACGTTCGGCGACTCGTCGGGCGCCTACCCCGACGTCGACGCCATCAACGGCGTGATCGGCGAGGCGTGGGGCAGCACGAACGGCGTGCCCGACTGGCCCGAGACCGACGGCATCGACAGTCGACCGACTGGAGCTTCCCCGAGCAGTACATCTACGCCGGCATGCACGCTCCGCAGGTGCGGTTCGGACGGTTCGACTTCGCCTTCGACGAGGTCCAGGCGACGTACGGCGCGCTGGCCGGCGTGCCGCGCCGACGAGCTGGTGACGCTGATCGATGCCACCGAGGCCCAGATCGAAGCGGCCGGCGTGCCGATCTCGCCACGTACGTGGCGCCGGGCACGCGAGCACACGATCGCCGCGCACCGACGAGTTCTACACGCTCGAGGTCGAAGGCGTGCGCCTGATCGACTGGCTCACGGCGCTGATCAACGACCCCGAGCCGCCCCCCGATGTGCACTGCGAGACCTGCACGTAGGCGGATGCCGGCGTCACGCTCAGGCGGCTTCGATGATCTCGCGCAGCGCCGGCCAGGCGGCGGCGAAGCCGGCGTGCAGCGGGCGGCGCTCGACCTCGTCGGGCGTGTCCCAGGCGACGGCGTCGGTCTCGAAGTTGATCGAGGCGCCGAACTCCCCCGGCACCTCGACCACGAACGTCGTGTACGACCAGTCGTCGGCGGGCGCGAACACGGTCGAGCCCAGCACGACGATGTCGCCGGGGATCTCGCCGATCTCCTCCGACGCCTCGCGCAGCGCGCCGGCGAGCGGCTCCTCGCCGTCGTCGAGCGCGCCACCGGCACACGACCACGTGCCGCCCTCGTGGGCGAGCGCCGAGCGCTTCTGCAGCATCACCCGCGGCCCGTCGGGGAAGCGCACCACGAACACGACACCGGCGGCGCCGTACACGCCCCACCGCACATGACCGTCGGAGCATCGCAGGAACCCGTCACCTGACCGTCGCACGCTCACAGCTCCCAGAGCTGCCGGGCGGCGGTGACGGTCGGCAGCCCGATCTCGCCGGTCGAGGCCGGCTCGGGCCGGTACGACTCGCCGACGCAGCGCGCTCAACGTGGCGCCCGACGCCGAACGTCAGCGCCTCGAGGTCGTAGCCGCCCTCGAGCACGACGAGCACGCGCCGCGCCGGCACGAGCGCCTTGCAGCCGCTTGCGCCATGTCGGCGAAGTCGGCGCTCGTCAGCGCGGAGCCCGGCGAGCGGATCGTTGCGGTGGGCGTCGAAGCCGGCCGAGATGATCAGCCAGTCGGGTGCGAAGCGTTCGACGACCGGCACGACGACCGTCGTCGAACGCGGCGCGGATACGTGTCGCCGGCGGTGCCCGCCGGGAACGGCAGGTTGAGCGTGCGTCCCGGCGCCGTCGCCGGCACCGGTCTCGCGCAGCTGCCCGGTGCCGGGGTAGAGCGGCGACTGGTGGGTCGACACGTACAGCACGCGCGGGTCGTCGTAGAACATGTCCTGCGTGCCGTTGCCGTGGTGCACGTCCCAGTCGACGATCGCCACACGCTCGCCGTCGCGCTGCCAGCTTGGCGGCGCCGACGGCGGCGTTGTTGAACAGGCAGAAGCCCATCGCCCGGTCGCGCACGGCGTGATGACCGGGCGGGCGGCCGGCGGCGAAGGCGACGTCGCACTCACCGCTCGCGCAAGGCGTCGATCGCCCCGCAGCACGGCGCCGGCGCTGCGCCGGGCCGTCGCCCGACGACCCGGGCGTCGACCGACGTGTCGGGGTCGAGCTGGCCGCCACCGGCGTGGCAGAACGCCTCGACCGCGGCGACGTAGGCGCGGGTCGTGGACGCAGCGCCAGGTCGTCGTCGCTCGCCAGCTCGGGCACGCGCCACTCGGTCGCCTCGCCCAAGCCCGGCCTCGTCGACCCCGGCCAGCGCCGCGTCGAGCCGCCCGCGGTGCTCGGGATGCCAGGGCGGCGTGTCGTGGTCGTCGAGCTCGGCGGCGGCGAACACCATCAACGGCGCGCTCGACGTGGCCACCGTGCCCAGCCTGGCACGTCGCCTCGGGGCTCGCTGGTCGGCGCTCGACCGCGGTGCCGATCGTGGCCGCGTGGTGCACCCGGATGCGGCGGTCCCGTTCGAGCGGGCGGCGATGCTCGATCGCCTCGCGTGACGAGGAGTTCGACGTGCTCGTGATCGGCGGCGGCATCACCGGGTGTCGGGGTCGCCCTCGACGCCGTCACCCGCGGGCTTCGCACCGCGCTCGTCGAGCGCGACGACTTCGCGTCGGGCACGTCGTCGAAGAGCTCCAAGCTCGTGCACGGCGGTCTGCGCTACCTGCAGCAGGGCGACGTGCGACTCGTGTACCAGGCGCTCCACGAACGCCAGCGGCTGCTCCGCAACGCCCCGCACCTGGTCGGCGTGCTGCCGTTCCTGGTCCCGGTGCTCACCAAGGACGGCCCGGTCTCGAAGAAGATCGCCAAGGCGATGCGCTCGGCGCTGTGGATGTACGACCTCACCGGGCGGCGTCCGGATCGGGCAAGCTCCACCAGCCGGCTCGACGCCGAGCCAGCCGCTCGCCCACTGCCCGACGCTGCCCGCCGAGCGGCTGTCGTCGGGCTTCGTCTACTACGACGCCGCCACCGACGACGCCCGGCTGACGTTGACGATCGCCCGCACCGCGGCGCAGCACGGTGCGGTGGTCGCCAACCGCTGCGAGGTGCGCCGAGCTCACCACACGGCACCGACGGCAGGATCGACGGCGCCGTCGTCGACACCGGCGCGGGCGACGATCACGGTTCGCGCCGACGTCGTGGTGTCGGCAACGGGCGTGTGGGCCGACGACGTGCGTCAGCTCGACGAGGGTGTCCACCCCGATTCGATCCGGCCCGCCAAGGGTGTCCACGTCACGATCCCCTGGCGCCTGGTCGGCAACGACATCGCCGTGATCATCTCGGTGCCCGGCGACAAGCGCAGCCTGTTCCTCGTGCCGTGGGGCGAGCTGCCCGACGGCACGTTCGAGCACTGCTACGTCGGCACCACCGACACCGACTTCGCGGGCGACATCGACGATCCGCAGACCGACGACGACGACCTCGACGTACGTGCTGCGGCGCCCTCAACCACGCGCTCGACGACCACGATCACCCGCGACGACGTCACCGGCGTGTGGGCCGGGCTGCGGCCGCTCGTGCAAGGCGGCCGACTCGGTCGCGCACCGCCGACCTGTCGCGCCGGCACCGGATCGGCGTCAGCGACGCGGGTCTCGTCACGGTGACCGGCGGCAAGCTCACGACCTACCGCGAGATGGCGAACGACACGGTCGATGCCGTGATGCGCCGCGCTCGGTCGGCGCGGTCGCAGCCGAACCAAGCGCCTGCGCTGCTCGGCGGCGCAGGCTTCCGGCGCGTCGGTCGCGAGCATCCCGACGCCCATCTGGCGAGCCGCTACGGCACCGAGGCGGCCGAGGTCAAGGCGCTGATCGCGCTCGACTCGTCACTCGGCCGAGCCGCTGGTGCCCGGACTGCGGTACATGCGCGCCGAGGCGGTGTACGCCGTGCGCCGCGAGATGGCGACGACGCTCGCCGACGTCCTGATGCGGCGCACTCGCGCCCACCTGCACGATCGCGCGGCGTGCCTACGCGGCGGCGCCGGACGTCGCCGATCTGCTCGCCGGCGAGCTCGGCTGGAGCGCCGAACGAGCGTCGCGCGCGAGATCGCCGAGTACCGGGCGATGTGCGACGCCGAGGTCGCCGCCGCGACCACCACGGCAGGGTCGCCGGCGTGACCAGCCCCACCAGCCCGATCGAGCTCACCGGCAGCGACGCCAGATGGCGACGCCGCCACGGCGACGCTCCCGACCGGCTTCGTCGACCGGCTCGTCGGCGATCTGCCCGACGGTGACCGAGGTCGACGGCGGTCGCCGACGCCAGCCGCGACTGGTGGCCGCTGGCGCTGCACTGGGCGCTCGCCGGGCAGGTGCCGCAACGGGCGGCGGTGCTCGTGCGGCCGGCCGATACGACGCACGTGGCGGCCGTGCTCGCCGCCTGCAACGCGGCCGGCGTGCCGGTCACCGCCGCCGGCGGTCGCAGCGGCGTGTGCGGCGCCACGCGTTCCGGTGTTCGGCGGCGTGCTGCTCGACCTGACCGCGCTCGACGGACTCGGCGAGGTCGACGCCGATCTCCGGCGTCGTCGAGGTCGGCGCCGGGATGTTCGGGCCCGACCTCGAACGTGCGCCTCGGCGAGCGAGCACGACCTGACGGTCGGCCATTTCCCGCAGAGCTTCGAGCTCGCGACCGTCGGCGGATGGGTCGCCTGCCGCGGCGCCGGCCAGTACTCCACGCGCTACGGCAAGATCGAGGACATGGTCGTCGGGCTCGAGGTCGTGCTCGCCGACGGACGGTCATCCGCACGGGCGGTGCCCCGGCCGCTGCCGTCGGGCCCGACCTCAACCAGCTCTTCATCGGCTGCGAGGGCACGCTCGGCGTGATCACCCGGGTGTGGCTCCGAGCCCACCCCGACGCCGGCCGCCAGACGATCAGCGGCGTACCGGTTCACCTCGCTCGGCGACGGGTTCGAGGCCTGCCGCCAGCATCGTGCGCAGCGGCGCCACCCCGGCCGTGCTGCGCCTCTACGACGCGGTCGAATCGATGCGCGGCCGGGGCGGCGACGGCGCCACGTGCACGCTGCTGGTGCTCGACGAGGGCGAGGCGTCGATCGTGCGACGCGACGATGGACGTGGTCGACCGCATCGCCTCCGGGCTCGGGCAGCCCGACGACGCCCGACTGGTCGACGACTGGCTCGAGCACCGCAACGACACGTCGGCGCTGCAGGAGCTGACCCGCAAGGGATACGTCGTCGACACGATGGAGATCGCCGCTCCGTGGAGCCGGCTCGGTGCCGTCTACGCCGCGACCACCGCCGCCTTGACGGCGGTGCCGCACGCCCGGGTGGCCAGCTGCCATCTCTCGCACAGCTACCTCGACGGTGCCTGCCTGTACTTCACGTTCGCCGCCACGCCACCCGCGGACGAGATCGAGTCGACCTACGTGGCGATGTGGGACGCCGGACAGCGCGCCGTGCTCGGGGCCGGCGGCAACCTCTCGCATCACCACGGCATCGGCCTCAATCGGGCCCGCTTCGTCGCCGAGGCGCTCGGCCCGGCGTTCGACGTGCTGGTCAGCCTCAAGCAGGCGCTCGACCCGAACGGCATCCTCAACCCGGGCAAGCTCGGCCTGCCATCCCCGTTCGGCGGTCCGGCATGGCCGTGAGCCCGACCATGCAGGCACGCTGGGACATCGACGCCCTCCGAGCCGGTGCCTTCGTGGCGCTGGTGTTCGCCGTGCCGTTCTCGATCGCCGCCCGTTGGGCGGCCGACAGTCGCGACGACGACACGCTCGCGCTCTGGCTGTCGGTCGGCGCGCTGATCGGGTTCGTGATCGGGGCCGGCTGTGCGGCGTGGGTGCAACGCGTCGACTTTCCGCTGTCGCACGCGCTCGTCACGGCGATCGGCACGTACGTCGCCGCCCAGGCGGTGTTCATCATCGTCAAGCTGGTACGCGGCGGCGACGTCAACTGGTTCGCGTCGTTCTTCACGCTGTCGGCCGTGACCGGTGCCGGCCTGGTCGGCGGGCTGCTCGGCAAGCGACTGCAGCGACAAGGGCTTTCGACCGAGCGGAATGGAGCGCTGATGATCCTCGTCATCGATGTCGGAACAACCGGTCTGCGGGCCGCCGTCGTCACACCCGACGCCGACGCTGGTGGCGGCCGAGTACCGGTGGTCGCCGCCCGAAACGCCGTTCCCCGGCTTGGTCGAGTTCGACGCCACCCAGCTGGCCGAGCGACGTGCTCGACGCCGCCCACGCGGCGCTGGCGCGTGCCGGTCACCCGACGATCGCCGGCGTCGGGATCACCAACCAGCGGGCGAGCACGATCGTCTGGGAGCGCGCCACCGGACGCCCGATCGGTCCGGCGCTCGGCTGGCAGGACCTGCGCACCGTCGGTGAATGCATCACCGCCAAGGCCGAGCACGGGCTGGCGCTCGCCCCCAACCAGTCGGCCACGAAGATCGGCTGGCTGCTCGCCAACGCGCTGGACGGCCGCGATCCCGACGACCTGTGCTTCGGAACGGTCGACAGCTGGGTGGCGTGGACGCTGTCGGAGGGCGCCCTTCACGTCACCGATCACTCCAACGCGGCGGTCACCGGCCTCTACTCGATCGAGCGACGCGGACTGGCATCCCGGTGTCTGCGAGCTGCTCGGTGTGCCGATGGCGATGCTGCCGTCGATCGTCGATTCGTCGGGCGTGATCGGAGCCGCGTCGGCGCTCCCGGGCGCGCCCCCGATCGCGGCGCTCGTCCGGCGACCAGCAGGCGTCGCTCGTCGGGCAGGGCTGCACGTCGCCCGGGCAGGCCAAGATCACGTTCGGCACGGGCGGCATGCTCGACATCTGCACCGGCACCACTGCCACCAGCCGAGGCCGGTCGGTCGCACAACGGGACGTTCCCGATCGTGGCGTGGAGCATCGCCGGCGAGGTGACGTGGGGAGTCGAGGCGATCATGCTCTCGGCGGGCACGAACGTCGAGTGGCTGCGCGACGACATGAGGCTGATCGACACGGCTGCCGCCAGCCACGACATCGCCGCCACCTGCCCGACGACCGACGGTGTCGTCTACGTCCCGGCCCTGCTCGGGCTCGGGACACCCCACTGGGACTACGGCGCTCGCGGCACCCTGCTCGGCCTGACACGCGGCACCACCCGCGCCCACGTCGTGCGCGCCGTGCTGGAAGGCGTCGCCCATCGCGGCGCCGACATGGTCGAGGCGGCCGAGGCCGACACCGGGCTGTCGATCCCGTCGCTGCGGATCGACGGCGGGATGAGCGACAACCCGACGTTCGTGCAGGCGCTCGCCGATGCCAGCGGCAAGCCGGTCGAGGTGTCGCCCGTCGTCGAGGCCACCACGCTCGGCGCCGGCGTACCTCGCCGGGGTGGCGACGGGGGTCTGGACCGACCTCGACGCCACGTCGACCCACTGGCGGCCGAAGGTGGTCGTCGAGCCGTCAGGGCAGCTCAACCGGGCCGAATGGGCGGAAGCTGTGTCGAGAACCACGTCATGGATTCCTGAGCTCTCGGCCCTGGACTTCTAGAATGGCCAAGATGTTGTCGCTCGTGAAAGGACGCACCTCGTGACCGATTCCGCAGGAGCGGATGCTGAAGCCACCGAAGGATGGTCACGTCGCGCCCTGATCGGCGCCGGAGTGGTCGGTGCCGTCCTCGTCGCCGCCGACTCGAGGCCGGCGGCGGCCACGACCGACCGCTCTCGACCGACGACGACGCGCTCGCCAGGTTCGCGATCGCGATCGAGCTCAGCGCCCGCGACCTGTACCAGGCGGCGATCGACGCCGGTGCCGAGGGCACGGCGTGGGGGATTCTGCGTCACCCAGCACTCCGTCGTACGCCCAGCGGCTGGCCGGCATCACCGGCATCTCGGCCAACACCCGCGCACCAGGCGTGTACGACGAACGCGTCGCCGGCTTCACCGGCGACCGGCCGGCCAACGCCGCCTTCGAGCTCGAGAACTCGCTGATCGCCACCCACGCCGACCTGCTGGCGGATGATCGTCGACGACGACATCGCCGACGCGATCGCCTCGATCGCGGCGATGGAGTCGCACCACGCCGCCTACCTCGCCGAGCGCACGGGACGCGGCGACGACTTCGATGCGCTGTTCGGCAACGACGCCGCCTCGCCGATCGTGCCGGCGGTGACGCCATGAGCGGCATCAGCCGGCGCGACGCTGTTGCGCACCGGCGGCCTCGTGCTGTCGCTCGGCGCGATCGCCGCAGCCTGCGGCTCCGACGCGGAGGGCAGCGAAGCTCCCGGCCGGATCGGCATCGCCCCTCCCCCGCCGACCCTGCCCGAGGCGATCGTCGACGACATGACGTTGCTGCGCACGGCGCAGTCGCTCGAGTACACGGCGCTCGAGCTCTACGAGCCGCTGCTCGCGACGGGCGCGCTGACGGCGGACGAGACTGCGGTGTTCGATCGGATCGTCGAGGATCACACGGCGCACGCCGCCGAGCTGGGCGCGCTTGATCGCCGCCCAAGGCGGCGAGGAGTACACGTGCGCCAACGCCTTCATCATGGAGCGCTCGGTCGTGCCCGTCGCTGGAGGCGATGGACGGTTCCGACGACGTCCACCGCGACGTGCTCAACATCGCCTTCGCCTTCGAGACGCTGTTCGGCGCCTCGTACCAGAGCTTCGTCCGCGCTGTTCGACGGCGCTCGACCTGCGCCGGGCGATCGATGCTCGTCGGCAGCGAGGAGCAACGTCACGCCACGGTCCTGGCACGCATGATCAATCCCGACGAGACGTTCGCCCCGACGTTCTTCGGCGAGCCCGACGAGAAGGACGCCGAAGGGTTCCCGATCCCGTACGCGATCCCGTCGGTGTTCGGCAAGGTGAGCCCGATCGAGCTCGTCGTCGGCGCGCCCAACGACGAGGGCGCGCGGTTCTCGACCCTGCTCCAGACGCCGGCCGCCAACTCGTTCGTGTACGACTACATGTCGTGCTGAGCCGCTCCGCGTCAGCCGTACCGGACGGCTTCGACCAGGTTGTAGACGAACGAGGCGCCGAGCACGGCGCCGGCCAGCAGCACGAGCTTGCTGCCCAGCGCGGTGCCCTTGCGCCACAGCAAGATGGCGGCGACGCAGGCGACGATCGACGACCATCAGGAATCCGGCGTCGCTGGTGAAGGCGACGTCCCACAGCTTGGTGGCGCTGACGTCGCCCGGGAACAGCGGGTTGTCCTGCCCGGTGAACGTGTTCCAGCCCAACCAGCCCGCCCAGAAGGCGCCGATCCCGACCGGGATCAGGATCAGGCGGTGGACGCCGACGTTGATCATCGCCACGATCGCGGCGGTGGCGACGATCGAGCGCCAGCCCGGTTTGGTAGACGTTGTTGCCGAGGTTGTCGATCACCGTCTGGATCACGTCGGCGAAGTTCGACCCGACGCCGTCGTTGGCGTCACCAGGCACGAAGTCCCCGGTGCCGGACGGCACCGTGGTATCGGGGACGGACGCGAACAAGCCCAACAGCATCGGTTCAAGCTTGTCACGCGCCCTACACTCGATGGCGCGATGGTGAGTTGGCCGGGTGGCCGCGGCACGACCGGTTCGCCGGATCGTGTCGAGGAAAGTCGGGACTCCACCGGGCAGGATGCTGGCGAGAGCCAGGTCGGGGCGACCTGACGGACGTGCAACAGAGAGAGACCGCCGATGGGCCGTCGTGAGCGATCACGACCGGCCACAGGTGAGGGTGAAACGGTGCGGTAAGAGCGCACCAGCGTGCGGGGCGACCCGTACGGCTCGGCAAACCCCTTCCGGAGCAAGGTCGAGCAGAGGGCTCGGGCGGCCCGTCCGTCGGCGCGACGAGCGCCGGCAACCCTCGGGTAGACCGCACAGATGGATGGCCACCGGTCACGCAAGTGACCACAGAATCCCGCTTACAGGC
>CAWKMO010000008.1:0-39266 GCA_963850755.1 Ilumatobacteraceae bacterium | reverse complement strand
GCACGCGTCAGCACACGACCGGTGCGTGCCTTGATCCCGGTCGTGGCCGCCGATTCGGCGGAGGCCCACCCGGCTGTGGTCGGAGCAGGACATGACTGATTCGGCAACCGACACCGAGACCGCACCCGAGCCGGCGCCCGATCCGAACGCCGTCGCGATCGTCGTCAACGGCACTCCGTTCACGGCCCGCAAGGGTGAGTTGATCATCGCCGCCGCCGAACGGGCGGGCGCCTACATCCCGCGTTTCTGCTACCACCCGCGCATGGACCCGGTCGGCATGTGCCGTCAGTGCCTGGTCGAGGTCGACAGCGGCCGCGGCCCGGCGCTGATGCCCTCGTGCATGTTCCCCGTCGCCCCCGACATGAAGATCGAGACCGAGTCGCCGACGGCCAAGCGTGCCCAGGAGGGGATGATCGAGCTGCTGCTCGCCAACCATCCGCTCGATTGCCCGGTGTGCGACAAGGGCGGCGAGTGCCCGCTCCAGGACCAGGCGTTCAGCCACGGCCCCGGCGAGAGCAGGTACGTCGAGGCCAAGCGCAACTTCGAGAAGCCGATCCCGATCAGCGACCTCGTGCTGCTCGATCGCGAACGGTGCATCCTGTGCGACCGGTGCACGCGCTTCGCCGACGAGGTGGCGGGCGACAAGCTGATCCACTTCATCAACCGCGGCAACCTGACGCAGGTCAACACCTTCCCCGACGAGCCGTTCGCCTCGTACTTCTCCGGCAACGTCGTGCAGATCTGCCCGGTCGGGGCGCTGACGGCCAAGCCCTACCGGTTCAAGGCCCGGCCGTGGGATCTCGAGCAGGTCGACTCGACGTGCACGACGTGCTCGGTCGGTTGCACGATCTCGGTCCACTCCAGCCGCGATCAGCTGCTCCGCTATCAGGGCGTCGACACCGGGGACGATGCCGACGCACCGAGCGTCAACTGGGGTTGGATGTGCGACCGCGGCCGGTTCGGTTTCGAGGCCACCGAGTCGCCCAACCGGATCGGCACCCCGCTGGTGCGAACCGACGACGGCTTCGTCGAAACCACGTGGTCGGCGGCGTTGGCGATCGCCAAGCAACTCGTCGACGAGGCGTCGACGATCGGTCTGCTCGGCGGGGCACGCAGCACCAACGAAGGAGTGTTGGCGTGGGCGCGTCTCGCCGATGCCCTCGGCGTCACCTATCGCGACGCACAGCTCGGCGACGGCTTGCCGGCCGAGCTGCTCGGGCTCCCGCGTGCCACGATCGACGAGGCCGCCGGGGCGGCGACGGTGATCCTGCTGGGTCCCGACCTCAAGGAAGAGCTGCCGGTGCTCTATCTGAGGCTTCGCGATGCGGCGGTGCGCAAGCGGACCCGAATCATCGAGTTCTCGTCGCACACCACCGGAATGTCGCGGTACGCCTGGCGCACGGTGCAGCACCTGCCCGGAGCCGGGGCGAGTGAGATCGCCTCCGCTCTCGCCGAACCGGATGTCGCCGCTCAGCTCGCCACCGGCAAGGTGGTGGTGGTCGCCGGACGCGGCAACCTGGCCGAGTCGCAGAGCTCGGCGATGACGGCGTTGCGGGCCGTGATCGACGCGATCCCCGGAGTCGGTGTGCTCCCGGCCCTGCGTCGCGGCAACGTCGTCGGCGCCCTGCAGCTCGGGTTGGCGCCCTCCGACCACGACCACGACGGGCTCGCCACGCTGCGTGCCGCGGCCGACGGCAAGCTCGACCTGCTGGTGCTGCTCGGAGCCGACCCGATCAACGACTGTCCCGATGCCGATCTCGCCCGCCGCGCACTGGCCGGAGTCGAACGGATCGTCTCGATCGACACGTTCATGTCCGATTCGACGCGGCAGGCCGACCTCGTGCTGGCGGCGGCCGCGTTCGGCGAGCAGGACGGCACCACGACCAACCTCGAGGGCCGCGTGCTCGATCGTCAGCCAGGCGGTCACGGCCCACGCCACGTCTCGACCCGACTGGATGATCGCCGCCGAGCTGGGCTTGATGTTCGGCCGCGATCTCGGATTCGACTCGATCGAGTCGGCTCGCGCAGCCGTCGCCGGCGCAACGCCGGCATCGTTCGCACCGATCGGCTCACCGGCACCGTCCGAACCGCCGCCCAACAGCTACGACTACCGGCTGGTCGTGAGCCGCAAGCTCTACGACCGCGCCGTCGGCACCGCCATGTCGCCCTCTCTGGCTCCCGCTCGCGGTCGGCGCCGCGGCGCATGTCCACCCGCTCGATCTCGACCGGGTGGGCGTCGCCCACGGCACCGAGGTCAAGATCATCGGGGCGCGCGGTTCGGTCGTGTTGCCGTTGGTCGCCGACGAAGCGGTCCAGCGCGGCACGCTCTGGGCGCCGTTCAACCAGGACGGGCCCGACCTCACCGATCTCGTCGACGCCGAGGCGTCGGTGACCGATGTGCGGATCGAGCGCTTCTGATGCATGCCTTGGCCGTGATCGCCAGCGATCCGATGCTCGACACCGACGACTGGTGGTGGAAGGTGGTGGCGATCGTCGCCGCCAAGGTGCTGGCGATCTTCGTGATCGGGCTGGTCGGCACGATGTTCATGGTCTGGTTCGAACGCAAGATCGTGTCGGGCATGCAGAACCGGATCGGGCCCAACAAGGCCGGCCCGTGGGGTCTGCTGCAGACACTCGCCGACGGCACCAAGCTGTTCTTCAAGGAGGACCTGCTCCCCGACAAGGCCGACAAATGGGTGTTCCGGCTGGCCCCGTTCCTGGCGTTCGTGCCGGCCTTCCTGTTGTGGTCGGTGATTCCGCTCGGGGGTGACTTCAGCGACGGCAACGACGGCACCGTCACATGGTTCGGCGTCACCACCCGCGTCCAACTCGTCGACCCGCCGATGGGCATCCTGATCGTGCTCGCGCTGAGCTCGATCGGCGTCTACGGGATCATGCTCGCCGGTTGGGCGTCCGGATCGAAGTATCCGCTGCTGGGCTCGGTGCGGGCGTCGGCGCAGATGATCTCGTACGAGGCGGCGCTCGGATTGAGCCTCGCCGCGGTGCTGTTGATGTCGGGCACGTTGTCGACCTCGGGGATCGTCATCGCCCAGGACGGTTTCACCGACTGGAACATCGTGGCAACCGGATTCGTACCGTTCGCGGTGTTCCTGATCGCGATGACGGCCGAGCTCAACCGCCCGCCGTTCGACCTCGTCGAGGCCGAGCAGGAGCTCGTCGGCGGTTTCAACACCGAGTACTCGTCGATCCGGTTCGCGCTGTTCTTCCTCGCCGAGTTCATGAACGTGATCACCATGAGCGCGATCCTCGTGACGCTCTTCCTCGGCGGTCCGCAGCCGCTCATGATCGGCGACTTCAACCTGTTCGGTTGGGCCGGGCCGCTCAGCGGCACGATCTGGGTGACGCTCAAGATCCTGGCGTTCCTCTACATGTACGTCTGGTTCCGGGCGACACTGCCTCGGCTCCGGTACGACCAGCTGATGGACTTCGGCTGGAAGCTGCTGATCCCGGTCGCCCTCGGATGGTTCCTCGTGCTCGCGGCGATCCAGCTCGGGCGCGACGAGGACTGGAACGTGATCGCCGTGGTCGCCGGGTGCCTGGCCGCGCTGGGCGTCTCGTACCTGCTGTTCAACGCCGCGTCGTCGTGAGCAGACGCAACCGCGAACGTGAAGGGGCGGCGTACTGATGGGATATCTCGACGGATTCGCGGTCACGATTCGCCAGCACAAGTTGTTCGGCGGCAAGCGCGTCACCACCGAGTACTCGGGTGGCCGATCGGCTCGCAAGAAGGGCAAGCCATCCGATCCCGACGTCGGCGACGACCGCAAGATCGCCAAGCCCGAGCGGTTGCACGGGCGGCACGTGCTCAACCGCTACGAGGACGGGATGGAGAAGTGCATCGGCTGCGAGCTGTGCGCCGGCGTGTGTCCGGCCAAGTGCATCTACGTGCGCGGCGCCGACAACGACCCCGAGAACCCCACCTCGCCGGGCGAGCGGTTCGGCTTCGTCTACGAGATCAACTACCTGCGGTGCATCCATTGCGACCTGTGCGTCGAGGCCTGCCCCACCGAGGCGATCACCGAATCGAAGTTGTTCGAGTTCTCGTTCACCAACCGCCAGGACGCGATCTACACCAAGTCCGAGCTGGTGGTCGACGACGACGGCATGCCGAAGCGGTTGCCCTGGGAAGACTGGCGTGACGGCGAGGACGAGCTGACGTCCGGCTGGATGCGCGCCACGTCACCGTCGGGCGACGCCACGTTCCGCGGCGTCGTCGGCTGGAGCAGCGAGCTCGGCTACGGCGAGCGTGCGTCCGAACCGCCTCAGCCGGAGGCCGACCGGTAATGCAGATGGTGGTGTTCGTGCTCGCTTCGGCGATGGTCATCGCCGGAGCGATCGGGGTGATCGTGCGCGCCAACCCGGTTCACGCCGCGCTCTCGCTCGTGCTCACCCTGTTCGGCGTCGCCGTCCACTTCGTGGCGCTCGGGGCGCACTTCCTCGCCGCCGTGCAGGTCATCGTCTACGCCGGCGCGATCGTCGTGCTGTTCCTGTTCGTCATCATGTTGCTCGGCGTCGACAAGGCCGACGATCTGTCGATCGAGCCGTTCCCGATCCAGCGCCCGATGGCAGCCGTCGTCGGGATCGGGCTGGCCGGCCTCGTGATCGCCGCCGTCGTCCAGGCCCGCGACGTGATCGCCGAGGGCCCCCCGCTCGACTCCTCCGGCGACAACAACATCCGCGCCCTCGCCCAGAACCTGTTCCAGGACTACGTGTTCGCCTTCGAGTTCACCTCGATCCTGCTGATCGTCGCCATCGCCGGAACCGTGCTGCTGACGCGGCGGTCGAAGAAGGCCGGGGGTGACGAGTGATCGCCGCCGCCGAGCCGACCACCACCTACTACCTCATCCTCTCGGCCGTGCTGTTCGCGCTGGGGACGGTGGGTGTGCTCGTGCGCCGCAACCCGCTCGTGATCTTCATGTGCGTCGAGCTGATGCTCAACGCCGTCAATCTGAGCTTCGTGGCCCTCTCGGCACGCTTCGGGAACATCAACGGGCAGACGGCCGTCTTCTTCGTGTTGGTCGTCGCCGCCGCCGAGGTCGTGGTCGGCCTCGGCATCATCATCTCGATCCTCAAGCGTCGCCCCGGCGCCACGACCGACGACCTGGCAGAGCTGAGGGGATAACCGGTGCTCGACGTCATCTGGTTGATCCCAGCCTTCCCGCTCGCCGGGTTCCTGCTGATCCTGCTGTTCGGCCGCAAGCTCGGCGAGCCGATGTCGGGCTACCTCGCCTCGGCGATGGTGCTGGCGTCGTTCGTCGTGTCGGTCGGCGCCTTCGCCGACCTGGCCTCGATGGACGAGCACGACCGGGTCCACGTCGAGACGCTGTTCTCGTGGGTGCCGGTGTCGTCGCTGCAGATCGACATGGCGTTCCTCGCCGACCCGTTGTCGCTCACGATGTGCCTGTTCGTGACCGGGGTCGGGTTCCTGATCCACCTGTTCGCGATCGGCTACATGCACGGCGATCCGAAGTTCTCGAAGTTCTTCCTCTACCTCAACCTGTTCGTGCTCTCGATGACGCTGCTGGTGCTCGGAGAGAACCTGCTCGTCACGTTCCTGGGGTGGGAGGGTGTCGGCACCTGCTCGTACTTCCTGATCGCGTTCTGGCACACGCGGCAGTCGGCGGCGACGGCGGGCAAGAAGGCGTTCGTCACCAACCGGATCGGCGACTGGGGCTTCATGCTGGCGATGTTCCTCGGGTTCGAGGCGGTCGGCTCGGTGAGCTACGGAGCGCTCAACCACGCTGCCGAGGGCGGCCAGTTGGCGCAGTCGACTGCCACCGGCATCGCGCTGCTGCTGTTCGTCGGTGCCGTCGGCAAGTCCGCCCAGCTGCCGCTCTACCTCTGGCTGCCCGATGCGATGGAAGGGCCGACGCCGGTTTCGGCGTTGATCCATGCCGCCACGATGGTGACCGCCGGCGTGTTCCTGATGACGCGCATGAACCCGATGCTGGCGGCGGCGGCACCGGAGGTGTTGACGCTGATCGCCTGGGTCGGTGTGATCACCGCCCTGTTCGCGGCGACGATCGCCGTCGCCCAGAACGACATCAAGAAGGTGCTCGCCTATTCGACGATCTCCCAGCTCGGTTTCATGTTCCTGGCGATCGGGTCGGGCGCCTACGTGGCCGCCATCTTCCACATGATCACCCACGCCTTCTTCAAGGCGCTGCTGTTCCTCGGGTCGGGCTCGGTGATCCACGGCATGCACCACGAGCAGGACATGCGCAAGATGGGTGCGCTCCGCAAGTTGATGCCGATCACCGCCGTCACGTTCATCATCGGCTGGCTGGCGATCGCCGGGGTGCCGCCGTTCGCCGGGTTCTGGTCGAAGGACGAGATCCTGCTCTACTCGCTCGTCAAGAGCCCGGCGCTGTACGTGCTCGGCCTGGTGACCGCGATCCTCACCGCGTACTACATGACGCGACAGGTCGTGATGGTGTTCTTCGGCGACGCCAAGTGGGAGACCCACGCCGAGGAGCACGGCGCCCACGGGGAGTTCAAGCCGCACGAGTCGCCGGTGTCGATGTTGTTCCCGCTGATCGTGCTCGCCGCGCTGTCCACGGTCGGGGGCGTGATCCAGCTGCCGACGTACGGCTTCATCCCCGAGAACTGGCAGAACAAGCTCGGCGAGTGGCTGCATCCCGTCGTCGAGGCCGGTGAGACCGAGATCCTCGACACGAGCGCGTACGACAACAAGGCGCTGTTGGCGTTGCTGGCCATCGCCTGCTCGGTGGCCGGAATCCTCCTGGCGTACGCGATCTACGTCCGAAAGCTCCGCAAGCCGTTCGAGCCGAAGATCCTCGCCGAGGGTTGGCGGTACGACGCCACCGTCACCGCCTTCATGGGAGGCCCGGGACGGCGGGTGTTCGACGCCATCGCCTGGTTCGACCAGACGATCATCGACGGTGCCGTCAACGGTGCCGCGCGAGTGGTGTCGAGCACCGCCAGGGTGGTGCGCCGCGGCCAGACCGGCAACGTCCGCAACTACGCCGAGATCCTGGGCGTCGGCGTGGTGCTGGTGTTGGTGTGGTTCGTCATCGGTCGGAGCGTGCTCTGATGCATGGCGACGCGCTCGGCTTCCCGATCCTGTCGATGCTGATCATCGTGCCCGCGATCGGCGCTGTGCTCGTGTTGCTCCTGTCGAAGCGCCGGCCCGAGTTCATGAAGCTCGTCGCCGTCATCGCCTCGGTCGCCACCGGGGCCCTGAGCATCTGGCTCACGGCCGAGTTCGACCGTCACGACAGTGGCTTCCAGTTCCAGTCGCAACATCCCTGGATCGAGGAGTGGGGGATCGGGTGGCACCTCGGCGTCGACGGCATCTCGCTGTTCCTCGTGCTGCTCACAGGAATCCTCTTCCCGTTGGCGATCCTCGGGATCGACCCGCACAACGAGGACCCCGGCAAGGACAAGCCGTACTTCGCCTGGTTGTTGCTGCTCGAGGCCGGTGTGATCGGGTCGTTCCTCAGCCTCGACCTGTTCCTCTTCTTCGTGTTCTTCGAGATCGTGCTCGTGCCGATGTACTTCCTGATCGGCGGGTGGGGGTACGAGGGCCGGGTCTACGCCGCCACCAAGTTCTTCCTGTACACGATGATCGGGTCGGCGTTCATGCTCGTCTCGATCATGGCCACCGTCTTCATCGCCAGCCGCAACGGCGTCGACGGGGTCACCTTCGATCTCGTCGAGATCGCCGAGAACGCCTCGTTCGCGGCATCCACCGGACGATGGCTGTTCTTCGGGTTCGCCGTGGCGTTCGCCGTCAAGGTCCCGATCTTCCCGCTCCACACCTGGCTGCCCGACGCCCACACCCAGGCTCCCACCGCCGGCTCGGTCGTGCTCGCCGGCGTGATGCTCAAGCTCGGAACCTACGGCCTGCTCCGGTTCGGCCTGTACCTGTTCCCCGAAGCGGCGTTGTGGAGTCGCGAGCTGTGGCTGACGCTGGCCGTGATCGGGATCGTCTACGGAGCGATCGTGGCGACGATGCAGACCGACCTCAAACGCTTGGTCGCCTACTCCTCCGTCGCCCACCTCGGGTTCATCGTGCTCGGCACCTTCGCCTTCACGTCCGAGGCGATCACCGGCTCGGTGCTGCAGATGGTCAACCACGGCGTGTCGACCGGCGCCCTCTTCCTTCTCGTCGGCATGATCTACGAGCGACGCCACACGCGACAGATCTCCGAGTTGAAGGGAATCCAGTCGGTGGCTCCGATCTTCGCCGCCGCCTTCATGATCGTGATGTTGAGCTCGATCGGCGTGCCCGGCCTGAACGGTTTCGTGGGCGAGTACCTGATCCTGATCGGTTCGTTCCTCTCGGCGCGCTGGTGGGTGGTCGTCGCCGCGACCGGCGTGATCCTCGCCGCGCTCTACCTGCTGTGGGCGTACCAGCGCGTGTTCCACGGTGAGCCCGACGAAGCCAACGCCTCGTTCCCCGAGCTGAAGCTCAAGGAAGCGGCTCTGCTCGTGCCGTTCATCGGTGTGATCGTGTTCACCGGGATCTATCCGAAGCCGATCCTCGAGCGGATCGAGCCCTCGGTCGACCGGTTGATCGCCCACATCGAGGACCGGGCCGGCTACGAGTCGCCCCGACCGGCGGTGGCCGAGGTCGAACCCACGGAAGAGGCGGAGCACTGATGCTCGCCCAGGAATTCACGGCACCACCGATCGAGTGGTGGCACATCAGCCCGATCATCGCCCTCGTGTCGGGTGCCTTGTTGTTGCTCCTCGCCGGAGCGCTCACACCGACGTGGCCGCGCGGCGGGTACGCCGCGGTCACCGCGCTCACCTCGCTGGTGGCGGGGGTGCTGGCGGTGCTCCAGTGGGACGAGATCTCCGACGACGGTCCGGCGACGCTGCTCAATGGAGCGCTGGCGTTCGACAGCTTGGCGCAGTTCCTCACGATCACGATCTGCGCGGCGACGCTGCTGGTGGCGCTCGCCACCGCCGACGACCTGTATGCCAGCGGACGCGACGCGCCCGAGGTGTACGCCCTGTTGCTGGTGTCGGCCACCGGGGGTGTCGTCATGGCCTCGGCCAACGACCTGATCGTGCTCTTCCTGGGGCTCGAGACACTGTCGTTGGCGCTGTACGTGCTCGCCGCATCCGACCGCGACCGGACCACCAGCCAGGAGTCCGGCATCAAGTACTTCGTGCTCGGTGGGTTCGCCTCGGCGTTCTTCCTGTACGGGATCGCCTTGATCTACGGCGGCACACAGTCGACCAACATCTCCGTCATCATCGACGCCTTCCAGAGCTCGATGCTGATCGACGGGCAGGACTCCTTGGTGCTGGCCGGTATCGCCCTGCTGATCGTCGGGCTCGGCTTCAAGGTGGCCGCGGTGCCGTTCCACGTGTGGACGCCCGACGTCTACCAGGGCGCACCCACCAACGTCACGGCGTTCATGGCGTCGGTCGGAAAGGCGGCGGCGTTCGCCGCCATGCTGCGCGTGCTCGTGATCGCCCTGCCCTTCCACCGCGACGACTGGCGACCCGTGATCTGGGTGCTGGCGGTGCTGTCGTTGGTGATCGGTTCGGTGATCGCCGTGGCCCAGAACGACGTCAAGCGGATGCTCGCCTACTCGTCGATCAGCCACGCCGGTTTCATCCTCGTCGGCGTCGAGGCCGCCGGTCATCGGGCCGGTGAGTTGGAGCAGGGCGACGGCATGCCCAGCGTCGTGCTGTATCTGCTGCTGTACTCGGTGCTCACGATCGGTTCGTTCGCGATCGTCGCCGTCGTCGGTCGCCAATCCGGGGGCGACACGTCGGTCGACGCCTTCAACGGGCTGTCGACCAGGCAACCTTTGCTGGCGTTGGCCCTCACCGTGTTCCTGCTGGCGCAGGCGGGCGTGCCGCTCACCTCGGGTTTCATCGCCAAATGGGGCGTGATCCAGGCAGCCGTCGAGGAGGACAGCTACACGATCGCGATCATCGCCATGGTCACGGCCGTGATCGGTGCCTACGTCTACCTGCGAGTGATGGTCAGCGTGTGGTTGCGCGAGTCACCCGAATCGGCGAGCAAGGAATCGGTCCCGGTCATGACCGGCCTGGCGGTCGCCGCCGCCGCCGTCTTCACCTTGGCGATCGGCGTCTGGCCCCAATGGCTGCTGGACGCCACCGAAAAAGTCACCGACTACTCACGTTAGGGCTCGACTCGCAGCACAGCTGCTCGCCTTCGCCTCCCAGCTCGCCGCCTCCGCTGCGCTTCGGCGCTCGCCCGCCTGGCTGACCCGCGGCCGATCGAACGTTGCTGCGGTGCTCGCCCGGCCTTTGCCTTCGCCCGCCGAAACACGTCAGTCGACCACCCCTGGGTCGGGGATTCTTCCGCGGAGGGCCCAGTTGAAGGCGTGCCAGCCTTGGCGCGGGTCGGCCATCACGGTGGCGCTGGCGCGGGCGGCTTCGTCGGAGATCGGTTGCGGTCGGTGGGCCTTGACATGGACCTCGGCGACCCGCTCCATCATGATGAACCAGCCGATCGCCTCGTCGACGGTGCTCCCGACCGTGAGCAGCCCGTGGTTGCGGAGGATCACTCCGCGACCCTCGCCGAGGGCCGCCGCGATGTGCTTGCCGCCGTCGGTCGACTGGACGTTGACATCGTGTCCGTCGTACACGGAGTGACAGCCGAAGAACGCCGTTGCCTCCTGCACGATCTGCTGGAACGGCTCGGCGTTGGCCGACCAGGGCGTGCCGTACGGGGTGTGGGTGTGCACGGCGCACACCACCTCGGGGCGGGCGGCGTGGATCGGCGAGTGGATGTAATGCGCGGTGATGTTGATCTGCGGATCGACATTCGACTGCGGATCGACGACGGTGCCCTCGGGACCCACCAGCACGAGATCGGCGACCCTTGCCTCGCCGAACGGGACGCCGTAGCGCAGGAGCCAGAAGCAGTCGGTGTGCTCGGGATCGCGCGTCGAGATGTGCCCGTCGCCCTGCTCGCCCCAGCGGTACGAACCGAACAACCGGTATGCCAGTGCCGCTCTGCGCATGCGGTGCGATCGGAGCGCTCGAACGTCGTCGAACTCTGGCTCGACGCTGTCGGCGCGGAGTGGCGAATGTCCCTTCACGTCACGAATCGTACGCCGATCGCCGACGGTACCCTTCGACGGATGCGTCCTGCCGCTGCCTGCCGCCGCGCCTTCACCCTGCTCGCGTGTCTGATCGCTGTGGCGGCCGTGTCGGGGCAACACGTCTCGGCCCACACCGAGGTCGACTTCACCTTGCCGGCCGGCGGGACGACGGTCGGTGAACCGGTCTCGGAGATCTCCGTCGCCTTCACCGACGTGGTGGCCCTGGTCGGGAACGGATTCGAGGTGCTCGACCCTCAAGGGAACGTGGTGCTGCCGTTCGTCGTCACCGACGACGACATGTTGTACCGACTCCAGCTCGACCCGCCGCTGGCGGGTGGACCCGTGGGCGTGCGCTACGAGGTGACCGCCATCGACGGCCACGTGATCGAAGGCTCGTTCACCTTCACGGTCGCCGCCGAAGCGCCCCTGCCCACGCAACCGACGACGGCGCCGGCACCGGTCACGACGGCGCCCGCCACGGCGGTGGCGACGAACGCCCCCAGCACCACGGGCGCGACCACGACCCCGCCCAGCTCGACGAGCTCGACCAGCTCATCAGCGCCTGCGTCGTCGACGGCGGCCGGCACGGCCGACGACGGATCTGACGGCGACTCGTCGAACACAGCGGTCATCGTCGTGCTGGCGGCGGTCGTGCTCGGCGCCGGGGGCTTCCTCCTCATGCGCTCGCGTCGCCATAGCTGACCCGCCCGCTGCGGGGGATATCCCCACCTCCGATTCGCCAGACCGCTCCATGTCGCCGGCGAGGCGAAAATCGGACGATGGGCACATGAACACCACCTCCATCGTCGATACGCAGCCCGACAGCGCGTCGGTCGTCGCTCCCCGTCCGGTCGGACATCCTGTCGTCCACGCGCGCGACCTGACCCGAGTGTGGGGCAAGGGCAGCGCCGCCCAGATCGGCATCGCCAACGTCGATCTCGAGATCCGCCGCGGCGAGCTGGTCGCGATCGTCGGTCCCTCCGGATCCGGCAAGAGCACGCTCGGCGCCCTCATCGCCGGGATCGACCAACCGAGCTCTGGCTCGCTGATCGTCAACGACACCCGCATCGACCGACTCAAGGTCGACCGGCTGGCGGCGTGGCGCGGCGGCAACGTCGGGATCGTCTTCCAGGACTTCCATCTGCTCCCCACGCTCACCGCCCAGGAGAACGTCGAGCTGGCGATCGAGCTCGGATCGAGCGGCGCCGGACGGCGACTCCGCAAGACGCGCCGCCGTCGCCGCCCTCGAGCGGGTCGGCCTCGCCGGCCACACCCGCAAGTTCCCGGCCCAGCTGAGCGGTGGCGAGCAGCAGCGGGTGGGGATCGCCCGGGCGATGGTGACGCAGCCCCCGCTGATCGTCGCCGACGAACCGACCGGGGCGCTCGACCAGGCCAACGGGCACGCCGTGTTCGACGTGCTCACCAAGCTGGCCGGGGACGGGACCACGGTCGTCTTCATCACCCATGATCTTTCGCTCGCTGCGGCAGCTGATCGCGTCGTCGCCATGGTCGACGGTCGGATCGCTTCCGACACGTACCGGGGGGTGGCGTGATGCACGGGCTCCTGACACAGTTCCGGCGGGCACCCGGCCGGATCATCGCCAGCGTCTTCGCGCTGGCGCTCGCCGTCGGAGCGATCGGCGTGCTGGCGATCCCGGCCGTCTCGGAGAGCACGCTGCACGCAGCCGTTGCCGATGAGGGCCTGGCCGACATCGTCGTCTCCACCACACCACTCGACGCCGATCAAGTCGAACAGATCGGGCGACTTCCAGGGGTCAGCGCCGCCGAAGGCGAGGTCGACGTCGCCGTCGATCTCGGTGCCGGCGCGAGCGGCCAGCTGGTCGGCTTGCAGCCCGGCCGCACGATGGACCTGCTCGACATCGAATCGGGTCGCGACATCGAGCGCGCCGGGCGAGGCCGTGACGACCAGCGAGGTCGGCGCCATCGGCGACCGGCTCACCGTCGAAGGAATCGACTTCACGATCGTGGGTCACGGTTCGACGTTGTGGTGGTCGGGCGAGGACGACGTCGTCTTCACCGATCTCGCCACCGCCCGCCAGTTCGTGGAAGGCGATGCGACGAACCAGCTCGTGCTCACCGCCGACGACGACAGTGAGTCGTCGTTGCGCGCGATCTCGGATCAGGTTCGCGCCCTGCTCGCCGCCGACGGGGACACGTTCACCGAGTTCCCCGTCTACATGCCGGACGGCTCGACGCCGATCGACGGCGACATCCAGCAGGTGAGCGCCTTGATCGGGCTGCTCGGCATCGCCGCCGGCGTGGTGGCGTTGGTGCTGCTGGCTTCCACCACCAACACCTTGATCACCGAACGCACGCGAGAGGTCGCCGTGATGCGCGCCCTCGGCGGTCGTCAACGCCCGCTCCGGCGCCGGCTGCGCAGGATCGCACTGGCGATCACGGTCGCCGGCCTGGTGATCGGCCTGCCGCTCGGCGTGCTGATCAGCAACCTGATCGCCCGCATGGTGCTCGAGAAGTTCGTCGGCGTCACACCTGACGTCGCCGTCGACTGGCGCGTGCTCGTGGGAACGACGATCGGCATGCTGCTCGGCGCTCGGATCGTGGCCGCCCGAGCGGCCCGACGAGTCACCCGTCAGCCACTCGCCGAGGCGCTCCGCGACCGGGACGGCCTGCCGTTCGGCCGCAGCCTCTGGCAGCGCTCGCTGACCCGGCTCCCCTCGGGCGGGCTGCTGTCGCGAGTCGCCACGCGGGCGTCGATCCGCAGGCCGGGACGCACCGTCGCCGTCGTCGCCCAGATCGCAACCGCGGTCGGCGCCGCCTTCCTGGTGGTGAGCCTCGCCGACTCGGTCAACGAGTACAACTCGGCCGCCTACGAACCGTGGAACTGGGAGTACCGCACCACGGTCGACGACCCTGGGCTCCCGTTGCAACAGTCGACCGTCGACGGTCGTCGCGGTGTCGAGTCGGGCATCTGGGTGTTCGGCGAGGTCGACGACTGGGAGGTCGACGCCTTCGGCATGACCCACGACACCACGATGTTCGATCCCGAGCTGAGCGCCGGCCGCTGGTTCCAGCCGTCGGGCAGGGAAGCCGTCGTGAGCGCCGGGTTCGCCGAGCGCGAGGGGATCGACATCGGCGAGCAACTCGACATCGAGCTGGCATCGGGACCGGTGACCTACGCGGTCGTCGGTCTCGCCGACGACCACAGCCGCTCCGTCTATGTCGACCGTGACAACCTGGCGTCCGATCTGGGAGCGCCCGGCATGGCCAACGTCGTGTGGTCGATGACCTCCTTGCACGACGTCGACTGGCCGGCCTCGACCACAGTCGAGTCGGCGGCCGACATCGCCGCCGACGATGCCGCCGGACGGCGACGCGATCGTGGTGATCTTCGGAGCGATCGGTGTCATCGTCGCCGGTGTCGCCGCACTCGCGGTGGTCTCGTCGATGTCGGTGAGCCTCTACGAACGCCGCCATGAATTGGCGACGATGCAGGCGATGGGCGCTCGTCGCCGGCGCCTGCGCTCGCTCCTGGTTCGGGAGTTGGTCGTCGTCGGAGCGATCGGGGTCGCCGCCGGGCTCGCCCTCGGTGCGCTCGGCACCACGCGGCATCATCGCCTCGTTCGAGGCCAGCAACGCGATCGACATCGGTGTCGTCGACGCCGTCGGTGCGATACCGGTGATCGTCGTTGCCACGGCGGTCAGCCTGGTGCTGCTCGCCGCAGCCGTCGTGCGCGGCGCCGCCCGCCGTCCGGTGGCCGTCACCCTGCGAGGTGCGGCATGACGCACATGCCTCCACCGCACGACACGGCCTCCAACGGCCAGAATGACGGCGTGAGCTCGTTGCCACCTCCGGCACCACCGGCCGCCGCCGGCCCCAAGCCGGCCTCGTCCACGGACGACTGGGACTGGGAGCGCGTCCGCGATCTCGCCGAGCGCTGGTACCGCCCGCTGCTCCAGCGTGAGGGCTGGCTCGCCCTGGCGTACCTCTTCGTCGGCATGTTCACCGGACTGGTCTTCTTCGCCGCGATGTGGGTGGCCGGCTGGCTGACCTTCGCGCTGTTGTTCATCGGTGTCGGGTTCCTGCTGATCGGCACGTTCTTCCGCATCGTCGACGCGTTGGCGGGTGCCGAGCGCCGGCTGGCTTCGATCGTCGACGTCGAGATCCCGGCGCGGCCGGTCAAGCCGATCAAGGGGATCGGCATCAAGGCCGCTCTCGACGGCGAACGTTGGCGCCAGGTCGGCTTCCTCCTCGTGAACTCGGTGCTCGGCGTGCTGCTGTTCGCGGCCGGTTCGTTCGCCTACTCGTTCGTGGTGCGGGTGATCTTCGACAACGAGCCGTTCGTCGGCTTCTCGGTGTTCGCCTTCAACCCGTTCGCCGGTGTCGTCGCCCTCGCCATGGCGGCGTTCGCACTCGGTGCCGCGCCGCGGCTGGCGATCCTGGTCGCTCGGCTCAAGGTCCAGATCGTGAGTTGGTTCGTCGGGCCCGATCGGCTGGCGGCCGCCGAGCGTCGGGTGACGACGCTGGCGACTCAGCGTCAGGACATCCTCGACGCCGTCGCCAGCGAACGCCGTCGCATCGAGCGCAACCTCCACGACGGGGTGCAGCAACAGTTGGTCGCGATCGGGCTCGACCTGGGCATGGCCGAACACCATCTCGACGACGATCCCGGCCGCGCCCGCGAGCTGATCGTGAGCGCCCGCCAGAAGGTCCAGGGCTCGATCGGCGAGATGCGGCAGCTCGGGCGCGGGCTGCATCCGGCGATCCTCGAGGACCGCGGCATCGACGCCGCACTGTCCGCCGTCGTCGCCAACGCGTCGATCCCGATCTCCGTCCAGGTCGATCCCGACCTCGAGCTCTCGACCGACGTCGCCGAGACCGTCTACTTCGTCGTCAACGAATCGGTGGCGAACGTCATGAAGCACGCCAAGGCCCGTGTCGCATCCGTGCACGTGACGAAGGTTGCCGATGACGTGCGCGTCACCGTCCACGACGACGGCGAGGGCGGCGTCGACCCGTCGCAGGGCACCGGGATCGCCGGCATCCGCGCACGCGTCAACGCTGTCGACGGCAGTTGTTCGGTCACCTCACCGGTGGGCGGACCCACCACGATCGTCGTCCAGATCCCACGCAACCGGGTCGGGCTCATGACCGACACCGCGGCCCCCCTGATCCGAACGATCGTCGCCGACGACTCGGTGCTCCTCCGCGATGGCGTCGTGCGGCTGCTCACCGACTCGGGCTTCGATGTCGTCGCAGCCGTCGGCGACGCCGATGCCCTGCTCGACGCCGTCACCGAATTCGACCCCGACCTGTGCGTGGTCGACGTGAGGATGCCGCCCACCCACACCGACGAGGGGCTGCGGGCGGCGATCGAGATCAAGCGCCGCAACGGCGACGTCGCCGTGCTCGTGCTGTCGCAGTACGTCGAGGAGCGCTACGCAGGTGAACTGCTCGCCGGCGACGTCGCCGGTGTGGGCTATCTGCTCAAGGACCGCGTGATCGACGTCGACGACTTCCTCTCCGCCCTGCGGCGAGTGGCTGCGGGCGGGAGCGCCGTCGATGCCGAGGTGATCAGCCAGATCCTCGGCCGTTCACGCAAGCGCGGCGAGCTCGACCGCCTGACGCCCCGCGAGCGCGAAGTGCTGACGCTGATGGCGGAAGGACTGTCGAACGCCGGCATCGCCGAACAGCTGGTGGTGTCGGCGGGCGCCGTCGAGAAGCACATCTCGAACGTGTTCATGAAGCTCGGGCTCGAGCCCGAGGACGGTGCCCACCGCCGAGTGCTGGCGGTGCTCACCTACCTGCGCGGCAGCTAGGCCCCGCCGCCGGCGAGCTCGGCGATGCGCTGCTTGAGGAACTCGCCGGCGGTGCGCCCGTGGGCGAGCACGACCTCGTCGGCCGGCTGCAGGAAGAGCGGCAGCGACATCCGCGCCACGTGGGCGGCATCGCCGGTCGGGTTGACGACACGATGGGTGGTGGCCGGGTAGTACCCACCGCTGGCGAGGTCGAGCATCTCACCGCCGTTGACGGCGACCGAGCCGGGATCGCACGGCACCTGGATACCACGCCGCCGTTGGTGCCGAGCAGCTCGAGCCCGGCCTGATCGGATGCCGGCAGCACGGTGAGCAGGTTGATGTCCTCGTGTGCGGCGGCCCGCTCGGCGCCCTCGGGAATCGCCGCCGGCAACGGCGGATAGCGCAGCACCCGCAGCAACGTGTCGCTCTCGTCGACCATCTCGGAGAGCGGGATCGTGAAGCGCTCGGCGATCTCGCTCGGCGTGTTGGCCTCGACCCACTCGAGCAGCGTTCGTGCAAGATCGGTGGCGATCGTGCGGTACTGGAGCGCGGCGTCGCTCACCTCGTCGGGGTACACCGACCACGCGAAGACATGGAAGAACTCCTTGAGGTCGCGGACGCTGCGTCCCTTGGCGGTCTCGCTGCGGTCGGCGGGGAACCATCCGGCCTGCTCGTCCCAGTCGCGGAGGTACCTGTCGACCGCCGGTGAGTCGAAGAAGGCCGACCACTCGCGGTAGATCTGCTCGACCAGCGACCACGGGATCGGATGGTTGACGAGCACCGCGAACCCTGTGTCACGCAGGCTCTGCGTGAAGGTCTCAGGAGCGTCGGGTGCCGTGAAGTCGACGACAGCTACATCCATGGCCGACCACGCTACGCACAACCCGGCGGCGCGGTGGTGGCGGGCTCAGGCGAGCGCCATCGCCGCCGGCTCGCGACGTTGCGCCACGCGGCGGGCGACGCGTTCGCTCTTCGCCATGCGCGCCATCAGGCGCTCGCGGGCCTGCTCGCCCTCGGCGCTCAAGCCGGTGACGTGCTCGACGTCCCAGGTGCGCAGCACGACGGGGACGAGGATCTGGTCGTGGTGCACCGAGAGGTCGTAGATGCCGGCCTGGGCGATGCGCTTGGCGTGGGTGGCGAAGCCGGGGATGCCGGTGCCCGGCATCGAGAACGAGACGACCTGCTGCTCGATCGCGCACATCATGCCGTCGGGGTCGGCCTCGAGGGCCGCGGTCGCCAGGTCGCGGTAGAAGAGCTGGTGGAGGTTCTCGTCGCCGGCCACGCGGATCATGACCTCGTACCCGGCTGGGTCGCCGATCATCTTGCCGGTCGCCCGGTGCGAGATGCGGGTCGCCAGCTCCTGCAGCGCGAGGTACACGAACCCCTCCTGGAGGTTCGGGGGCTCGGGGACGATGCCGCCCGACACCTGCGCCATCCGGCAGCGCTCGAGATGATGGGGATCGATCGCCCGAGTGGCCATCAGGTAGCCGTAGATCGCCATCGAGTGGCGACCTTCCTCGGCGGTCCATCGGCGGACCCACGTTCCCCATGCGCCGTCGGGGCCGAAGAGGCGCTCGACGGTGCGGAAGTAGTACGGCAGGTTGTCCTCGGTGAGCAGATTGACGAGGAGTGCCGAACGTACGGCGTCGTCGATCGTGGCTCCGGCCAGGTCGGCGTCGGCCTCGGTCCACGTCTCACCGGGGATCGGGTCGCGGCCTCGGCCGTACGGGACGTGTTCGTGGGGGAACCACTCTTTGGAGGCCGCCAGGTGGCGTTCCAGCAGTTGTTCCACGGTGGGTCCGAGGTCGGCGAGCAGGCTTTGGGCGGCGAGCACCAGTTCATTATAGCTGGCCTACCGACCAGTAGGTAGTCTCGCGTACGTCTGTTATTCGACCTCGACCGGGTAGCCGGCGAGTCGCGCCGCAGCCACCGCGGCCGCTGCGTGCTCGCGGTCGCGGACCTCGAACGAGGCCCGCACGCCGGTCTCGCGCACGTGCAGCGCGAGACCCTCGCGTACGTGCTGGACCTCGAGCAGGTTGGCGCCGATCGTGGCGAAGATGTCGAGCAGCCGGGCCAGGCCTCCTGGTCGATCGTCGATCCGCACGAACACCGTCAGCCGCCGCCCGGCCTGTGTCTCGTGGCGGCGGATCAGGCCGGGCACCAAGCCGAGGTCGACGTTGCCACCCGACAGCACGACACACGTCGTGCCGTCGGCGGCGGGCGTGGCTGCACGGCTCATCAGGGCTGCCACGCCGACCGCCCCGGCGCCCTCGACGTAGAGCTTGGCGCGCTCCATCAGCAGCACCATGGCGTCGGCGATCGTGTCCTCGTCGACGGCCACGACCTCGTCGACCCAGTGCTCGACCAACGGACGCGTGACGGCACCCGGATGCTTGACGGCGATCCCGTCGGCGAGCGTGACCACCGGACCATCGGCGGGTGGTGTGCCGAGATACGTGGCGCACACCGCCGCCTGGACCCCGATCACGCGCACGTCGGGACGCAGCGACTTGACCGCGATCGCGACGCCGGAGGCGAGCCCACCGCCCCCGATGGGGACGATCACGCGTGCCAGGTCGTCGATGTCGTCGACCAGTTCGAGCCCGAGCGTTCCCTGTCCGGCGATCACCGCAGGGTCGTCGAACGGATGGCAGAACGCCATGCCGGCCGACTCTGCGCGTGCGCGCGCCGCGGCCAGCGCCTCGACGATGCTCGCGCCGCCCTCGTGCACGATCGCACCCTGGGCGCGGCACGCCTCGATCTTCGAGATCGACGCCCCGCTCGGCACGTAGATCTCGCACGGCACCCCGTGGTGGTGGGCGGCGAAGGCGACGGCCTGGGCATGGTTGCCGGCGCTCCCGGCGGTGACGCCGTTGGTGGCTGCCTGGCCGAGCGAGGCCAGCTTGTGCATCGCCCCGCGGATCTTGAAGGCGCCGGTGCGCTGCAGGTTCTCGGCCTTCAGCACGACGGTCCCGCCGAGCATCTCGGAGAGCGTGATCGAGGGCACCACCGGTGTGCGTTTGACGATCTCGCGGCCGCTGGCGACGGCACCTCTGATCGCAGCGAGGTCGACGTCGGCCATCGCCCGCACAGTACCGTCCGGCCGGCACGGTCCGCCCAGCTACGCCAGCCTGCGGATCGGTCCGAGGGCGAACATCAGCAGCATCGTGACGGCGCAGCCGACGCCGGTGAGGATCCCCCACGTCGACCCGGCCACCGACATCACGGCGCCGGCGAGCAAGGGACCCGACGCCTGGCCGGCGCGCGGCGAACCCGGTCCATGTCGCGAGGATCGCCGCCCGCTCGGTGTCGGGCGCCAATCGCGAGGTGGTGTCCTGGAGGCTCGGGATCAGGGCGCCATCGGCGAGCCCGTACAACAACGCGCCGAGCACCACGACGGCGATCGATGACGCAGCCCCGATCAGGGCGAAGGCGACGATCCAGCACAGCGCCGAACCGACCAGCACGAACCCTGTGGTGCGTCGATCCCGCAGCTTGCTGAAGTTGAACGCCGTGACGAAGGCCGGGATCCCGGGCAATCCGATGATCACGCCGCGCCACGATGCCGAGAGCCCGAACGTCTCCTCGAGATGGGTGGGCAACGCGGTGAGGAAGGCGCCGAACGTCACGGCGAACGCCAGCGATCCTCCGAGCAGCACCGACAGCAGGAGCCGATCGCGCAAGGCGTGGCGAATCCCGCCCAGTTGCTGGCGGACCGCCGGCGTGACCGCCGGGCGGTCCGGTTCGAGGACGTGCCAGGCGACGACCGCGGTGACGATCGACAGGCTGTAGGGGGCGAGGGCCCACCGCCATCCTGCCGTGTCGGTGATCACGCCCGACAGGATCGGGAACACGGCCAGGGCGACGATCAGCGCGGCCGAGTTGCGCCCGATCCAGTGCGTCCGCTGCTTGCCCTCGAAGTGATCGCTGATCAGCACGACCGACAGGTTGATCAAGCCTGCAGAACCGAAGCCCTGCAGGAAGCGTGCCAACAGCAACAGGCCGAAGGTCGGGGCCAGGGCGACCATCGACCCCGCCACGCCGAAGATCGTCAGGCACGGCACCAGCACCCGGCGACGTCCGAAGCGATCGGCCAGGATGCCGATCAGCGGCGCGATCAGGATCCCCGGCAATGGGATCGCCGCCACGAGCACGCCCGACGACCCCGAGGAACGGTCGAACGTGTCGAGGATGTCGGGGATCGCCGGCGCCAGCAGCGTGTTGCCCATGATGCTGGTGAGCGAGACCGTGAAGACGAGCGCCAGCAGCTTGCGTTGCTCGACCGTCGCTCCCCGCACGGCGCTGCACGCTACGGAGCGGGTCGGGAACCGATCGAACCAGGAGCGGAGCGACGTCTACGGTGAGCGGGTGGCCGAGCTCGCCGTCCCGATCATCGATCTCGAACCGTGGTGGCACGGCGACCGGGTGAGTCGGCAGGCGGTGGCCGATCAGCTGGATGCCGCGCTGCGCGACGTCGGCTTCATGCAGGTCGTCGGCCACCGGGTGCCCGACGATGTGATCGCCGACATGGTCGATGCCAGCGACGCCTTCTTCGATCTGCCGCTGGCGCGCAAGCACGCGGTGCGTCCCGACGATCTCACCGTCAACCGCGGCTACGCAGCGTCGGGCACCGAGGCTTTGTCGTACAGCATCGGCGACGTCGCGCCGCCGGATCTGTTCGAGGCCTTCAACATGGGCGAGGACGCCGTCGACGAGGGCGATCCGTTCTACGCCGCCGAGCGGCACCGCATGTTCGCTCCCAACATCTGGCCCGACGACGTGCCGCAGTTGCGACCGGCGCTGGTCGCCTACTTCGCCGAGGCACGGCGCGTCGCGCTCGAGCTGACCGACGTGTTCGCCGTTGCGCTCGGGCTCACCGACCATTGGTTCCGCCCGTTCGTCAGCCGCTCGACGACGACGATGCGCACGATCAACTACGAACGCCGCCACGACGAACCCGATCCGTTGCCCGGGCAGCAGCGGATGGGCGCCCACACCGACTACGGCGTCGTCACCGTTCTGTGGGCAGACCGCACACCGGGGCTCGAGATCCTCGGCGACGACGGGTCGTGGCACGGCGTCGTCCCAGAGCCCGGGGCGTTGCTCGTCAACCTCGGCGACCTCACCGCCGAGTGGACCAACGACCGCTGGCGCTCGACGCTCCACCGCGTCGTGCCGCCCTCGATCCCCGGGCGCGTCCGGCGCCGCAGCACGGCCTTCTTCTTCGATGCCGACTGGGATGCGCGCGTCGAATGTGTGCCCACCTGCACCAACGCCGAGCACCCTCCGCGCTACCCGCCGGTGGTCGCCGGAGAGCATCTGATGGCCAAGCTGATGGGGCCTCGGACACTGCGTCCGAGCGACGCGACCGACACCGCCGCCGGGCGGCGCGGGCGCTGAAAACGCTGGGCTGACGCACCTCGCGCGGGCGGCGAACGGGCGCCGGAGCGAGTTGGGTCGGGCTTCGTGACCCCTGGTAGCCTCGCTGGCCGATGTCGCTCTTTCTCCGCGATTACCTCACCATCGTCTGGTTCGGCCTTGCCGCGGTCCTGCTCTCAGGACTGTTGCTCGGCGTCGCCGCCGTCGTGCGGCCGTCGCGGCCCAGCAAGGACAAGCTCACCGCCTACGAATCGGGCGTCGACCCGGTCGGGCACGGCTGGTCGCAGAGCCAGGTCAGGTACTACGTGTTCGCGCTGCTGTTCGTGATCTTCGACGTCGAGGCCGTCTTCATCTTCCCGTGGGCGGCTGCGATGGAGCGCTACGGGTGGTTCGGCCTGATCACCATGCTGATCTTCATCGTGCTGTTGCTCGACGGCCTCGTGTATGCCTGGAAACGAGGACTGCTCCGATGGGTCTAGTGGATCGCGGGCGCATGCCCGCCCCGCTCACCAAGCTGTTCAACATGGGCCGCTCCTACTCGATGTGGGTGTACCAGTGGGGGCTCGCGTGCTGCGCGATCGAGATGGGCGCGGCGTTCGGGTCGCCGCGCTACGACGTGATGCGGCTCGGCGTGATCCCGCTCCCTGCCAGCCCGCGCCAGGCCGACCTCGTGGTCGTGTCGGGCACGGTGACCGACAAGATGGCACCCGCCGTCAAGCGCCTGTACGAGCAGATGCCGGAACCGAAGTACGTGATCTCGATGGGCTCGTGCGCCAACTGCGGTGGTCCGTACTGGGACTCGTACTCGGTCACCAAAGGCGTCGATCAGATCATCCCCGTCGACGTCTACGTGCCGGGCTGCCCGCCGCGGCCGGAGGCGTTGCTCGAGGGCGTCGTGTTGCTGCAGCAGCGCATCAAGAACGAGGACATGGCCGCCAAGTGGCGCAACGAGGAATACACCTCGTTGCAGCTCACAGCGGCCCGCGAGGCCGGCAACGAACCGATCGTCGTCGGGGGTGGTCCGATTGAGTGACGCACCCACCGACACTTCCGCCGATACCTCCGCCGATACCGCCGCCGACGCTCCTGCGCTGCCGGGTGACGGTCTGCGCGAAGGCATCGTCGACGAGTTGCGCTCGGTGCTCGGCGATCAACTGCTCGACACCCACCTGCTGCCGCAGCGCGAGCTCTGGGTTCGGGTCGCGCCCGAGGCCTGGGTCGCCGCCGGCACGGCGCTGAAGGCCCACGGGTTCGACTACTTCTGCTTCCTGTCGGCGATCGACTGGATGCCCTCGCCCTACGGCAAGAGCGAGGACGATCCCTCGGCACCGCCGGCCGAGCCGGCGCCCGACGCCGGCGTCATCAAGCAGGGTTACGCCGGCGGCGAGTCGCGGTTCCAGATGCTGGCCCGCCTCACCGACACCCGCCGTCACGTCGGCCTCACGATCAAGGCCGACGTCCCCGACTCGTTGTCGATGCCGACCTGGATCCCGCTCTTCGCCGGTGCCAACTGGCACGAGCGCGAGACGCACGAGATGTTCGGCATCACGTTCGACGGTCATCCCGACCTGCGCAACATCTACCTGCCGGGCGAGTTCGAGGGCTATCCCTTGCGCAAGGACTTCCCGTTGCTCTCGCGGATGGTCAAGCCGTGGCCCGGCATCGTCGACGTCGAGCCGATGCCCGGTGTCGAGGACGACGAGGGCGAGGCGGCGCCGGCATGACCGTGCTCAACGAGCGCCAGCAGCTGTCGTACATCGCCGCCCAGGCAGCCGACGCGCGCCTCAACGTCGAGCTCGAGACGGAGGGCATGACCCTCAACATCGGTCCCCAGCACCCGGCCACGCACGGCACGTTGCGGATCATCGCCCGGCTCGACGGCGAGCAGGTGGTGTGGGCCGAGCCGGTCGCCGGCTACATGCACCGCGGCTACGAGAAGCTCACCGAGGTCCGCACCTTCCCTCAGGTCACCACACTGATCAACCGCATCGACTGGCTCGGCAGCTTCGCCAACGAGGTGCCGTTCATCCTCGCTGCCGAGCAGTTGATGGACGTCGAGGCGCCGCCACGCGCGCAACACATCCGCACGATCCTGTTCGAGCTCAGCAGGATCGCCAACGTCAGCCTGTTCCTCGGCGATCTCGGTGTGCAGCTCGGCGCGATCACGCCGGTGTTCCTCGCCTTCCGCGATCGCGAGTACGTGCTCAACCTGATCGAGGGCGCCACCGGCGGCCGCTTCCATCCCAACTTCGACCGCATCGGCGGCCTCAAGGACGATCTCCCGAAGGGCTGGATCGACGAGACCAAGCAGGTCATGCGCAAGCTGCGGACGTTCTGCGACCAGATCGAGGACCTGCTGTTCGGGAACGAGATCTTCCAGAGCCGTACGCGCGGGGTCGGCATCATCCCGGCCGAGATCGCCAAGTCGTACGGCCTCTCCGGGCCCAACCTGCGGGCGTCGGGCGTCGACTGGGATCTGCGCCGCGACCAATCGCTGCCGATGGCGTGGGACAAGGTCGACTTCAAGGTCTGGACCCACCCCGACGGCGACTCGTGGGCACGCTGCTGGATCCGGTTGCAGGAGACCCGCGAGGCGACCAAGATCGTCGACCAGCTCGTCGACACGCTGCCCGCCGGGCCGGTGATGGCCAAGGTGCCGCGCATCATCAAGGTCCCCGAGGGCGAGGCGTGGGTGTCGACCGAGAACCCGCTCGGCGAGATGGGCTACTACGTCGTGAGCAAGGGCGACCTCGGCCCGTTCCGGGTCAAGATCCGTTCGGCGAGCTTCAACAACATCTCGATCGCCCCGTGGGTGCTGAAGGGTGTCTACGTTCCCGACATCATCACGATCCTCGCCAGCCTCTACTTCATCCTCGGAGACATCGATCGATGATGACTGCTCCTTCGTCGTCGCTGCGCTCCTCCTCACACCGCTCCGCCTCGTCGCTGGCGCTTCCCTCGGCGGCTGCGCCGCAGACTGGTGATCGTGTGAGCGCCCTCGTTGCCGCCGAGATCCCCTACTGGGGCCAGTCGCTGTTGCGGGTGCTCGGCGGGATCGTGGCCGTGCTGCTGCCGGCGGGCACGATCGTCTACGTCTTCCTGTTCAAGATGATGTCGTTCATGCAGAGCCGGCTGGGGCCGATGGAGGCCGGGCCGTACGGATCGATGCAGCTGTTCGCCGAGGTCGGCAAGTGGTTGCAGAAGGAAGACATCGTCCCCGAGAACGCCGATGCGCGGATCTACAAGATCGCGCCGATCATCGTGCTGGTGTCGACGTTCCTGCTCGTGGCCGTCGTGCCGTTCGGGCCCGATGCCTGGTTCACCAACTTCCAGGCGGGCGTGTTCTACGCCTTGGCGATCGGATCGGTGTCGGTGATCGGCATCCTCGTCGCCGGCTGGTCGAGCGCCAACAAGTACTCGTTGCTGGGCGGGCTCCGCGCCGCCGGTCAGCTGATCGCGTACGAGCTCCCGATGGTGCTGGCCGTCGTGGGTGTCGTCATCCAGGCCGGCTCGATGAACCTGCAGCAGATCGTGGTGGCGCAGAACACCTACGCGATCTTCGGCTTCGACGGGCTCGGCATGCCGTTCGTGATCACCCAGTTCCTCGGCTTCGCGATCTTCATGATCGCCATCCAGGCCGAGCTCACGCAGGCTCCGTTCGACATGCCGATCGCCGAGTCCGAGCTGGTGTCCGGCTACATGACCGAGTACTCGGGCTTCCGCTTCCTGATCTTCTTCATCGGTGAGTTCGCCACCGCCGGCGTGTTCGCCTTCATCGCCGCCGTCCTGTTCCTCGGCGGGTGGGGCGTGCCGTTCAGCTGGTTCGGCTGGGAGTCGCTCGACGACGTCGACGATTGGATGAACGTCGCCGGCCCGATCATCATGCTCACCAAGATGATGCTGCTCGCAGGCATCATCATGTGGGTCAGGTTCAGCTACCCGCGGTTCCGCGAAGACCAGCTCCAGCGCTTCGCCTGGAAGGTGCTGATCCCGCTCTCGCTGCTCAACATCGTCGTCACTGCGATCCTGAAAGTTGCCGTCTGATGCCCAAGCTTCCCGGTCTCGTCAAAGGTCTCGGCGTCACGATGGGCACGATGCTGCGCACGTTCAAGGACGGCGCCAACACGGTCCAGTACCCCCACGTCAAGGAATCACCGCCGATCCGGGCGCGGGGCGTGATCGCCCTCCGCGAAGACAACTGCACGGTCTGCATGTTGTGTGCCCGCTCGTGCCCCGACTGGTGCATCTACATCGAGGGCCACAAGCAACTCGCTCCTCCGCGCCGCGCCGGCGGCAAGCCGCGCCAGGTCAGCCACCTCGACCGCTTCGACATCGACTACGCGCTGTGCATGTACTGCGGCATCTGCGTCGAGGTCTGCCCGTTCGATGCCCTCTTCTGGAGCCCTGAGTACGAGTACTCCGAGCCGCGGATCGCCGACCTGCTGCACGACAAGGACAAGCTCGGCGAGTGGATGGAGACCGTCCCCGAGGCCCCCGAGCTCGAGGCGGGAGCCTCCAAGAAATGAGCACGGCCGCAGTCCTCGCGTCCGATGTGAACGTGGCGCAGAACGTCGCGTTCTACATCATCGCCGCCGGCATGATCTGGGGCGCCCTCCGCGTCGTCACCACCAAGAACGTCGTCCACGCCGCGCTGTGGTTGGTCGTCGTGCTCGGTGGGATCGCCGCCCAGTACATCCTCGCCGCAGCCGAGTTCGTCGCCGTCTCGCAGGTGCTCGTGTACATCGGCGCCGTGATGGTGCTGTTCCTGTTCGGCATCATGCTCACCCGGGCCACGGTCGGCCCCGACACCGACCTCAACAACAAGGGCTGGGCGCTCGGCATCCCAGTCGCCCTCGGGCTCGTGCTCGTGCTCGGCTACGTCGTCCTCGACTTCGTCGGCGACGACATCCTCGTCGACCCCGACGAGGCGCAGATCGCCTCCACCACCACTGCCATCAGCGACGGCTACCTCGGCGACTACCTCGTGCCGTTGATCGCCCTCTCGTTCGTCCTGCTCGCCGCCGCGATCGGCGCCATCGTGCTCGCCAGGAAGGACTGAGCGAGCGCATGTACGCGTTCAACTTCTTGCTGCTCAGTGCCGTGCTGTTCTGCATCGGCATCTACGGCACGATCGCCCGCCGCAACGCCGTGATGGTGCTGATGTCGGTCGAGTTGGTGCTCAACTCGGTCAACCTCAACCTGGTCGCCTTCGCGCTCATGAACAACAACGTCGACGGGCAGGTGTTCGCCCTGTTCGTGATCGCCGTCGCCGCCGCCGAGGTCGGCGTCGGCCTGGCGATGGTGTTGATGGTGTACCGCAACCGGCGCTCGATCGCGCTCGACGAGCTGTCGGAAATGAAGGGCTGAGATGCTGCTCGCGCAAGAGACCGAACATGCCGTCGAGGCCGCCGGATGGTTCATGGAGAACGCCTGGCTGATCCCGCTCATCCCGGGGCTCGCGTTCTTCGCGATCCTGCTGTTCGGCAAGCGCATGCCGCGCGGTGGGAGCGAGTTCGGGATCGCCAGCATGCTCGCCGCCTTCGTCATCGCCGCCGGCGCGGCGTGGCAGTGGATCGACCGCGTCAACGCCAGCCACGGCGAGGAAGTGGCGCCGGTGATCAAGGAGTGGACGTGGTACGACTCGAGCACGCTCGAGTTCGGGATCGGCAGCTACATCGACGGGCTGGCGGCGATGGTGCTGCTGCTCGTCGCCTTCATCTCCACGCTGGTGCAGGTGTACTCGACCGAGTACGTGCGCGGCGATCGTCGCTACACCCACTTCTTCGCCGCCCTCACGCTGTTCTCGGCGGGCATGTTGACGATGGCGCTGGCGCCCAACATGGTGCAGTTGATCCTCGGCTGGGAGATCATGGGTCTCTGCTCGTTCATGCTGATCGGGCACTGGTGGGAGGAAGAAGCCAACAGCCGGGCGGCGCTCAAGGCGTTCTTCACGGTTCGCGTCGGCGACATCGGGCTCCTGGTGGGTACGGCGATGCTGCTCGGGATCTTCGGCACGCTCGACATCCGCGGGATCAACGAGATGGCCGCCCACGGCGAGTTCGAGAGCCACAACGTCCTGATGTGGGCGGCGGTGGCGCTGTTCATCGCCTGCATCGGCAAGTCCGGCCAGTTCCCGTTGCACACGTGGTTGCCCGACGCGATGGCAGGCCCCACGCCGGTGAGCTCGCTGCTCCACAGCTCGACGATGGTGGTCGCCGGCGTGTTCCTGGTCGCCCGTCTCTACCCGGTGTTCCACGTCGGGCTCGAGATCAACCTGGCCGGACAGGAGATCAACCTGATCGCGGCGATCGGCGGCATCACGATCCTCGTGGCGGCGCTGCTGGCCTTCGTCCAGAACGACATCAAGCGCGTGCTCGCCTACTCGACGGTCTCACAGCTCGGCTACATGATGATGGGTCTCGGCGTCGGCGCCTGGACGGCCGCCGTGTTCCACATCTTCACCCACGCCTTCTTCAAGTGCTGCCTGTTCCTCTGTGCCGGGTCGGTCAGCCACACCGCCAGCCACCACAGCTTCGACATGAAGAAGGACATGGGCGGCATCTGGCGCAAGATGCCGGTGACGTTCATCACGTGGATGATGAGCACCGCCGCCCTCGCCGGCATCCCCTTCTTCGCCGGGTTCTTCTCGAAGGACGAGATCATCGACTCGGCCAAGCACAACAACTACAACCTCTTCTATTACGTCGGGATCATCGGCGCCTTCATGACCGCCGCCTACATGACGCGGGCCACATATCTGACGTTCTTCGGTCAGCCCCGCGGTGCCGCCGCCCACTTCATGGGTGTCGAGGACCATCCCCTCCATGTCGCCACGCTCGACGACACCTCCGACTCCACCACCGTCGAAGGTGAGCTCGACGACGTCGACGTGCACGACGCCCACGGGGCGCACGACGATCATCACGCGCCCGCCCATCACAGCCGGCCACTGCCGTTCGCGCCCAACGACTCGCCGTGGCAGATCACCGGCCCGCTCGTGATCCTCGGCGTGCTCGCCGTGATCGGCGGCTACCTCAACGCTCCAGCCGTCAACCTGCACTGGTTCGAGCACTGGACAGAATCGTCGATCGGGCTGCCACTCGGCGAGGGCATCGACGCCGTGCCGCACCCGCCCGAGTTCTCGTGGGCCAACGCCGCGCCGGGGCTGATCCTCGTGGCACTCGGCATCGGGTTCAGCTGGATGATCTGCCAGGCGATGTTCAGCGGCGCCAAGAATCCGTTCCGGCGGCTGGTGGGGCTCACCCAGCGCAACAAGCTGGCGGCCGCCGGCCACATGCTGCTGGTCCAGAAGTTCTACCTCGACCATCTCTACGAGAAGGTCATCGTGCACGGCATCGCCCATCCGATCGCCAGGGCTGCGTACTGGACCAACCAGCGCATCCTCGACGGGATCGTCAACGGCGCCGGTCGCGCCGGTCGCTCGACCGGCAACTGGGTCTACCGCAACATCGACCAACGGGTCGTCGACGGAGCGGTCAACGCATCGGGTCTGGTCGCCTCCGAAAGCGGTCACGCCCTCCAACCGGTGCAGTCAGGCAAGGTCAACCAGTACGGCGCGCTGTTGTTCGGCGGCGCCATGGTCGGCGCCATCGTGCTCATCTTGATCAACGTTTAGGACCATCATGGATTTCAGCAACAACCACTTGCTCACCCTCGGCACCTTCCTGCCGTTGGTCGGCGTGCTCGTGATGATGTTCATCCCGGCGGCCGAGGAGAAGCTCCACAAGCAGATCGCGATCGTCGCCTCTGGTGCCACGCTCGCCGTCGGCATCTGGACGTTGGCCCTGTTCGACTACGACCGGTCCGAGGTGCTGCAGTTCTCCGTCAACGAGGAGTGGATCGAGGTCATCCGCTCGAACTACACCATCGGCCTCGACGGCATCAGCCTGCCCTTGTACTTCCTGTCGATGGCGGTCACCTTCCTGGTGGCGATCTACAGCTGGGACAACATGCCCGACGGAGGCAACCCGAAGGCGTTCCTGATGCTGATGCTCGTGCTCCAGGTGGGCATGGCGGGCACGTTCATCGCCCAGGACCTCGTGCTGTTCTTCGTCTTCTTCGAAGTCGTGCTGCTGCCGATGTACTTCATGATCGGTGTGTGGGGCGGCGAGCAGCGCCAGTACGCGTCACTCAAGTTCTTCCTCTACACGATGTTCGGTTCGGCGCTGATGCTGGTCGCCTTCCTGGCGCTGTTCTTCCAGACCGGTGCCGAGAGCTTCGGCTTCGCGCACCTCATCGAGGCCGGCGCGGGCATCGACAAGGACGTCCAGGTGTGGATCTTCGCCGGCATGTTCGTCGGGTTCGCGGTCAAGGTCCCGATGTTCCCGTTCCACACGTGGCTGCCCGACGCCCACACCCAGGCGCCCACCCAGGGTTCCGTGATCCTGGCGGCGATCCTGCTGAAGCTGGGAACGTACGGTTTCGTCCGCATCGCCATCCCGATGCTGCCGCAGGCCGCCAAGGAATGGGCGCCGGTGATCGGCATCTTGGCGGTGATCGGCATCATCTACGGTGCCCTCGGCTGTCTCGCCCAGACCGACATGAAGCGGTTGATCGCCTTCTCGTCGGTCGCCCACATGGGGTTCGTGATGCTCGGCATCTCGACGCTCACCGTCACCGGCATCAACGCCGCCCTGTTCGGGATGGTCGCCCACGGTTTGATCACCGGCATGCTGTTCTTCCTGGCCGGTTCGGTCAAGCACCGCTACCACACGCTCGAGATCAGCCGCCTCTCGGGGATGCTGATCCAGATGCCGAAGCTGGGCTGGATCCTCGGATTCTGCGCGATGGCGTCGCTCGGGCTGCCCGGCCTGGCCGGTTTCTGGGGCGAGTTCCCGGCGTTGCTGGCGTCCTACAACCCCAACTTCGGGCTCGACCAGACGCTCTTCCGCACGCTGCTGGTGATCGCCGCCATCGGCACCGTGCTGGCCGCGGCCTACCTGCTGTGGCTCTACCAGCGCACCGCCTTCGGAACGCCGCCGGCCGAGTTCAGCGGTCACGGCGACCACGATGCCCACGGCCCATTGGCCCATTCGTTGAGCGCCGCCGCCAACGCCGACCACCACGACGACGAGCACCATGACGACATCCACGACGTCACCCTCGTCGAGTGGATCGCGTGGTCGCCGTTCCTCATCGCGATCCTCGTGTTCGGTGTCTACCCGCAACTGATGTTCAACGTGATGGATCCGGCCGTGACCCAACTCGTCGACCACCTGGGGGCCGGCATCCCGCAATGAGCCCCCTGCTCGGTTCCCTCCTGGCGCAGACTGCCGATTGGCAGGCTCCAGAGATCGACTGGCACGCGATCGCGCCCGAACTGGTGCTGATCGTCGGCATCAACCTCGTGCTGCTCGTCGACCTCTGGATCGAGCAGAGCAAGAAGTGGATGCTGGCCACGCTGGCCGGGTTCGTGATGCTCGGCGCCTTCATCCCGATCATCACCCTCGCAGTGACCGGGGACGAGTCGCGGTCGATGTTCGACGGGCGCTACGTGGTCGACGAATTCTCGCTCGTGCTGAAGGCGCTGTTCCTGCTCGTCGGATACGTGATCGTGCTGCTCAGCCAGACCGAGCTCGAGGAAGGCGGCTACTACCAGGGCGAGTACTACCTGCTGCTGCTGGTGAGCGTGCTCGGCATGGTGATGATGGCCTCGAGCCGCGACCTGGTGTCGGTGTTCGTGGCGCTCGAGCTGCTGTCGATCCCGGCCTACATGATGGCGGCCTGGCGCAAGCGAGATCGCAAGTCGAACGAGGCCGGCGTCAAGTACTACCTGCTCGGCGTGTTCGCCTCGGGCGTGCTGCTGTACGGGATGAGCTACCTGTACGGCACCACCGGCACCACGATGCTGAGCGAGATCGGCTCCCAGCTCGACGGCGACAACCTGCTCTCGATGCAGGTCGTGGCGGTCGTGTTCGTGATCGTCGGATTCGGCTTCAAGGTCTCGGCCGTGCCCTTCCACACCTGGGCACCCGACACCTACCAGGGTGCGCCGCTCCCGGTGACGGCGTTCCTGTCGGTGGCGTCCAAGGCGGCCGGGTTCGTGGCACTGCTCACGATGTTGTTCGTCGGCCTCTGGCCGGCCGACGACGTGTACCAGCCGTTCATCTGGGTGCTGGCGGCGTTGACGATGACCGTCGGCAACGTGCTCGCCCTGCGCCAGACCAACATCGTCCGTCTGCTGGCCTACTCGTCCGTCAGCCAGGGCGGCTTCATCCTCATGCCGCTGGCCGTGATGGCCACCGGCAACGCCGCCGAGTCGGCACTCAAGTCGGTCGTGATCTACCTCTTGATCTACGCCTTCTCGAACCTCGGCGCCTTCGCCGTCGTGATCGCCGTCAGCCGCAAGACGCACAGCGGCGAGATCAGCTCGTTCGGCGGACTGATGAGCTATGCCCCCGGCTTGGGCGTGCTGATGACGATCTTCCTCGCCTCGCTGGCGGGGGTGCCGCCGCTCGGCATCTGGATCGCCAAGCTGCTCTCGTTCAAGACGCTGCTCGACGCCGGCGGCACGTCGGCCACGACGCTGGCCTTGATCGCCGCCGTCAACACCGTGATCGCCGCCGCCTACTACGTCCGGGTCATGCGCGAGATGTGGATGAAGCCGGTCCCGGATGGCGACACGACCCCGATCGCCACGCCGCAGCCGGTGTGGGTGGCGCTCGTGATCTGCGCCGCCGGCACGATCGTGCTCGGGCTGCTGCCCGGCCTCGTCCTGCAGTTCGCCGACCTTCCCGACCTGACGAGCGCCTTCGGTGGCTGACGCAACGATGGTGTGATCGCTCCCTCGACGCCGGTTCCTTTCGATGTGTTCATGGCCGATGCCCTGTACGGGCCGACCGGCTTCTATTCGACGAGCGGGCGTGCCGGACGTCGGGGCGACTTCATCACGTCGCCCGAGGTCGGTCCGTTGTTCGGCGAGCGTCGTGGCGCGCTTCCTCGACGCCGAGTGGGAACGGATCGGACGTCCCGATCCGTTCACGGTCGTCGACGCCGGCGCCGGGCCGGGGGCCTTGGCGCGTTCGATCCTGGCGGCAGGACCGGCCTGTGCCGAGGCGATGCGGTACGTGGCGAGCGAGGTGTCGGCGGTGCAGCGCGAGCAGCATCCGGCCGGCGTCGAGTCACGCGCCGATCTCCCTGCCGGCCCGTTCGACGGCGTGATCATCGCCAACGAGCTGCTCGACAACCTTCCCTTCCGGCTGGCGGTCCACGACGGCGGGTGGCGCGAGGCGTACGTCGTCGCCCTGCCCGATGGTCGCCTGGTCGAGTCGCTGAGCGATCCCTTCGACCCGGTGCCCGACGTGCTGCCGGCGCATGCAGCACTCGGCGCGCGAGCACCGATCCAGGACGCCGCTCGCGACTGGATCGAGGACGCCCGGCGCCGCGTGCGCAACGGCTCGGTCGTGGTGATCGACTATGCGGTGGCGACGACGGCCGAGCTCGCCGGCCGTCCGTGGCGTGAGTGGCTGCGCACGTACCGCGCCCACGAACGCGGCGACCACTACCTTGCCGATCCCGGCGCGCAGGACATCACCACCGAGGTGGCGATCGACCAGTTGCCCGGACCGGACGCGATCCGGACCCAGGCGCAGTGGCTGCAACTGCACGGGATCGGCGACCTGGTCGAGGAGGGCAAGCGTCATTGGGATGCGCATGCGGCGAGGCCCGACCTCGAGGCGATCCGGATGCGCAGCCGCGTGTCCGAGAGCGAGGCCCTCCTCGATCCACACGGTCTCGGGGGCTTCACGGTGCTCGAGTACAGGGCTCGCTAGGCGCCGACGTTCCGGCTGGTCAGGTCGAGATTGTCGTTTACGATCGACGGCCATGAGCGAGCAACAGCACGAGACGATCGATGCCCTGATGGCGGAGAACCGCAGGTTCCCACCGCCCGACTCGTTCAAGGATCAGGCGTTGGTCGTCGGCACCTACCTGTACGACGAGGCTGCCGAGGACGACGAGGGCTTCTGGGCACGCCAGGCCGAGGACCTCGTGCAGTGGTCGCATCCGTGGCACACGATCCTCGAATGGGAGCTGCCGTTCGCCAAGTGGTTCGTCGGCGGCCAACTCAACGTGGCCGAGAACTGTCTCGATCGCCACGTCGACGCCGGCAAGGGCGACAAGGTCGCCCTGCACTGGGAGGGTGAGCCCGGCGACACGCGCACGATCACCTACGCCGAACTGCTCGACGAGGTGTGCAAGTTCGCCAACGTCCTCAAGAGCATCGGCGTCGAGAAGGGCGATCGGGTCAACATCTACCTCCCGATGATCCCGGAGGCGGCGGTGGCGATGCTCGCCTGCGCCCGCATCGGCGCACCGCACAGCGTGGTCTTCGGAGGATTCTCGGCCCAGTCACTGGCCGACCGGATCAACGACGCCGAGGCCAAAGTGCTGATCACCGCCGACGGCGGCTATCGGCGCGGTGAGGTGTTCCCGCTCAAGGCGGCCGCCGACGAGGCGTTGGAGCGGACCTCGACGATCGAGCACGTCGTCGTCGTCAAGCGCGGCGGCAACGAGGTGACGATGGTCGAGGGTCGCGACCACTGGTACCACGATCTGATCGGCGAGGCATCGGCCGACTGCCCGGCCGAGCCGATGGACTCGGAGGATCTCCTGTTCCTGCTCTACACGAGCGGGACGACGGGCAAGCCGAAGGGGATCATGCACACGATGGGTGGCTATCTCACCCACACCACGTACACCCACAAGTACGTGTTCGATCTCCACCCCGACACCGACGTCTACTGGTGCACGGCCGACGTCGGATGGGTGACCGGCCACAGCTACATCGTCTACGGGCCGCTCTCGAACGGAGCCACGCAGGTGATGTACGAAGGCGTGCCCAACTTCCCGGGCAACGATCGCCTGTGGGAGATCGTCGAGCGCTACCGCGTCACGAAGTTCTACACGGCGCCGACGGCGATCCGCACGTTCATGAAGTGGGGTGCCGACGAGCCTGCCAAGCACGATCTCAGCTCGCTGCTCCTGCTCGGATCGGTGGGCGAGCCGATCAACCCCGAGGCGTGGATGTGGTACCACGAGCACATCGGCGGGGGACGCTGCCCGATCGTCGACACGTGGTGGCAGACCGAGACCGGCGGGATCATGATCAGCCCGCTCCCGGGCGCCACCACCACCAAGCCCGGCTCGGCGACGTTTCCGCTCCCGGGTGTCAGCGCCGAGCTGGTCGACGACCAAGGGCTGCACGTCGAACGCGGCGGCGGCTATCTGACGCTGACGCGGCCGTGGCCGGGGATGCTGCGCGGCATCTGGAGGGACCCCGAGCGCTACCACGACACGTACTGGTCGCGGTTCGAGGGTCGTTACTTCGCCGGTGACGGCGCCAAGCTCGACGACGACGGCTATCTCTGGCTGCTCGGTCGCGTCGACGACGTGATGAACGTGTCCGGTCACCGGATCTCCACCACCGAGGTCGAATCGGCGCTCGTCTCGCACCCGGCAGTGGCGGAGGCTGCAGTCGTCGGTGCCAACGACCCGACCACCGGGCAGGCGATCTTCGCCTATGTGATCCTGCGCGGCGGAGCCGACGTCTCGGTCGACGATCTGCGCAACCATGTCGCCGGCGAGATCGGCGCGATCGCCAAGCCGAAGGCGATCTTCATCACACCCGACCTGCCCAAGACCCGGTCGGGCAAGATCATGCGACGCCTGCTGCGCGACGTCGCCGAAGGCCGCAACCTCGGTGACACGAGCACGCTCGCCGACGCCGGTGTGGTCAGCGAGCTGCAGCGGCGTGCCGCCGCCGGTGGAGTGGATGACTGATTCCGCTCGGGGTGATCCGAACAGTCCGCACGAACGACCTGGTCAGAGCGACACGGCCGAGGCCGGCGAATGTCTGGACATGTTCAAGAACGGGCCGCGCGTTGCCGATAGCGAATCTGTGTACGACGCCATTGGCGGACGCCCGCGTCTGAATTGGAGCCCGGTGACGGACGGCGGAGGCGGTCGTTCCGCGGCCGATCGCGGCGGCAATCGCTCCGGCTTCCATTTCGACCTCGGCGGCGCTCTCGCGCGACTCGACGGGCCCGACGATCTCCCTGCTCAAGCACCTCAGGCGACTCCGGCGACGACTGCCGTGGCAGCACCCGCGCCGATGCCCGTGGCCCCGGTCGCGGCACCTCCGCCCCCACCCCCGCCCCCGCCACCCGCCGCCCCCGCCTCCGCCGCCACCCTCCCCTCCTCCGCGCGCCGGTCCAGCCGCTGCCGGTCCGATCCGAGCGTCCCGCCCCGGTCGAGCCCGTCCCGGTGCGTGAGCCGCTGGACCAGCCCGAGTCGTTCTCGCCGTCCGAGTCGCTGCTCGAGATGCCACACGAACCATTGCCGCGTCGCGGCGAGCGGGGCGCCGCCGAACAGGTCGTGGCCCCGATCGCACCCGTCAGTCGCGAGCCGTCGCCCGGTTCGTACGTATCGGCCCGCCGATCCGTGTTCGACGACGCCTCGCCCTCGAGTGGCCCGATGCTGCCGACGTCGGCGCGCACGGCGCCCCCGGCGAGCGTTCCCACGCCGGGTCCGGTGACGCCGTTCCAGGCCGAGGTCCCGACCAGCAATCAGCCGATCATCGCGTCCGTGACCGGGATGCCGCTGCCGACATTGCCGGCCGCCAAGGCGATGGCGATTCCGATCTCCACGCAACCGATCGATGCCGCGGCCGCCGCGGCACCCGACATCACGGCCCTCCGCTCGGCTCAGTTGAAGGCCAGCCGCCAGCAGCGCCAGGGCAGGTTGTTCAGCCGCACACTGCTCGTCCTGTTCCTGATCGGCGGCCTGATCGCGGCCGCGATGATGTTCGGCCGCGACTTCCTGTATCCCACCGCGTGGGACCCGGCATTGACACCGATCGTCGACGAGATCCAGACGGAGCGGGGTGTCGAGTTCGAGCACACCGTCGGCCTCGTCGAGCAACCCCCCGCCGACTACGCACTGACGATCGGTCGGCTCGTCGTCGGTGACGACTGGGTGGCCAACGTCCCGATCTGGCGGGCGCTCGGTCTCACCACCGGCAACCCCACGGTCGACAGCATCGCCCCGGCGATCGGCAGCGACCGGCTGGCGGTCTACGACCCCGACGCCGATCGCATCTACCTGTCCGCCGGGGCCGATGCCGATGCCGCCGCTCGCGATCTGCGGGTCGCCCTCGAGCAGGCCTTCGCCGCCCAGCACCGCCAGCCGGAGGAGGCGACCGCTGAGGCGGTCGTCGGATTCGTCGGGGTGTCGCCGTTGCCCGAGATCGTCGAGGACGCGGTGCAGACGTACGTCGCCGACCGTCTCGCCGCGGCACCGGACGACGCCGGCGCCGTCGCCACGCCGCCGGCCGGAACGCCGACGGTCGCGCTCCCGTTGCCGATCGAGTACGAGCTGCATGCTGTCGAGCAGCTCGGTGAGCCGTTGCTCGCCGCCGCCGACGTCGACCCGACCTCGGTCACCTTCGACACCAACCTTCCCGACTCGCTCGTCGCCGCCCTGGACGACGGTCCGATGCCGACCGCGAGCGGAGCGCTGGCGGCCGGCGACAAGTCGCTCGCCACCCCTGAGGCGCTCGGTATCGACGACTGGTCCCTGGTGTGGGGAGCACGTCTTCCCGAGTCGACCGTCGACCGACTGTCGGGGATCATCACCGGCGACTCCTATCGCCCGATCGATCGCGCCGGTTTGATCTGCGTGGTCGGCGTGTTCGAGGTGACGTTCGCCCAGGACGCAGCCTTCGTGCTCTCGGCGATGCAGTCGTGGGTGGCGGTGGGACCGCCCGCCGCGCAGGCGATCGCCACCCAGGTCTCCGACACCCGGGTCCAGCTCGTGACGTGCGACCCCGGCGCCGACGCCCCGGCCGTCCCCTCAGCCGGCGTCGCCGATTCCCTGATCGATCGCCAGGTCCGCCGCCTCGCCGGCTGAGCCGAGCAGCTTCGTCGCGCACCATGCTCCGTCGCGCACCATGCCGACGCACCGGACAGCCGCGGGTCGACCAGGCGGGTGAGCCGTCGAAGCACAGCGGAGGCGGCGAGCTCGGGAGGCGGAGCGCCAGGTTTATGCGTGGGCCGAGAAGGATTTGAACCTCCGTAGGCGTATGCCGGCAGATTTACAGTCTGCTCCCTTTGGCCACTCGGGCATCGACCCATGAATTGTCGACCGGAGCGTATCGCCCGCGACCTCGATTCCGGTAGTGGTTAGCCTGGCCGTATGCCCAGTTTCGATGTGGTGTCGGAGGTCGATCGACAAGAGGTTCGCAATGCCATCGATCAGGCCCAGCGCGAGGTGTCGACCCGGTTCGACTTCAAGAACACCGATTCGACCATCGAGCAGAACGAGCTCAGCTTCACGCTGCGGACGGTGAGTGAGGATCGGCTCAACGCCCTCAAGACCGTGCTCGAGGAGAAGCTGGTCAAGCGTGGAGTGTCCTTGAAGGGGCTCGACTACGGCAAGGTCGAGGAAGCCACCCAGAACACGGTTCGACTGGTCGCCACGCTCGCGGTCGGGATCTCATCCGACAAGGCGCGCGAGATCAACAAGATGATCAAGGCCGAGGGCCCCAAGGGCATCTCCAGTCAGACCCAGGGCGACACGGTGCGGGTCACCGGCAAGAAGCGTGACGACCTGCAAGCCGTGATCACGATGCTCAAGTCGAAGGACGTCGGCATTCCGCTCCAGTTCATCAACTTCCGCGATTGACGGGCTCTGGTCGCAGCCAAGCTGCTCCCTGTCGCCTCCCGAGCTCGCCGTCTCCGCTTCGCTTCGACCGCTCACCCGCCTTGCTGACCCGCGGGTGATCGGTGCGTTGCTGCGGTCCGCGACCCGAAGCTGCTCGCTGTCGCCCCGGATCGGTGTTCAGAGCATCAGTTGCATGACGGCGACGCTGAGCCAGCGGTTGAACTTGCGGCCGACTTCACGCTCGATGCCGACCAGCTCGAAACCACAACTGGCGTGCAGGGCTCGCGAGGCGTCGCCGCTGGCCTCGATGCGGGCGATCATCGAGTGGAAGCCCGAGTCGCGGGCGATCAC